>CBFGTS010000002.1:0-372569 GCA_965652295.1 uncultured Haloferula sp. | reverse complement strand
TGGAACTCGCTTGCGCCATGATCCTGCTCAACGCACTTTTGAGATAGCTTCTAGGCACGTGGAGTTGACCGAAGAGAGCAGCGATCCATTTGGTTCTCCACCCGTGAAGCCGCTTCCCGAAAAATGAGGCGAACAAGGCGCCCCCTCCAATGGCGGGCAACGCTCCAGTTTGAGTTCGGGCTTCCATCCCCGCCGTGGATGAGCTAGACGTTAGCCAGAAAATGAGACGCCGCAGAATAATTGCACTTTCGACGTTGCTCGGCCTTGCCGTGGTCGCCGGATACTTATTCTTCGGCACGGTTGAGCACTCCAGAGAGCCTGATCCGAGTGGGCGATACTACTCGATCATCTCCTGCCGCCCCTATCACTACATCCCGTTGCCGATCATGTTCTGGGGAGTTCACAGTGACACGCCATGTTTCGTTGAAATTCAAGACACCTCCGGTCGCTCTTACGGACGGGTTCCACTTGGCTCGATTCAGGCAGCCGAAGTTCGTTGGGACCAGAGCAGCGCTGCCATCTCCGGACACGTGCTTTGGGACTTCGCTTCCGGCGTCTGCTCATGCCGGGATCAAGACACTGATCGATAAGTCATCATCAAAACCAAAGGCTAGCTAGTCGTGCGTGGCAACCGACGATAACATTTCTAGTTAAATCGGAGCTCGATCTCGCTGGTGCCGCCACTCTACGTTCGCTACAAAATCTTCGCCGCCATGATTGCCGAGATCGCCGCTGGCCTTATTGCCACCAAACACGGCGGTCGTATCGAAGATGCCGTAGGTCTGGTTTGAAAGCATATTCCTCAGGTGGCGGATTCGAACCCTCACCCCACACTACCCGGCATGCGGAGGGGAGTGGCGAGTATTTCCGGATCGTGACGGACTACATCTCCGTATCTCGGTGTCGGAGAGAAAAGTCCGCCCATCCACGCAGCTCCCATCAAATCTGACGGAGAACTTCTTTCCATGACCTTCATCAGGGATTCGCGTCGATTGACATCCATCCGCGATCCCTCCCTTGCTTGATCGCCTTGGGGTGGATCCCGAAAACCGAAGGTTGCAAAGTGATTGCAGCCCTCCGATTCCATCCACTTTGCGGGACGCGGGAGGAGGTCCGATCTAAGGTCGGTCCTGATCTTGGAAGGTGGAGGCTGGCTGCCGGGGTTGTGGGACGGGGGCGTCCCACCTCCAAGAGATCGCGCCGGTGATAGCCGGCAGCGAGCATGCTGAGGGCCGAGGAGGGGGGCGGGGATGAGGGAGCCGACCATGAGAAGACGTCCGGCAGGATGCCGGACGATGCCGGCGGGACGCCGGCGCTCCCCGTCTTCGGAGGGCTCAATGCGATGGTGCGGAGCCGAAGTGGCCGGGCATCTTCGGGGCCTGGACGGCCTGGAAGAAGAGTTGTCGTTCGAGGATTTCGGACACGAGTAGCAGGGGGAGGGCGATCCACGGCTGTGCGAGGACGACAAAGGCTGCGGCGAACGCCAGGATGACGCGGGCATTGAGGATGCGGCGGAGTGGGCCGAGCTGGAGGCGGGCACTATGCCGGTCGGGTGACCAGGCGGAGACTTCGCGTTCGGGAACCGATTTGGCAATGGTTCGCCAGTCGCTCGAGGGATCGGTGGGACGTTTGAGGATCCGGGCTTCGGGGATCATCTTGAGAAGGATCGCGAAGGTGGCGAAGAGGCGGAGCTCAGGGGTGGTGACGGCGAGCCCGACGAGTAGAAAAGAAAGGGTGGTGCCAAAGAAACGTGCGCTGGTCAGCGGCAGTCGCCACAGCGATCTATGGGTATCGACGTAGATCATGACGCTGGTGAAGATGGCGATGATCCCGGCGGGAATCACCGAGTAAGTCACGAGAAGTGTGAGCTGGTCCTTGAACGGGAAGTCGGGGAGAAAGGGAAGGGCCGCGAGGATGACGGGGATGGGGGCGAAGAGGGAGAACGCAAGGATTTCGCGGGAGAGCCAACTGGTGCGCAGACCGAGGAAGAAACGCCAGGCTTTGAGGGGCTGGCCGAGGTGAAGGGTGGCGGCGACCATGCCGAGGTTGAACAGGATGGCTCCGAGGATGATGGGGAAGACGCCCGGCAGGATGCCGGACGAAGCCGGCGGGACGCCGGCGCTCCCCATGAAGCTGAAGCTGGCGCTCCCCAAGAGGCCGATGCCGGCTTGGGTGAGGACGAGCATGAAGACCAGCGGCCAGTGGGCGTGCTGGGGGACGAGCTGGTCGCGGTCGGCGGCGTGGGCGGTCTCGGGGACCTTGCGGCCGACGTAGCGGGTGGTGGGAAGGGTGAGGGCTGGGTCCGGCGCACCGGTGAGGAAGGGGGGCGGCGGAGCGAAACGAGTCGGCCGGGCGGGCCGCTCGGCCCTGCCGGTCTCGACCTTGACGATGCGGATGGCCTCGGTGGGGCAGGCCTGGACGCAGGCGGGCGCTTCGCCCTCGGCGAGGCGCTGGTGGCACATGTCGCACTTGCGGACGATGCCACGCTTCTTGGAATACTTCGGGACGTCGAAGGGGCACTTGAGGATGCAGTAGGAGCAGCCGATGCATTGGTCGTCGAGGTGGCGGACGATGCCGGTGTCCGTGTCCTTTTCGTAGGCGCCGACGGGGCAGCCGTTGAGGCAGCCCGGATCCTCGCAGTGGTGGCAGGCGGTGGTAACGGTCTGCTGCCAGCCGGGGGCGACGCTCCCGCCGACGAGAGTGCCGGTGTCGCGCCAGACTTCATGGTCGTCGAGGCCGTTGAGATTGTGGCAGGCGGAAACGCAGGCCTTGCAGCCGGTGCAGCGGTCGAGGGAAACCTCGAAGGCGTATTGCTCACCCGGGCCGGGCTTGGAGAGCGGGATGAGATTGCGGTAGTGCTCGGCGAGGTCGGGCTGGCGATCGTGGATCTCGGCGAAGCGGGCGACGGGGGTCTGAAGCGTGCCTTGCTCGGCGAGGAGGTCGTCGATCAGGGTGCGGAGCTCGCTGGCTTTGGGAAGCGGCGGTTTCTCCGGGGGTGAAGGTTGGAGGGTGGTGACCAAGAAAGTTTGCGAGTTTTCAGTGTGCAGTTTTCAGGACCGAGTGCGCGACGGCGGGGTGCTCTCTTAAGCGGCGGCGAGCTTCGACTGGTCCACGAGGGACTGGAGTTCTTCGACGGAGAGGCGGCGGGTGAAGTCAGCGAAGGTTTCGCCCTCGGTGCGCTGGGCGAGGTAGGCGCAGAGAAGTTGCTCGACGAGGGCGTTGATTTCCGTGGCTTTCACGGATTTCCAGACTTCGCGTCCGATGAACTGTTGGTCATCGACGCCGCCGCCGAGGACGATGTTGTAGCCATCGACAGTGGAGCCATCTTCGATCTTCACGCGGGTGCCCATCATGCCGATATCGCCGATGTAGTGCTGGGCGCAGGAGTGGTGGCAGCCGGTGAGGTGGAGGTTGATGGGGAGGTCGAGGATCATCTTCGAGGCGATGTGCTGGCCGAGAGCGACGGCGTCGCCCTTGGTATCGGAGGCGGCGTATTTGCAGCCGCGGCTGCCGGTGCAGGCGATGATGCCGCCGGTGATCGGGTTGTTCCGGTAATCGAGGCCGGTGGCCTGGATGGCGGTGAGCGCGGCCTGGAGGTGATCGTCGGAAATGCCGGGGATGATGAGGTTTTGCCAGACGGTCAGGCGGATCTCGCTGCGGCCGAATTCGTCGGCGATGTCGGCGAGGGCGAGCATTTGTGAAACGCTCATGCGGCCGACGGGGGTGCAGATGCCGATGTAGTTTTTGCCATCGGTCTGCGGGTGGATGCCGAGGTAGCCTTGTTTGTCCTTGGCGGCGGGTTTTTCGCAAAGCTCCTCGGGGAAGTAGCGGAGATCGAAGGCGAGCTTCTTCTGCGTTTCGGCGAGGGTTTTTTCGAAACCCCAGTCATCGACGAGATACTTCAGGCGGGCCTTCTTGCGGTTGGTGCGGTCGCCGTTCTCGATGAACATGCGGATGAGAGCGGCGGCGACCGGAATGGTTTCGGCCGGGGTGAGGAGCACGCCGCAATCGGAGGCGAACTGCTGATGGCCGGTGATACCGCAGAGCTGCATGCGGAAGTACACGCCGGGCTCGATGCCGCGGTCGTTCTCGCCGACGCGGACGGCGTAGAAGCCGATGTCGTTGGTGTCGGCGCAGACGGAGACGCAGCCGCCGGAGTCGTAGGAAATGTTGAACTTCCGCGGCAGACCGTAGAGGTCGCGGTTTTTGAGGATGTAGTGATGCATCGCGCGGGCGTAGGGCAGCACGTCGATCAACTCGGTGGGGTCGAAGCCGGTGGTCGGGGTGGCGGTGACGTTGCGGACGTTATCGGCACCTGAGCCCTGCGAGGTGAGACCGAGGTCGGCGAGCTTCATCAGAACCGAGGGGCAGTTCTTCGGCTCGATTTCGCGGATCTGGACGTTGGCGCGGGTGGTCAGGTCGGCGTGACCGGGGCCCCAGTCCTGCGCGATCTCGGCGAGGCCGCGGAACTGGTAGGTGCTCAGCGCGCCGCCGGCGATGCGGCAGCGGAGCATGAAGCTGTCCTGGGCCGGAGCGACGTAGAAGAGGCCGTGGAACTTGTAACGGAAGACATCCTCGGCGTCGGGAAACTTGTTCTCGAGCGCGTTGGCGAGGATCTCGTCGTAGCAGTCGAGGCCGTTCTTCTCATACTTGATCCGCTCTTCCTTGCAGAGATCGTCGATGGGCGTGCCGTAGACGCTTTGCTCTTCCTCATGGGTGAAGCGGCCTTCCCCGTCCTGGCCGAGGTGGGGCAGATCACGACCTTGTTGGAGGCCGGAAATGAAGGCTTTGAGGAAAACGGTCTGCTCGTCGGAGAAGCCGGTGGTTTCGCTGATCAGTCGCATGATGAAGTCGGGTTGCTCGGTCGGGTTTCAAGCAGTTGGCATGCGATGAGGGGAGGTAGGGTGGGGGTCGGAGGGGAAAGGGCATCACGCTCTGGATGAGCAGGATTCATGGATGGGTGCCGGGTGGATGAGCGGGATGATGATGTGGGGCCGCGTGCCCCGACTTGTCGGCGGTCCTGGTTGTGAAAGGAGAAGAGAAGGGCTGGAAGAAGGGCGGGCGAGAGCGGGGTGAGGCGGGCTTCCGCGTTCATGACCGAGACGGTCATGCCACTGGTAGGTGGGGCCTCCTTCTTTGGTCAGGCGACGGCTTGGGAGAGTTCTTCGGCAGATTCGAGCTTGCGGCCGAGAAAGGTGAGGAGGCTGTTGGAATCGTGGATGCGGGGCTCGGTGCGGAGGTGGGCGCGCTCGGTGAGGAAGGAGACGAGGTGATCGAGGCAGCGGAAGTAGAGCGGGTCGTGGAGCATGGTGGCGCGGTCGCGTGGGCGGTCGAAATCGATGCGGAGGATCTCGCCGATGGTCGCGGACGGACCGTTGGTCATCATCACGACGCGATCGCAGAGGAAGACGACCTCATCGACGTCGTGGGAGACGAGAACGGTGGTGATCTTCTCGCGGTTGAGGATGTCGAGCATGACGTCCTGGAGTTCCATGCGGGTGAGGGAGTCGAGGCGGCCGAAGGGCTCGTCGAGGAGGAGGAGCTTCGGTTTCAGGGCGATCGCGCGGGCGATGCCGACGCGCTGCTGCATGCCGCCGGACATTTCGCGCGGGTATTTCTTCATCGAGTCGGCGAGGCCGACGGATGAAAGCGCGTATTCGACGATCTGCTTGCGCTCGGCCTTGGTGGCATGCGGGTAGACGTTTTTCACGCCCAGCATCACGTTGCCATAGGCGGTGAGCCAGGGCATGAGGCAGGGCGATTGGAAGACCACGGCGCGGTCGGGACCGGCGCCGTCGATTTCCCGGCCGTTGACCACGATGCCGCCATCGGAGATCTCATTGAGGCCGGCGAGCATGGTAAGAACGGTGGACTTGCCGCAGCCGGAGTGGCCGATGAGGCCGACGAATTCGCCCTGCTCGATGTTCAGATTGAAATCGACGACGGCCTTGAACGGTTCGCCGTAGGGGTTGGGGTAGAACTTGGCGAGATTGAAGATTTCGACGGAACGCATGGGAATCAGGATTTAGCGGTGACGGTGGCCGACGCGGTGGAGAGCCACTTGAGAAGGGCGACGACGAGGACGAAGCCGGCGCAGGTGCCGGTGGTCAGAAGAAGCTGGGCCACATCGGGCGGGAAAATGAGGAAGTAGCCCCGGTCCTTGATGAGGCCGGAGAAACTGGAAACGCAGAATGGCATCAGGAAGAGCCGGAACGTTTGCCATGAGTCCCGGCCGGAGGAGCTGACACTCAGCAGCAGCGCCAGCCCGATGACGCCGCTGATGCCCAGCGAGTTCATCCACAGCCGCGGGCTGGGGGAGAACTCGTGGGCGACGGTGACGAGGTACCAGACCAGGTAGCACCAGAGCACCAGGCGCGGAGTCCGCAGACCCGCGAAGTAGCGAAGTGGTGGAGGCAGGGAGCGCATGGATGGGCATGGGCTTCACGCGGTGTTCTTCCACCGGAGGCCGCGGATTTTGGACGGGGCCTTGAAGTCGCGTGGGGCGACCTCGGGCATGGTGAGGATGTTGTTGCCGCGGAGAGCTCGGGCCTCCTTGTTGAGGCCGACGAGGTAGGAGGTGATGTCGGCCTTGAGGCGCTGGTATTCGGGATCGTCGGTCAAGGTGCGGCGATCGCGCGGGCGCTGGAGGGTGATGGGAAAGGCGTCGGCGAGGGTGGCCTCGGGCCCCATGGTGAGCGGGATGATCCGGTCGGCCATGAGGATGGCCTCATCCACGTCGTTGGTGATGAGGACGACGGTCTTCTTCTCCTGCTCCCAGATCTGGAGAATCTCGTCCTGGAGGACGGAGCGGGTGAGGGCGTCGAGCGCGGAAAGGGGTTCGTCGAGCAGCAGGACCTCGGGCTGCATGGACAGCGTGCGTGCCAGGGAAACCCGCTGGCGCATGCCGCCGGAGAGTTCGTGCGGCCGCTTGTCGCGGGCCGGGGTGAGGTGGACCATCTCGATGTAGCGCTCGACGTGTTCCTTCACCTCGGCCTTGGATTTACCGGGAAAGACCTGCTTCACGGCGAGCTGGATGTTTCCGTAAACGGTCAGCCAGGGCAGCAGCGAGTAGGACTGGAACATCACACCGCGCCGGGGTCCGGGGTGGGTGATCCTTTCGCCAGCCATCCGGACTTCGCCGGCGGTGGGGCGTTCCAGGCCGGCGAGGAGTGAGACGAGCGTCGATTTTCCGGCACCGGAAAAGCCGATGACGGCGACGAATTCGTTCTCGGCGACGGAGAGGTTGACGTCCTTGAGGACATCGACCCGCGTGTTCTCCGGGCCGAAACCGATGGACACTTGGTCAAGTTCGAGAAAAGGCATGCTTTTGGGGAAAGATACGGTGTTCATGGTAGATGATGCCGGTTCCATCATCGCCGCTTCGTTCAGAGGGCGGGGGCGGTGTCGAAGGAGACAAGGCGCTGGAGGAAGACCATGATCCGGTCCAGCAGCATGCCGATGAAGCCGACGATGAAGACCACCACGAACATCTGGGCGAAGGACTGCGACGATCCGTTGGTATACATGTCGTTGACGAATTTCCCGATGCCTTCGGAGGTGGAAAGGATCTCGGCGGCGACGAGGACCATCCAGCCGACGCCGAGCGAGATGCGGAGGCCGGCGAAGATGAGCGGCAGGGCGGTGGGGATGATGATCTTCACCAGCCGCGAAGTGAATCCGAGGCGCAGGACGCGGGCGACGTTCAGGTGGTCCTTGTCGATCGAACCGACGCCGAGCGCGGTATTGACCAAGGTGGCCCACAGTGAGCAGAGGGCGACGGTGATGGCGGAGGAGATGAACATCGGGTCGATGCTGTAGTCCTTGATGACCGGGACCTTGCCGAGGGCGGTGACCAGCCAGTGGTTTTCGGGATCGGGCATGAAGCCCCCGACGATGATCATGACGATGGGTAGCCAGACGAGGGGTGAGACGGGCTTGAAGAGGGCGATGAAGGGGGTGACGGCCGCCATGAAGGTGGGGGAGAGTCCGCACAGGATGCCGATGGGAATGGCGATGGCGGAGGCGATGAGGAAGCCGGCGAAGACGCAGAACAGCGAGCGGATGATCTGCTTGGGCAGGGTCCAGGGCTTGGCGTATTGGGAGCTTGCGGTGGTCTGGAGGAAGTCCTCGTTCTTGATGATGCCGGTGCCGAGCTTGTAAAGATCGCCATCGGTGGCGGTGAGGAACTGTTTCCGGGTTTGGGCGAGCTTGTCCTTGGCGGCGTGGAACTTCACCTCGCGGGAGTTGTCACCGAGCATGTCGATGTATTTCGTGAGGAACTGCTTTTCCTCACCGAGCAGGGTGGACGCGCGGAGAGCGGATTTCACCTGGGGAAAGGTGAGTTCCTGAGCTGCGGTGTATTTCGTTTTGAGGGCATCGACCTCGGCTTTGAGCGCGGCCTCGGTTCTCTCGTTCTCACGGAGCTTCGCCAGGAAGGCCATGCGGACTTCGGCGGGTGCGGTGGCCAGGGTGGCGGCCTCGGCCTTGAGGGCCGTGGCGCTGTTCTTGCGGAAGTCGCGGTATTCGTCGCGCTTGGCGTCGTAGGCGTTCTTGGTCGGGGCGACGGCTGCGTCGAAACGCTCCTTCGAGGACTCGCGCGCGGCGGCGAGCTGTTCTTTGGCCAGGACTTCGAGTTTCTCCACCTCGGCCAGACGCTCGGTGGCGTTCTTCATTTCCGTCTCACGGGCGGTACCGGTGAGGAGGAAGCCGTCTTCTTTGGCGGTCTCGCGTTGATGGAAGAGCCAGACGCCCTTTCCCGCGTCCCAGACGACGGAGGGTGTCGGAACCTCACCGGCCTTGGTCTTGTGCTTGGGCGCAACCATCGCCCACAGCCAGAGGAAGGCGAGGAAGGCGAGCACCGGCACCACGATGAAGCGGGCGATGTCCTTGACCTGCTTCCGGGGTTCCTCGCCGGTGACGAGTCGGACGACCGGCGAGAGAAAGCTCAGGCCGGCGGTATCGATGACCTTGAGGAGCTTGTATTTCATAACAGAATGGCGCCGAGGGCGGGGAGCGGGTGGAAGGTGAAAAGGAGAAAGGGAAATGCAGGAGAGCGGACAGGGGTGCCCGCTCTCCACGGTGATGTTGACTTATTTGGTGGCGAGGGACGGGTCGTCCTTGATGCCGATTTTGAAGGAGTTGAGGTATTCGATGGGCTTATGGCCATCGAACGCGTTGCCATCGATGAAGTCGGTGGTGATGGGCTTGTAGCCATCCTCGGTCTTCGGCATTTCGCTTTCCTCAAGGTTGCCTTCGGCAAGCAGCGACTCGGCGGCCTTCATGTAGACGTCGGGGAGGTAGACCTTTTTCGCGATTTCCTGATACCAGGAGGCGGGCTTGGGCTCGGTGATCTGGCCCCAGCGGCGCATCTGGGTGAGGAACCACACGCCGTCGGAATACCAAGGGTAGGTGCAGTCGTGTTTGAAGAAGACATTGAAGTCGGGCATGTCGCGGACGTCCGTCTTCTGGAAGATGAAAGTGCCGGTCATGGAGTTCTTGATGACCTCGAAGTCGGCACCCACATAGTTCGGCTGCGAGAGGATGCGGCAGGCTTCCTCGCGGTTGACGAGCTTGTCGCCCTCCGTGGCATCGAGCCATTTCCCCGCCCGGATCAGGGCTTTGGTGAGGGCGATGAGGGTCTTCGGATTTTCATCAGCGAACTTCTTGGTGACGCCGAAAACCTTCTCCGGATTGTTTTTCCAGATGTCGTAGTTCGTGGTGACGGGGACGCCGATGCCTTTGGCGACGGCCTGCTGGTTCCACGGCTCGCCGACGCAGTAGCCGGAGATGGTGCCGGCCTCGAGGGTGGCGGGCATCTGCGGCGGGGGCGTGACGGAGAGTTCGACTTCGGCGTCGGTGCGGCCGGCGAGGTCGGTCTTGGAGTAATATCCGGGATGGATCTCGGAGGCGGCGAGCCAGTAGCGGAGTTCGTAGTTGTGGGTGGAGACCGGGAAGACCATGCCCATCTGGAGCTTCTTGCCCTCGGCGAGGAGTTCGTCGGCGATCGGCTTGAGCGCATCGGCGGAGATCGGGTGCTCCGGTTCGTCGGTGTCGAGGTCGGGGTCGTTTTCCTGCATCTGCTCCCAGACGGCGTTGGAGACGGTGATGCCGTTGCCGTTGAGGTCCATGGTGAACGGGGTCACCACGTGAGCTTCGGTGCCGATGCCGATGGTGGCGGCGATCGGTTGACCGGAAAGCATGTGGGCACCGTCGAGGTTGCCGGTGATGACGTTGTCGAGGAGGACTTTCCAGTTGGACTGGGCGATGACTTCGACCTGGAGGCCCTCGTCTTCAAAAAAGCCTTTTTCCTTGGCGATGACGATCGGGGCGCAGTCGGTCAGCTTGATGAAGCCGAGCTTCAGCTCGTCCTTTTCGACGGCGAGCTGCTCCGCGGAGAGCGAGCCGAGGGTGAGGGCGGTGAGGAGGATGGTGTGACGAATTTGCATGATGTTGGAGTTGGCGGATCAACTCCCAATAAGCGCCTGGCATGCCCGGGCTCCGGTTCATGGTATGATCGCCACTGCTTCCTTTTCATGTTCAAGGTGAAGCGGCCGCATGCGATCTAACTTCCTCAACATGAAGGGGATGGGGGTTGGTCGAAGGTGGCGCCGCGGTCCCGGAACGGCTCTGATATGAGCGCGATCCATGGACTTGCTCCATTCGGATGACCATGGGTCATTGTGGGTCTCAGAAGAGCAGGCTCGCTACCCAGGCGAGGAAGAAGAACAAGGCGACGAGCTTCCAGAAAAGCAGGGGATTTCGCTGGGCGAGAGGTACCGGTCCGGGCGTGACGAGCGACGGATCAGGCTGCTGGAGGTAGGTGACGAACTCCGACATCGATTCATGCCGATGCTCGGGGAGGATGGAAAGGGCCTTGCGGAGGGTGGCGTCCATCCACAGGGGGACCATCGGGTTGTGGACGATGGTGCTGATATAGCGGAGCTGGTGAAACTCGCGGAGCGTGCGGGCCTTTTCCCACTGTGGTCCGAAGGGGTGCTCGCCGCCGGTGAGGAGGTGGTAGGTGATGGCGGCGATCGAGAAGAGGTCGGAGCGCGAGGTCGGGCTGGAGCCGAGGCGGTATTCCGGTGCGGAGAAATCGACGGTGCCGAGCGCGGTTTCCCGCTGGAACGGGGAGGCGATCTCCCCGATGCCGCCGATACGGCAACTGCCGTAGTCGATGATCTTCACCGTGCCGTCCGAATCGATGAGGATGTTCTCGGGCTTGAGATCCTGGTGCAAGGTGTCCTGCCGGTGGAGCGCGCGGACTCCGGCGACGATGCCTTTCACGAGGTGGATCACCTGGTGGACGGGCGGCCGGGGATGATCGCGGACCCACTGGGCGAGGCTGGGTCCATCGACGGGTTCGAGAAGGTAATAGAGGAACCGGCGTGGCTGGGAACGGCGGACGGCTCTGACGAGGTGGGGGCTGTCGGTGCGCAGGCCGATCCATTCTTCAAAGGCGAAGCGCTCGAGGTAGGAAGCATCGCCATCGAAGTTCGCGGAGGGCGTCTTGATGACGAACGGGCGGTCGCCGTCCAACGTGTCGTGTACGAGGTAGAGCTGCGAGCGCGGCGATTCGGCGACGAGTTTTTCAACGCGGAGGCCATCAATCGATTGTCCCGGAAGCAGTGGAGGGGGGAACGGCAGCGGCGCAAGCTGCCGGAAGACATCGTCCTGATCCTCGTCCGGAAGCGAATCGATGCGGAGAACCAGAGCTGAGCGGTTGTCGTTGCTGCCGGCGGCTGCGGCACCGAGGCGGTCGGCGATTTCCTGGGGGGAGTCGTCCTGGCGGAGGATCTCGTGAAACTCCGGGCGGGGGATGAAATCGTGGATGCCATCGGTGGTGAGGACCAGTAGGTCCCCGGCGGCGAGCGGAAGGGTGTGGTAGTCGATCCGCGGGTTCAGCGTGATTCCCATCGCGCGGGTCAGGTAGCAGGTGTCGGCGGAGACGCGGGCGGAGTGGTCGCGGGTCACTTGCTCCACCTCGCCCTCGCGCAGGCGATAGAGCCGGGAATCCCCGATGTGGAAGATGTGGGCGGTGTGGGACTTGAGGACGACGGCGGTGAAGGTGGTGACGCAGCCCTTCTCCGCGGACGAATGCCGCTGTCCCTGCGAAAAGAGCCAGCGGTTGATGGAGGTCAGGACGCGCTGCCCGGCGGTTTTGACCTGCCAGGATTCCGGCGTTTCGAAGTAGTCGGTGAGAAAGGTGCGGACGCAGGTCTCGGCGGCCTCGCGGGCGGCGGAGGCGGCGGAAACTCCATCGGCGATGCAGGCGGCGATGCCCTTGGTGGCGAGCAGCGAGTCTTCCGGCACGCGCATGCCGAGGAAGTCCTGGTTCTCCGGTTTCGGGCCGGGGTGGGTGAACCGCCCGCTGTCCAAACCGATGTTTCCCTTGAGATGCACGAAGCCATCCCTAGCCGGGTGGGCCGGGGATGGCGAGGGGTACGTGGAGCGGTTGTTCACCGGAGGCGGGTCACGCCACTTCGATAAGCTGCACCGAGCCGTCTTCCGCGACCTCGGTGATGTGGCCTTGGGGTTCGGCGAGGAAGAAGGAGGCGAAGAAGCCGATGATGGATGAGGCGGCGATGATCACGAAGAAGGTGGAGGCATCGACGAACGAGTAGATGGTGAGAAAGGTGACGCCGCCGACGTTTCCATAAGCTCCGGCCATGCCGGCGATCTGGCCGGTCATGCGGCGCTGGATGAGCGGCACCATGGCGAACACGGCACCCTCACCCGCCTGAACGAAGAACGAGCAGCACATGGTGGCCACCACGGCGAGGGCGACCGGCCAGCCGGAATCGATGCGCGAAAGGAGGAGATAGCCGACGGCGAGGCCGGCGAGGAGGATCAGCATCGACTTGCGGCGGCCGAACTTGTCGGAGATCCATCCGCCACCCGGCCGGGCGGCGAGGTTCATGAAGGCGAAGCCGGAGGCGAGCAGGCCGGCGGTGACGGGGCTGAGGCCGAAGGTGTCGGCGAAGAAGGCGGGAAGCATGGAGACGACCGCCAGCTCCGAGCCGAAGGTGATGAAATAGTTCACGTCGAGGATCGCGACCTGCCGGAACGAGTAGCGCTGGTGCTGGGGCACTCCGCCGGTCTTGAGCATGTCCGCATTCACCCGCCAGATCTGCCATGTCTGGATGGCGAAGAGGACGACGAGAACGAGATAGAGAAGGTAAACCAACGGCTGCGGGAGGAGGTTCACGCCGGAGGGCGAGAGTTTCCACGCCAGCACGCCGAGCGCGAGGAACATCGGCACGTTCATGGCGAGCAGGAACCCGAAATCGCGGCGCGTGGAGACCTCAAGTCCGCCGGACTTCTTTGGCTTGAAATAGGTCGAACCCTTGGGTGTGTTGCGGGCGACGCGGTAGAAGAGGATGCCGTAAAGGAAAGCGATGGCGGAGATGGAAAGCAGCGCATATCTCCAGCCGTCTTCTCCGCCGAAGGCCAACGCGAGCGAGGGAAGGATCATGGCCGCGGCGGCCGATCCGAAATTCCCCCATCCGCCGTAGACGCCCTCGGCCAGACCGACCTGGCGTGCCGGAAACCACTCGCCCACCAGCCGGATTCCGATCACGAAACCCGCGCCGACGAAGCCCATGAGGAACCGGGCGAGCGCCAGCATTTCGAAACTCCGTGCCAGAGCGAAGAACGAGCACAGCACCCCCGCGCTCATGAGGAGAAGCGAGTAGGTCAACCGCGGCCCGAACTTATCCACGAGGATGCCGATCACAATCCGCGATGGGATGGTGAGCGCGACATTGAGAATGAGGAGTGCTTTCCACTGCGCATTGGTCATGCCAAAGGCGGTGGTGATCGCGTCCTTCATCGGCGCGTGGCTGAACCACAGGACGAAGGTCAGGAAGAAGGCGAACCACGTGACGTGGAGTGTCCGGATGGACGGTGCCTTGAAGTCGAAGAGATTGAGTTTGCCTTGGGATGGAGTGCTCATGGAAACGCTCGGAGTTCGTTTCCATCAGCGGGGGGCATGCCAAGGCGGGCTCCAACCATGAATGATGAGAGAGGAAACTCGATGCGTCCGATGAGTTCCGTTCATGCGGGCATCATCGCCTTTTCGGAGGAGCGGAAAAGGTCCTGGCGATAGAGGCGGGTCAGCGACGAGGCGGTGATGTTGTCGGGCAGCAGACCGGTGTTGCGCATGCCGGAGAGGAACCATGAGGCCTTGTCGGCACTGGGGCAGTTGAGGTCGCCACCGAAGAAGAGATGGAGGTTGGAACCATCGAGCATCCCGCGCCCGGAGTTGAATCTCGGCCCGAGGCTGTTGCGCAGGGTTTTCTCCGAGCAGCCGGTGTAGGCGGGCATGGCGAGAATTCTCACCATCTCATCGAGGAAATCGGGATCCTGGCACATGCGGCAGGAGTGGAGCAGGGCGGCCCCGAGGGCGACGGTGTCGTCGCGCCGCTCACCGACGAAGTTGCCATCGATGAGGAGGATCTTTTCGGGGTGGCCCGTGGCGAGATCGGCGGAGGTCACCGGGCTCCAGCCGTGCCCGTTGAGAATGGCCTCCGAGTTCCAAGGCTCGCCGACACAAAAGCCATCGATGTGCCCCGCCGCGAGGTGGCCGGGCATCAGGGGCGGGGGGAGAAATACGAGCTCAAGCTCGCGTCCGCCCTTGAGACCATGGCGGTGCAGCCAGGCCTGCATGAGGATGTGGTGGGAGGAAAAACGGTGGGCGGCAGCGAGGGTGAGCGGCCGGTTCCTCTTCCAACGGTGGGCGATGAATCCGGCGAGGCCTTCACCGTGGCCGACGATGTCGTGGGGGATGTCGTTCGAAAGGGTGATGGCATTTCCGTGGGCGCTGAGGATCAACGGGACGGCGACCTCGCGGCGCAGCCGGCTGAGCCCGAGGGCGAGGTGGAAGGCGAGGCCGGCGATCGACTGGGCGGCGTCGAGCTCACCATAGAGAAGCATGTCGCGGACGGTGGCCCAGCCGGGCTGGCGCGAGAGCCGCACCTTGAGACCGTATTGCTCGAAAATTCCGAGTTCCTTGGCGACGGCGACGGGGGCGCAGTCATTCAGGGGGACGAAACCGAGGCGGATCGGCGAGCGGGAGTCAACGGGCGGCATGTCGCTTCGCAAAGCTTGATCAATGCCAACTTCTTCGGCATTGGCATGCCTCATGCTCTTTTCGGGAAGAAATTTTCATGAGAGCCCTTCATGAGTGAGCTGTTACCGGACCTGCGCCAACTTCGATCATTTGTCGCTGTCGCCGACGAAGGGAGCTTCACGCTCGCAGCGAAGAAGCTTTTTCTAACACAATCCGCCATCAGCCACTCAATGAAGGCGCTGGAGGACAGCCTCGGCTGCAAGCTGCTCACGCGGCTTGGAAAACGGACGGCTCTGACAGGGGAGGGCGAGGTGTTTCTCAATCGTTGCCGGCGGGTGCTCGGCGAACTCGAGCAGGCCGGCCGCGAGCTGGATGGGATGAAGCGCTGGGGTCAGAACCGGATCCGGATCGGAGCGCCGCACTCGCTGTGCCAGTTCCTGCTGCCCACGGTGCTGCGCGAGTTCAGGGACTGCTTCCCGCGTTGCGAGCCGATGATCGAGGCGGGCGACACCGCCGCCCTCCAGGAGAAGCTGCTGGACCATGATCTCGACGTGGTCATCGGCATGCGGGGAGACGACGTCGATGTCGAATCGCGGACGATCTTCCACGACAAGATGATCTTCGTGGTGCCGCCGATGCATCCGTGGAGCGACACGGACGAGCGCCCGGTGGAGGAAATCGAGGAGACGCAGTTCATCATCTATGCGAAGGCGACCAAGACTTACGGTTTGGTCGAGAGGCATTTCGCGGGCATGGGGGTCCGGCTGAGGGCTCCGCTGGCCTTGGGCGATGTGGAGGCGATCAAGGAAATGTCCAAGATCGGCATCGGGGTCGGCATCGTCGCTCCGTGGGTGGCCCGCCGCGAGATTGAGGAGGGGAGCCTGAGGGCGATCACCGTCGGCGACGTGCCGATGGAGCGCGAGTGGGCGGTGTTCTGGAACAAGGACCGGCCGATGAGCCTGATCGAGGAAACTTTTGCCGGGATCGCGGCGATGGTGGGCGAGGCTTTGGGCGATCCGTAGGAGGGGGTCGGGTTTGAAAAGCCACTCTTTTCAGCCCCCGAGATAACTCATCTCAGCCTTGGGTTCGTGAACCTGGCCGCGGAGCTCGGAATAGCGGTCGTCGCGTGCCTGCCAGAGGCTGGTGAGCGTGGCCCGGATGAGATCGTCTCCGGCCGCGCCGCGCAACAGCGGGCGGAGGTCGTGGCCGTGGCTGGCGAAGAGACAGGTGAAAAGCTGGCCGTCGGCGGAAAGGCGGAGCCGCGAGCAATCGCGGCAAAAGGGTTGGCTGACGGAGGCGATGACTCCGATCTCGCCCTGGCGGTCGGCGAAACCCCAGCGCTTTGCGGTTTCCCCGGCATGGGTGGGAGGAAGGACGTCGAGCGCGAACTCGCGATCGATCGTGGCAATGATCTCCGCGGCCTCGACGACCTGCCCAGCGTTCCAGTGGTTGGTTTCCCCCACGTCCATGAACTCGATGTAACGCAGGGTGAGTTGCTGCTCCCTGGCCCAGCGGGCGAGGGGGAGGATCTCGGATTCATTGACTCCGCGCTGGATGACGCTGTTGACCTTGACGCCAAGGCCGAAGGTCCGGGCGGCGTGGATGCCGGCGATGACCCGGTCGACGCGTGCGCCGACGCCGTTCATGCGGCCGAAAACGACGGGATCGAGCGCGTCGAGGCTGACGGTGACCCGCGAGAGGCCGGCGAGGGCGAGGGCTTCGGCGTGGTGGGCGAGCAGCACGCCATTGGTGGTAAGGGCGATTTCCTCGATCCCCTCAATGGCGGCAAGCATGGCGACGAGGTCGGCAATGCCACGCCGGAGCAGCGGTTCGCCGCCGGTGAGGCGGAGCTTGCGGACGCCGAGGTCGGCCGCGATGCGGGAGAGGCGGACGATCTCCTCAAAACTCAGGATTTCCTCCCGGGGGAGAAACACGTGCCCCGGACCGAACTCCTCCGATGGCATGCAGTAGCGGCAGCGGAAATTGCAGCGGTCCGTCACGGAAATCCGGAGATCGTGCAACGGCCGGTGGAGTGTGTCGGTCAGGATCAAGATCGGGAAGTGGGTGGAAATGAAATGGGCCCGAAGGAAGCTCCTCCGGGCCCGATGCGCAACCAAGCGAGGAAAATCAGAAGGTGTAGTTAAGCTCGATGCTGAAACGGGTGGTGTCAAACGGCGCGAGATTGGCGATGGGGCCGGCGGTCGGGCCTTGGGCGTCGTAGTAGGCGAACTTGGCGATCGCGAGGAAGTTCTCGTTGAACTTCTTCGCCAGCACCGCGTCGTATTCCCAGCCGTAATCGAAGTCGGAGTTGTTATCGCCGAAGAGATGCAACGTCTGGTTGAAGTTGATACCCCAGAACGGAAGCGGCGTGGCGTGGGTCAGGTAGATGTCGGCCAGGCCGGGGTTCCGCACCAGGCCGATGCGCGGGCCGATGAAGGCGTCGGCGAAACCATTGAAGGCATGGACGGTGGCCAGCGGCGTCACGAAGTCGGCGTCGAGATATTCGTAGCCGAGGGTGAAGGTGTGCGTGCCAGCCTTGTAAGCGGCGTTGACGTGGGCGTACCACGCTTCGTCCGGCTTCATGACGGGCGAGCTGTCGGTATCCGTCTGGAAGGCGACCTCTCCGTAGAGCTTGATCGGGCCGGCGGGTGCGGTGGCGATCGCGCCGTAGGTGTTGTTCGAGATATAGCCGGCGTTGGCGGCGGTCTCATCGAAGTCCATCAAGTAGGCGTAGCCCGTAAGCGAAACGTCGCCGAAGCCGGTGTAGGCGGCATTGAACAGATGGATGTCTCCCGCGAAGCTGCGCAGCGCGCCGGTGGCGTCGGAGCCGAAGATCCGGTTCGCGCGGTTGGCGTAGGCGTAGAACAAGGTCAGGTCATCGATCGATGCATTGCTGATACTAAAGGCATCGTAGGTCTGCTCGTTCTGGCGCCAGCCGACGTTGCCGATGAAGGCGGCGTTGTTGAGGACGATGCGCTGACGGCCGGCCTTCACGGTGGTGTCGAAGCCCTTGTATTGCAGGTAGGCTTGATTGAGCTCGTTGGTTTCCGGATCGAAGATCTGGGTCGTCGGGTTCGCCGGGTTGGGATTGGTCGTTTGGACACCGAAAGGCGTCGGGGCGGAGTCGTAGTCATCGCCGATGGCCTGAAGGAACTCGCCTTCGACGAGCGCGCTGAAGCCATGCCAGTCACGGGTCACGAGGCCGACGCGCTCGCGGATGGTGAAGGCGGATGCGGTGTCGGTGCCGGGGATGTCGACGTCTCCGTACTCGTAGCGGGCACGGATATCGAGGGTCGGCTTGATCCACGGCTGCACGGGTTCGGAAACCATGGCAGGTTCGGGTGATCCGGCGCGGGCGGCGGACACAATGGCAAGGGCGGTAATCAGGGAGTATTTCATGGCAAGTTGCGTCAGCCGTGGAAGCGCGCGCCTTGCCAGAAAGGGCGATCTCCACAAATGATTCAGGAAATTGAGTGCGGGTCAGGCATGAGACCGTCTCATGCCGCCAGTCACTGCAGAAAGCGGATGCAGGCGGGGTAGCGGTGCCACTCGCCGCGCGAGGCGGCGACGCAGGCGATGATTTCCGCGATCAGCGCGAGGACCGCCACGACGATGATCACCGGAATCAAAAGAATGCCGACGAAGAAGAACATGGTGATGAAAGTCACGCTGCCGAGGGCGACGAGATAGATCAGCATGCTGAGCTGGAAGTTGATGGCTTCCTTGCCATGAAAATCGACGAAGACCGAGCTGTCTTTCTTCAACACCCAGATGATGAGCGGACCGACGAAGCCCAGCCCGATGGTATACGAGGCGACGATGCCGAGCAGGTGGCAGAGCATCGCCATGTTGCGTTCATCCTCATTGGGAACGGGTGCCTGTGCCGGAGGATTCATCGGTGGTGGGGATTCCTGGGTCATGGTGCGGAAAGGAATTCGGCCAGATCCTTGCGTGCTTTTTGAAGATCGGGCGGATTGAGGTAGAACATGTGACCGGCCTCGTAGTGGACGCGCTGGATGCGCGAGAGCATGCTGGCGGGCGCAGGGGTCAACTGGCGGAGTGAATATTCGATGCCGGCGAAAGGTGTGGCGAGGTCGCAGTAGGCCTCCATCACCAGCACGCGGAGGTGCGGGTTGTCGCGCATCGCGGTGGCCAGTTCGTCGGACATGTTCACGTAGCTGTTGCCGCGGCCCATGTCCCATGGCTGCACCTTCCCGGTGAGAATTTCGTAGGGCGAGTCCTCCTTCCACCCGAGCTGCTCGCTGAGGTAGCCGAGCATGGCCGTGGAATAAGCACCGAGGGCGAGCGAGTAGGACGGGTCGTACTCGGGGTACGGCATTTCCCGTAGTGAAGTCGGCCACGCGACGCGGGAATCGAAACGGCCGACCACCTGGTCCTCTTCGGCCAGCAGCTCGGCGCGGAAGCGCGAGGGGTCGAGACGGAGCTGGAGGGATTCCAGCAATCCGGCGTCGATGCCGGTCAGGGCGGACATGGTTGCGGCAAGTTCCTTCAGCCTTTCGGGCGCGAGCTTGTTGCCTTGGTAGAACGCAAGCGCGTAATCGCCGAAAGCGAACTGCTCGGCGCGGGCGACAAGTTCATCACGGTCGCCCTGGATTTTCCCGTGGTAGTGGGCGGTGGCTGTATAGCCGGGGAGAAAGACCTGATAGCTCAAGGGGTCGTCCTGGCCGGCGACGAGCGTGCGGAAGTCCAACAGCGAGGAGAGCAGGATCGTGCCGTTGAGGGTCATGCCGTAGCGGGATTGCAGATGCTCCGAGAGCCCCGCCACGCGGACTCCGCCGTAGGATTCGCCCAACAGGTACTTCGGCGAATCCCAGCGGTCGTTCTCCGTGATCCAGCGGCGGATGAAGTCGCCGACGGCTTCGATGTCCTGCTGCACGCCATGGAACTCCTTGTCCTTCACGTCCTTCTCCGTCCGGCTGTATCCGGTGGAAACCGGGTCGACGAAGACCAGGTCGGTGACGTCAAGCAGGCTGAATTCATTCGGCACCACCCGGGCCGGAGGTTTCGGGGCGGTGGTGCCATCCCCCGGAACCTCGACCCGGTAGGGACCGAGGATGCCGAGATGAAGCCACACCGAGGAGGAGCCCGGCCCGCCATTGAACGCGAACAGCACGGGGCGCTTCTTGAAGTCGGTGACTCCCTTCCGCAGGTAGGAGACATGGAAAATATCGGCGCGCGGGGTGCCGTCGTCCTTCTTCAGGGTGAGTTTCGCCGTGGTGACCGTGTAGTCCACCTCGGTGCCCGCGATCATGACCGAGGCCTCCCGGGTGACCGGCTCCTGTTTCCGGGATTCGGCCGATGCGATGTCCTCTTCGGGGGTCGTTCCTTTATCGGGAGGAGCGGCGGCGGACAGGGCGAGGGTGAGGAAGGCGGAAAAAAGGAGCAGGGTGCGCATGGGTTGAATCACATCAGGGTGGACGGCTGGCAGTCTGGTCTTCAAACAGCGATGGGAGAAGCCAATTTGATCTGGAGAAGCCGCGCAAAAGCCCGGGCCTTTCTCCACGGCCCCTGGCGGAGGGGCACTTCGGCCACCCATCCTTCGTCGGTTTGTCCTTGCCCGACGAGGGGGGATCGGGAGAATCCGCGGCCCCCGCAGCCCGGGGGCCCCGCGATCATGAGCGAACATCCCGTCATTCAAGAAATCGGTGCCTGGTTGAACGAGTTCGAATCCTTCGCCCTGCTCAGCCACGTCCGTCCGGACGGCGATGCGATCGGCTCGCAGATCGCGCTCGGTTTCGCACTTAAGGCCGCGGGGAAATCCGTCCGGCTGATCAATGAGGACGGGCTGCCCGACAACCTCGCTTTAATGGCGGGTGCCGAACTGATCGAGACTCCTCCGGCCGAGCCGATCGAGGTCGATGTGGTCATCGCCCTCGACACCGCCACGCAGCCGCGCCTCGGCGACCACGCGCTTGCCGCGGTGTCCGGCTGCCAGCGCTGGATCAACATCGACCACCACAAGTCGAATCCCGGCTACGGCGATCTGAACCTCATCGACTCCTCAAGCCCTGCGACCGGCCAGATCCTTTACGACCTGATTCTTGCGCTCGGCCTGCCGATGCCGGCCGAGACCCGCGATGCGATCTACGTGGCCGTTTCCACCGACACCGGCTCCTGGCAATACAGCGGGACCACCGTCGCCACCTATGAAATGGCCGCCGATCTCGTCCGCCGCGGCACCCAGGTCGGGAAAATCAACTCCCTGATCTACGACAACCATCCGATGCGCCGCGTCGAGCTGATGCGCGCGCTGCTGAATACGCTGGAAACCCGCGCCTGCGGCCGGGTGGCGCACTGGCAGCTCGATCAGGAAACCGTCCACCGCCTCGGTGTGAAGCCGG
Organism: uncultured Haloferula sp.; assembly: GCA_965652295.1. GTDB lineage: Bacteria > Verrucomicrobiota > Verrucomicrobiia > Verrucomicrobiales > Akkermansiaceae > Haloferula. The sequence goes on along the minus strand of CBFGTS010000002.1, from coordinate 351,137 downwards.
AGAACAGCGAGGGCCTCATCGACATCATCCGCGCGATCCAGGGCGTCATCGTCGCCCTCTTTTTCGAAGAGCTGCCCGGCGGCAAGATCCGCGTTTCCATGCGCTCCAAGGATGCCCGCGTCGATGCCTGCAAAGTCTGCATGCAGTTCGGTGGAGGAGGGCACTCGCTGGCGGCCGGGATCCGCATGCCCGGGCCGATGGACGAGGCCAAAGCCAAGGTGCTCGCAGCGGTGGACGCCGAGCTTGCCGCGATCGAAAACTGATTTTTTCCCACGAATGAGCCGACCCAATCCTGCAGTTTCGAATGTTCCCTCCGGCGTGCTGGTGGTGGACAAAGCCCCGGACATGACCTCGCACGACGTGGTGGCGATCGCCCGCCGCTCGCTGGGCACCAAGAAGATCGGCCACTGCGGCACGCTCGATCCCATGGCCACCGGCCTGCTGATGCTGGTGGTGGAGCGCGCGACCAAGATCCAGGACCTGCTGATGAGCGAGGACAAGGAGTACGAGGGCACGCTGACGCTTGGCGCGACCACCTCCACTCAGGACCGCCAGGGCGAGGTGTTGGAGGAGAAGGACGTGCCGGAGTTCACGCGCGAGCAGCTTGATGCGGCGTTTGGTGAATTCACCGGCGATTTCGAGCAGATCCCGCCGATGGTTTCCGCGATCAAGAAGGACGGCGTGCCGCTCTACAAGCTGGCGCGCAAGGGCCAGGAAGTGGAGCGCCAGCCGCGGCCGGTTTACGTCACCAAATACGACATCCGCCGTATCGCGCTGCCGGAGGTGGATTTCTCCGTCGATTGCTCGAAGGGCTTCTACGTCCGTACCTACGCCCATGACATCGGGGCGAAGCTCGGCTGCGGTGCGCACCTCAGCGCGTTGCGCCGCATCCGCTCCGGTCGCTTCACGCTCGATCGCGCCATTTCCGTGGAAACGCTGAAAACCGCGCCGCGGGAGGATCTCTTCAAGGCGATGATCAGCCTCGCCGAGATCTCGCTGATGCGCGGGGCGTGAGTCGTTCCAGCCCCACCGCGACGAGAACCGCCCGGAAGTGATGCCGTGCCCGGCATGCTGGCGTTTTTCCGTTAAGATCGGAGGGCCTGCGGCTATCGTCGTTACGGGAGCGAATGAAATCAGCCGAACGAACAGGTTGCGGGGGAGAGGGCGGTGCGGGCGAGGCGAGCAGCTTGTCCGAGTTCGTCAACCTCCTGACCCGCCATCAAGCGGACCTGTGGGCGTTCATTCTTTCCAAGGCACCGGGGCATCCGGATGTGGCGGACATGCTGCAGGAGACGAATGTGGCGCTCTGGACGAACCGGCAGAAATTCGAGCTGGGGACCGACTTCATTGCGTGGTCGTTCACGGTGGCGAAATTCGTCATCCTCAAGCACCTCAAGAAGGACAAGCGTTCGTCGAACCGGCTGGTGTTCCGGGACGAGTTGCTGGACATCATTTCGGCGGAGGCTCCGGCAGCATTTCGCGATGGGAACAGCAGACTCAAGTGGCTGGAAACCTGCCTTGAGAAGCTCCGGCCCGTTGATCGGGAACTGGTCCGCTTCCGCTACCAGGAGGAGGGCGGGCTGGAGGAATACGGCCGCCGGGTCGGACGAAGCGCCGCCTCGCTCTCGGTCACGCTTTTCCGGGTGCGCGCGGCGCTGCGGGCCTGCATTGAGAAGGGGCTTCTCCAGGAGGAACGAAGTGCATGAATAGGCGCGAGCAGGAGATTTTGATCCAGCGGCTTTTTGATGACGAAATCGAGGAGGGGGATTTCGAGCGCTTGCAGGAGGAACTGATCGGAAACCCGGAGCTTCGAAAACGCTTCTACGGATATGCGAGCCTCCATCAGGCGCTATCCTTCCGGCGCGCCGGGAGTGATCGCCGGCAGGGGCTCGGTTCTCTGATTCGCTCCGCGCAGCAACAGCGGATTCTCAGGCACACCGCGCTGCTCGCGACGGCGGCCGTGATCATCCTCGTGGTCTCGCTCCGCCTTATTCTCAGTCCTGCCGTGCCGCCAACAGCCGCATTCCGGACCTCCGAGGGCAGTGTTTTCACCGTCACCCACAACACGGGCCGGACGGCTGAAAAGCCCGCACCGGGAGCGCTCGGCGTGGGCTCCACGCTGGACTTGGAGCGCGGTAACGCCGAACTCACCCTCGCCTGCGGAGTCACCGGGATCGTTCGCGGGCCGGCTACGCTCGCTGTCCGTGGTGACAAGCGGGTGTTCCTCGCACGCGGCAGTGCCTGGTTTCAGGTGGAGGAAAAGGGACGCGGATTCCATGTCGTGACCCACGAACTTGAGATCACCGACCTGGGCACCGAGTTCGGAGTCATCGCTTCGGACGACGCTCCCGATGAGGTCCATTGCTTCAAGGGCAAGGTGCTTGCCCGGACTTTGGGCCCGCGCGTTCAGGAGAAACCGCTCGTCAGAAACCAAGCCTTCCAAGGCGACTTCATCGGCCGGCTCCACCCGGTCAAACTCCGTCCGGAGGAGTTCCTGCAATCGCTGCCAGCGGGACTCACCTGCCTGCACTGGTCGTTCGATGGCACGGAGGAGGGAACCTTTCCGTCCGATGGCGGACATCCTGCGGCCGGGCGGGCATGCTCCCGTCTCGCGCCGAGCGAAAGCGCCGCCATGCCCGCGATGGTGCCCGGGCGCTTCGGCCAGGGCCTGGGTTTCGATGGAAGCCACAACGATCTCCTGACCGATTGGCCGGGGATCCTTGGTGATGCGCCCCGGTCGGTCGCTATCTGGATCAAGGTTCCCACCGATCAAGAATCCGACGCGGACATTCTCAGCTGGGGCACCCGCCTGCCGTCTTCCGAGCGCTTCAACCTGAAGTTCAAGCTGGGGCTCTCGCGGATGGAGGGGCTCGTGCCGGTCGTGAGCTTCGGGGGCACCCGCTATTATGCAGTCGATGCGAAAGTCGCGGACAACCAATGGCATCACCTCGCCTGCACTTATCGCGGTGGCCCTCTCGGCACGGAAGACATCCCCGTGAGCTTGTATGTCGATGGCAAGCCCTGTGCCCTCACTTTCAGCGACGACACCGATTCTCCCGACCGCGACGGCCGCTATCGGGTGAATACCCTCAGCCAGACGCCGCTTGCGATCGGCACCGCCATTTCCAATTCCGGTGAGCCCGCCGTCACGGATCAATACAGATTCCGCGGCGAGATGGATGAACTCTACATCTTCGAATACCCGATCACCGGCGAAGCCATCGACCGCTTGTATACGGAGAACCACTCCCCCTGAAACACCGGATTCCAGCACCCGTGCGGGTTTGGACGAGAAGGGTGCAAGCATGACGATTCCCTCCATCGGAACCCGCATCGGGCTCGACGCCGTGGCTCACTGAAAGATGAAAACGCCCCATCCATTCCCGATTATCTGCGCGCTTCCGGCGTTTGCCTTGTCGGCTCACGCCGCCCTCATCGGCTTTAACGCGGAGGACGGCTCTTCCGTCACCACCACCGTGACCGCCTCGCTTGGTGACGATTTCAACCCGCCCCAGGGCGACGCATCGACGTCCGTGGGCGGAGCCTATATCACTGCGGAAACGACCGGCGGAGGTGACAGTCCGGGTTCGGCGGCGCGGACGGCCACCTATACCGTCAACTTCCCCGAAGCTGGTACCTACGATCTTTACGCGCGGGTGCTGGTGGAAGTCGATGGGGCGGATGACAGCCTGTTCTACGGCAATGGTTTCGGAACGAAGAGCCCGACCTCCAATGCGGACTGGATCCACGTCAATCGGATCTACGATGCGGACAGTGGCAAAGCGATCGGCTCCGGGAGCTACGCCTGGATCAACCTTTCCGAATGGACCCAGAACGAAACCGGGGTCACCTTCACGGTTCCCAGCGCGGGAACCTATACCCTCCAAATCGGTGGACGGGAAGACGGGCTCCGGATCGATGCCTTCGCGTTCGGCGCCTCGATCGAAACGTTCAGTGACGGGCAGCTGACTGCTGCGGTGGATGACTCATTCGTGCCCGAGGTCACCGCCCGGGTCTTCATCATCGGGGACTCCACGGTTTCGAATTACAATCCCTCCTCCACGACGCAAACCGGGTGGGGCCAGGTGTTCTTTCACTACTTCGAAAACAGCGTCGAGATCCACAATCATGCCGACCCGGGAGAAAGCACCAAGACGTTCTACAACGGATCCAACTTCTGGCCCGTGGTCAAAGCGAGCCTCGCGGAAGGCGACTACCTGCTCATGCAGTTCGGTCACAATGACTCGCACGAGCCGACCAACGTGGAAGCGACACCGCCAGCCGAATACAAAGGCTATCTCCAGGCTTTCATCGACGAGGCCAAGGCGAAGGGAGCGAATCCGGTGTTGGTCTCGCCCATGTACCGACGCAACTTCGTGAACGGCACCTTGGTTTCCTACAACCCTTCGCCGGGCCAAAACGATCTCGCTCCCTACGCTGCAGCGATGGCGGAAGTTGCGGTGGCCTCCGGCAACGAGGATGTTCCTTTCATCGATCTTTTCACGAGCAGCGGAGCGTTCATGCAGGCCATCGGGAACGACGAGTGCATCACCCTGCTTCAACCTGGCGACGTCACCCACTGGAACCGCAAGGGTGCCACGGTAATGGCTGCTCTGGTCGCGCGAGGAGTCGCCACGATGTTCCCGACTCCGACCGCTCCGGTGCCGACGGCCGAGCTGAGCCAGTATCTTCGCCGCAGCGTGTTGGCGCAGCATGCGGCGGACATCGATCGCGGCCTCCCCGTGCCGAGGCCGATCTTCGCCTTGGAGAATCAACGCGGGAAACTCTGGCTCGACTGGTTTCTGCAACCTTCCGGGGTGACGCTTCAGAAGGCGAGCGACCTGACCGGTGCCTGGACGGCGTGGAACATCGGAGCGGGTACGGCGACCGGAGGGGATGGGTTGACCCTGGTTGATCCGGAGGTAGAGGGAGGGGTTTTATTCTTCCGTCTCGTGACCCCGTGAGTGGCGACAGCCTGTCGAACGAGTGGGGATTGTAGGCGCTGGCGATCGACTTGCCGATCTGCCGGCCGTTCACCCAGGCTTCGAAGCCATTCTGCACGCCCTCGAAACGAAGGATCACCCGGCGTCCCTCGCGCCATGAAGCAGGCACTTCAAACTTGCGGCGGTAGAGTCCGTGCTTCGCCCTGATGTCCCGCTGGAAGCTATCCCACTGCGCGTAGCGCGGATCGGAGAATCCCTGCATTTCCCAGTTGCCGGGCACGCGGATGCTGTCCCAGCCCGATCCGTCGAGATCGACTTGCTGGAAGCCCGCCGCATCCTCGTTCTGAAGCGAGGTGAGATGTTTGAACCGCCACTCCCCATTCAACGATTGGGTGAACTCCGAAGCGCGAAGCGGCTACTCGGAACGAATCAGCCGGATGCCGTAAACGGCGGCGGTCTCGCTGTCTGGGGCGGCCTGGAACTTGATCGTTGCCTTCTTCGTTCCGGAGAACCACTCCGCGGGGACGGGATATTCGACGGTGTAGAATTCCTGCGGTCCGCGGGCTTTGACGGTTTCGTCGGCGAGCTTTCTGCCATCGATTTTGATCGAGAACACGCGCTCGCGCCATTCGTCCCTGTTGTAGGTGACGAGAAGTTTCATGGCGGCTCCGGCATCGACAGGAAGCTCGAAGGAGAACCACTTCGAAGCGCGCCTGCCGGGCCGGCCCATGGTGCGGACCGGTGAACTTTCCTCTCCCTGCTGGTGGAAATCCCGCTCGGGCTGCATTTCGCCGGGTTGAACGAAGGCGATGGTCGCCTTTTCAAGCTCGGCCTGGCGTTTGCGTGTCTCCGAGACCTCGGCGGATTTCGCGGCCCAGTCATCGGGTGTGTAGAAGTCCCAATAGACTGCGTAAGTGCGATGGTGGAGGCGGTAGAACGGAAGCAGCTCGACATCGCGCTCGCGGCCGACGCCAGCGGTGCGGAAGGTGCCGGGTTTCCCGTCCACGGGTTTGAGCCACTCGGAAACGGGACGTCCCGAGGCGACAAGGACGGGCACGGCTTGCAGCTCCTCGCCGGGCTTTCGCTCCATGCGCTCCGGCCCCAGATCGCCGGCGAGGACCAGCGGTCCCCACAGGATCGCAGCCCGGTCCGGATTGTCGGGAAGAGGTTCGAGACGGAGGGTCTTCGGTAGGGTCAGCTCGATCTTGTCTCCGTTTTTCCACTCCCGCTTCAGCTCAAGGTAGCCTGCCGTTTCCGTGACCGCTGGCACCTCGCCGTTGAGACGGAGCGCGAATCCCTCGCCCGCCCATTCCGGCTTCCGCAGGGCGAGGGTGAAGGTGGCCGGGCGGGCCATGCCGAGGGTGATGCGGGCGGATTCTCCCTCCGGCAGATCGGTGGCGGTTTCCAGCGTCACCCCGGCCTCCGCCCAAGTCGCCCGGGTGGGCGCGTAGACGTTGACCCACAGCTTGTCCTTCGAGGTGAAATACACGCCAAGTCCGTGCAGCGCGTGGCTTTCCATGCCGCTGCCGACGCAGCAGGTGAAGCTCTCGAACATGTCGGCGTATTCCTTTTCCACGCCGCGTCCGACGGGAACCATGTAGCAGGTCCGGCCGCTATGGGGATCGATCGACGCAAGCACATGATTGAACAGCGCACGTTCCTGAAAGGCGGCGTAGCGGGCGCTGGGATGGAAGCCGAACATGCGACGCGTGAGCTTGAGCATGTTGTAAACGTTACATGATTCGGCGGTGCGGCCGTCCACCCGATCGTTGAACTCGTCGGGCGGGCCGAAATACTCGTCTTTCCCATGACCGCCGGTAGCGAAGCTGTGGTGATGGACCACTCGATCCCAGAAGAAGCCGGCGGCCATCAGGTCTTCGGCGGCTCCCGCATAGGCGTAGAGATCCGCCGAACCGATCAGCTTGGGCACCTGGGCGTTGCCGTGTTTTCCGGGGAGGATATCGACGTGGTGTTTGAGCGGCCCGGTGATCGCGTGGTGTTCGAAGCGCCGCGCCAGCGTGAGCCAGCGGTCGTCGCCGGTGTCCTCATAAAGGTCGGCCAGCACCTCGTTCATGCCGCCGAACTCGGTCTCCAGCATTTTCTGCACCTGCGCTTCGTTCAGTGGCGCGAGGATGCTTTCGGCCCAGCGGGCGAAGCCGACCTCCAGCGCGAGGGCGGTGGGGTTGCCGGTATGGCGGTAGGCATCGCGCAGACCGGCGAAGGTCTTGTGCAGCACATACCACGGTGCCCACATGCCATTGAGGTCGAAACCGCCCGAGCGGATATCACCCTTGGCGATTTCCTGTTCGTAAATTTCACCGCCATCGCGGCCGGTGGCATCAGTGATCGCACCGATATAGCCGGTGCCGCGCGCTTCCTGCACCTCCTTCATCTCCGCCACCAGATCGTCGGCGCGGTGCTTGAACTCTTTATCTCCGGTGGCGGCATGCATCAGACTCACGGCGGAGAGGTAGTGGCCTGCGATGTGTCCGGTGATCTGGCGGCCTTCGACGGAGTCCCACCCGCCGTAGCCTTCCGCCTTTGCCTCCAAGCCGGCGCGGATGCGATAGCCGGCCATCATGCGGTCGGGCTCGAGCTGGAGCAGGTATCTAGCATCCGCATCCTGGGCTTCCTTGAGAGGTCCGCCGGTCAGACGGACCGCTGTGAGCGGCAGGGGCTCGGCGGCGATCGGAACCGCGGGCTCCCGGGCAGAGACGGAAAGCGTCATTGCGATGGGTAGGAAGAGGATTGGAGAACGCATCGTCATGGGAGATCGGAATTCAGGGCTTGGCCTTGATCCACACCGTCGAACTGGGCCCTTCCTGCCGCCTGGCACCGTCGCCGCCGCCGGTGGCTCCGGGCCCCCCGAAGCTTCCATCTCCCTTGGTGCCGTCGCGGTTGGCGCGGGCGTAGTAAGGGATCGCCAGTAGATCCCTGCCATCCGTCCATTGGCCGCGCATCACCTTCACCCCGCCGAGAAGGTCAGGCTTCCACTCCATGGTCAGCGGGGCGCTGGTATCGATGGCGCGCGCGATGTTCTGATCCGCGCGTTCAACGCAGTAAACGAGCGGGCCGTAGCGGAGGGCGACCTGGCCCTTGGTGGCGGCGATCTTGTCGCTGCCCTTCACGATCTGCGGCTTCATGGGCACCTCGAACTCCACGAGGTCGCCCTTTTTCCACTCGCGGAGGATCACGGCGTAGCCTTTCTCGATCTTCGGCTCGATCGGCTGGCCATTCAGAGTCATCGATTGGATGCCATCGGCTTCAGGATCGGCCGAATAAAGCTCGCTGACATCGCGCCGCGGAACGCGGATCCTGAGGGCGAATTTCGTGTTCTCGGCGGGATTGACGGTCACCGCGATCTTTCCATCCCACGGATAGTCGGTTTCCTGCACCATTTCGACCTCGGTCCCGGCGACTTCGCCGACCTGGATGGTGCTGCCGATGAAGAGGTTCACGTAGAGGCCCTCCTCGCCCTTCACGTAGGTCCAGGTCGGCACCATCAGCAGCGTGCGGGGGATGTTGCCGACGCAGCAGGGACAGCCGTGCCAGGGGTAACGGGCGCTGTGGGTGATGAGCGGGTTCTGGTAGTAGAAGTTCTCGCCCGGGAGGTCGATCGAGCCGAGCAGCGCGTTGTACATCGTTTCCTCGTAGAGGTTGACGAATCTCGCGTCGTGGTAGGCGAGGTTGAGTTTGTATTGGAAAAAGATCATCCCGGCACTGGAGCAGGACTCACAGTAGGCGTGATGGCGCAGCGAATAGTCCGGCCCGAAGCCCTCGGAGGTCTCGCCGCTGCCGATGCCACCGGTGACGTAGTACTTCCGATTCACGATGTTGTCCCACAGGGACATGACCGCGCTTTCGTAGTCGGAATCGCCCGTCTCCGCGGCGATGTCGGCCATGCCGGAATAGGTGTAGGACGCCCGTACGGCGTGGCCGACGGCTTCGTATTGCTGCTGCACGGGCAGGTGGCTCTGGTCGTATTCGTGACCGCCGCCGCGTTGATCGAGCAGGAACCGGGCGAGCCGGATGTAGGCGTCGCCCTTGCCGCCGCCTTCCATGTCGTTGACGAAGCGGCCGAAGCGCACCAGCGCCTGTTCCATCTGCTGATGCTCGTCGTACCAGGCCTTCTTTCCGGGTTCCGGGCCGATGTTCGCCACCCAGCAATCGGCGAGCTCCTTCGCGGCGTCGTAGAGCCGGGTGTCGCTGCCTTGGGTGAGCATGTAGTGATTGATCGCGGACTCGATGAAGTAGCCGGCGATGTAGCCTTCGTGGTTCTCGCGGTTGGCGGGGTTCCAGCGTTCCGGCCACTGGCTGCGGTCGGCCAGGGTGTAGGCGGTCTGGAGGTAGCCATCGGGCTCCTGCGCGGCGATGATGGTTGGAATCCAGTTTTCCAACGTCTTGCGGAAGCGCTCCTGCGCGGCGAGCATTTCCCGGTCTCCCCGGGCGTCGACCATCAACGCGATGCACATCGATTCGATGGTCTGCAGGACCCAGGCGTTGGCGAAAACGTAGCCCTTGTGGCCTTGATGAGGCTCACCCCGCAGGGCCTTGGCGGCTTCCTCGAAGTTGTCGATGCCGCCGGTGTTCAGCGAACGATCCTCGATGACGTCGATGCAGTGGGGGATCCAGCTCGCGATGAGGGCCTTCGCCCGGCCGTTCCAGAGCGGGTTGTCGATCTGATAAGGGGTGGTGTAAACCACATCGAGGCGTTGTTCCGCGGGCGGGGAGAGGACGGAAACGGTGAGGGAATCGCTGGATTCCATGCCCTGGATTTCGCCCGTGAGCGAGAGCGTGTAGTCGCCGAGCTGCGTGAAGGTCGCGGTGGTCTCGGCGGCGTGGGGATCGGCGAAGGTCACTTCGCCGGGGCCGCTCTGCCTGGCCCAGGTCAGCTTCATCGCGCCGGCATTCTTGAGCGCCTTGGCCATGCCGAGAAGGTAGGTTTTTCCATCGAGCATGACGACACGATCGATGCCGGCCTCGATCGTCGGGGGGAATGCCGGAGAGTCGCCGTTGTCGATGACCCGCCACTCCAGAATCCCGGTGGAAAAGGTCCCGTTGCCATCCATTTCGAGGCGCAGCTTCGAGGTGGTGACGGGCTTGAAGGTGAGCGTGTTGAATTGATCGGCCTTCACCAAAGCGTGTCCGATGTTTTCGACTTCGACGAACGAATCGCCATCCCAGAACTTGACCCGGCAGGCCGCGGGCAGGCGGACGCCCTGGTGGTCGTCCCACCAGTAGACCTCGATCCGCCCGGTGCTGACCGGCTGGGTCCAATCGTATTGCACCCACTGGGTTCCGGTATGGGGCCAATTGCCGTAGGAGCCGGTTCCCCGCTCAAGCGAGTTGGCGGGGGAATTGCCGTCATTGAGGGATCCCACCGAAGTGTCGCCGGAAACCGCAGAGGCTGACGGGCTTGCGACGAGGGCGAGGTTGACGTCCTGCGCTGGTGCGGAAGCACCGGGGAAACTCAAGGCAGCCGAGAGAAGAAGTGCTTTGCCTCGTGGGATCATGGTGGTGAAGGAATCGGGTGGTGAATCGGCCGCAGCGGCAAGGTGACAAACGCGGATCGGGTTTCGGTTGCAAGGCGTGACAAGCCGAGGTCGAATGAACCGTTTCCTGATCATGAAGCAATCGTGTTTTCTGCCCGTTCTAGCCGCACTGTCCCTCACGCAGGTTCTCGCTGCGGCTCCGCCCGAGCCAGCCGAAGCGAAGCTGTTCCCGCTCTCGGCGGTGCGGCTCACGGGTCATGGACCTTTCACCGCAGCGGTGGAGGCGAACCGGAGCTACCTTCTTGCCCACGATCCCGACCGCTTGCTGGCTCCGTTCCTGCGCGAGGCCGGACTGAAGACGGAGAAACCGCCCTACGACAACTGGGAGAGCATGGGCCTGGATGGTCACACGGCCGGCCATTACCTCTCGGCGCTTGCCATGATGGTGGCCTCTGGTGCGGACACGCCGGACGGAAAGCTGGCCAAACGGCTCGACCACATGCTCGACGAACTCGAGCGCGTCCAGAAGAAGAACGGCGATGGCTATCTGGGCGGGGTGCCGGGCAGCAAGCAGCTGTGGAAGGACATCGCGGCGGGAAAAATCAACGCCCACGGATTCGGTCTCAATGACAAGTGGGTACCCTGGTACAACCTTCACAAGACCTTTGCCGGACTGCGCGATGCCTACCTGATGGCGGGGCGGGAAAAGGCGAAGACCCTGCTGGTGGATTACGGCGAATGGGTGGAGGATCTCGTTTCTGGCCTGTCCGACGCGCAACTCCAGGACATGCTCCGGTCCGAGCACGGCGGGATGAACGAGGTGCTGGCTGACATTCATGCCATCACGGGAAACGACAAGTTTCTCGCTCTGGCGAAGCGCTTCAACCATCACGCGATCCTCGATCCTCTCGTGGCGGAGCGTGATGAACTCACAGGGAAGCATGCCAACACGCAGATCCCCAAGGTGATCGGCCTCCAGCGGATCGCCGCGCTCTCCGGCGATGAGGCGGCGCACGGCGGTGCCGAGTTCTTCTGGCAGACGGTCACGCGCGACCGCTCGGTCGCCTTCGGCGGAAACAGCGTTTCGGAGCACTTCAATGACGTGCATGATTTCCGCAGGGTGCTGGAACACCGCGAAGGCCCGGAAAGCTGCAATACCTACAACATGCTGCGCCTCACCGAGCAGCTCTTCGAGGACGAACCGAAGCCGGAGTACGCCGATTACTACGAGCGTGCGCTGTTCAATCACATCCTCTCGGTCATCCATCCGCATGACCCGGGCTATGTCTATTTCACCCCTCTTCGTCCGGCTCACTACCGCGTCTATTCGGAGCCCGAGAAGGCATTCTGGTGCTGCGTCGGGAGCGGCATGGAAAATCCCGGAAAATACGGGCAGTTCGTCTACGCCCGGGCTCAGGATGGCGTGTTCGTGAATCTCTTCATCGCCTCGGAGCTGAAGACCTCGGCCCAGGGGCTGACGCTCCGGCAGGAGACCGGTTTTCCCTACGAGGAATCCAGTCGATTGACGGTGGATCTGCCCGAACCGAAGAAATTCACGATCCACCTGCGGCATCCCCGTTGGGCGGGCGGGGGCTTCGCGGTGAAGGTGAATGGCGAGGCGGTCGATGGGGAATCGGAGCCCGGCACATATCTCAGCGTGCGGCGCGAGTGGAAATCCGGCGATACCATCGAGCTGACGCTGCCGATGAAAACCCGCGCCGAGCCGCTTCCGGACGGGTCGGACTGGCACGCGATCCTGCACGGTCCGATCGTGATGGCGGCACCCTGCGGTACGAAGGACCTCGTAGGTCTTCGTGCCGGCACCGGAAGGGGAGATCATATCGCGGGCGGGCCGTTGGTCCCGCTCGATCAGGTGCCCTCGCTGGTGACCACCGCCGACCAGCTGCCGCAGTACGTGAAGGCGGATCCAGATGGGGAGCCGCTGCACTTCCGGATCGTCGATGTGGTCAGTCCACCGGTGGAGGGTGGTCAGCCGCTGGTGCCGTTCTTCAGCCTGCACGACCAGCGCTATCAGATGTATTGGAGCCTTGTTCCCGAGGATGAACTGGAGAAGCGCCAGCAGGAACTGGCCGCAGAGGAGAAGGCGCGTAAGGCACTCGAGGAGAGGACGCTCGACTGGGTGGCCGTGGGCGAGCAGCAGCCGGAGGTTGAGCACGGATTCAAGGCGACGGAGAGCAGCACCGGCGAGCACCGAGGACGGCGTTGGCGCGATGGTAAGTCATTTCAATACACGCTCAAGACGCAGGGCGCGGGCGAGGCCGAGCTGGCGATCACCTACTGGGGCGGCGACCGCGACCGCGCTTTTGACATTTTCGCCAACGAGGAGCGGATCGCACAGGTCTCGCTGGATGCGGAAAGACCCGGCGAGTTCATCACGCGACGCTATCCGATTCCCTCTGCGGTGCTTGCGAAGGCCAAGGACGGCGGGCTGAAGGTCCGCTTCGAGGCCACGAAATGGGTCGCAGGCGGGATCTTTGAAGTAAGGCTGATGCGCCCGGAAGACTGATTTTCCCGATTAGGACAAACTAGTCGCTTCAGGGGACTTGTCGGACAGCTTCGAGTGGTCAGAGTTGCCGCAAGCCATGAGCGCCATCAACGATTTCCTCCTCGCCAACGACCTCCGCATTGCCAGTAACCCCTGTGTCAGCCCCGACTTCTGCCTGGATTGGCAGGGGCTGGCCGCGGACCTCGCCAAAGGCACGGGCATCACCGGGTATCCGCGCAGCACGGTGCCGACCGCCGATGGCGAGTGGCAGATCGTGGAGAACGCCAAGGGCGATCACGCCTGGGTGCTGACGCCGACTGCGGGAGGAAAGGGAATTGATGCGCTTTCGGGCGATTCGACCACCCTGGCGGACGGCCGCATTGCGTTCCCGGCGAGTTTCCAGCACCTGTTGGAAATGAAGAACGCGATTCAGGAACACGATGCGGAGGCGACCGTGTTTCCCACCGCGAATCAACGTTTGGGGGAATCGACGATCGGCGTCGGCGCGCGTTTCACGACCCTTCACTGGCCCGGTGTCGATTGGACCATGGCGCAGCTCGGCGTCGGGGTGACGGCGAACCAGAACAGCATCCCGCGCGAGCTGGTGTTCGATGTGGAGGCGATGCTCGCCGACAAGCTCGCCAAGGTGCCGTTTCCCTTCATCGGCACCGACGTGCCGGAGGGGCATCAGGGTCAGAGTGTCGAAGGCATGAGCCACGGCTGCGTGCTGGCGAAACTGAAGAACGGATTCCATCACCGGAAGATCGCCTGGAGCTTCAATGCCGATCACCAGCCGATCGGTGGGTGGTATGACGAGCGGGAGGACCAGCTGGTGCAAGGCTGCCTGCTGGCGTCCTACATCACTTTCGATCTCTCACCGGAACTTACGGTCACCCAGTTGCCTGAAGGGGCCGAGGCCCGGGCCTCCTACGTTTCTGAGGAGATCGACTCCGCTCTGGTGGCAAAGGTGAAGACCCGGGTCGCGGAGGCCGGGCTTTCGCTGAACGAGGCGGAGTTCAACGAGCTGCTGTGCCGGGTGTGGCCCTCGATGAAGAAGATGAAGATCCGCGATGGGAAATACCGTGCGATCCGTGAAAAGCACTTCACCACCGAAGTCGGCTGCGGCTATCTGCGGGAGCTCTCGATCGATGAGCTGCCGGGACTCACAACCGCCGGGACGACGGGCATCATGCTGGCGTTGTGTGAGGCCATGGACATGCCGGTGAATTTCATCGCACCCGCCTTCGGTTTCCAAAAGAACATGCCGTATCCGGACAATGGCGGGCTGCGTACGATGATCGCCCGCCAGTGGGACGTGTGCCGGGCCTTCGGCGTCAGCATCGGTTTCCACTCAGGGTCCGGGAAGTCCGCGGAAAATTACCGGGTGATGGGCGAGGTGACCGGCGGACGTCTGGAAATCAAGACCAGCGGCCGCTACACCTACGAGATGGGCAGGGCACTCTTCGCCTCGAAGGATGCCGGCGATCAGGCTCTGTGGCGGGACTGGTATGCCTTCACGCTGGAGCTCGCGGTGGCCGGAGCGTTTGCGGAAAGCGAGACCGAACGTTCGATGGCGCGGACCTTCATCAGCGAGTCCTTCAAGACCGCGGGCGTGGAAAAGCCGGAGGATCTGTTCGGTTCCGAAGGCCGTGTGCGCGAAGCGCTGGGCGGCTTGGCACCGGACCCGGAATCGATGTTCTGGTTCGAATACAACTTCCTCTATGTCCTCGCCGCGGAAGGAAGGGCGGAGAAATCGGCCTTGGGCGATCACTCGCCGGCAGGCTACCGGCAGCGCGAGCGGTTCTATTCGATCAGTCCGGAAGGCCGGCTGAACTTCGCGGCAAACGTCGCCCGCTATATCATTTTCCTGTGTGAAACCACCGGGATCGTCGCGCCGGAAACCTGCAAGGCGGCGGAGTCGAAGCTTGATCGCTACACCTCCTACGACGCCTTCCTCGCGGACATCGGAGGGTGAAAGGCCCGTGTGGGACCGACCCCGGTGCGGATCACGGCTTCCAGGCTTTGATCGCGCTGGCGCGTTTGCTGTAGAACTCCTCCAGGGGGTTCTGCGGCAGGGCTTTCAGCCCGGCGATCACGCACTCGGCATTGACCACCGCACCGTCCCAACCGGTATGCAGGTTTTCCTTCGGCGAGGGAACGTAGAGCTTGTCCACCTTCCGCTCGCGAAGCTTCTCATAGCGTGCGCCGATGATCTCATTCAGCGGCACGAAGAGCGTGTCGGTCTGCTCAGCGACCTGCTCTGCCCATTCGGCATGACCTCCACCACGCTTGAATTCGCCGTCTTCGGTCCAGCCCTTGCGCGGGGTCAGCGAGCATAGGATGGGTGTCGCACCCTGTTTGCGGGTTTCCTCGATATATCTCCGGAGATACCATCCGAAGGTGTGCACGGTCTCGTCACCGTTCATTTCGGTTTCCTCCCCGGTGCCCCTCAGGCCGCCTTTGCCTTTGGCGCCGCCATGGTCATTCGCGCCGAACTGGATCATCACGAAATCGCCTTTCTTGATCAGCGGTTTCATGTCCTGCCACAGGTCCTTGTAAAAGCTCCGGCTGCTCGTCCCGCCGAGTGCACGGTTGACCAGATTGACCTCCTTCAGGTCGAAGTAGGCGGCGATCGGTGCGCCCCAGCCCCATTGCCCCTCGGGACCGTTGTCGCCCGATGAGCCGTTGCGCACGGTCGAGTCTCCGATCAGCCACAGGGTCGGGAGTTTCTTCCTGGCCGGAACCGGCGGCACATAGCGGCCCGGCCCTTTGCCGGTCTGGGTTTCCCGCGGAATGTCGTCCGGCTCCAGCTTGGGCTTGGCGATGCCTTGGGCGGACGCGATGGGCACCAGTACGGCGGCGATGAGAGGAACGAGGATGGAGGGTTTCATAGGGATGGAAGAAGGTTGGTTGGCGGTCAGGGTTCATCGGCCCAGGCGACACGGGCTTCAGGCGCGAGGAAAACGGTGCCGTGACGGAGGTCTTCGGGCATCTCCAGCTGGTCGGTTTCATCCGACCAGGTCTGCAAGTCGGGCGAAGTGATCAGGGTGTAGTGATGATTGCGGAAGGCGTCGCAGTACAGCCACCAGCGTCCATTGTGACGCAGCAGGCTGGGTCCTTCGACCTGTTCATTGGGGCGGATCTCCGAGCCGGGTCCGAGGATGGGAGTGAAGGGGGGCTCGATCTTCGGAGGAAACGGGCTCTCGAAATCCTTGGGGACAAACGTCAGTCGCAGGTTCTTGCCGCCGTTCCCGGGTTGCAGCTCGTGTTTGAAAACCATCGCCCAGCGGTCGCCGTGGAGCTGCATCACGGGATCGATCACGCTGAACCCGGGGTCGAAGAACAGCCGGGCGTCGGAGAAATTTTTCCCGTCCTTGGTGCGGGTGATGTAGCTGCGGTGGTCGAGGTTGTGGGCGACGATCGAGTCACCGTCCTTCAGTTCGCGGGGCGTGGTGGAGGAGAAGAGGATGAAGAAATCGTCATGGACGGGATCGCGGTGGATCTCCGGAGCCCAGACGTTGACCGGCTGGTCTTCTTCCGGAAGCGATGCGGGAAACGGCCGCACCATCAGCGGCTCGGACCATTGCTTCAGATCGGGCGAGCTGGCGTAGCCAAAGACGCGGCCTTTCCAGTTGCTGGTCCACACCATGTGGAAGGTGCCGTCGTGGAAGACGATCGAGGGGTCCCGGGTCAACGACTGGTCGGGCCACCGGGGCGGGATGAAGACCGGTTGGTCGTCGTTCAGCGCAGTGAATTGATGACCGTCCGGACTGGCCGCCAGATAGACGCCGGTCTCACCATTGCCGCGGAAGTACGACAAAAGGAGTAGATCTGCGGCGGCAGCGGGATGGGCGAGAAGCAGGCAGAGGACGAGACGGATCATGACGACCCCGAGCTAAGCGCGGAAAGCCGTCCTCGTCCAACTCACCCATTTCGGTGAGGAAAATCCGGGACGTCACGGTTGGGGGGGAGGGCGGGGGAGCGCCGGCATCTTGCCGGCCGGGTTTCGCATCCTGCGGAACCCTCTTCTTCAGAAGCACCCGGCGGGGTGCCGGATGCTACCGGCTCGAAGCCGGCGCTCCCCGCAAACTTCTTTGAAACCTCAGATGTGACGCAGCAGGATGCTCTCGTAGAGTTCCTGCTTGCCGCTGGCGGCTTCGATTTCGCCCTGGGCGTGGGCGATGCGATGCAGGTCTTGGAGCGTGAGCTGACCCTGTTCGTAGGCTTTGCCCTCACCTTCGTCGAACGAGGCATAGCGACCTTTCTTCAGCCCCGGGATCTCCGACTGCGTCAGAATCCGCTCGGCGGCGATCGCACCGCGGGCGAAGGCGTCCATGCCCGCGATGTGGGCGATGAAGAGGTCGTCGAGATCGGTCGAGTTGCGGCGGATCTTGGCGTCGAAGTTGATGCCGCCGTGGGTGAAACCGCCGGCTTGGAAGATGACCATCATCGCCTCGGCGAGTTCGATCGGGTCGATCGGGAACTGGTCGGTGTCCCAGCCGTTCTGGGCATCGCCCCGGTTGGCGTCGACGCTGCCGAGCAGTCCGGCATCGGCCGAAACCTGAAGCTCGTGGGGGAAGGTGTGGCCGGCCAGGGTGGCGTGGTTGACCTCGATGTTCAGCGCGAAGTCGTCCAACAAGTCGAACTCGCGAAGGAAGCCGAGCACCGTTGCCGCATCGTAGTCGTACTGGTGCTTGGTGGGTTCACAGGGCTTCGGCTCGATGAAGAACTTTCCGGTGAATCCCTGGGCGCGGGCGTAATCGCGGGCGATGGTGAGGAAGCGGGCGAAGTGCTCGCGCTCGCGCTTCATGTCGGTGTTGAGCAGCGAAAGGTAGCCCTCGCGGCCGCCCCAGAAGACGTAACCTTCGCCGTTGAGGGCGATGGTGGCATCGATCGCTCCCTTGAGCTGGCCGCCGGCGCGGGCGAGGATGCCGAATTCGGGATTGGTCGAAGCGCCGTTCATGAAGCGCGGGTTGCTGAAGAGATTCGCGGTGCCCCACAGGAGCTTCACGCCGGAGGCCTCCTGCTTTTCCTTGAGGTAGGGGACGATGGCCGCCATCCGCTCCTCGAACCCGGCCAGGGTGGTGCCGGCCTCGTCGATCAGGTCGGTGTCGTGAAAGCAATAGTAAGGTACGCCGAGCTTGGTGATGAACTCGAAGGCGGCGTCCGCCTTGTCCTTGGCACGCTGCACGGGATCCGTGGCCTCCAGCCACGGCATCGGGCGGGTCGGCGCACCGAAGGGATCGCCGCCGTTGCCACACAGGCTGTGCCAATAGGCGACGGCGAAACGCATCCAGTCCTCCAACCGCCGGCCCATGACCATGCGGTCGGCGTCGTAGTGACGGAATGCGAGCGGATTGGTGCTCTCCGGACCTTCATAGGCGATCCGGTCGATGTTCGGAAAATAGGCTTTGCTGCCGAGGGTTGGGTTCGTGGACATGCGGAGACCCTGCCACGAAGCGGATGGGCCGGGCCATGACAATCGGGCCAAAATCAAAATCCATTAGGACGATCGGTCGCAATTATTCCCACTCGCCTCGACGGAACCCGCCGGGCGTCCTGCCGGTGGCTTGCCGGAAGCGGCGGGAGAAGTAGTTCGAGTCGCCGAAGCCGCACTCATGGGCGATCTCGGTCATGCTCAGGGTGGTTTCCCGCAGCATGCGCTTGGCGGCCTCGACCCTGAGACCGATGAGAAATTCGATGGGCGACTCGCCCGTGGCACGGCGGAAGATCCGGAGGAAGCTGGTGCGTGAAAAGCCCGCGGCTATGGCGAGATCCTCGAGCGTCCATGGCTCGTTGAAGCGCTGCTCCAACGTGCTGATGAGCCCCCCAACCCGCAGCAGTGCGCGGCTTTCACCTGCTTCACTACGGCCGTAGTGACGGGAGAGGAAGGCCATCAGTTGGACGAGCGTTCCCAGCCGGGCGGCTTCGTGGCCGGGCTTCTCCTCGGTGGCTTCCCGGCCGATCTCGGCCGCGAGCGAGCGCGCGGTTCCCAGCGACTCGCGGTCCAGCTGCAGGCGGCTGGAAAACCGGTGGGCGCTCCGGAAGCTGGGTTCGAGCTTGAACAGGGCGCTGTAGCCAGGCAGGCGGCGGAGCAGGTTTTCCGGGAGCGGCAGGCGGTCGGGGTCGTACATCACATTCACCAGCACAAGCTCGTCGCGCTCGCGGAAGGCGTGGACCTGGCTGCCCTGGACGACGAAGACATTGCCGGCAGCGACGGGAAACGACTCGCCTTCGAGGATGTGCCGACCGCGACCGGAGAGCACCAGGACCAGTTCGCAGAAATCGTGAAAGTGATCGAGTTCGGTGACGTCGTGAGCATGGGAAGGCTTGCCGCCCGGCTCGGTGCGCACGACCCGGGCCGTGAGCGGAAACCCGCCCTTGCCGAAGTAGTCCTCTCCTTTCGCCAGCAGTGCCACGGCGTGATTAGCACAAGCGGACGTGAGTGAGGCAAGGGGTTTTCGAAGAAGGCGGCCGTTCCGTTGGGAGAAAGGACGCCGCAACTACGGGAGTTGCCGTACGCCTTCGAAACGGACGCTCCAGGTTCCGTCCTTGGGGATGCCCGGGGTCTCCATTTCGCAGCCGTCCCAGCCGGCGATCATGAGGGCGACGGCGGAAAGGAACGAGCCGTTGGCGGGAAGATAGGTGGCGATTTCGCGCTTGGGGATACCGGGAGGGGCGTTCTCGGGCAGGGCTTCGTCGCCGCGCTGGGGGCAGTGGCCGGTGGGCAGGTATCGGTTGTTGGGGCCATCGCGCAGCAGGATCTCCACGGCATCTCCGGGTCGACCGAGGCGGGTGGCGGTCATGGCGATCATGGGGTAGTCCCAGCCCCAGATCTTGGTTTCCCAGTCCCACTCGGAAAGCACGGCGTCGAGGGTGCGGTTCATGGTTTCCCGATCAACCATCGGGCCGCCGGGCAGGACGCCGAGCGGGGCGAGCATGGAGGGATGGTCGTGGCGGCTGTCGAGGTTGTCCCAGGTGTCGGGCGCGGAGCCGAGCGCGACGTATTTGCCGTCTTTCTGCGGGAGGGGCGAAAGGTGCTGGATGATGGGGTCCCATTTCTCCTCGCGAGGCAGGTCGAGGCGCTCCCGCCATTGCTGGGCGGTCGCGAGCGCCCAGTGCCAGTAGGCGAGTTCGAAGGCGGGGTTCTGGCTGGTGCGCTGGTCGTGGATTTCCTGAGCGATCCAGAGCGGCGGGCCGAGGACGTAGGCCTGCGTTTTCTCGTCGAAATGAACCATCGAAGCGAGGCAGTCGGCGGTGTCGAGGACGAGCTGGCGGTAGCGGGCGAGGGTCGCGGGTGTGGGCGTGTTCCGGTAGAGCAGCTCGGCGAGATAGATCGGGTGGGGTTGGTTCCAGACGATGAGTGGATTGCCGCCGGGGCTCTCGCGGCCGTCGGGGCCGACCATTTTCGCCCAGCGCGCACCCTTGAGCTGGCGGCTGGCGGCGAGCTCGCGGGCGGTGGGGAGCTGCTTCACATACCACGCCAGGTTTTTGGCGAGCAGGTCGTCGTGGCCCCAGAGTGCGAAGTGGGCGGCGTGCCACCAGATCATCTCGCTATGGTGTTTGCCGTACCAGGTGTTGCAGGTGAGGCCGCTTTCCTGAGGCGGAACCTTGCCGGCCATCTGGACGGCGGTGAGGTATTGGGAAAGGATGATCCGCTCTTCCAGCTTCGCGGCGCGGGGATCGGTGCTGCCGGAGAAATCGACGGCGGCGCCGTTTTCCCAGAAGGCGTTCCAGTGTTTTCCGCTGGCGGTGAGGGTGGTCTCGAAATCGGGGAGGGCGGCCGGCAGGGCGTCGGGTGCGAAGGACAGGGTGACGGCGAGGGTTTCGGAAGAGGGCTTGAGAAGGAACTGGTGGGCCCCGGGGTTTTCGATCGTGGCATCGCCGGTCCAGGCGAGCGCGCTGTGGTGGGTCATCGCGTCGCGGCGGCGCTCGAAGTCGAGGCGGTGGTCGCCTTGTTTGGTGGTGGTCGTGTGGCTTTCCGGCTCCGACCAATCGAGGGCGGGGGTGAGTTTGTTGGCCGCGTCGTGGCCACGGGGAAAGCCGAGTTTGATGGCGAGGCGGCCGTCGGTGAAGAGTCCGGATTTCATCCTGACGGCGACGAGGTCGAGGTCCGGATGGCAGGTGGTGATGACTTCGACCGGCTCGCCATCGACGGTGAAATGGCTGGTGATGACGCCGCGCCAGAGGTCGAGGGTTTGGTGGACATCGGCGACTTCCGTCATGTCGAGGGGTGAGCCATCGCCATGGACGAAGGCGAGCTGGCCGAGCGGATGACTGCGTGGGCTTCGTCGGAGCCACTGGCCGGCGTCAGTGTTGGCATCAGTGGGGTAGGCGACGGTGCGGCCGTCGGCTTCGGTATAGTCTTCGAACGCGTCGGAGAGTTGGTAGCCGTGGGGGTTCGGCTCGGAATACCAGGCCCAGCGGCAGAGGGTTTCGGTAGGGACGCCGTGGCGGTGGTGGTGGGCGGCGAAGGATTGCAGGCCGGTGACGTCGGCGGTGAAGGCGAAACCGCCGTTGCCGACGGTGACGGGGGCGTCGGGGTTGAGCTTCTCGATGACGGGGTTGTGGCGGGAGACGACGGCCTCGCGGTCGATGGGCGCGGCTTGGAGGGTGGCGACGGTGAGGAGAAGAAGGGCTTTCATGGGTTTGGCTGCTCCGCGGCAGTGCCGAGTAAAAAGTAAAAAGTAAAAAGTGGGCAGCGGAAGTGGCGCGATCTGTCAGTGGCATGACCGTCCCGATCATGAACGCAGGAGCCCAAAGCACTCCTGCATCCATCTCCTGACAATCTCGATCTCAACCGTTCATGACCGGGACCTCCGACTTATCGGGGCACGCGGTCACGCCACTGATAGGTGATTCGTTGCTTATTCTTTCTTCGGGACGGAGTTGCGGGGGCGGAGGCCCTTGGCGGGGACGATTTCGACGTTTTCCATGTGGATGGAGCCGGCGTATTCGACGACCTCGGTGTGGGTGACGCCGTGGAACTTGGAGTCGAGGATGCGAATGTCGTCGATGACGGCGCCCTCGTAGCCGCGGACGAACAGGACGCGGGGGCTGGCGGAACTGGTGATGTTCGACATCTCGACGTTGCGGACGATCGCTTGGTGGTCGCCGTCGGGGCCTTCTTCGTAAAGGAGATCGATGGTGAGCGCGGCTTCGGCGAGGCGGCCGATCTTCACATTCCGCATGAAGACGTTTTCCAGGATGCCGCCACGCTCGGCGTTGTTTTTGAAACGCAGGGCGCGGTCGAGGTTCGGGCTGTCCATGACGCAGTGCTCGACCCAGACGTTGCGGATGTGGCCGGAGCACTCGGAGCCGAGCACGACGCCGCCGTGGCCGTCCTTCATGGTGCAGTGACGGATGATGATGTTTTCCGAAGGCACGCCGATGCGGCGGCCGTCTTCGTTGCGGCCGGACTTGATGGCGATGCAGTCGTCGCCGGTGTCGAAAAGCGTGTGCTCGATCAGTACGTCGCGGCAGGACTCGGGATTGCAGCCGTCGTTGTTGGTCCCGTGGGTGACGATGCTGACGCCGCGGACGGTGACGTTTTCGCAGAGCACCGGATGGAGGTTCCACATCGGAGAGCGATGGAGGGTGACGCCTTCGATGAGGACATTGCGGCAGCGGTAGGGTTGGATGAAGTTGGGGCGGAGGAAATGGCCTTTCCCGAAAACGCGCTGCTCGACGGGGACGCGCTGCTCGACCATTTCGCCGAGACGGTCGCGGGCGGGGATCTGAAGGCGTTGGTCGCCGTCGCCTTTGAGATTCCACGCCCACCAGGTTGTTTCGGTGGCTCCGCCATCGAGAGTGCCCTTGCCGGTGATGGCGATGTTCTCCTGGTCGAAGGCGTAGATGAGCGGAGAGAAGTTCATGCACTCCATGCCTTCCCAGCGAGTGAAGACGATCGGGTAGAGACCGGGATCGAAGATCCACTCGAGCGTCGCACCCTCGCTGACGTGGAGGTCGAGGTTGGAAAGGAGGGTGATGGCACCGGTGAGCCAGCGGCCTTCGGGGATGACGACGCGGCCGCCGCCGGCCTCATGACAGGCCTCGATGGCGGCGCGGATCGCGGTGGTGGAGTCCGCATCGCGGGTGGCGCCGAAGTCGGTGATCGGGAAGTCCCGGTCCGGGAAAACGGGTGGCTTGATGCGGGCGAGCACGGCATCGACGTCCTGCCAGCCCTGCGCAGCCGCGGCAGGGTTGAGAAGGGCGGTGAGTTCGATGCCGGCGAGGATGAAGGGCCCGACGCCCTTGGGATCGTTTTCAACGATGGGTTCGGAGATGTAGTATTCGTAGCTGCCGTCGCGGGGAATGCCGGCGGAATTGGTGAAACCGAGCCCGGCGACTTCGCAGCATTGAGTCAGGGAGATGCGGCCCTGGGCGTCCTCGTCGATGAAGTGGTCGAGGATGCCTTGGTAGCCTTTGAGCACGACGGGCAGGTATTCCTCCCTTGGCAGCCAGCCGTGGTGGATCGCCTTGGCGAGCGAGTAAACATACATCGATGAGGCGGTGGCTTCGAGATAGTTGCCTTCGGCTCCCGGGTGATCCACGACTTGCCACCAGAGGCCGGTTTCGGGATCCTGATAGCGGGCGATGCCACGGGCGACGCGGGTCAGGATTTCCCGGACCCGAGGCACGCCGGGGTGGTCGGCGGGGAGGAAAGCGAGGTCATCGACGAGGGCCATGGCATACCAACCGATGGCGCGCCCCCAGAAGTTGGAGGAAAGCCCGCTTTCCTCGTCGGCCCAGTCCTGCGCCCGGGCCTCGTCCCAGCCGTGGTAGTGGAGGCCCTTGTCCGCGTCGTAGGTATGTCGATCGATGAGAGTGATCTGCTTCACCACCTCGTCGTAAAGCTCCGGCTCGTCGAAAATGCCGGCGTATTGCGCGAGGAAGGGCGAGGCCATGTAGAGGCCGTCGAGCCACATCTGGTGGGGATACCGCTTCTTGTGCCAGAAACCGCCTTCCGAGGTGCGCGGGTGCTCGCGCATCTGTCGGCGGAGGGTTTCGATGGCCGTGCGATGGGACTCGGGGCGGTGGCCTTTTTCCCAGCGGTAAAGGAGGACCTTGCCCGGGGTGATGAGGTCGATGTTGTAGTCCTCCAGCTGGTAGCGCGCGATGGTGCCGTCGGTTTCAATGAAGCTCTCGGCGGCCTGGGCTCCGAACGCGGCATACGTTTCTTCGCCGGTGGCATCCGCGAGCTTCAGGCAGGCTTCACCCAGCAGACCGGTGGTGTAGGTCCACTTGGCGTCGGGGTTTTCGTGGAAAAGCGAGCTGCCGAGCCGCTGCATCTCGGAGTCCGCCATGCGGCGCGACCATTCGAGGGGCGTGGCTCCGTGGAAATCAGGGGCGGCGAGAGCCGCGGTGGTGAGGGCGGCGAAGACCAGGGGTTTCATCGGGAAAAGGGAGTCAGTTCGGGTCCCAGTTGTTGAAGACCTTTTCGGTGGAGAGGTTCCAGGGGACTTCGAGGTGGGCCCAGGCGACCCGCTTCTCCGGAGCGGCTCCCGGCCCGGAGCTACGATACTCACCGTAGCGGACCGTCTTGGCGTGGTCGGTGGCGTTCCACTCGCGCCAGCCCTCGGGGCGGATGGAGCGGTCCATCTCGCAGTGGATGAAGGCGGTCATGGCATGCTCGCGCCACGGCCGGCCGAGGTAGGTTTGCACGCCCGGCTCGGCGGTGATTTTACAGCGGTGGAAAATGAGGCCGTAGGGCTGCTCCGCCGGGGTCGAGGCGGCGGTGATGAAGCCCGGAGCGAGGCAGTGGATGGTGCAGTTTTCAAACCATGCCGTGGCGGCACCGAAGATGAAATCCACATGGCCCTCGATGCGGCAGTCTTCGAAGTAATGTCGGCCGCGGTTGACGAGCACGGTGTCCTGCCAGCCGAGGAAGCGGCAGTTGCGGAAGACGAGCTTGTCGCCATCGGCCCGCAGGGCGAGGGCCTGGCCCACGTTGCCGGCGGTGTTGCGGATGGTGAGGTTCTCGATTTCAAAGCCATCGCCATCGATCTGCAGCGTGGCGGTGGCGAAAGTGCCGATGGGTTTTCCGTCGGCGCCCGGGAGGTTGGCGTGCAGGTCGCCGGTGAGGATCGTGGTGGCGGGGTCCTCGCCGACGAGCTTCACGTATCCGCGCTCCCGCTGGACATAGACGCGCTCGTCGTAGGTGCCGGGTTTCACTTCGATGACCCACGGGGGCGCGCCGGGCCGGTAGGGGGCGGCCATGACGGCTTCCTGGATCGAGGTGAAATCCCCCGAGCCGTCGGGCGCGACGACCGCATCCGGGCGGGCGGCCTGGAGCAGGGTGGCGAGGAGGGGAAGCAACAGCAATTTCATGGCTCATTTGGACGATGATCCGGGCTTGGGCGTGCCGGGGAAATGCCACTTGCGGTTGTTGAGAATGACATTTTCCGCCGAGGCGCTGCGAACTCCATCGGTGCGGAAATCGAGGTCCTGGAGGGAAAGTCCGATGTCCTCAAGCACGAGATTGCGAATCGTGTCGCCTTCGTTTCCGACCAAGATTCCAAGACCGCCGTAGCTGCCGCGGATGTTGCGCAGGACGAGGTTGCTGACGATCGAGGCAGGGGGCTCGTGGCCCTTGAGATCGAAGAACTGGGTCCAGGGTTTGACGGCGAAGATCGCCCCGCTGTCGCCGCTGAGTTCGATGTCCTCGTAAACCAGGTTTTCGTAGAGCTGCGGCGTGTCAGGGCGGAGCTTGAGGCGGACCAGGTTGTTGCCGGGACCGACCTTGCAGCGGTGGACGAAGACGTTGCGGACGCGGGTGGCCTCGCTGCCGAGGGTGACGACGCCGTGGCCGCGGACGAACTCACAGTCCTCGACGTGGATGTTTTCCACCGGCGGGCTGTCCTTGTCCTGATCGGCGAGCGGACCCTTGGAGCCTTTGATGGCGATGCAGTCGTCATCGACGGCGAAGCGGGTGTTTCTGACAGTGACGCGCTGGCAGCTGTCGATGTCGATGCCGTCGCTGCTCGGTGCCCGGACCGGATCGTCCTTTCCGGGTGCTTGGATATCGAGGCCGTCGATCACGACATCCTGGCAGCGGTAGAGGTGGAGGTTCCAGAAACCGGAGTTGCGCAGCCGGATGCCCTCGATGCGGACCTCCCGGCAGGTGTCGATGAACACCAGCCGCGGGCGCTCGACCTCGAGGTTGGTGCATTTCGGGTTTTCCTCGCGGCGCTTCCAGAAGGCTTTCCAGAACACCTCGCCGTCGCCATCCAGCGTGCCTTCGCCGGTGATGCGCAGGGCGGTGAGGTTGGCGGCGTTGAGCAGAGCCATGCGCCACGGCTCGGTGTGGCCTTCGATGCGGGTCGGGCGTTTCGGGTAGTCCTCGATGTTATTCGAGCCTTTGAGGACGGCTCCTTTCTCCAAATGGAGGGCCACGTCCTGCTTCAGAAAGATCGAACCGGTGAGGAAGACGCCTGGAGGCACGACCACTGTGCCGCCGCCTTGTTGGTGGCAGGCGTCGATGGCGGCCTGGATTTTGTTGGTGCAGAGGGATTCCGTCGTCGCGCCGTGATCGGTGATGGAGATGCGGGTCGCGGCGTGGAGGACTGAAATGAGGCAGAGAGGGAGAAGCAGGGCTTTCATGGCGTGGAATGGACGGGCTCGCGGGCGGCGGGCGCGGGGCGAAACCGATCAGCCGGATGCTGGAATCGGAGACCCCGGCTCACCAAGCGGACATTCGGGTTACTGGCCCGGGCAAGGCGGGCGTTCCGCCGGATTTTGCCTTTCCTTCCCCCCGGGCCCGCTGATTGGATCAGCCGCAGCGCCACATGAGTTCCAGATCTTCCGAATCCCGCCGTCGTGTCATCTTGAAACTGAGTGGTGAGGCCCTCCGCGAGCGGGGCAGCACCGACAACATTTCGCCGGAGATCCTGGATCGCATGGCATGTGAGGTGAAAGAGGCGATGGCGACCGACAAGGTCGAGCTGGGGATCGTGGTCGGGGGGGGGAACTTCTGGCGCGGAGCCGCCGCCAGCGCCCGCGGGATGGATCGAGCGACCGCCGACTACGTGGGCATGCTGGCCACCGTGATGAACGCCCTCGCGCTGCAAGGTGCGCTGGAGGACAAAGGGGTTTCCTGCGTGGTGCAATCGGCGATCGAGATGAAGAACGTCGCCGAAACGTTCATCCGCCGGAAGGCCGACCGGCATTTGAGCGACGGCCGGGTGGTGATTTTCGCCGCAGGCACTGGGAGTCCGTTCTTTTCCACCGATACGACCGCGGCGCTGCGCGCCAGCGAAATGGGAGCCGACGTGGTGCTGAAGGCGACCATGGTCGATGGCGTCTACGACTGCGACCCGAAGAAGAATCCGGAAGCCAAGCGCTACGACCGCGTGACCTACAAGGAGTGCCTGGGCAAGCAGCTGAAGGTGATGGACTCCACCGCCTTCAGTCTGTGCATGGACAACCACATTCCGATCGTCATCTTCGACCTCGCGCCGGAGGGCAACGTGGTCAAGGCGCTGCTGGGCGACGATGTCGGCACCGTCGTGGATGCGGGTTGACCGTTCCCGAGACCCTACCCATCTTCCCGCCATGGACCCGGAGGAATCTTTGCTCGAAACGGAAGACGCGATGGACAAAACCATCGAGCACCTTTCGCACGAATTCGTGACGGTGCGCACTGGCAAGGCATCGCCCGCGCTGATCGAAAATCTCGACGTTTACGTTCACAGCTACGGCAGCCAGATGAAGCTCAAGCAGCTGGCGGTGATCAGTTCGCCGGAGCCGCGCATGCTCAACGTCTCGCCCTTCGACCCGGCGACCACACCGGAAATCGAGCGCGCGATCCGCGAATCGAAGCTGGGCCTGAACCCCGCCGCCGCCGAGCGTTCGATCCGGGTGCCGATCCCGGAGCTTTCCGAAGAACGGCGGCGCGAGATGGTGAAGCTGGTCAAGCAGCTCGGTGAGGAGGCCAAGGTGCGCATCCGCGCCATCCGCAAGGAAGGCATGGACGCCGCGAAGAAGATGAAAGCCGACAACGTGCTCACCGAAGACGGCCAGAAGGATCACGAGACGGAGGTGCAGAAGCTCACCGACGCCCACGTGAAGAAGATCGAGGAACTCGTCGCGGCGAAGGAAGCCGAGGTGATGAAGGTCTGACCTCCGGGGGCTGCCGGCGGTGGTCAAGCCGCAGGCTCAAGCGCCCTGCAGACTTTCGAAGTGGGCGAGTTTGTCGGTCCACTTCTCGGTCTGGCGGGGCTGATACGTCCGGAAATCAAACGAGGAGCGGATCAGCCGCCGACCGGCGGCGAGATCGGGCAGGTGCGCGGTGGCGACCATCTGGACGATGAGGTTGCCGCAGGAAGTCGCCTCGACGGGGCCGGCGACGACTTCCAGTCCGCAGGCGTCCGCGGTGGCTTGGGCGAGGAACTCGTTCTGGATGCCTCCGCCGCCGACGTGTAGGCGGGGGAAATCGCGCCCGGAGAGCTGGCGGAAGGAGTCGAGCACGACGCGGTATTTCAGCGCCAGCGACTCGGTGGCTACGCGGAGAATGGCACCTTTGTTTTCGGGGGCGGGCTGACCGGTGCGCTGACAGAAATCGCGGATCTTCGCCGGCATCTCACCCGGCACGGCAAAAGCCGGGTCGTCGGGATCGATGAACGCGGTGTGTGCGGTGGCGGTGGCGGCCAGCTCCGCCATTTCGGCGTAGCTGAGGTCCTCGCCATCCAGCGCCCATTGACGCTTGCACTCCTGAATGATCCAAAGGCCGGAGATGTTTTTCAGGAACCGGACGGTGCCATCGACTCCGAGTTCGTTGCAGCAGCGGGCGGTGAAAGCCTCGGTGCTGCGGATCGGTTCGCGGGCCTCAATGCCGATGATCGACCATGTGCCGGAGGAGAGCCATAGGGGGCTTTCACCCTCCATGGGAATCCCGGCGACGGCGGAGGCGGTATCGTGCGACGCCGAGGCGATCACCGGGACGGGGCCGAGCCCGGTCACGCGCCGGACTTCATCGCGCAGCGGAGCGAGCACGGTTCCGGGGGAGACGATGTCGCCGAAGATCCGCCGCGGCAAACCGAGGGCGTCGATGACCTCCCACGCCCACTCGCCGGTGGCGGGATTGAGAAGCTGGGAAGTCGATGCAATTGTGCGCTCCACGCTTTTTTTCCCGCAAAGCCAGTAAGCGAGGAGATCGGGCGTGAAAAGGAGTGTGGCGGCGTGGGCGAGGGCGGGGGAGTCGTGCTGCTTCTCGGCGAGGAGATGGACTGAGGAATTGTAGAAATTCGTGGTGACGCCGGTGTGGCGAAAAATTTCCTCCTCGGGCATCAGACCGTGCATCAGCTCGGGCATGCCCTCGTGGCGCGGATCGCGGTATTGATGCGGCAGACCGAGAAGACGCCCCTGCGCGTCGAGCAGCGCGTGATCGCAGCCCCAGGTGTCGATGCCGAGAGCGACGATATCGTCGCCGAAGGCCGCGGCGGCGAGGCGCAGGCCTTCTTGGATTTCGCGGAACAGGCCGAGGATGTTCCAGAACGAGCCTCCGGGGAGATCGGTCCCCGGGTTGTCGAAGCGATGGATTTCCTCAAGGGTCAGCTTCTCCGCGGCGAGCGTGCCGGCGATCACACGGCCGGAGCCGGCTCCGAGGTCGATGGAGAGAAAGGTGGGCATGGGTTTTCGATTAGTCGGCGACGATGACATTCACCCCCGCCTGCTCGACCGTACGGAGGAAGGACGCGTCGGCGTCCGGATCGGTGACGAAGGTGGTGAGCTGGTCGATGGGTGCGAAGAAAAAGGATGCCTTGTGGCCGAGCTTGCTGGAATCGGCGAGCAGGCAGATCTCCGAAGCGCAGGGGATGACGCGCTCCTTGAAGGCGGCTTGGCGCGGGTTGGTTTCCGAAACGCCGCGTTCGAGTTCCACGGCGCTGCCGGAAAAGAACATGCGGTGGATGTGGTAGCGCCGCAGAGCCGCTTCGGCGGAGAGACCGACGTAGGAGCTGGAGCGTTGTTCGTAGAGGCCGCCCGTGCTGAAGACCTCGATGTTCGACCGGCCGCCCAGGGCGGTGACGACGTTGTGGGCGTTGGTCAGGACTGTGAGGGGGAAGTCGGGCAGAAACTCGGTCAAGGTCAGCGCGGTCGAGGAAGCGTCGATGAAAACGGTCTCGTTCGGTTGAATGCGGGCGGCGGCGGCGCGGGCGATCGCACGTTTGGCGTCCAGCCGGACCGATTGGCGCTCGGTGAGCGAGAGGTCGAGGCGGGGTTTTTCCGGCCGAGTGGCGCCGCCGTGGACGCGCATCAGCTCGCCGCGCCGCTCGAGAACCTCAAGGTCCTTGCGGATCGTTTCGTCCGTCACCCCCAGCTCCGTCGCCAAGCCGATGGTACGGACCGAGCCCTCGGCGGCGAGCCGTTCGAGGATGTGTTGGTGGCGATCGGGCGGGAGCATGACGTGGGTTGGGAAAACTTGGGAATTACCGGAACTTGCTTGGGATTTATTTGACATTACCGTGAATGCCAAGTAAATCCCGCCTTGTTTTCACGAAATGGCGACTTATTCCAACATCCCCAAGGCCGTCGTCGAGCACAAGGTTCGGGAGCAGGTTTACCGGGCGATGGGCCTTCCGCTGCCACCGAGCGCGTCCGCGCCGAACGCTTTGGTCGTCAATGTCAGCGCCCGCCACTGCCACCTTTCCCCGGCCGCGGTGGAAGCGCTTTTCGGCCCCGGTCACGAGCTGACGCCGATGAAGTGGCTCTATCAGGACGGCCAGTATGCGGCGAAGGAAACGGTGACGCTGGTCGGCCCGCGCAGCCGGGTCATTTCCAACCTCCGCATCCTCGGCCCGTGCCGCGACTTCGATCAGGTCGAGCTGGCGTTCACCGACGCGATCGCGCTCGGCTTCGACATTCCGATCAAGATGTCCGGCGATATCGAGGGCACTCCCGGCTGCATGCTGATGGGGCCGGCCGGGTTTTTCGAAATGCCGCAGGGCGTGATCCGCGCGATGCCGCACGTCCACATGCATCCGGACGATGCCGCGCACTACGGCGTGGAGCACAAGGACATGATGAAGCTCAAGGTCCACGGCGATTGCCCGGTGACCTTCGACAACCTGCTGGTCCGCGTGGATCCCGGCTTCAAACTCGAGGTCCACATCGACACCGACGAGGGCAACGCCTGCGCGCTCGGCCCGCACACTTTCTGCGAACTCACCAAGTAATCCCGAACCATCCAACCAACGAACCAAACAACATGAGCCAAGCACTCGGAATGATTGAGACGAAGGGCTACGTGGGCAACGTGGAGGCCGCCGATGCGATGGCCAAAGCCGCCAACGTGACCGTCGTGAAGCAAGTCCAGATCGGTGGCGGCTTCCTGACCATCCTCGTGCAAGGGGACGTCGGAGGCGTGAAGGCCGCCGTCGATGCCGGAGCCGAAGCTGCCGGCCGCGTCGGCGAACTGGTCTCCGCCCACGTCATCGCCCGCCCGCACACGGACCTGCTGAAGCAGTTCGGTCTCTCCTGATCCCGCAACTTTCCAACCACCCCATCATCATGGCCAAACAAGCACTTGGAATTCTCGAAACGAAGGGCCTCGTGTCCCTCATCGAAGGCGCCGACGCCGCGCTGAAGTCCGCCGACATCACCATGGTCGGCTGGACCAAGATCGGCTCCGGCATGGTCACCGGCTTCTTCGCCGGCGACGTCGCCGCGGTGAAGGCCGGCATCGATGCCGCCGCCGAAGCCGCCGCGCAAGTCGGCGAGGTGACCTCCGTGCAGGTCCTTCCGCGTCCGCACGACGACCTCGAAGGCTTCGTTCCCTTCGCCTGACCTCGATCGGTTTCCCGGCTCATGCTCGTCCTGATCGCCAACCTCGGCTCGACCTCGTTCAAATACCGCCTCTTCGAAATGGAGGCGGGGGACGGTCGCGTGTTGGCGCAGGGCGGATTCGAGCGGGTCACTGATCATGGCGAAACGATCGAGGCCGCGCTGTCCGAGCTGGAGTCCGGCGGTGTGATCGGGTCCCGCGAGGACATCGATGCCGTCGGTTTCAAAACCGTGCTCGGCCGGAACCTGAGCGGCTGCGTGGAGGCGGACCAGCGGGTGCTCGACGCACTTGATGGCTTCGCCGCCGTGGCACCCGCGCACAACCCGCCCTACGCGGCGGGTATCCGTCAGTTCTCGCGACTGCTGCCGAAGGCGCGGCTGATTGCACTCTTCGAAACCGCCTTCTACCAGTGGGTGCCCGAGGCTGCCTCGCGCTATGCGGTGCCCAAGGCCTGGCACGAAGCCGGCATCCGCCGCTACGGCTTCCACGGTGCCAGCCACAAATTCGTCGCCGAGCGCTCCGCCGAGCTGCTCGGCCGCGGGGACGTCGCCGAATCCGTCCGCTCGCTCTATCAGGACGGCCCGCGGCCGGTGGAGAATCCGCTGCGCGTCATCTCCTGCCACCTCGGTGGTAGCAGCTCGGTCACGGGCATCCGCGATGGCGTCGCCATCGGCACCAGCATGGGGTTCTCGCCCCAGAGCGGCCTCCCGCAGAACAACCGCGTGGGCGACCTCGACTCCGGCGCGATTCCCTATGCCCAGAAAACCCTCGGTCTCGACCTTGAGGAAATCGAGCGCCAGCTCACCCAGGAGTCCGGCCTGCTCGGAATCTCCGGCGTCAGCAATGACATCCGCGATGTCAACGAAGCCGCGCATGCCGGCAATGCCGACGCCCAGCTCGCACTCGATGTCCTCGTCCACGAAATCCGTCGCTGGGCATCCTCCTTTCTCTTCGATCTCGGCGGGCTCGATGCCCTGACCTTCACCGCCGGCATCGGCGAAAACGGCCCACCTCTCCGCGAGGCGGTCTGCCGGGGACTCGAAGGCTTCGGGCTCAAACTCGATCCGGAAAAGAACGCCGCCTGCCGCGCCACCGAAGCCGAGATCAGCGCCGCCGATTCCCGCGTCAAAGTCTTCGTCATCCCCGCCAACGAGGAACTTGTCCTCGCCCGCGAAGTCTTCCGCAAACTTTCCTGAATCCAACTCTCAACGAACCTCCAACCGAATACCACCATGGCTAAAGAAGCACTCGGACTCATTGAAACGCGCGGCCTTTGCTGCCTCGTGACCGGCATCGACGCGGCTCTCAAGTCCGCCAACGTCCGCCTCGCCGGGCCGATGAAAAACGTCGGCTCCGCCCTTTGCAACGCCGTCATCGTCGGCGACGTCGCAGCGGTGAAGGCCGGCATCGATGCCGCCGCCGACGCCGCCGCCCAGCTGGGCGACGTGGTCAGCGCGCACGTCATCGCCCGTCCCGACGACGCCACCGATGGCATCGTTTCGGGTCCCAAGAAGCCCGCCGCGAAGAAATAACCCGCTCGGAAAATGTTTCTGGCGGAAGTCATCGGCCAGGTCGTGGCCACCCGGAAGGACGACAGCATGAAGGGGCGCAAGCTCCTCCTGTTGCGCCCGATGCTGGTGGACGAGAGCGACCCCGCGCGTTTCAGGCCCGGCAGCAATACGATCGTGTCCGTCGATACGGTCGGTGCCGGCGAGGGCGATCTGGTCATGTTCTGCCAGGGCAGCTCCGCAAGGCAGGCCGAGGGCATGAAAACGCTCCCCGTCGATGCGGCCGTGGTCGCCATCGTCGACAGCGTCGACGTCCTCGGCAAACGCATCCACGGCAAATCCAGCTAAGCGAAGTCATCTACGGTTAGATCGTTCCTGATAGCATGAAAACTCTCGATCAAGACGCCCTGCGCGGCGTGGTGGAAAGGGTGCTTGCCGATCTCGGCAAGGCTCCCGCGCCCGCACCTGCTCCATCGCCCGCCCGCGTTGCCGCCAAGCCCGCCGACGGGAAATCCTGCGGCTGCGCCTGCAATGGCAGCGGCTCGGGAAAAGAGGGCGTGTTCGGCTGTGTCGATCTCGCCGCCGAAGCCGCCAACGATGCCTTCCTGAAACTCCGCAAGCTCGGAGTCGAAGGCCGCCGCCGCGCGATCGATATCGTCAAGGGCGTCTGCGCCGCCAACAAGGAGGAGTGGGGCCGTTTCGAACTCGCCGAGACGAAGATCGGCCGGCTCGACCACAAGATCGCCAAGCTCGACATCATGGACCGCGTGCCCGGCGTCGAGTGGCTGCGGCCGGACGCGATGAGCGGCGACTCCGGCATCATGCTCGAGGAATACGCCCCCTTCGGCGTCGTCGGCGCGATCCTGCCCGTGACCCACTCGGTGCCCACGCTGACCGGCAACGTCATCAACATGGTCGCCGCCGGCAATTCGGTCGTTTTCAACCCGCACCCCGGTGGTGCGAAGAGCGCCGCCCTGGCCGTCCGCGAATACAACCGCGCCATCAAGCGCGAACTGGGCATCGAAAACCTCATCTGCACGATCGAGGAGCCATCGCTCGAGTCCTTCGACCTGATTTGCAAGAACGAGCAGATCGCGATCATGGCCATCACCGGTGGTCCGGCCGTCGTGCAAGCGGCGATGAAGTCCGGCAAGCGCTCGATCTGTGCCGGCCCCGGCAACCCGGTGGTTGTCGTCGATGAAACCGCCAATCTCGCCAAGGCCGCCCGCGCGGTGATCGAAGGCGCGGCTTTCGACAACAACCTGCTGTGCATCGGCGAGAAGGTCGTGTTCGTCGTCGGCTCCGTGTTCAGCCGCTTCATGGAGGAGCTGGAAAAGGCAGGAGCCGCCCGCCTCAACAAGGCCCAGCTCGACCGCCTCACGGCCGAGGCTTTCACGATCAAGGAAGGCAAAGGTGGCGGCTGTGCCCAAGCGGTGCTCAACCGCGAACTCATCGGTGCCGATGCGACCGTCCTGGCTCAAAAGGCCGGCGCGAGCGTCGCCGACAAGTGCGAGCTGCTCTTCGCCGAAACCGATGCGGATCACCCCTACGTGCAGAAGGAGCAGATGATGCCCATGCTGCCGATCGTTTCAGTGCCGGACTTCGAGACCGCCGTCCGCGAAGCGAAGCGCGCCGAGCACAACTACCGCCACTCGGCGATCATCCACTCGACCAACGTCGATCACATGACCCATATGGCGCGCGAGATGGACACCACCATCTTCGTCAAGAACGGCGCATGCGTCACCGGCCTCGGCCTCGGCGGCGAGGGCTACCTGAGCTATTCGATCGCCACCACCACCGGCGAGGGCATCACCACCCCGAAGACCTTCACCCGCATCCGGCGCTGCGTGATGGTGGAAAACCTCCGCATCATCTGATCGCCATGCTGCTCTGCCGGATCGTGGGAAATGCCGTGGCCACATGCGCCCATCCCAGCCTCAAGGGTTCTTCCCTGAAGCTGTGTCAGCGTGAGGAGGCCGATGGCACCGCGACCTCCGAGCCGCCCTTCGTGGCGATCGATCATTTCAACGCAGGACTGCATCAGCGCGTTTTCGTCAGCACCGATGGCATCGCCGCCCGCGGCATCGTCCATGACGAACACTCGCCGATCCGCAATTTCATCCAAGGCGTCCTCGACGACTGATATGCGCATCGGACAAGTCATCGGCAAGGCCACCATGAACCGCCAGGACGCCGGGTTCAAAGGCGCGCGCTGGCTCGTGATCAGCCCGGTGGATGCCACGCATCTCAACACCGCCTGCGACACCCCGCCGCCGCTCTCGAAGCTCCCCTCGCTCATCGTCTACGACCAGCTCGGAGCGGGACTTCACGACATCGTCGGCTTCGTCGAGGGCGCGGAAGCCACCGCTCCATTCGACCGGCCGACCCCGGTCGATGCGATCACCGTGGCGATTTTCGATCAAATCCATCACCGCCCGCACGCGGGCTGAAACGAACACTCATGAAGAAGGTATTCACAGGCAAGGACGTGGAAACGCTGCTGCGGCAGGGCAAGGGAGCCGAGGCGATCCCCGCCGGCGCGGTCCTCACCCCCTCGGCCCGGGACGCGTTGCGCGGGGCGAAGAAACCGGCGGGCCGATCGGCCGCCAGCCCGGTGGAAAATACGGCACCCGTCGTACCTGATTACGAGTTCCGCTGGGCGCCCGGACAGGACCCGAAGACACCGGCGGAGATCCAGGCGTTCTTCCGTTCCCCGGAGATCGAGGCGATCAAGGTCCGGATGTGCGAGATGGGCCAGCGGATGTGGCAACGTGGCTATACCGATGGCAACGGCGGCAACCTCACCGTCCGCGTCGGCGACAACCTCGTGCTCTGCACGCCCACGCTCGTTTCGAAGGGTTTCATGAAGCCCGAGCAGATGGCGTTGATCGACATGGACGGCAACCAGCTCGCCGGGAAATTCAAGCGCACCAGCGAGTGTCTGACCCACCTCGGCATCATGAAGCGCCAGCCGAAGGCCAAGGCCTGCTGCCACGCCCACCCGCCGCACGCCGGGGCATTCGCCGTGGCCGGCGTCCGCCCACCGACCTGCATGATTCCCGAAGCGGAGGTCTTCCTCGGGGAAATCGGCATGGCTGAATACCGCACGCCCGGCACTCCGGCGAATGCCGACATCATCGGTGAGGAAGCCGTCAACCACATGTCCGTCCTGATGCTCAACCACGGCGTGATTTGCTGGGGCAAGGACATCGAGGATGCGTATTGGAAAATGGAGAACACCGACGCCTATTGCCAGACGGTGCTGCTCGCCACCCAGCTCAAGGGCCGCGACCTGCTTACCATCACCGGCAGTCAGGCCAAGGAACTCATCGACCTCCGCGGCCAGCTCGGCATGGAAGACAAACGCGCGGGCTGGAAGGAATGCGAACTCTGCGACAACTCGGAATTCCGTCCGGGCGTCGTCTGCCAGGTGCCGACCGCCGCGCCCGCTTCATCCACGGCTCCGAATCCCGATGCCGAGGCCATGGTTTCGGCCGTGACGCAGGAGATCCTCAAACAACTCAACAGCTAGTTTTTTTCATGAAAGTGACCATCATCGGCGGCGGAGGCCGCGTCGGATCGAACGCCGCGTTCTGTCTCCAGTGCGCCGGCATCGTTTCCGAAATCCAGATTCTCGATGCCAACAAGGACCTCGCCGACGGCGAAGCGCTCGATCTGATGCACGGTGCGGCGGCGCTGGCCGACCAACGGATCTACTCGGGCGACTACGAGCGCGCGAAGGATTCGGATATCTTCGTGATCACCGCGGGGCTGCGGCGCAAGCCCGACGAGAGCCGCCTCGATCTGATCCAGCGCAACGTCGGGCTGTTTTCGCAGATCATCGCCGACATCAAGTCCGCGGGCATGAAGAAGGACGCGATCGTTTTCGTCGTCTCGAACCCGGTCGATATCCTCACGCACCTTGCCGCCAGCTTCCTCGATCTGCCGTCGAACCAGGTCATCGGGCTGGGCACCATGCTCGACACGTCGCGCTTCCGCTCACTCATCGCCGAGGCATTGCAACTCGCGCC
Source organism: uncultured Haloferula sp. (assembly GCA_965652295.1). GTDB lineage: Bacteria > Verrucomicrobiota > Verrucomicrobiia > Verrucomicrobiales > Akkermansiaceae > Haloferula. Next base: position 313,873 of record CBFGTS010000002.1, on the reverse strand, counting down.
GACGCAGGTCCGGGCGTTGATCCTCGGGGAACACGGCGATAGCATGTTGCCCGTGTGGTCGTCGGCCACCGTCGGTGGCCTGCCGCTGACCGAGGTGCCCGGCTGCGATGCGAATTTCCAGCGCCAGGTCTTCGAGCGCACCAAGAAGAGCGGAGCGGAAGTCATCAGCCGCAAGGGAGGTGCTGGCTGGGCCGTCGGCGCGACCATCGCCGAGACCGTCCATGCCATCGTGCTCGACCGCAAGCAGTTGCTCCCCGTTTCCTCGCTGCAGAACGGCTGCTACGGCCTGCGTCACGTCTGTCTCAGCGTCCCGACCATCGTTGGCCGCGGCGGCGCGGAAAAGCATCTGCAATTGAAGCTCTGGCCGAAAGAAGAGCAGGCGCTCAAGGCTTCGGCCAAGGCGCTGCAGGACATGCTCGCGCAGGTGGCGCGCTGACCGGCCGAGGTTTTCCTACGCATCAGAGGGTGTCGACGGCTTGCTCGTCGGCACCCTTTTTCGTTCCACGCGCTAGTGCCCGCCCCGAAGCAAATCTTGCCGTGCGAGCTGCGAAAAGGAAGTGGCTTCGGAAGACTGGTTTTCGGGCATCGGATGTGCCCGCGGCTTCGCAGCAGGCGTGCCCGCAGCGCCAAGGGAAAAGCGGGATGCCGGAGGACCGGTCAGGGCGCAGCCCGCGCCGCGGGAAGCGCAGGTTGCACGATCCGTGGGATGACGGCATCCGCGTCGGTCCCTTTTCGGGGGCCGCGACGAGCTGGCATCCGCGCTGCCATGAAGAAAAGCCCTCATGCCAGACGACACGTTTTTCTCAAGTGGGAGCGCGATCCTGCGGACCATCGCGATCGGACTGCCGATCTATCTCGTCCTGCTCCTTTCCCTCCGGATTTCCGGCAAACGGAGTTTGGGACAGATGAACGCCTTCGATCTGGTGGTGACGATCTCGCTGGGCTCGATCATGGCCACCACGATGCTCTCGAAACAAACCTCGCTCGCCGAGGGGGTGACCGCGCTGGTCCTGTTGCTCGCGTTGCAGTTCCTGATCACCTGGCTCTCCGTCCGCTCCGCCGCAGTGCGGAAGCTGGCGCGTGCCGAGCCGGCGCTGCTCTTTCACGACGGCAGCTTCGTGGAGAAAACGATGAAACGTGAGCGGGTGAGTCGCGACGAAATCCTCCAGGCCGTGCGGTCGAGTGGGTTGGGAGGTCTCGACCGGGCCGGCTCCGTGATTCTGGAAACGAATGGCGCGTTCAGCGTGATCTCGAAGTCCGAGGGACGGGCGGAGGAGCTGCTGTCGCGGGTCAAGGGAGGGCCTTGACGGTGATCTGGTGCTCGACGGGTTGCATGGACTCGGCGAGTTGCGCGACGAGTTTCGAGTGAACTTTTTCCGTGAGATCGGCGATGGTTTCCATCTCGATCGCGGCCTCGGGGCCGTGGAAGAGATCCTTGATCTGGCGGGTCTCGTAGTTCTGCTTCCGCTCGGCGGCGGCCCACACCTTGCGGAAGGGTTCGAGCAGCGGGTGCTCGACGAAATCGGCTGCGAGGTTGATGCCTTGCTCAAGCTCGGCGGCGTCGTATTCGCGGGTTTCCTTACCCCAGGTCACGGCATAACGGGCGGCGGACGGTTGCTCGAGCCGCAGAGTGAAGCGGTTGAGCTCGGCGTCGAAGGGCACGAGCGCGAGACCGGCGCGGAGGCTGTCGTCATTGGCGAGATCGCCGGGGCCGGCAGAGAAGGGGAAACGGGTGCTGACGATGGTGACCGTCCCGCCGTCCGACTCTTTCACCTGGTGGCCGCCGCTGCCTTGGGCGCGATCACCGTGGAGGGTGATGCCGCCGAGGTCGCCGTCGAAACCGAGACCCTTGAGAAAGGCGTAAGCCATGGTGAGGTGGCCGGCCCAGCCGGGGTGGACGCCGTCCTTGCCGGCGACCTTGAAGTCGGGGCCGTGCGCCTTTTTCGCCTGCCAATCGGCGATGAGCATGGGCTGGAAAACATCGGCGAAGCCGGTTTCCTCGCGGGCGGCGAGGGCCACGTCGAGGTTGCGGAATTCGGAAAGGGACTGATTCAGGCTGAGCGGGGTGGAGCCGGGGTGGTTCTGCCAGTGGGGGACGCCATCGATGATGCCCGGCGAACCGAGAACGACCTCGCAGCCGGCCTGCTTGAACTTGCGGACGACCTCGGTCTGATTGCGCACGTAGGCGTCGGCGATGGTTTGCTCGAAGGGCACGTAGCGGAAGTCGTTCATGCCGTAGCAGGTGGTGGCGACGTCCGGCTCGAAGCGGAGGACGTCGTTCTCCATCCGTTTGAGGAAACCCTCCGCGGTTTCGCCACCCCAGCCATACTGGCGGCAGGTCACTTCCAGCTCCGGCACGCAGGCGGTGAGGTAGGCCTCCATGATGAGCGAGTAACGCTTCTGCTCGGTGATGGAGTCGCCGCAGATCGCAAGACGGTCGCCCTTTTTCAACACCAGCTCTGCCGCGACCGGTGCCGGGTCCAGCGAGTAGGGGGCGAAATGAGGATCGGCCGGGAGGGAGGGTGCCTCGCGGGCGGCGAGGACGGCGGAGAAGGAAAGTGCGAGAAGGGCGGTGCGGAACATGGAGCGGTTACGGGGTTGGAACGGCTGTCATTTCCCGCATGACAGAACGATCTGTCAATCCACCGGAGTTCTCTGGTGGAGATCAGGGCGCCAGCTCCATCCGCAGGCGGTAGAAGCCGGCGGTTCCGCTGCCGGTGGGGAAACTGTGCCGTGCGTGGCCCTCTTCGTCGGGCACGGAGGTGATCGGCGTGATGCCGGTCCACGCACCGGTGCCGGATTTCCCGGCGAGCACGTCCCAGGTTCCGCCGAGAGTGGCGGAATACTCGAGGAAATAGAGAACGTCGTCCGGCGGAGGTTCGGGCAGGACGACGGAGGCGGTTTGACCGGAGGCACGCATGACCTGGCCGCCGGGATCGGCGGAGGTGGGCGAGGTGCCGGTGGCGTGCTCGTAAAGGTTGGTGAGGCCGTCACCGTCGGGGTCGTCATCGATGCCCCGAAGCTCCGGGTCGGCAATGCCCGAGACGAGATCCACGAAGGGAGTGAGAGGGGGAAGGCCCGGATCGGGATCGGCGATCACGCCGTCCATTTCCGCAGAGACGAGGAAACGGCGGTCGGCACTGCCGGTGGACGAGTTCAGCGCGTGAATCGCAAGAACGTTCGAGCCGGCGGAGAGGGTCCCGGGCGGGAGGTCGAGGGTGAAGGTGCGCGACGAGAGGGCTTCCTCGTCCGGCCGGTCCGCCGGCGCGGTGGCGTTCCAGGCGGGGGTGCCGCTGCCGGCATTGTCGCGGGCGACTTCGATGCCGTTGATGGATGCCACGAAGCCGTCGTCGTACTTCATCCGGAGCTGGAGCGAGAGCACATCTTCAGGAGCGACCACGAGATGGAAGGGAATGCGGACGTAGCAGGTGGTGCGGGAACCATCCATCGCGCTGGCAAGGTCGAGGTTGATCTCCGGCAGCAGGATGCGTCGCGAGGGGTTCTTGGGATTTCCTCCCGGGGTGGTGTCGTAGCCCGCTCCGAGGTTTCCGGCGGCCCAGGCGGAATCATTGAAAAGCGGTGTGTCCCATCCGGCCGGAGGGGCGGAGGAGGGGACCAGCACCCGGGCGTAGGCTCCGTCGACAGCGAAGGTGGCGTTTTTGAAATGAGCGGTGAGGCTGACCTCGGCGAAGCCGATCTGCGAGCCGTCGCTGACCTCAAGCCTCAGCCGCACCTCGCTGTAGGCGGCGTTGAAAAGCAGCTCGGACGTGGGAGCATTCGGCGAGGTGAGCTGGGCGGGACCCGACAGCACGGTCCATGAAAACGTGAGCGCCCCGGAGGGAGAGTCATCCGTGACGAGGGGGTCGAGCTGAATGCGGTTCCCATACACATCCCTGTCCGCTCCGAGGACCACGGCGGGTGCGCGCGTCGTATAGGTGGGTGCCCCGTCGTCCACGGCGATCGTGATCAGATCGCTCTCCTGTTGGCTGTCCAGTGTGCTTGAAAAGCGGACTTGATAGAGGCCGGCGTGGGAGAAGGTCGCGTCGGTGGCCGACGCATTGGGATCGGACAGGGTCACGGTGGCACCGGAAGGAGTCTGGACAACCAGCCACGAGGCGCTGCCGCCACTGGCGAGACCTTTGAGACGCAGGCCGGTCCCGTAGGGCAGGCTGATTTCCGCCGCAGCGGGAGAAACGATCTCCGCGGCGAGATTGGTGCTTTGCGGGGCGGTGACGCGTAGCTCGTATTCGCCGAGGCTGCCGTATCCTGTATATCCCGACGTGTTGTTTCCGACGCCGGTGACCGCCAGAAAGTAGGAACCGGAGGCCAGCGAGGTGGCCAAGGTGGCGTCGAGCGAAGACGAAGGATCACTGACGGCGATTTCATTCCCGGCCTGGTCGAGCAGCGCGAGGCGGATGTCGAGGTTCGGATCGCGCTCGGCATTGTCGGCGCTGATCTCCACCGGCCCGCCCGTGGTCTGGAACATGAAGACGTCGGTGTCCGAGTCGCGCTCGATGTAACCCCAGCCCTCGAGCGTATCGAGCCCGACCAGCTCCAGCGCGGTCGCGCCGGCGGACGTTTCCGAGTGGTCGTCGGGATAGTAGCCGAAGCCGTTGCGCGAGCTGGAGATGATGGCGAGATCGTCCTCGGTGTTGGTGGCCCCGGCGTATTCGCCCTTGCTCCACTGGGAAACGGCGGCGCTGTAGGCGGCTCCCATGATGGGGGCCCATTGGCTGCTTCCCAGATGGTAGTCGCTGGCGGCATCGCCATCGTGCCGGAGCCCAAGGGTGTGGCCGGCTTCGTGCGATGCGGCCTCGGCGGCGAAGGAGACGGAGTTCGAAAGCTGGTCGGTGAAGACCCAGGCCGGCGGATCCATCAAGGAGCTGCCGAAAACATCGACGTATGCCACGCCGCCGGCACTGCCATACCATTCGTTGTCGGGCGTGAAGATCACCATGACGCGCCGATTGAGCGGCGCGGCGTCGTAGGCGGCGCGGTCGGTGGTGACGTTGATGTCGAAAGGCGAGAAGTCCTCGGCGACGCCCAGCCAGAGTTCCTCGATCTGGCTGGAGCTGAACGGAGCGCCGCCGGCGACGATCGGAGCTCCGCCGGTGAAGGACGAATTCCACTGGGTGCCGCTAACGGTTTCCCCGTCGAAGTCGAGGTAGATCACCGCCGTGGCTCCTTCCAGACTGTGGAAGAGGGGCGCGGCTGCCGCCGCAGCAGCCTTGGTCCGCGGGGCCGGATTCTCGTCCTCGTAGCCGAGCATCGGCGGCAGGCCGGCGACCTCGAAATCGCTGTGGCAGATCAGCGCGGACTTCGGCAGTCGGGTCAGCGAGCTGCCTGTGGAATCACCCTCCAGCCGCCAACCATTGCCATTCCCCCGGGGTAGAGCCCGGGCTTCCCAGCGGTCACCGCGGGCGACGAGAAAAAGGTCGCTGCCGCCGGCCAAGCGCAGGCTGGCGGTCTGACGGCCGTCCGGAAGCTGGGCGCGGGAAATCACCCGGGCATGCCGGATGCCGTCGAGCTCGAAGGGCAGTTCGATTTCCGATCCGGCCTCCTCCCGCGTAAGGGCACCGACGTGCCACGGATGTGCCCGGACCACCGAAACCTCGGCGGCGGATTCCGGGGAAAGGGCGCTTTCGCGGGTGACGAGAGTCAGCACCAGCGAGCCAAGCAGCAGAGCCGGAAAAGCGAGAAGGAAAGACGGTGAACGCATGGCGGAGCGGATGGCCCTTACTCCACCAATCGGATTCCTGGGGCCCCGTCTCCATCACAGGGCTGAATTGTCATATTGTGCGAAGTATTTCCCGCTGGCCGCTCTCCGGAGATGGCCACAGGTTCCGAGCATGTCCAAGGGGCCCAATCAGTGGGAAATCGACAAGGCGGTGGCGGCGGGAATCCTCGCCGATCGCGGGAAGCGGCGTCGCGCGTTGGGGATTTTTGCCGCCGTGATGATCGCGATGCTCCTCATCGGGCTGTTCGTGATCGATGAGTGGCTGGCGGGTTCGATCGTCCGCTTTGCCCTTTATTGGGTCGCCTGCGGGGGGCTGTGCCTATTCGTGATGCTCTTCGCCCTCTTTGATGCGCTGGCGGTGATCAAGGAGGAGAAGGAACGCCTTTGAGCGCCTTGACCGTTTCCGCTGGGGCGGAAACCGGGCCGGAGACCGGGCGACCGAGCATCCGCTCGTAGGTGCGGATGTATTCGGCGGCGGTAGCCATGTGGTTGAAGCGGTTCCTCGCCTCGCGCATGATCCGCTGGATCTGCGCCTCTTTGACGTCGTAGGGCAGGCGGTGGAAATGCATCGCCTGGTCGATGGCCCAGCGCAGACCCTCGGCATTGAAGACATTGAAAAGAAAGCCGTTGCCGCGGTCGTGGGCGGCCTGAAGTGGCTCGACGGTGTCGTGCAGGCCGCCGGTGTCGTGGGCGATGGTCAGCGAGCCGTACTTCGGCGCGATCATCTGGGGCAGGCCGCAGGGTTCGAAGGACGAAGGCATAAGGATGAAATCCGAGCCGGCGAAGGCGATGCGGGACTGGCGCTCGTTGAAATCGGTGACCGCGAGACGGTGGCGGATGCCGTGCAGATCCGCGATGTGGTGGAAATGCGGCTGGAAGGTGCCGCTGGCGACGACCGCGACCTGAAGGCCGATGTCCTCGTAGTCGCGCAGGATCGAATGGAGGATGTCGGTGACCAGCTGGCAGCCCTTTTGCACCGGATCGAGACGCGAGGGCCAGAACAGCATCGGCGCGTCGGGGTTGAGCTCGAGTCCGAGCTCCTGCTGGAGGCGGAGCTTGTTGGCGCGCTTGCCGTTCATGACCGTTTCCACCGAGTAGTGGTCCTCGATGTACTGGTCCTTGAGCGGGTTATAGGACGGATCCGGCGCGTTGAGGATGCCGGTGGCGCAGCCGGCCTGGCACTTCGACCACAGTTCGTGGCGGATGTGTCCCGGGATGTGCTGGTGGAGGCCGTCCACCACCTCGCTGAGGAAGGTGGGACTGACGGTGTTGACGTGATCGGAAGCGAAGATGCCGGTGGTCAGGAGGTCGACCACGTTGGTGGTACGGCTTTCCTCGTAGCTCTGGGGCGGGCGGGAGAAAAAGATGTGCTGCCAGAACTCGGCGGCGTCGATCCCGCGGTCCTCGATCGCCTCCATGGTCGTCCGCTCGGTGTGGATGTTGTGGAGGGTGAAGAGGGACTTGATGCCGAAGCGCTTCGCCACGGCGGGGATCAGCCCGGTCATCCAGTCATTGCAGTGGATCAGGTCGGGCCGGACCTGGGGAAGGATGTGGTTGATGACCTCGCGCTGGAAGGCGAGGGCCAGCGTGTGGTTCTCCGTGGAGCTGTAAACCCGCGAGCGATGGTAGAAAACGCGGTCCTCGGCGAGGTGGATGCGCTGCTCCGGCAGGGCCCGGCTGACTTTTCCGAACTCGTAGTCGTGCACGCTGGCGACATCGAGGTGGAACATCCGCCGGTAGTTCGGCAGCGCCACGTGGACGTCGGCCCCCTGGTCGTAGAGCGCCTTCACCAGCGAGGCCGAGACGTCGGCCATGCCCCCGGCTTTCGCCGAAAGACGCTGCGCCAGGTTCCCCATCCCCTCCGGAAGATAGGTGATCTCCGGGGTGACGACGAGGATGCGCGGACGTTTCGGATCGGCGGGGGCTGTGCTCACGAGGCGAAAAAAGATGATAGGGTGTTTTGATTGCGAAAGTAGGGCCGCTTCCGGATAGGGGCAAAGCCTAAAGGTGCCAGCAGGCGAAATTGCCGTGGGGTTTCGCCTTGTCGCTGCCGGGGCGGGCGGGCAAGAAGCGGAGCATGACGCCCGAGCTGGAGCAGTTGTTCGCCTTCCTTCGTTTCCCCAGCATCTCCACGGACTCCCGCCACGTCGGGGATGTCCGGGCCTGCGCGCAGTGGCTGGTGGCCAAGGCCACGGAACTCGGCCTTTCCGCCGAGCTGCACGAGACGCCCGGACACCCGGTGGTGATCGCCCGCAACGTCCATCGGGCCGGCCGCCGCAACGTCCTCATCTACGGCCACTACGACGTCCAGCCAGTGGATCCGCTCCACCTCTGGACCTCCGATCCTTTCCAGCCGGAAATCCGCGACGGTCGGATCTGGGCACGCGGGGCGACCGATAACAAAGGCCAGATGTTCGCTCACTTGTTGGGCGTGGGGAAAACCATGGCGGCGGCGGGCGACCTGCCCGTCAACCTCACCTTCCTCTTCGAGGGCGAGGAGGAGATCGGCAGCCCGAATCTCGCCCCCTTCCTTGAGCGGCATCGCGAAATGTTGGCCTGCGACGTGATCGCCGTCTCGGACACCGGCATGGTCGCCCCCGGCACCCCGACCCTCGGCTACGGACTGCGCGGGATCTCCTGCTGCGAGATCGTCGTCCGCGGTCCGGCGCGCGACCTGCATTCCGGGCTTTTCGGCGGAGCGGTGATGAATCCCGCGACCGCCGTGGCGCGGCTCATCGCCAGCCTCCACGACGCCGCGGGCAAGGTCCTGATCGAGGGCTTCTACGACGACGTCCAGCCGCTCGAACCCTGGGAGCGCGAGATGTGGGCCAAGGTGCCCGGCACCTCGGAGCGGGATTTCCTCGAGGTCACCGGCTCGCCCTCGCTCTTCGGCGAGCGGGGCTACACCCCCGCCGAGCAGACCTGGGCCCGCCCGACCGCCGAGGTCAACGGCATCGGCGGTGGCTATCAGGGCGAGGGCTCGAAAACCGTCCTGCCCGCCGAGGCGATGGCCAAGTTTTCCTTCCGGCTCGTGCCCGATCAGGATCCCGCCGACATCCTCAACAAGGTCCGCGCTCACTTCGAGGCCCACTGCCCGCCGGGAGTGACGCTGGATTTCATCCCCGGCCACGACGGCAAGCCCTACCACACCGACCCTCACGGCGTCTTTGGAAAGGCGGCCCAGCAGGCATTGCGGAAGTCCTTCGGGAAGGAGCCCGTCCTGATCCGCGAAGGCGGCAGCATCCCGATCATCCAGAGCTTCCGCGAAATCCTCGGTGCCGATACCCTGCTCCTCGGCCTCGCCCTGGCCGATGCCCAGATCCACTCGCCCAACGAGAACTTCCCCGTCGAGAACTTCGAAGCCGGCATCCGTCTCAATCAGGCGCTGCTCGAAGAGCTGGCGTGAAGGTGGGGGAGCGGCCTCGTCGGAGCGCCGCGCCGATGCTGAAATCCATCGGAAGTCGGCCACCTCGGTTCGTAGTGCGCCCTTCAGGGCGTTCCGTCGGTCGCGCCGGGCGCCCAACGACGAAACCGGCACCGCGTCTCAACCTTGCGATAGGGAGCCTCGGGCCGCATAGGAGGTGGGACGTCCCCGTCCCACAACCCCGGCAGCCCGCTACTTCTTTAGAGAGCCTCCCCACGAAGCACTCGTCCCGAAACCAACAATCTGATGCCCTGTTTCGAATCATCAGGTTTGTTCATTCCCTTGTTCTACAAGGTATCGATGCCTTCACCGATCACGTAGGATAGCCACGCGAAAATCATCCCCAAACCCGCCACTCCCGTGGCTGCGATGGTGATGAGGACTCGGAGCAGTTTCGACCGGAATCCGGCTGTCGAAGCTGCCACCAACACACAGAACACCGTCAATGAGATCCACTGAAATGCCGTCGTGGCCACCGCAGGGACCCCTCCAAGCACCGGTCTTTCCGGATCTCGGAGATTCCAGTCAATCATTATCCAAACGAGGTGAAGCAGCGGAATGCCGATCCAAGCTGCGAGGCCGAAACGCCACGTCGTCGAGTTCTCGCTGGTAGGGTGTTCTGTCATTCCTTGCTCGATTCCGCCAGTTCGTCCTCCAAACGCTTCCCCAAACTGACCACGGGATCCTTGGAGAAGCCAAGGCTCTCGTAGAAGGCGATCACCTGGGAATTCGAGGAGCGGACCTGCAAGTTGATCTTCGGGCATCCCGCCAAGCGCAACAATCGTTCCGCTTCCCGCATGAGATCCGTTGCGTAGCCACGGCGCTGCCGGGAAGGGTGGACCGCCAGATAGTTGATCCATCCCCGATGTCCTTCATATCCAGCCATGCAGGATCCAACGATCTCCCCATCAGCCTCTCCGACGATGAAGAGCTCCGGAGCCACCTGCATCTTTCGGGCGATATCCTTGTGCGGATCATTTTGGGGGACGATCAGCCCGCATTCGCGCCAAAGCGCGATCACTGCTGATTCGTCGGCCGGGTGGTAGGGTCGGAGTTGCATGGCTTGTGATCCCTCAACGTTCACGCTGGGTCAATCTTTTGAGTCGAAGAGGACCTCCGGCATCCTAGATAACGCCTTGGTTCGATTCTCTATCCGTCAGCCTCCGGATGACAACGAATTCGCCGCGAACTCGCTCGGCAGGAGGGGGAGATCGCGGATCGCTAAAAGGAGCGGCGAAACGCGTTCGCCGGGAGTCACCGGGAAAGACAGCCGACAGGGACCACTCACGGCGGACACATTCCGCCGCTCTTCTTTCCCCCCTGGCAGCTGAAGTGGTGACGAAATCGTGGAAGAGTTGAGGTCGAGGGATCGTCTCAATCCTCTGCGTTTCTCTGTGCAAGAGATCCATGTTCATCTGATGCGTGCCAAATGGAGCCGTGATGCCCTCGATCTATCAACTGACGCATCCAGAGACAGTCATCTTTGGGGATGGAAGATCGCAGATCGCTGAGAGGGTTGAAGAGTCCTTTACGGGATGACTGATCCCACGGGAGATCGATGAGACGAGGGGGCGATACTGGAATGAGTGAAGCAGGGGCTTCAGGCTGGGATGATCTTCCCAGCAGAAGAGGCTCATGGAATGCTCGAGAGCGACGGAGGGGAAAAGAACCTCGTGAAAGGTGAACCTCCCGTGTTGTGCGCGAAAATCGAGTGCCTTCCGGATTAGGCGTGAACTCAGACGGCATAGAGGTTGGAACGCGCGGACATGATGGTCGAAGAACTCCTCACAGTAACCCCAGTAGGGCCAGTCCGGGTCTTCTTGCTGCCTCCTGATGGTGGTTGCGGCAAGATCGGGCAGCGATGCCTGGGTTTGCCGGATTAGGCAGTCGAAGGATTCCGTGTCCCCTGCGACATCGTCTTCAACGAACCAGACCGATTCTCCGTCTGAAAGGGTGCGGTTGAGGTGAGCGAGAGCCCGGGACCAAGCGGTCACGGCAGGGAAAGGACCGGAGTCGCTCATCAGCCCCTCGAACCCCCGGGCTTCGGCATCTGGGATCCACACGATCTCCGGCTCGTGGGAAGACGGGGCCGGGCACGGTGGAGGGTCCTCTACTCGATCAATGACGATCTCCGCCTTTCCCCAGTATGCCAACATCCGCGCGAGCTTTCCGGCAGCCGGGCCGGCTTCACGAGCGAGAACGATGAATCGATCCCGGGTTTGCGGTGGAGTTTTGCCCATGGCGTCGCCGAAGGATTCAGGAATGTGGGTTCGGTGCTGCTTCTTTGTGGAAGATGCAGGTTCAGGCGCTGGAATGTCGGCAGGACTCAGCTCGCGGTCGAATCCTGCGATTTCTCCTGTGGCGCGGACCCGTTGGAAAGCGAGGTCGATCTGCTGGGTCGAAATGGCCTTCGACTCAAGGTAGTGCTTCAGGATTCTTTGGGGATTCCCTCCTTTTCCTTCCCGGATCCATTGCAAGGCAAAATCAAAGCGGCGGGAATAGGTTGCCATTTCCCGCTCCCGCCCGATCGCGAACCGGTCATTGAAACCTCCCCAATCCTGAAATGCGGGGACCCAGAGAGTGGAGTCTTGGGGGGCGCTGTCGGCTCTTCCCGGTGGTGGGCAAAATCCGGCATCCAGAGTTGGGAGAAAGACAGGGTGGAGAAAGCGGAGATCTGCCCGGGTGACGATGATCCAGTCGTGTCGGACTTCACGCCTCTCCAGGTAGATTTCCCATGCTCGGCGTAGCGATTCGAGGGACCGAACGTAGTTCATCAAGGTGACTCGTGCGGCTGCCTCACTATCGGTGCAGTGACGCATCGGGTTTCTCTCGAGCAAAGGTTGCCAATCGATGGTGGCGTCGAAAGCCGATCGAGATTCGAGACGACCTTGTGCCATTCCCAAAAACCGGTCGATCGAGCCAGGCTCGATGCGGACGTCATTCTCGCCTGTCCGTGGATTGTCGAGCCGGTCCGTATCCCATGAATGGAAGTAAACGTCGGTGGAACCGAGCGGCTGCAACGGGTTCAGGAGGTTGTCGTTGAAGCTGCTGGCGACGAGGGGAAGGCTCCGGTGAACGAGCCCGTGGAGAATGATCGCGAAATTCATGGTGGCGGGAGCTGATCCGGGGCTTCCAACCCGGCGAATGAGGAGGACGGTGGGTCAGAAAATCCGGAACCAGAGGCGCTCCAAAGCCCATGGCGACGTTTTGTGTTCCTCACAGGTCTTGGCATGAAGGCGTTGCCAATAGCTGAGGGAGCGGTTCAAGATCACCTTCCGGTGAACCGCGAACTGCGCGCCGACCACCCAGTGGAGGTTGCGCGGTATCCCACCGAACCATTCGCGCGCGAATTGCGCCGCGAACCGGTCGTGCGCACAGTGGTGTGGATTGAACACCGCCATTCTTCCCAAGGGCTGAAAAGGTGTCCAGTTCTCCGGCAATGGCTCACCACGGAGGATGGGATCGTTGCAGTGATCGAAGGGGTTTCCCTGCACGAAGATCTCCCACTCGTGGAAATCAGGGTAGTGGGTGATGATGTGGTGCAGGTATTGGCTGGCTTCCCTTGCCCGGTTCTCGATTGGGATGGCCCCCGGAAAATCAGATCGACCCGAGGCATCATAAATACAAACACGCCCTTGGACCGCCTGCGTCCAATCCAGATTCTCCGAGTAGGATGCGACGACGAGTCGGAAGGGTTTGGCTTGCTCTTCCAGCACATCTTTCCACGAGCGGACCCGTGTGTCGACGCTGCGAGGAGTAAGCCGGTTCCTTCGCGGTTGACCGTTCTTGGACGTGGCCGCCTTGGCGCTCGGCGGTTGTAGTCGTTGCGACAGAAGGTGCCGGATCCGCTCAAGGGCCGCATCGCGGGTGAGGTGCCGCAGGGCGAATTCACGTTGATGGAGCGAAATGTGCTTCTGGAGTGCCTCGTCCGACTCGACGGCGTGGTAGGCCTCTTCGAGCGAAGATAGATCGCGATCGATTGGAACGAAATGCTTCCACGGCACCAAGTGCTCATGCCACCATTCCACCCAGTCCCGCTCGACGATGAATACGATCCTGGGGGAGGACAGGAGAAGAGGGAGGCGGGCTGACCAGCCGACTCCTTCAATGTCGAGGAGGTATTTCCAGCGCTGTATCTGTTGGGGAAGCGAGAGGTAGGTCGGCGTGTTCCTCCACTGAGCGTCCCTTTCCCTGGTGTTCCAAATGTTGGAAATGCCTTCGGCGAAATCAGCGTTGGAGAAATCGTTCAGAAACTTGCGGCGTCTCCAATGAGTGGTGGGATTGCCGATCCATCCCAGCTTGTTGCTGTCCGGCGGACCATCGGTGAGCGATTTCCGGACCTCCTCGTAGTTAGCGATCCCGCAATGCGGCCAGCCATCGAAAAGGAACTGCGGAAAGGAGACGGCATACTCGCCCTTTCTGACCGAAAAGTGGTAGTCGCAGCCGGGATGCGAGTGGTCCTCGGTGCAGACCGAGAATTCGAAATCATCGCGGATATTGAACCGCTCGACCGTGTCCTCGACGAGGTTGCGAACCGCCTCGCCCCGGTTTTCGTAGCAGTGGGTGAATTGGTAGGTTCGGGCTCCCCGGTGCTGCTGGACGACGACGTGTTGCATGATGGATGGAGACAGAATGAACGAATGACACGGGGATCGCCCCTCTCAGGCGGCGGCGCTTTCGCGACGAAGAGGGAGCGTGGGATGGTTCCGAGGTTTCGGACGAGGACCGGCAGGTGCCCGGGGTGGCGCAAGAGCCCGGTATCGTTCGAGGAACGAGGAATCCTGTTCCAACGACGCCCTCTGGGTGTGGTAGGCGAAGTGACTGACCAAAGCATCGCCTGCGATGAGGTTCGGCCGGCATAGCAGCCTCGGGATGACACAGGAAAGCTCGTGCTCCTCGTCCCGGGCGACGCCGGATCTCAGGGCGTGATTGTCGCGTCCGAACCAAGCCATGCAGTTGATGGAGCATCGTTGGTAGGATTCCAGGGAATGGTTGTCGAAAAGGAAGTCCGTCGGGGGTTCTCCGGATTCCAAACGATCGAGGAAGAGGCGATGGATCACCTTCGCGGTTTCGGCGTTTCGCCAGGAATTCGCGCCGAGGCAGTCGTATTCAAGGTGCGGGACCGCTGGCAGTGCTCCCCGGCGTTGATGGAGGTGCGAGCAAAGCGAGTTGTTGATCGTGTTGGCGTACACAAGGAGCGGCAGAGGGTTTGCCAACCTCGCGGTTAGAAGCTTTTCAACGGCGTCGTCCGCCATCCAGACGATATCGTCGTCAAACCGGAGGTAGATGGTGTCCGGAGCGGAGGGGAGCAGAGGATAGAAGCAGGCGAGCCGGTGCGACCCGGAAAGCTGGTCGTAAGGCACTTCACAATGAACGAGCTCGAAGAATCCAGGGTCTTGCTTGCAGTAGAGCTCCGCTTCTGCCAGATCGTCGGGGTTCCGGGTGTTGATCCAAAGCTGATGGGTGTCGATGAGGGGGCAGCTGCGGGTGTAGCGGGTCAAAAGCTCGGTGTAGCGGCGGCGCCCGTAGCAGGTGACTGCAACAATTTTGTAACTTTCAAACATGATTGATAAATCGAGAGTTATGAGGAAGACGGCGGGCTTGTGCCGAGGTGATGGTGGTGGGTCAGGATGATGAAATCTCAGTGGCTTCATCAAAAACTCTTGCCACTACGCAGCGAAGTCCAATAGAGGGTGGAGCATGATGTCAAGAAGAGGAAGGCTTACGGACTACTTCGAGCGGGTGTACGTGATCAACCTTCCCTATAAGAAGGATCGTCGCGCGAGACTGGAGAAGCATCTGGCGGAAGTGGATATTGCGGACGTGAGCCGGTTGCATTGGGTCCGTGCCCTGTCGGGCGATTGGAGTCCCCCGCCGGCGTATTTCAAGGGCGGGAACGGAGCCTGGGGATGTCTTCAGACGCATGTCAGAATCGTCCAGGATGCGATCATGGATGGCATTGATAATTATCTGGTTCTGGAGGATGACGTGGTGTTCCACGAGCGCTCGCCGGAGCTTCTCTGGCGGTTGATGCACGAGGTTCCCGGGGACTGGGGGCAGATCTATCTGGGTGGCCAGCACCTGCGCGATCCCGATCCTGTGCTCGGCAGCTCTTACGTGTTTCGCTGCGCGAATGTGAACCGGACCCACGCGTTCGCGCTGCACCGGCGGGCCATGGTGGAGTTTCAGCAGCACGTCTGCTATGCGCCGGACTACATCGCGAGGGGCGGGTGGCATATCGACCACCAGCTTGGGTTGGCGCATGAGGCCGGAAGATGGCGGACCTATGCGCCCACGTGGTGGATGGCGGGCCAGGAAGCCGGTTCGAGCAACATTTCAGGACGCACCAACCCTCGCCTGTGGTGGAATTTCTCCGGGTTCAGTTCGCGGCTGCCTTTCGTTGTGGTGGAGCCGGGCTCGCACGATGCGGAGCGGCTGAAGCAGTTCGTGCATTTCGGCAACAACCTGAAGGAAGGAACCCTTGAGGACATCGGTCTCGATGCGTGCGTGGGAAGTGACGAGGAGCTGCGCAAGTGGCTTCAGCTGATCGCGCGCGAAGCAATGGACATGCAATTGGTGCCGGGGATTTCACACGAGGCCATTCCGATGGGCAGGGTGCGATCGTGCTGGTCCAGTTCGGTGCTGGATGTGGGTCAAGCGAAGCTCGATGAGCTGATCGGCTACCCTTTCAACGGTTTGTTCGCCCATGCCCTGAATGAAGGAACCATGGGATGCGCCGAGCTGAGGAGCTCCTCGGCAGCCTGAAAACGGAGATTTTTGATTTCAACCGATTTAAAGCAAATGAGTTACCAGATTCAAGAGAAGTGGATTTCGATGCCTTTGGTTTCGCCCGGGTCAGGAGGAACCGGGGTGCAGGATCAGGTGCAGCAGGTGTTCGGAGTGTCCGGTCGTCTGAACTGGGAAAAGTCCCCCCGTGGCTTCATCACCAGTTACGAGTATGATCCGCTGACCGGTGCCCTGACGCGGAGGGTGGAGGATGTGGATACGTCGTCACCGTATGGGGATGGCGCTCCCGGCAATTGGGTCACCCCGGCTGGCGGAGGCTTGAATTTGGAAACGCTTTACGAACGCGATGACCTCGGGCGGATTCTCGTTGAAATGGGGCCGCCCCACGAGGTGATGGATGTCGTGGAGGAGGTCCGGCAGGTGCAGCTTTATCTCTATTTCGACCCGAGCTTGGAGCGTTGGGAAGCGCGCGGCTACGCGGTGGCATCGGGAAGTTCCTACGACTACACGACGGTCGGCTTGGTGACGATCACGCGCACGGACGCGTTTGGACGGGTGGTGGAGGAAATCGGTGCCGTCAGGCAGTCGAACAACGGCCCTCTTTCTCCCAGTGAAGCCTCGAACCTCAAAGCTTACTCCAACCGCAGGAAGTGGACGACCAACCACTACGACCCTTGGGGCAAGCTGCTGAGCAGGAAGATCTACCACAAGATCCCGGACAGCGGGGAGGGAACGCAGCACGACAACTACGAACTCGTTGAATACAAATACGACGAAATGGACCGTCTTGTCCGGGTCAAGGACGAGACGGGAACCATCACCCGGAGTGTCTATGATGCGCGCGGGCTCGTGACCTCGAAGTGGGTGGGCACCGACGACGACGGCGCGACCGATTCCGATCCGGCGGGAGGCTCAAGCACTTCCAACAACATGCTCCCGGTGGAGGAATACGAGTACGACAACGGGGTGCCGGGAGGAAATGGGAACCTGACCCGGGTGACGCGGAAGGTCAGTTCGGACGATGCGGAAGACCGGATCGAGATCATGGAGTATGATTTCCGTGACCGTCTGAGGCTGAGCCAGACGACCGACGGGACCGTGGATCTGCTCACGACCTACGTACACGACCGGCAGGGTCAATTGACCGAAGTGGTGCGCTATCGGGATCAAGTCGGGGCCGGCCATTATCTGGGACGCCAGGTCACTCACTACAACGAGCAGGGCCAGGTGTACCTTGAGGAAGTGCAGGGTGCGGATGAAACCACGGGGGAGCTGACCGCAGCAGCCCTCGAAACCCGCCGCTGGTATGACGCGAGCGGGAATCTGATCAAAGAAACGGGCCCGAACACAGACGCCGCGGTGAAGTATCTCTATGACGGAGTGGAGCGCAACAAAGCCCGCTACGTCGTCTTGGAAGGAGAGGCTCCTCCTGGCCCGCCCAGCTCGGGAAGTACCAACGGCTCTTCGTCGTCGGACGAGCCGCCCGACCCGGGTTCCAGCGGCAGCTCGGATTCATCCAGCGGTGGCTCCTCGGACAGCGGCGGTTCTTCGGACAGCGGCGGCTCTTCGAACAGCGGCGGCTCCTCGGACAGCGGCGGCTCCTCGGACAGTGGTGGCTCCTCGGGCAGCGGCGGTTCCTCGGGCAGCGGCGGTTCCTCGGGCAGTGGCGGTTCCTCGGGCAGTGGCGGTTCCTCGGGCAGTGGTTGGAGCAGCGGTTCCGCAGGCTCATCCTATGGCCAACCCGCCTCTCCCCGGTGCAAGTGCGGCGGGCAGGGTGGCGGGGTCAGTGAGACCTCAAGCGAGAACGGAACCGAAAATGGATCGGACGGTGATGCTTCTTGCAACCAGGATGAGGCTAGCAACAACCCGGTGAGGTATTTCACCGGCGAGCTGCTGTACGAAGTGGAGGACCTCGCCTGGAAAGGCTTGGGATTTCGCTGGGGGCAGAAGCGCAGCTACTCCAATGGGATGAACGGCAACGGCACCGGCTACAACGGGGCGCGTTGGCTCTCCGAACAGTTGTCCCATTTCCAAACCGGCCAGGGAGAGTCCGGCGAGATGTCGGTGGTGGTCACCGGAGCCGACACCAGCGAATGGTTCGCTCCTTTCAGCGGTGGTGTGGCGGACAACCAGTTCGGCGGACGCAGCCGCCTGGTGAGCAACACGGATGGGGTCACCTTGGAGCTCGGGGACGGCAGCAGGAAAACCTACTACGGGCAGGGAGCGTCGGAGAACCTCCGGGGCAAGATCTGGAAATTCAGCAACCGGTATGGCAACGAGGGCCTGGTGACCTACTATGGCGACGGTCGCGTGGATCTGGTGACGTGGTCGGACGGCACGCGGACGGTGTCCTTTGACTACGACTATCATACCACCGGGGGAGAAGCCGGCCTGATGTCCGTGATCACCCAGATTATGGACGGCACGGTGTTGCGCCGGGTCCGCTACAACTACTACGTGAGCGGTGAGAGCGGAGGCACGGAGGGCGACCTCAAGCACGTGATCGTGGAAGAGTGGAATGGCACGGCGTTCCAGGAAATCCGGCGGAATTTCTACCGCTACTATGAAACGGGGGAGTCCAAGGGCTTTCTCCACGGCCTGAAGTTCGTGGTCGGGCCGCAGGGGTGCCGCAGGCTGACGGCGGATGGCGAGGATCCGGAACTACTCACCGATGCCGAACTCGAGCCTTACAGCGATTACTACTTCGAGTACGACGATGAGCGGCGGGTCACCTTGGAGAAGGTGCAGGGAGGAGCCAAGCCGTACGGCTACCAGTATTTCCGGAACACCGCCAATCCCAGCCTCTTCCAGGTCAACACGTGGGCGGTCAAGACCGTCGAGACCCGGCCGGACGGCAACAAGAAGATCATTTACAGCAACCCCGGCGGCAAAACCATTCTCTCCATCCTGGAGCAGACCTCCAACGGAGCCCGCTGGTACCGCTTTCGTCAGTTCAACAGCGCCTTCCTCACCACGCTCCGCGCAAGCTCGGCCGCGGTGAACGGCGAGATGCTCACGGAGCCGGTGGTGGTTTCGCCGACCGAAGCGACGGGCGATCTCATTGTCCGTCTCAAGGATGGCGAGGGCGAGGTCAAGCGTTACACGTACAACCCGCCGACCGACCCTGCTGGACCGAATTTGCTGCGGAAGGTCACGGTCTCTGACGGCAGGCTCGGCATCCCCCTCATTTTGGAGTCGTATGATTACGGTTCGCATGCCTCCGGGTCCGGGATGTCGATCTATCCGATGACCAGCAGCCAGAAATTCACCTCGGAAAATACGAGTTCAAGAATTGGCCGAGGCTACACCTTCTTCGGAGGAGGTTCGTCGGGCGAAACCGGCGGCGGCGGGACCAATCCGCCCAACGACGTGACTTGGGATGAGGTGTATGAACAGGAGGACTACACTTACGATCCGGCGAGCAATCTGACCGTGTACGCGCGCACCGAGCGATTTCATTCGACGGTAGGCAAGGGGCCCTTGGGCGGGCCCAACGCGCCGGTAGGTACGGCAAAAGGACGACGCTCCTACACCGCCTACTGGTCCGATGGGATCGGGCGGAGGAGGAAAGAAGCCGATTACGGCACCCACGGCGGAGCCGATCTGGTGCGCCCGGCCCAGCCGCCGGCGAGCGGCGGCACCGTGCTGGTGACGACCTACAACTTCGCGGCCGATGGCGACCCCTCGGGCATGGTGGATCCGCAGGGCATCGAATCGATCTGGAAGGAAGACGCGATGGGGCGCCGCACCGAACTGATCGAGAACTACAAGGCCAGTCCCAGCAGCGACGACGAAAGCCGGACCACCCGTTACCAGTACCACGCGGATTCCCAGCTCAAGAAGCTGACGCTGGTCAATGCCGTGAGGGTCGGCGGCACGCTGACCGATGAGGTGACCGATTGGATCTACGGCGTGAGCGGCACCCCGGGTGTGGATCTCGCGAGCAACCGCCTGCTCAAGGAGAAGCAGATGCCCGACAACGGGAAGTACCAGTACCGCTACAATTGGCAGTCGCAGGTCGTCCGATATGAGGACCCGAATTCGACGGTGCACGAGTATGACTACGACCTTCTGGGCCGCCTGACCCAGGACCGGGTGACGACGCTGGCATCGGGTATCGATGGCGCGATCCGGCGCATCAGCACCACCTACACCCCCAAGGGGCAACCTCATCAGGTCACCAGCCACACCAGCGCCACGGTGGGAGCAGGGTCGGTCGCCAACCAGGTCGCCTTCGAATACACGCCGTGGAGCCAGGTGGAGGCTGA
The DNA here is from genome assembly GCA_965652295.1 of uncultured Haloferula sp. Taxonomy (GTDB): domain Bacteria; phylum Verrucomicrobiota; class Verrucomicrobiia; order Verrucomicrobiales; family Akkermansiaceae; genus Haloferula. The sequence goes on along the minus strand of CBFGTS010000002.1, from coordinate 293,697 downwards.
CCGGCAGGCCCACGGTGGAGCGGTCACCGGCAGCACGCCCAAGGTTGCCTACAGCTACCATAGTGGCTTCAACAACCGGATCCTGCCGACCCGGATCACTTATCCCTCGGCGCGGAGACTGGACTACGTTTACGGTTCCGCTACGGCAGCGAACTGGAAGCTCGGGCGGATCGAGCGCCTCCGGACCGATGACCTTTCCGTTCTTGCGGCCTACGAATACGTCGGCTTGAATCGTTTCGTGGAAATCGATTATGCCCAACCGGGGGTGAAGCTGAGTTACATCAGCGCCAACGGTCAGAACGGCGGCGATGCGGGGGACCCCTACATCGGCTGGGACCGTTTCGGGCGCACCCAGAACATGCGTTGGCTGAAGGGCGCGGGGGAGATCGAGCAGATCAAGTACGGCTACAATCTGGCGAGCCAGCGGACGTGGCGCGAGAACCCGGTGGCCACCGCAGCGCTGGCCAAGGAGGACGAGTGCTACCAGTACGACGGCCTGAGGCAGTTGGTGGGCCGTCAGCGCGGGACGCTCAACGAGAACCGCGACGCCATCGGAGGTGTGCCGCTCCGTGGTGAGGCCTTCGACTACGATCCGATCGGCAACTGGGAGAACTACAAGGTCTTCCAGAACGGCAGCCCGACCTTCAATCAGGACCGGGTGCACAACACCTCCAACCAGATCACCCAGATCGGTTACCCACCCGGCAGCCCGTCGAGCACCTGGATGAGCCACGACGCCTCAGGGAATGTCACCAAATGCCCGCCCTCGGCCGGTGGCAACTGGTCGATCAGGCAGATCCTGAAGTGGGACGCATGGAACCGCCTGAGCACGGTGACCGGTGGTGGCGACACCATCCGCTACGACTACGACGGCCTGTTCCGCCGCACCACCAAAACAGTTAATGGCCAGGTGACGCACAGCTACTACAACCAGCAGTGGCGTCCGGTCGAAGAGCGCGAAGGCAGCTCCATCGAACCGTCGAAGACCTACGACTGGGGCATCCGCTACCGGGACGATCTGGTGCGGCGGCTGTGGACGCACACGCCCGAGCCTCCTTCGTCGTCCTCCGGCTCGTCAAGCGGAAGCAGCGGTGGCGGCGGCTCCACCACGCCCGTGACCGAGGCGCACTACGCGCTGCATGACTACTACAACGTGACGGGCATCACCAACGCTGCGGGAGTAGTGGTCGAGCGGTACGGTTATAGCGCGTTTGGCGATGTGAGGTTCCTGAGCGGGAGCTTTGATGCGCGGGTGGAGAGTGCTTACGATTGGGAAGTGCTTTACAAGGCGCAGTTCCGGGATGGGGAGACGGGCTACTACAACTTTGGATTCCGGTATTTGAACGTGTTCCTTGGGAGGTGGTTGAGCAGGGATCCTATTGGGGAAGAGGGCGGAGTTAATATTTACAGATTCGTGGAAAATTCGCCGGCTAACCAGAATGATCAGTACGGGCTGAGTACAATTGCTCTCCCTGCAGTCAGCGCAGGTGCGGCTGCAGCAGGAGCCGGTGCAACAGTTGCCGCTGGGGTGGCTGCAGTCCCAGCTGCAGGATACCTTGGATACAAGGCCGGTGAAAAGTGGGCAGACGCCCTTGAAGCTAGAGTTCCGACCCACTATCCACCTTCCAGCGAAGCATCTGAAGCCTTTAATAGGGCAAGAGCCATACATGCTGCTCGATCAGCGGTTGATGAGGCCAGTGATGCCATCGATGGTGTTCCCGGCATTGATAAAGATAAGGTAATGGACTGGATTAAAAAGGGACGGGATGCTACTGAAGTGCTCGCTCGAGCCAAACGCGTTGCAAGCTGCAGAGAAGCTTATAAGAAATATGATAGTAATAAAAGCTCTGGTTGCAGTCCAACGGACTCATGCAAGGAGGCCTTAGCGAAAATGGGTAAGGCTCTTTTGGAGAACGCAAACCGTTCAATATACATGGCAATGAATTGTGATCAGATTCCCTGGGGTAGTGGCAACAAGAACCACCAAGAGCCCTTGGGGCGAACTGCCAATCAAATCAAAAAATGTGGTGAGGTGGTACTCAAAAAGTGCTGTGGAGAGGAGGAATCTGTGCAAGATTTGTATAAAGATATTTGGTGAAAGTGTACCTAAATCCTGGTCAGAGATTTTTTAATATAGAATGAGCGCAATTTCGAATTTAGAAGTAATTCGCAAAATGAAAGAAAGTTTTTCGGATTGCGAACGTCCAATTGGAGAAGGAATGACGAGCGTTAGCGGCGTTTTGTCCTTGGAAGGTGAGAAATTCCTGCAAACATTAAGTCGGGAGGATGTGGTGGAAGGAAGATGCAAAGATGAAAGGGCATTGCTATTTATGGATTTGCTTAGTTCGAATGGGCGAAGGTATTTTATGCCTGCTCTTGCAGAGTATGCTCTTGAAAATTATGATTGCGTTACCGCAACATGGATGGAGAATTTTCGAGCATGGTGGGAGGATTGTCTGATTAAAAAAAATGGTCCTTCAAACCGATATGTTCGATTGAGCGAAAATCAAAAAAATGCAATTGATGCCTATTTTGAATGTTTTGGTTTCATCGACGGAGCTTCCGATTTGGACCGATGGTGGACTGATTTAAATCGATGGGCAAACGAGTTGCGGGGAAAAATTAAGAACAGAGGCTCCCATCAAGATTTCGACAAGTAATTTACAAGTGGACTGTACGCGACCAATAGTTTCAGCCAACCGCAATGATCGAGCCATCCGGGAATGATGCCAAGTTTCGGCTCGGAGCTTCTTGTCGCGAGAGCCCCCGAAAGTAGATCGTGATCATTCATCCGAACGTTTCAACACCCGGCCCTCGCCTGGAAAGGCCCGGGATTCCGCTGGGCGTCTTCGGACCGATGATCTTTCCGTTCTTGCGGCCTACGAATACGTGGGCTTGAATCGTTCCGTGGAAATCAATTACGCCCACCCGGGGGTGAAGCTGAGTTATATCAGCGCCAACGGCCAGAACGGCGGCGATGCGGGGGTCCCCTACATCGGCTGGGACCGTTTCGGGCGCACTGGAACATGCGTTGGCTGAAGGGGTCGGGGGAGATCGAACAGATCAAGCAAGGCTACAACCTCGCGAGCCAGCGTGTCGCCTCGTTTTAGAAGGTGAATCTCCTGAAGAATGCATGAAGGAATCATCCAGCCCAAGCCCAATGGAATCATTCGAGGTCCAGCTCATGACGTTCCTGAAACTTTGCCAAGACCGGAGCGAAGTCAGCATGACGCCGCATTAATACGCGCGCGTTGCCGGTATCGTCAGGGACCGGAACATGTTGGTCTTTGGAGCTGGATTCGATGCTCCTTTTTGGGAAAAGGTCACCAGACACCTTACCATCTTGGAGGACGATCCGGAATGGGTCCATCACGGTGAGGTAGAGACGATCCAAGTGTCCTACCGGGGCTGCATAGGGTTTCCTCTTGATCATCCCGACACGATCCTGAAGCAAATCGAGCATCTGAATCGAGATTGGAATGCAATCCTTGTCGACGGGCCCCGGGGGTACGCTGCGGGTCATCCCGGACGTGAGGAGAGCATCTACGCTGCGGCCGAGTTTCGGGCCCGCTCAGGGGCGGCGGTGCTCGTGCATGATTACGAGCGCGATTGGGAGCGGAGCTGCTGCGACAGATTTCTCGGAGAACCCGACGAGTACTTGCGTTCAGAGATTAAGGGAGACCCGCGGGTGCTTGCGATCTGGAGGGAGGGAGTTGCTGACGACGGCTGACAGCCTGTGCTCCGAGATCCGCTTGGTTTTAAGGTGGCGTGATGCTATGGAAACAGGCGCGGGCTTTTTCGAGTAGCTGATATTTGTCTTCGACACGCCCGGTGCAGTTGGCGTGGTAGATTCGGCTTCCCGGCGCGAGGCCGCGATTGGATTCAGCGGCGTACAAGTTCGGAGGGAGGGTTGCGTAGAGGCTGTGGAGATACTCCCCGCCGAGAAAAATATCGTTGATGATGTCTTGATCGTGTTTGTTGGGTGAAAGGGAGAGGAGTTTATCGACGATCCGGTAGAAATTCCGGACTTCGGGGCACGGTCGGATGATGACAAATCCTGCATTGATCAAACGATGGTTGCCGGCGTGTTCCTGTTGGAAAGCCAGAGGTGGCTTGCCTCCCGCCACCATGCCCTGCAGCTCATGCACGATTCTCGTATGGGAGGAGTTGAAGACGATATCGACATCCGACCACACCTGAACCTCGTTGGTGTCGAGTGATTGAAGGACCTGTCTGATTTTCCAGCGGATGACTTCCAGGAAATCAGAACTCATGAAGGTTCCGCTGTCGTTGGAAATCGAGCAAACATGTTCGACCGGGACAAGTCCTTCCGGAAGGCTGGGGAGAAAGTAGTCTTTTTCGAGGCGTGTGTGGCTTTTGTTGGTGACGTAATGAAGTTGCATCCGTTGTTATTCAATTGATGGATAACAGGCGGGTTTCAAGTCAAGCAGTAAGATCACTTGGCTGGTAGTCAGGGCTCCTCCAGTAGGGAGCGAGCCGGGCCCTGCTTGGAACAAAAATGGTTCTCAGGATGGATGGGATGAATAGGATGGAAATGCATAGAAACCGCACCCGGCAGCCTCAAAATATCCCATCCATCACTGGTCCACCAACAGCCAGTGGTCTCCGCTTTCTCCCTAACGTAGGAGCCCTGAGCCGGTCCTGAAGGACTGTCGAAGGTCGGGTGAGGGTTGCGGTAGTGCCGGGTGATCCGTGCGGGATCTGTGCGGTTGGGGCATTTCCGACACGATTCGCGAGCTTGTCACGCGGACGGAACGGGAGATGCTGGTGGGCATCATGGATTGGACGAGACGCGAGTGGTTGTTGACGGGCGGAGCGTGGCTCGGCGCGGCTGCCGTGGGATTCGGTAAGGACGAACGGCGGGTGAAGACGGTCTCGATCGCCTTCACGACCGACCTTCACGGGCACATCCTCCCGACCCTGAACTACGATGGCATCGGCGATCTCGGCGGGCTCGCCCGCTGTGCGACGCAGATCCGCCGCTGGAGGCAGGCGAATCCGGACATGCTGCTGGTGGACATCGGCGATGTCTATCAGGGCACGGCGGTCGGTTTTGAAACGGATGGAGCGGTGATGATCGACCTTTTCAACCGGCTCGGCTACGACGCTTGGACGATCGGCAACCACGATCTGGACTGGGGTCGCGGGGTGATCGAGGGAGCGCTGGATCGCTCGAACGCTTCGATTTTAACGGGAAATCTGACGGTCGATGGGAAGTCGTCGGACGACGCTGGCGGGCCGTGGCGCAAGGTGAAACCGTGGCAGATCAAGGAAGTCGGCGGGTTTCGCATCGGTCTGGTGGGCCTGACCACGCCGGGGATGCCGTTCTGGCTGGCACCGGAGACGCTGGACGGGATCGCGGTGACGGATCCGATTGAGTCGCTGCGGCGAAGTGTGGCGGAACTCAAAGCGCAGGGGGTGGATGCGGTGGTGGCGATCGGCCACATGGGCTGGCGGTTTGAAGATGATTTCGCGAATCCGGTGCGGGCGATGCTGGAGGCGGTCCCGGGCGTCGATGTTTATCTGGCAGGACATAGCCATCAGGACAGGGGGGCATTCTACGTGGGGAAGACGCTCGGCAGCCAGGCCAGCTACTATGGGATTCACTGTGGCCGGGTGGATCTGGCTTTCGACACGGAGAGTCGCGTGTTGGTCGACAAGCGGGCTTTCACGGTGCTGATGGATTCCCGTTTCGAGCTCGATCCGGCGGTGATGGAGACCGCGCAACCGGAGCTGGCACAGGCGGAGGAGCAGCTCGCGCGACCGGTGTGCAGGGTGACGGCGACGCTTCCTGTCAAGGGTGAGCGCTCGCTCCGCAGCCTGCTTTGCGAAGCGTTCGCCGTGGCGCTGGGGAGGGCGGGTAAACCGGTGGACGCGGTGTTTCACGGCACCTTCGGCACCGGCCCGGTGGAACCGGGGGTGAAGACCGTGGGCGATTGCTGGGAGTGGCTGCCCTATGAGAACCTGTTGGTGACCGCTGAACTCACGCCGGCGGAGATCGCGATCATGGAAGAGGAGGGGGCTGCACGTGGCGACCGCGCGCTGTGGCCGATGGAGAAAGTCCGCGGCGAGGGCGGAGCGGGGTTTCTGCTGGACGGCAAACCGCTCGACCCGGGGCGGCGCTACCGGGTGGCGTTGAATTCGTACGACGCGCAGTCGGCGGGACGCGCGATGATGCGGACGCTGGAGATTCTTTCGCGCCCCGAGTCGAAGAGGGTGATGACCGATGTGGGCGCGCGCGAGGCGTTGATCGATTTTCTACTGGAGCGGGAATCGATTTGAGAGGCGAACGCGTTTCGCCCCTTTGGGTCAGACCTGTTCGATGGTCTTCTCGGTTTTGGCATCGATCACGGCGAAGCGTTCGCGATGGAGCGCCGGATCGGAGCGGAAGATGAGCCGCCCGGAATGCTGGCGTTCGAGCTCGGTGAGCAGCTTGCTGTCCTCCGTCTTGAAGCGGTTCAGGACGTCGGAGTTGACGACTACGACGAGGTCGCCGCCTTGGTCGCGGCGTTTGTTGATGATCGATACCAGGCGGCGTTGGATCTCGACGCTCATGGTCATGGGGGTCTTGACGCGGCCGCGGCCCTGGCAGTAGGGGCAGGGCTCGAACATGGTGTCGCGGAGCGATTCGTTGAGCCGCTGCCGGGTCATCTCCATGAGGCCGATGGCGGAAATCTGGAGGATCTGGGTCTTCGCCTTGTCCTTCTTGAGGCGGTCTTTCATCGCCTTGTAAACCGCCTGCTGGTCCTTGCGGTGACGCATGTCGATGAAGTCGACGACGACGAGACCGCCGATGTTCCGCAGGCGGAGCTGGCGGGCGACTTCCTCGGCCGCTTCGATGTTGGTCTGGAGGATCATCTTCTCCACGTCCTTCGCGCCGCGGTTACGGCCGGTGTTGACGTCGATGGAGATGAGGGCCTCGGTTTCATCGATGACGATGTAGCCGCCGCACTTCAGCCAGACCTGACGGGAGAATGCCTCGTCGATCTGCTTCTGAAGGTTGAGGCTTTCGAAGATCGGCTGCTGTGTCGGCAGGTGGTGGATGCGGCGTTTGGCGCGGCGTGAAATCTTGCCGGCGATCTCGCGGACCAGCTCGGTGGTTTCCACGGAGTCGCAGATGACCTGATCGATCTCGTCGGTGAGGAAATCGCGGGCGGTTTTTTCGATCAGGCCCGGTTCCTGGAAGACACAGACCGGAGCGGGGGTGGCGTCGCGCCTGTCCTCCACTTCGTCCCACTGCTCCAGCAGCATGGCGAGGTCGCGGACGAAATGGCGGGCGCGGGTGCCTTGGGCGACGGTGCGCATGATGATGCCCATGCCGTCGGGCACGGAGAGGCGCTGCATGATCTTGCGCAGGCGGGCGCGCTCCTTCGGGTCATCGATCTTGCGGGAGATGCCGAACTGCTCGGTGTAGGGCATGAGCACCAGATAGCGTCCGGCGAGCGAGACGTTGGTGGTGACGCGCGGGCCCTTGGTGCCGATGGGTCCTTTGGAGACCTGGATCATGATCTCCGAGCCGACGGGATAAATCGACGGGATGTCCTTGGAGGTGATCTTCTGTTTTTTCTTCTTCGGCCGGTCGCCGCGTTCGATTTCCTCAAGTCCGGAATCGAGCGCCGCGGGGATGGCGTCCCAGAAGTGGAGGAACGCGTTCTTTTCCAGGCCGATGTCCACGAACATGGCTTTGAGGCCGGGTTCGATGTTGCGGACGCGGCCCTTGAAGATGCCACCGACGATGTTCTGGTCTCCTTCCCGTTCGACGGTGTATTCCTCAAGCAGCCCGTTTTCCAGCAGGGCGACGCGGCGCTCGAGGCTTTCGACGTTGATGATGAGTGTGTTTCCTTCTTTCGGGCTGGGTTTTCCGATTCCGAAGATGCGTTTGATTCGTTGGATCATGGATGATGGTTAAAGGTGGGCGTCATTCGTCATCGTCGGCGGAAGCTTCGGGGACGACCGAGCCTTCCTCATCCACTTCGGGAGTGATGGCGGGCTCGGGGGTGACGGGTTGAGTGGGCAGGGTGACGGTCGGGCGAACCTCGATGGGGTCGCTCGCTTCGTCACCGGTTTCTCCGGCGTCGGTGGCGTCGATTGCCGCCATGACGTCATCCGGAAGGGGAATCTCTTCGATCGGGTCTCGGTTGCCTTCGACGGGATCGAGCGGAGAAAGCGGGAGCTGCATGCCGTCGTCGCGTGCGAGCAGGCCCCGGAAAATGAGATGGACGAGTGGTCCGCAAACCGCGCCGCCGGACTTGCCGTTTTGAACGAGAACGGCCACGGCGTACTTCGGATTCTCGAAGGGACCGAACGCGACGGTCCACGAGTTGTGGGAGGCTTTGCCGAGGTCGGCGGTCTGGGCGGTGCCGGTTTTGGCGGCGAGTTCGACTCCTGGAATTCTCGCCCGGCCGGCGGTGCCGCCTGCTTCATTGACGGCCTTCCACATGCCCTGGCGGACCAGTTCAAGGTGTTCGGGTTGGACACCCTCCTGGATCAGGTCGAAGCGCAGCTCGGGCTTATCCTCGATAGGGCGTTTGCCGTCGGCCATCACCACTTCCTTGACCAGACGGGGACGGTAATAGCGGCCGCCGTTGGCGATGCACGAGACCATCGAGCAAAGCTGGAGGGGAGTGGCGAGCGAGCCGCCTTGGCCGATGGAAAGCTGGGCAATGTCGCCGGGCGTGAGGCCGCTCTTGCGGGTGAGGTACTTCCAGGCTTTTGAACCGGGGAGATTTCCGGGGTTTTCGTTGGGCAGTCGGATGCCGGTTTGGCGCCCGAAACCGAGCATGGTGAAGCCGGTGACCATCCGGTCTTCGCCCAGGGTGTTGCCGAGTTTGTAGAAGTAGGGGTTGCAGGATTTCTGGATGGCTTGCGGGAGGCTGAGCAGGCCGTGGCTTCCTCTCGATTTGTTCCAAAGCCAGCACGCAGGCTTGTAGCTGCCGTAGGAAACATAGCCATCACAGGAAAACGAGCGGCTGCCAAGTTGGTGAAGGCAACCGGTGAGGGCGGTGCCGAGCTTGAAGGTCGATCCGGGAGCAAAGGGGGAAATGCTGCGGTCGATGAGCGGGGTGCAATCGTTCTCAAGATAAGCCTTGTAGGTCTTGGCGTCGATGCTGGGGATGAAGTCGTTCGGGTTGTAATCCGGCACGGATGCCATGGCGAGGACCTCGCCGGTATTCACATCCATGACCACGCCCGCGGCGCGACCGGCGCGGCGCAGGGTGTTGGTGACGAGATACTGGATGCGGGCGTCGATGCCGAGCGTGACGGTCGCCCCTTCTTCCGGCGCGCGGTAGTCGGTGAGGGCGGTGATCTGGCCCTTCTCGTTTTTCACCAGCGTCTTGCTACCGGCGGGTCCGCGGAGGAAGTCATCAAGGGTGGCTTCGAGTCCGACGTAGCCTTTCTCGTCACCAATGTAGTGATTGAATTTCCTCTTCTCGCTGTCCGGGACCTCGCCCTCCCTCCATGGCTGGACATATCCGAGCATGTGGGAGGCCAGGGCCTTGTAGGGGTATTCCCGTTCGGGGCGGACGTCGAGATAGACTCCGGGGACTTCGAGGCTGTGCTCCGCTAGTCTGGCGAACTGCTCGTATGTGAGGCCGGAGTTGTAGGAAAACGGCACCAGCCCGTGGTGGGTGATGTAGTGGATGCGCAGGGCTTTGGCGCTGTAGTTCTTGGCCAGGCCCAGTTCGTCGAGCTTGGGGATGATCCAGGTGTTGACGATCTCGACGATGTCCGTCTCGACGCCCTTGCGCGGCATGCCCTGCTCGGTGGTGAGCTTGTCGCGTTTGGGATCCTGCTCGTGCTGCTGGCGGTAGGAGCGGTGGATCTCCTTGAGGTCGAAATAGATGGCGTAGTTCCGCTGGTTGCGGGCGAGATCGATGCCGTTGCGGTCGCGGATCGGGCCGCGGATGCCGGGTTCGCGGACGGTGACTTCGCGATCGCCGGGAACCAGCGATTGGTAGTGATCGCGTTTGGTGATCTGGAAGTAGTAGAGCCTTTTCACCAACGCACCGAAGCCCGCCAGCACCATCAGGGTGAGGAGGAGGACGCGGATGCCTTGACTGAGAAAATTCATGACCGATTCATGACTCTCCGGGACGACGACGGGAGGTGTCGAGACGGATCGTGTATTGGAAGCGTTCGGCGAGGGCGAAAAGGATCCAGAAGACCAGCGGGGCGAAGAGCGTGGTCAGGGCCGAGCTCATGGCGATTTTGAAAACGGTGCGGTTGCCGAAGCTGAAGTCGCCGCGGATGAAATTGATGAGCAGGAACTCGGTGGCCAGGTAGAGGAACACGGCGATCCCGGCGAGGGCGGCCGAGAGCTGCCAGTTTCCGCGACGGAAAAGCGGCCGGATGCCCTGCATCAGCATGCCCATGATGCCGTAGAGAATGATGGAGTAGCCGAAGCGCAGCGTCTCGACGGGATACTCGTAAACCTCGCGATCGCCGCCGTGGGGGCCGATCCAATTCTCAAGGTCGGTGAGGAAGCCGCAGACGAAGGCCACGATCAACATGGCCGGCGGCGGCAGGGTGACCGCCGCGCAGAGGAAAACCAAGGCCACGGGGAGGATCCGTGAGCCGGACAGCGCGGTCAACGCCGGGAGGAACTGCTGGACGATGACCGCCAGCAGGATCAGCACGAGAATGGACGCCAGGTAGCGGATCATCTCGAAGGGTCCTTTTGCGGCGTGAGGACGAACACGGTGGAGAGGTTCTGGAAGTCGACCGAGGGCCTCAGAACCGCCTCGGTCGAGAGCGGTCCGGGTTCGATCCTGACGATTTCACCGAGCAGGATATCGGGCGGGAACACGCCGCCCTTGCCGGTGGAAAAGACCCGCATGCCTTCCTGGAGGCGGGCACGCGGAGAAAGAAAGCGCAGCCTCAGGAGTGGTGAGCTGCCGAACTGCTCGCGCTGGCCCTGGACGATGCCGACCTCGGGACTGCCCTCGACTTTGGCCGAAACCTGACAGGCTTCGTCGGTGAGCAGGATCACCGTGGAGCGGTCCTCGCCGAGGCGATCGATTTTACCGACCAGCCCGCCATCGGTGACGACCGTGTAGGCGGTGGCGATGCCGGATTTTTCGCCGCGATCGATTTCCATGGTCTGCCACCAAGTGGTCGGCTGGCGGCGGGTGATGCGGGCGGCGATGACGTCGAAGCGATTGCGTTCCTTGAAATCGAGGGCTTTCCGCAGGCTGGCGTTTTCCGCCTCGATGGTGCGGAAGCGGGCTTCGATGAGCTTCAGGCGGCCGAAGTCCTCGCGCATGGCATCGACCTCGGCCTGGAGGGTTTCGGAGTGTTCGATCTCATCGAGGAAGGCGCGGGCGCGCATTTCCAGATCCGAGCCCACGGTGAGGAAGGGCGAGATGGTGCGATAGTAGGTGGCTTGCATCGAGCGCACGGTCTTCGGACTCCTCGTCAGGGCCCAGGTGGCTCCGGCGAGGAAGAGAAGCAGTGCGAGCAAATTGAGCGGCCGCATGCCCGGATCAGGTCAGAGGGCCCCGTGGAGGGCCTCAGTTGGTGCGATGCGTGACGCGCTTCAGGACGTCCAGCTCCTGAAGCATTTTCCCGGTGCCCTCGGCGACCGCGCTCAGCGGGTCCTCGGCGATGTGAACCGGCAGGCCGGTCTCTTCGCGCAGGAGCTTGTCGAGGCCGCGGAGCAGCGCTCCGCCGCCGGCCAGCACGATGCCGCGATCGACGAGGTCGGCGGCGAGCTCCGGCGGGCAGCGTTCGAGAGTGGTGCGGACCGCATCGACGATGGTCGCGAGCGGGTCGGCCATCGCCTCGCGGATTTCCTGCGAGGTGATGGTGATGGTTTTCGGCAGGCCGGCGACGAGGTCGCGGCCCTTGACGTCCATAGTCAGCTCCTTGGCGAGGGGGGCGGCGGAGCCGAGGCGGATCTTGATGTCCTCGGCCGTGCGTTCGCCGATCATCAGGTTGTAGTTCCGCTTCATGTAGGAGACGATGCCTTCGTCCAGCTCATCGCCTGCGGTGCGGACGGAGCGGGCGTAAACGATCCCGCCGAGGGAAATGAGAGCCACCTCGGTGGTGCCGCCGCCGATGTCGACGATCATGTTTCCCGAGGCGTCCATGACCGGGAGGCCGACGCCGATCGCGGCCGCCATGGGTTCCTCGACGATGTGGACCCACTTGGCACCCGCCTGCTCGGCGGATTCGGAGACGGCGCGGCGCTCGACTTCGGTGATGCCCGAGGGGACTGCGATCACGACGCGCGTGTTGCCGCGGTGGCGTTGGTTCACCTTGCGGATGAAGTGCCGAAGCATGGCCTCGGTAACTTGGAAGTCGGCGATGACCCCGTCCTTCAGCGGGCGGATGGCAACAATGTTGCCTGGGGTCCGGCCGAGCATGCGTTTTGCATCGTCCCCGACGGCGAGCACCTCGTTGGTGCCGGCTTTCACAGCCACCACGGAAGGCTCGCGGAGCACGATGCCCTGATCCTTGACGTTGACGAGAGTGTTTGCGGTGCCGAGGTCGATGCCGATGTCATTGGAAAACCAGTTTCCGAAAAGCTTGCCTAGCATGTTGAAAATGAATGAGATGTGAACTTCGAAAGGCGCGTGATGCGGCCGCCGGGCTCGTGCCCGGGACGGCGGCGTGGATAAAAAAAGCCCCCCCGGGGCACGGCCATCCGGGAGGGCTGGGAATATGCGGATAGCGCCCTCTGCCGGTCAAGCGGGATTCCGGCTGCTTTCCTATGATACCGAGGGGGTTGAGGAGCCCGGCCAGCCTGGAGGAGGGCACTTTCCCCGCCCGGTTCAGCGCATCCGGTAGTAACCGTCGGGATTGTAGAGGAAATAGACATCCTTCGGGTTGATCCGCGGCAGATACATGACAGGCCGACCCTCTTCATCGACACCGGCCTCGGTGCCGAAGACGGCGGCCTTTTTCGAGGATTTCGCCTCGTCCTCGGCATCGGGCGAACGGGTGAAGGAGGTTTCCTCGATACCGGAGACGATGTGGTCGACCCACTTCAGCTTGCTGGCATCCGTTCCGAACTCACTCCAATCGCCGCTGGTGGAGGTGGCATACATGCGTTTGATGAATTCCTCCTTGGTGATGCCCATCTTCTCGGCGATGGGCGTGCCGAAACGGTTCCACCAGCGCTGGCTTTCCTTCAGGAGTTCTTCCTGCTGGGTGAGGTTGAGGCGGCCGAAAACGGTCGAGCTGATCTGGTGGTGGAGGATGACGGAATTCGGGTAGGCATAGGATTCCTCGGCCAGGGTGGTGATGGCGGCGGCCATCGATGCGGCGAAGGATTTCACCACCACATGGACCGGTGCTTCGCTGGCTTCCATGGCCTTGAGGATGCGGTAGCCGGCCATCACCGAGCCGCCGGGGCTTTCGTCGATGACGATGAAGATCGGCTTCGCGCCATCGAGGTTGTTGTAGAAATGGATGCGGTCGGTGACAAAATCGGCGGTGTGGGTGGTGATCGCACCGTTGAGCGGGATCCGACGGTCGGAAATCACCAGGGTGCCGTCCTCGCGGAGAGGCTGGTCGAGGTATTCGGGGCCCGCATCGGCGTAGGTCTCGCGTTCGTCGGTTTTTTTGAAGCGGGCGATCGCGCTTTCGAGCTTTTCCAGCTCGATGGCGTGCTCCGCCTGCGCGGCCTTCAGTTCGTGGGCGAGGGCTTCGGCGCGGGCCTTGGCGATGCCGGCTTCGCGGGTGAGACGTTCTTCCTCGACCTTCGAGGCGATGATTTCCGTTTGGGACTCGGCCTGACGCTTGAGTTCGGCCAGCGCGAGCTTCTCACCGACGAGTTCCTTCTCCGCTTTGAGCCGGGCGATTTCGGCCCGCATGTCGGCGGTTTCCTTTTTCACCCGCTCATCGACGAGAGCGTTTTCGAGAGCCAGGCGTTCCTGCTCGGCCTTCATGCTGTTGTCCTGAGCGGAGCCGGAGGCGGCGGAATCCGCGCTGGGAGCGCCTGGAGCGGGCGGGGTGCCGGGCGAGGCCGAGGACTCCAGGGCGTGGAGCGGCGCGGCGAGCGCGAGGGAAAGGAGGGCGGCGCGGGTGAGGCGGTGTTTCATGGCAAATGGTGGAGAGGCTGCGGAAGCGGGATCCCAGTTCAAACGTTGCTGGAATCGGAATTCGTTCGTTCTTGTTCTTGGATTTTCTTCAACTGGGTGCGGTAGCCTAGAAAAAGCAGCGTTCCTGCCACGAGCAGGAAGAGCAGCAGGGCTCCTCCGATGAACCATGCGACCTTGGAGCCGCTCTTTTGAAACTGTTCGTCGGTCATCACGTCAGGGACCGCCTCACCGGGATGGCGGGCGAGGACGAGCTGGCCGTCCTCGATCGAGGCGCGGGTAAGTTGCGCCATGGCGGGGCCGAGGTGGGGATCGTCGAGGTAGCGTTCGAGGATCCGGAGGGTGGAGAAATGGCCCATGAATCCCTCGTCCACTTCCGCGCCGGGGACGTCCAACTTGTTGACGTGCAGGGATAGCTCGCGTTTCGAGAGCAGCGGGGTGACGTGGATGGTGCCGACGAGATAGCGGGGATCCGAGGTGACGAAGCCTTCTTCGCCATCCTTGGTGAGGCGCGGCCGGCCGTTGAGCTGGTAGTTGATGTCGACGAGAATCTCGTCCTCGCGGATGTCCTTCACGAAAAACGTTCCGCGAAGCTCCTGGAAATGGGGATAGCGGGCGATCGCGACGTTCAGGTCGGCGGCGCTGAGCTCGAGCCGGGCGGTTTCGTCGGAATCTTCCAAGGATTTCGTGAAGTCCCGGAGACGGGCGTCCAGTTGTTCTCCTGCGGTTTCGGAAACCTCCGCCGTCGGCACCGGAGCGGGGGCGGGTCGGGTGAAGGATTCCATCGCGGCGGCCTGGCGGAAGGGCACCCAGACGGAGAAGCCGATGAGGAACAGGAGCATGCAGACCGCGGCGATCAGGATCGCGCAGCCGGAAAGCGGGGAACGGGCGGTGTCGGACACGGATGCGGGCTACGCCCGCCAGTGGAAAGTTCCAAGTTCCAAGTTTGAAGCTTCCGCGGATGCGGGGTGGACCGCGCCGTTTTTGGGATTTGAAGTTTCCGGTCCCAGGTTTCAAACCCGGCGCATGGCGAAGGTGCTGGTGGGACTCTCGGGAGGTGTCGATAGCTCGGCGGCGGCGGCGATGCTGCTGGAGCAGGGGCATGAGGTCGCGGGTGCCTTCATGAAAAACTGGATCAATGCCGAGGGTCTGCCCGGCGACTGCGCGTGGGAGAGCGACCTGGAGGATGCGCTGGCGGTGGCGAAAAAGCTCGGGATCGAGTTCCGGGTGATCGATCTGATCGATCAATACAAGGCGCGGATCGTGGATTATCTGGTCGAGGGCTACCGCTGTGGCGTGACGCCGAACCCGGATGTCTGGTGCAACCGCGAAATGAAGTTCGGGGTGTTCCTCGACTATGCGCTGGAGCAGGGTTTCGAGTTCGTGGCGACCGGTCACTATGCGCGCCGTCGCGATCTCGCGAACGGCGAGGCCGCGGTGTTGAAAGGGGCGGATCCGAACAAAGACCAGAGCTATTTCCTTTCCCTGATGACCCAGCGGCAGGTGGCGCACGCGCTTTTTCCCGTCGGCGAGCTGCTGAAACCCGCGGTGCGCGAGGTGGCGAAACGTCATGACCTGCCAACCGCCGGAAAGAAGGACAGCCAGGGGATCTGCTTCATCGGCGAGATCAAGATGCGCGATTTCATCCGCCACTACATCCCCGATTCGCCCGGCGACATCGTGGATGTTTCCGGCAAGGTGCTCGGCCGTCACGACGGGCTGCACCTCTACACGCTCGGTCAGCGGAAGGGCCACGGGGTGGCTTCGCCGCGCGATGGCATGGCCTACGTGGTGGTGGGGAAGGACCTGGCGAACAACCGGCTGATCCTCGGCTGGGATGAGGCGACTACTCCGGGCCTCTATGCGGAGCGCTGTGTGATCGGGACGCTTTCGACCATCAACGAGCCTTTCGACCGCCCCCGTCGGGTCGAGGCGCTGCCGCGTTACCGCGCGAAACCGGAGCCCTGCCGGGTGTCGCCGCTGGAGGGGGGGAAGGTCGAGCTGGTGTTCGAGAAGCCGCAGCGTGCGCTCGCCCTCGGGCAGATTTGTGCGTTCTACGATGGCGGCCGCCTGCTGGGCGGCGGCGTGTTCGAAGAGATAGGATGATGGAATAAATTCCGCACGATTTCGTCTAAGCGGGGATGAAATCGTTTATCGCGATGATGTCGGCCGGGCTGCTTGTCGGTTCCGGATGGTTGATGGCAGCGGAACCCACGGTGGAGCTCGATGCGGACGAAGCGGTCCGATTGATCGCGATGGCGGAGGAAATCCGACCGCAACCGATTACGGTGGTGTCGATCGTCGAGGGCGTGCGGCAGTGCGAAAAATTCCAGGAAAGCCACGTCCGGCGGGTATCCGTGATCCGCCCCATGTCCGAGGGAGGAAGCCAGGTCCGCCGCTCCGGCTGGTACGATTTTTCCTGGAGTGAGGATTACGGCTGGTTTCTCCAGCAGCCGGTGGAAAACCGCGGCGGCGACCAGATCCGCATCGTGAGCCAGGTGAAGGGTGAGCTTTTCCTGAAGTAGCGCTTCAGCTTTCCATGCCAGCGAGACGCTCGGCCATTTCTGCTTTCTGCAGCTCGGTGGTCAGCTCCTCGAGCGAGCCGTTCATGATCGCATCGAGATTGTGCGAGGTGTAGCCGATGCGGTGATCGGTGACGCGGCTCTGGGGGAAATTGTAGGTGCGGATCTTCTCCGAGCGGTCGCCGGAGCCGATCAGGGCGCGGCGGGTGGCGGAATATTTCTCCTGCTCCTCGCGGACCTTCATTTCATAGAGCCGCGAGCGCAGGATCTGGAGCGCGCGCTCCTTGTTCTGACCCTGCGAGCGGCCGTCCTCGCAGCGCACCATGATGCCGGTGGGCAGGTGGAAAACCTGCACGGCGGACTCGGTGCGGTTGACGTGCTGCCCGCCCGCGCCGCCAGCCCGGCAGACTTCGATGCGCAGTTCGTCGGGTTTGAGTTGGACATCGACTTCCTCGGCCTCCGGGAGGACGGCGACGGTGACGGTGGAGGTGTGGATGCGGCCCTGCGTTTCGGTGGCGGGGACGCGCTGGACGCGGTGGACGCCGGACTCGTATTTGAGGAAACGGAAGACTTCGTCACCCGACACGCCGAGAGCGACTTCCTTGAAGCCGCCGACTTCGGAGGGCGAGGAACCGAGGTGCTCGGTTTTCCAGCCGCGGGTCTCGGCGTGGCGCTGGTAGAGGCGCAGCAGCTCGGCGGCGAAGAGCGAAGCTTCGTCGCCTCCGGCACCGGCGCGGATTTCGACGATCGCGTCGCGGTCCTCGTTCGGATCGGCCGGCAACAGGGCGTATTGGAGGCGTTCTTCGAGGACGGGGATCGCAGCGCGGAGGCGGACCAGCTCTTCGGCGGCGAGTTCCGCCAGCCCGGAATCGTCCGAGGCGGCGAGTTCTTCGTTCTCCGCTAGCTCGGAGCGGGACTTCTCCAGCTCCTCCCAGATCTCCAGCGTTTCCTTCAGCCGGCGGTGTTCACGCATGATCTCACTGGCGCGGCGGGCGTCGGAGAACAGGTCGGGGTCGCCCATGATCTCGGTGATTTCCGCGAAGCGGCGTCGGCGCTGGGCGATCAGGGTGGCGAAGTCCATGGAGGTGGCAGGGAGGATGAGTTCCGGACATGAAACGACCGCGGACCCGGAAGGGCGCGCGGTCGCGGATGGATTTCCGATTTCCCCGGAGGGGATCAGGCCTTGGCGGCGGTGCGGGCCTTGCGGATAATGCTGGCCACGGTTTCGGAGGGCTTGGCGCCGTTGCCGATCCACTTGTCGGCCTTCTCGATGTCGATGGTGAAGTTCTCGCCTTCTTTCATCGGGTCGTAGGTGCCGAGTTGCTCGATGAAACGTCCGTCACGGCGCTTGCGGCTATCGACAGCGACGATCTTGTAGTACGGACGGTCCTTGGTTCCTTGGCGGTTGAGGCGGAGAGCGACGGCCATGATAAATAGAATGTGTGTAGGGAAAAATCGGGTCCCACAGCAAGCGGGCGGGCGCGGAAATTGTACGGAGCGCATTCGCTTGCCAAGCAGAATCTTGGGAAAAGTCGGTCGTTCCGGCTTTACCGCTTGCCAAGGGGGAAGGGATCTGTCCTTTTCCCGCCCGGTTCCGGGGCGTAACTCAGCCTGGTAGAGTGCCTGCTTTGGGAGCAGGATGTCGTCAGTTCGAATCTGGCCGCCCCGACCATTTTTTCTCCGCGCCCGCCCATTCGGGTGAAGATCGCATCGACCGCGACGCTGATCCGTGGTAGCGGAACAGGGTGAAACTGATTCGGTTTGGCGAGGCGGGGCGCGAGGAGCCGGGGGTGATTCTGGATGACGGCCGGTGGATCGATGCGAGTGGCCAATTTCTTGACTACGACGAATCGTTCTTCGCTTTCGGCGGCATGGAGGCGCTGGAAGCGTGGGTGTCGGACGGATGCCGCGACTGCGTGCCCATCCCGCCGGGGTCGCGGCTGGGTCCACCGCTCGAGCGGCCGTCGAAAATCGTCTGCATCGGGAAAAACTATCTGGAGCACGCCAAGGAATTCGGGGAGGGGATCCCGGCCGAGCCGGTGCTTTTCATGAAGGCGACGACGGCCTGGAGCGGGCCGACCGACGACGTCGTGCGACCGCCGGGCTCGACCAAGCTCGACTACGAGGTCGAGCTCGCGGTGGTGATCGGGAAGACGGTTTCCGGCTGCGTTTCGAAGGCGGAGGCGCTGGAGCACGTGGCGGGCTACTCGGTTTTCTGCGACTACTCCGAGCGGGCGTTCCAGAAGGAGATGGGGGGGCAGTGGGTGAAGGGAAAGAGCTGCGACAGCTTCGCACCCATCGGGCCCTGGCTCACCCCGGCGGGCGCCGTGCCGGATCCGCAGGGTCTGCGGCTGTGGTGCTCGGTGAATGGCGAGATGAGGCAGAACGGCTGGACTGGCGACATGATGTTCGGTGTGGCGCATCTGATCCACTACGTCAGCCGGTTCATGAGCCTGCTGCCCGGCGATGTGATCGCCACCGGCACCCCCTCCGGCGTGGGGATGGGCATGAACCCTCCATCGTTCCTCGAACCCGGGGATTTCGTGGAATGCGGGATTGAAGGTCTCGGCGAACTCCGCCAGCGCGTGGTGCAGGGTTAGGTCCGGCTAAACCGAATACTTCTCCACGATGTCTTCGGGGATCGTGACCGGCCGGCCGCTTTCGCGGCTGACGAGCTGGTAGTGAAACCAGCCATCCGCACTTTCGCGGCCATCGGCCTCGCGGAGGATCTGGAAATCCACCCGCACGCCGCGGCGGGAAACTTCGCCGATACGGGTGCGGACGAGCATCCACTGGCCGAGAAACAGCGGCCGCTTGTGCTCGATGTGAGCGGTGCGGACAAACCAGCTGAGGCCGCGTTCGAGGAACCGCTCCATGGCCATGCCGTAGCAGCGCTCCATTTGATCGAACCTGGCGGCGAGGACGTAGTCGAGGTAGCGGCTGTTGTGAACGTGGGCGTTCATGTCGATGTCATCCGGCCGGACCTGAAGCCGGGTTTCGAAAATGGTAAAGCCGTTGGGTTCCATGGAGTGGGTCGGGAACCTGGCATGTTCCGGAGCGGATTCCAACCGCCGGCGCGAAGAGTGCGGTCGATGCGGTCGCCATTGGTACTTGCCGCCCCGGATGGGGAGGAGTACGGCGGGCGGCGGAAGGTCCTGCCTTCCCTCAACCACCCCTATTCACGATGCCCATTCAGCGCGCCCTGCTTTCCGTTTCAGACAAGTCCGGCCTGGCCGAATTCGCCAAGGAACTCCACGAGATGGGGGTCGAACTCCTCTCCACCGGCGGCACCTCGAAGGCTCTTCGCGATGCCGGCCTGCCGGTGATCGACGTCTCGGATTTCACCGGCGCTCCGGAACTTTTCGAAGGCCGCGTCAAAACCCTCCATCCGAAGGTCCACGGCGGATTGCTCTTCAAGCGCGATGACAAGGAGCACCTCAAGCAGGCAAAGGCCCACGACGTGCAGCCGATCGACCTCGTGGTGGTCAATCTCTACCCGTTCGAGCAGACGATCGCGAAGGAGGACGTCACGCTCGCCGAGGCGATCGAAAACATCGACATCGGCGGCCCTTCGATGCTGCGCAGCGCGGCGAAGAATTACGGCAGCGTGACGGTCGTGACCGATCCCGCGGACTACCCACGGGTGATCGAGGAAATGAAGGACCACGGCGGCGACACAACCCTGGGTCTGCGCGAGCAGCTTGCGGTGAAGGTTTTCAACCGTACCGCCAGCTATGACCGCGCGATCTCCAACTACCTCGGCCGCTGCGAGCAGGGGACCCGCTGTCGTTACACGCTCGATCTGCCTCTCGATCGCGAACTGCGCTACGGCGACAATCCGCACCAGAAGGCGGCGCTCTACGGCGACTTCACCGGCTGCTTCTCCCAGCTTCAAGGCAAGGAACTCAGCTACACCAACATCCTCGACATCGAGGCCGCGGCCGACCTGATCCTCGATTTCGTGCGCCCCACCATCGGCATCCTCAAACACACCAACCCCTGCGGCGTGGGTCAGGACGACGATGACCTGCGCGAAGCTTGGAAAAAGGCGTTCGAGACCGACCGCCAGGCTCCGTTCGGCGGCGTGATCGTCTGCAACCGCCCGCTGACCGAAGGCGTGGCCCGCATCATTTCCGAGATTTTCACCGACGTGATCATCGCCCCGGACTACGAGCCGGAAGCCCGCGCGCTGCTTCAGAAAAAGAAGAATCTGCGCCTGATGAAAATGAACGAGGCCTACCTTGCTGCCAAGAAGGAGCCGCTGCTTCGCTCCTCACCCGGCGGATTCATGGTGATGGATCGCGACCACGCCACGCTCGGCCTCGACGACCTCGAATCGAAGGTCGTGACCAAGCGTCCGCCGACCCAGGAGGAGATGCGTGCGATGCGTTTCGCCTGGCGGGTGGTGAAGCATGTGAAATCGAACGCCATCGTCTATGCCAACGCCGACCGGACGCTGGGGATCGGGGCGGGCCAGATGAGCCGCGTGGACAGTTCGCGGATCGCCGTGTGGAAAGCCGCCGAAGCGGGCCTCAGCCTCAAGGGCTCGGTGATTGCCTCGGACGCGATGTTTCCGTTCGCCGATGGCTTGCAGACGGCGATCGAGGCCGGCGCCACGGCCTGTATCCAGCCTGGCGGATCGATCCGCGACGAGGAGGTGATCGCCGCCGCGGATGCCGCGGGCATGGCGATGATCTTCACCGGCCACCGCCATT
The DNA here is from genome assembly GCA_965652295.1 of uncultured Haloferula sp. Classification (GTDB taxonomy): domain Bacteria; phylum Verrucomicrobiota; class Verrucomicrobiia; order Verrucomicrobiales; family Akkermansiaceae; genus Haloferula. Next base: position 272,397 of record CBFGTS010000002.1, on the reverse strand, counting down.
TCAGGCACTGAAGACGAGTTTCATGTTTTCAGTTTCAAGTTTTCAGCGAGACTCGCGGTCATGCTGCTGGGAGTAAACGTGGATCATGTGGCGACGCTGCGGCAGGCGAGGTATGCCTTGCTGCCGGATTCGCCGAATGCGGAACCATCGCCTCTCGAGGCCTCGATGGACGCGATGGCGGGCGGGGCGGACTCGATCACCATTCACGTTCGCGCCGATCGCCGCCACATGCAGGAGCGCGACGCCTTCGAAATCCGGCGGGAGTGCCCGCTGCCGCTCAATCTGGAGATGGGCGTGACGGCGGAAATGCTGAAGCTCGCGCAGGAGTTGAAACCCGATTATGTGTGCCTGGTTCCCGAGACCCGGGAGGAGGTAACCACGGAGGGAGGTCTGGACGTGGCCGGGCGGATGGAGGAAGTGAAGCGCTGCGTCGGCAGCTTGCGCGAGGCGGGCATCAAGGTCTCGCTTTTCATCGATCCCGATGGCCATCAGGTCGAAGCTTCCGCGGAATGCGGCGGTCAGATGATCGAGCTGCACACCGGGTGCTTCGCGAATGCGGAAGGCGATGCGGTGATGGGCGAGGTCGAACGGCTGATCGTTGCCGCGCGCATGGGCAAGGGGATGGACCTCCAGGTCAACGCCGGGCATGGAATCAACTACGTGAACCTTAGTAGACTTTTCACCGTGCCGCACCTGGCGGAACTGAACATCGGCCATTCGATTGTTTCCCGGGCCATGCGGGTGGGGATGGAGACAGCGGTGCGCGAGATGAAGGAGGCGATGTCCTACTACCCGGAATAACTCATGCACGTGTTCGGGATCGGAATCGACATCATCGAAATCCACCGTATTGAGGAGACTCTCGAGCGGCACGGCGAGCGGTTCCTGCACAAGATCCTGACCGAGGGCGAGCGGGCGTATTGTCTGGCGCAGAAGAAGCCGGCGACGCACATCGCGGCGCGTTTCGCGGCGAAGGAGGCGGTGTCCAAGGCCTTCGGCACCGGCATCGGGGCGGAACTCGGTTGGCTGGACGTCGAGGTGTTCCGCAGGGTGGGCGGTGCCCCGGAGATCCGTCTCACCGGACAGGGCGCGGCATTTGCAGAAGCGGCGGGTATCTCCGAGATCAAGATCAGCATCAGCCACGCCCGCGACTACGCCGTGGCGAAGGCGATGGCGTTCAAGAGCTGACCGCGGCGTTCAATCGAGGTGGAAGACCTCGCGCAGGGCTTCGCTGACGGGGCTGTGATCCGGATTCGACGGCATCAGGTCGGCCATGTGTTTCCACCAACGCTGGCAGACTTCCGTTGAGGCGATCGCGTTCCAGCGTTCCTCGTCCTCAATTTCCACGTAGCCGAAAAGCTGGTGGGTGCCGGGATGGAGGAAGATCGAGTAGTTCGAGGCTCCGTGTGCTTTGAGGACGTCCTCCAGCTCCGGCCAGATCGGGCGGTGACGGCGCTCGTATTCGGTTTCAGCACCGGGGCGGACGGACATGACGAAGGCCTTGCGGATCATGATCAGTATTTCGGCTGGGTGAAGAAAAGGGGGCTGCGTTGGTCCCGATAGACTTCGCCGGCGGGGGTCAGGCTACCATCCTTGCGCTTCACCATGCGGCCGTCCTCCACCCAGTTGTAGAGCGCGTAACGTTCAACGTAGGGCGTTTCATCGAGCATCTCGATCATGGCTCCGATCGCGCGGGCCTGCTCCTTTTCCGTGGGGTCGCGGTGGGGAGTCCAGTTGGCTCCGTTGTTCCACTCGGTCAGCCAGATGGGTCGCTTCGTGCGCTGGTGAATGTCGTCGAGAAAGCCCTTGAGGGCGGCCGCCGCCGCGCGGCCATCGCCCGGATCGGGCACGGCGCGGTAGTAGTGGACGGCCACGAAGTCGACGCGGAGCCCGGCCCGGTCGGCCTTGTTCATGAAGTCGTAAAGCCAGCCGAGGCCGCCGTCGGACACGGCGGGGGAGCCGACGCGCATGCCGGTCCGGAGGACGATCGGCCACGCGGCGATGGCGTCATCCACGGACATGTTCGCCTGGTCCTTTTTGTCCGGCTCGTTGAAGCCGAGGACGTGGTTGATGCCCTTGTAGCGCCAATCCTGGTCCATGCCCGGCCAGTGACGGTTCTGGCGGATGGCGACGTACTCGAGATCGGCGGACGAGCGGGCTCCGATGTTCCAATCGTAGAACCAACCGCAGGCAAGGTCCTGATGGATGCCGCCTGCGATGCCCTTCTTGCTGCACCAGTTCCAGGGAAAGATCCGGATGAACTTCGGGCGTCCGTTCAGTTCCGGCGGAAGTTTTTCGATCACGACATCGTGATCCTGCGCGACCCAGTTCCGGCTGAAGCCGGTGCCGTCTTCGTTTTCCGCGAGGGTGGCGGTGTAGCCGCGTTTGAGGATGAAGGAGCCGGCGGGTCGGATGTCGTCGCTACTGTATTTCTCGTACGTGTGGTAGGTCGCGGGTTCGCCGGAGAGGCCGGGCGAGGGAAACAGGCTGAGGGCGGGAAATCCCGGATGGTGGGGGATGACGACGGCCCCGGAGGCGTATTGCTCGACGCGGACGTTCTTGTCGTTCACGGCAGGCGAACCATGGACCAGCATGCGATCGAGGAAGCGCTCGATGACCTGTGAGGGCGGGACATTTTCGAAGAACAGCCACCCGTCGGGCGCGGTGAAATGAACGGAGCTGCCGAGCAGGAGGTCGCCGTCGCCGGTGAGGTGGACCTCGCTGGCGGGGCCGATTTCCAGAAAGGTGTCGGTGATCCGTTCGTCCTCGCGGATGGTGTAGCGGTTGCGGCGGTCGACCGCCTTCCCGGGCGAGGCGAAGGGTTTGAACGCCTGCTTCGCCGCCATTACCTCGATGAAGGATTGGTTGGCGGGGGTGAAGTTCTTCAGGGGCAGTTCGAAGCTCTTGCCATTGCTGCCGGTGAGGACGACAAAGCCGTTGTTTTCCGTGACGAAATCCGCTTCCACGGGTTCATCGACGCCTTTGAAAACCCACTGCCGGGCATCAAGCGACGCGCTCATCGCAAGGAGAAGAAGAAGTCGGAGCAACATGAGAAATTCCGCCGTCGCGGGAAGCCGAGTTAGGGCGATTCGTCGATAAGTTTCAATCGCATGAATCCCCTGGGTTGATCCTCAAGGGGAACGGTGTAGATCCACTCCCGGCGCTCGAAATCGCCGAGGTCCTCGCGCGGAAAGGAAACGACTGAGTCCGAAGATCCGGCTTCATCGAGTGTGTCGAGCGATGCCGAGGCCTGCCCGAGCAGGGTCATGCCGGTGATGTTTTTGCGAATGGTGGCCTCAAGCGTGAGATAGGATTTTTCCGGTTCCGCGCCTGGAAACTCGTCCGGGGTTGGGGAGCGGGTGGCCCCGGTGGGGAGAGGCCCGGGATCGGGTATGAGGGGATTCGAACCGAAGAGCCATTCGAAGGCATTGGCGATGCCATCGCCGTCCGCGTCGAAGGCCGGGGCATTGGCCTCCGGAGGAAGCGTCTGATCGAGAAGCCAGCCCGCGTAAACCGTGGCGTCGGAGGTCACCGAGAGCACCCCGTTGGCGACGGCGCTGGTGTCCCAAACGAGACCCTCGGACAAGGCGGGAAGGTCGTAGCTGGAGAAATCGACCGTGCCGCCGGATGCGTCGAAAAAGTCAAAGCTGTCGCCTTCGGAGGGGGCGGGAGCCCCGTCGGCGAGAACGACCCGGAGGACGCCGTTGGCGAGGAACGCGCCGTCGACTGCCAGCCGGCCGTGGAGGGATTCGTCGAGGAGTTCGAATTCGAGCTCCGCACCGGCGGCGAGGGTGAAATTGCCATCTACGGTCAGTGTTTCCGAAACCAGCGGTGGGGTCGTTTGGATGGGAAACGCGAGGTTGGTGCCGGAGGCGAAATGGAGGTCGTCGATCTGCCCGGGAACATTCGCCCGCTCGTGGAGCCCGAAGGTGATGAGCGGATTCGAGGCCACCGTCGCCGCGGTCCTTCGACCGAAGTTGAAGGTCTGCCCGTGGAGCACTCCATCCGAGGTTCCGGTGGAGGTGGCGACGCGGAAAGTCTTCGCGGCGTTGTCGGCGATGATCCAGATGTTGAGCCATTGGCCGGCTCCAATCGGGGTCACCGCGACATCGCCCGCGCCCTGGCTGTAGGCACGCAGGTTGCCTCCGGCGATCGAGAGCATGACGGCGTACTCGTTCCACGGATCGGTGGTGTCGTTCCCAGGGGCGGTCGTCGTCGAAGCGGCCTGATCGGTGAGGCCGAAGATAAAGTCGGTGGTGGAGGGGTTCGTACTCCTGAACCGGAGGAAATAGGTGCCTGCCTGGCCATCCGGCAGACTGAAATCCGTTCCGTGGGCGTAGCGGAGGTCGGTGATCGCGCCACGCCAGCCACTGCTGGCATTGGTTCCGTTCACGGCCAGGGCGTGGTCGCCGCCGACACTGGTGATGTCCGCGTTGGCGGTGCCATTGAAAACGCCCGTCCACACATCTCCGGTGGTGTTGGGCGTGGCACCGATGTCGCCCAGCGGGTAAGTGGAGAAATCGTCGATCGGTTCCAACCATTCCGCCGGACCGATGCCGCCGGCCCGGACGGTCGATCCGGACTGGGCGGTGAGCCCGGTGCGGATGGTGCCGCGACCTTCGAGTCGGGCGGTGGAGGCGGCCGTGGTCGCACCCGTGCCGGTCGATCCATCGACGACCAGCACGCCTTCGGAAACGGTGGTGGTGCCGGTGTAGGTGTTGGTTTTTTCGAGGGTCCAGCGGCCCGAGCCTTCCTTCATCAGCGTGAGGGTGGCGTTGCCGTTTTCGATGACTCCGCCGATCTCACCATCGCCGGCTCCCTGAAGCGTGACGGTGCGCGAGCCGCCCGCCGCGGAGCGCAAGGCGACGCCTCCCGCACCTTCACCATTGCCGGCGAGGCGGAGGGTTCCGGCGTTGGATTGGATCCGGTAATCCGACCCGCCTACCTGGACGCTCACGGTTCCCGAGATCGCATTGTCGCCACTGTTGTTGACGATCGCGGCGCTGGGGTTGGTGCGGCCGTTGAGGCTGACGGGGTTGGAAACGAGGGCATCGTCCTCGAGTTCGAGGCGGGCGGTGGTGGCGTTGCCTTGTTCGCCGATCACAACCAGCCCGCCCAAGCCCAGGGCATTCCGGCCGCGAGCCCGGGCGATGGCCGGACCGGCACCTCCGGAGTCGATGACGGTGGTTCCGCTGTAGGTGTTTGCATCGCCGTCGAAGCTGACGACGCCCGGACCGTTGATCGCAATGCCATCGCCGCCGCGAACCGCGCCGGTGAGGAGCAGCGGTTGGGACGAATCGTTCGTGAGATTCAGCGTGCCGGACCACTCCAGTTCGCCGTGGATTTCCTGCTCGGCGGTGGTGGAGGCGGCGAGATGAATGGTGGGCTGGATCGCGCCGTTGTCGCCGAAGCCGAGGACCAGTCGGTCGTCCGGCCAGCCGAAGCGGTAGCGGGTACCACCGCTCAGGTTGATGACGCTGAGCATCCTGCTGCCGCTCCAGTCGATGTTCTGGACGGCGGGAGTGACGGTCCCGAAATGGGAGGTCACGCCGCCGAGGTTCGGAACGCCGTTGGTCCAGTTGGCGGTGGTGTCCCAGGTCGCATATTCGGCGGTGCCGGGGTTGGTCCAGTCGCTGGTTTTGGAGGCGGCCGAGGTCCACACGCGGACCCAGTCCACGAGGGTTTTATCAGTGAATCCCAGCGGCCATTCGGTGGTGTTCGGAGTTCCCGGCCACCCGCCGACCGCGTAGTCGAGGATCAGATACATGTGCGCCATTTCGGCGACATCCGCGGCGCTGTTGAACGAGCTGACCGGCTGGCCATCGAAGTAGAACGTTACCGAGCTGTCCTCGATCCACCTCACCGCGAAGGTGTGGTAGCTGCCACCGAGGTCGCCGGCGCTGCCGGGGTTCACTTTTCCCGCACCGGCGGCGGCGTTCCCGCTGGAGTTCGTGTAGTGGAAGGCGGTGTGGTATTCATCCTGAGCGTAGCCACTGCCGGCGGCGGTATCGATGGGGTACTCCATGATATCGCACTCCGGCGGCCAGCCGTCGTAGAGGCCCCAGAAAGCAGGCCACGATCCGGGTGTGTCGGGCAGGAAGATGCGGGCTTCGATGTAGCCGCCATTGAAATTCTTCTTCTGATAGGTGGAAACGGAGCCGGACGAAAACTGGGTGCCGCCACTGGTGGCGGTGCGTGTGGCATCGAGCGTGAGCACGCCGCCCGCCACGCGCACCTTGTCGGCGGAGGCGACCGCCAGACTGTTCGGCATGGTCCATGACGGAGAGGCGATGTTCCATTTGCCGGTGTCCACCGCGTTTCCCGAGAAATCATCGCCCCAGGCGTACTGCCAGTTTCCGGCGGGCAGCTGGGCGTGAACCGCTCCGGGAATGAAAAGGGCGGCCAGGCTGGAAACGAGGCGGCTGGAAGAGAATTCGGGCATCAAGTGGGCTTTTGATCACCTTCCGGGGGGAAGGATCACGAAGCAATGGGTAACTCCCTCACCCCCATAAACGGGTGGGTCGAAAAAATGCCCGCCGGAAGATTCCGGCGGGCATCGTTCGAAGGATCGGAATCCTGGATTAGCGGGCGTTGGCCTCGGCCTTGATGGCAAGCAGGTCCTTCATCACGTGGCCAAGGTTCGCGGAGTCGGTCACACCGCCGAAGGCATCGTGCAGTTCGCGGTAGAGCGCATAGAGCTTGTTGTAGACGGCCTGGTTTTCGGGGATCGGGCGATAGGTCACGTCTTTGAGCCCGGTCATCGCGGCCTGAGCGGTGGCGAAGTCCGGGTGACCTCCACCCACGACCGCGGCACCCACGGCCGATCCCAGCGCACAGGCCTGGCTGGAACGGGCGACGCGCATTTCGCAGCCGGTCACGTCGGCGTAGATCTGCATCAGCATGGCGTTCTTTTCCGCGATGCCGCCGGAGCAAACGACGCGCTCGACGGGGACGCCGAATTCCTTGATGCGTTCGATGATCGCCCGCGCCCCGAAGGCGGTGGCCTCGATCAGGGCGCGATACATCTCGGCGCGGCTGGTGTGCAGGGTTTGGCCGAGCATCAGGCCGGTGAGACTTTGATCGACGAGGATCGTGCGGTTGCCGTTGTTCCAGTCGAGCGCCAGCAGGCCGGATTGCCCGGGCTGGAGTTTCGCGGCCTCGTCGGTGAGCGGACCGTGCTGGGTGACGTCGCCGATCACGCCCTCGACGAACCACTTGAAGATGTCGCCCACGGCCGACTGCCCGGCCTCGACACCGTAGTAGCCGGGAAGGATGGCCCCCTTCACGATGCCGCAGATGCCGGGGATGTCGGCCACGTCCTTGTCGGCGGAAACCACGGCGCAATCGCAGGTGGAGGTGCCGATGACCTTGACCAGCGTACCTTCATCGACGCCGCAGCCGATCGAGCCGTAGTGGACGTCCATTTCGCCGATGGCGATGGCGATGCCCTTCGGCAGGCCGAGCTTTTCCGCCCACTCCGCGCACAGGCTGCCGGCTTTTTCCGAGGCGTCGTATGCTTTCTCGAAGAGCCGGCCGCGCAGGTCGGCGAGAGCGGGATCCAGAGCGGACAGGAACTCCGGGTCAGGCAGGCCGTTCCAGTCGTCGGCATACATCGCCTTGTGACCAGCCATGCAGATGCCGCGGCGGATCGCCTTGGGATCGGTCACGCCGGCGAGCAGCGCGGGAACGAAATCGGAAAGCTCGACCCACGAGTAGGCCGCTTCGAAGACCTCGCGGTCGACGTTGAGGCAATGCCAGAGCTTGGCCCAGAACCACTCGGAAGAGTAGGTGCCGCCGATCTTGGCGAGATACTGCGGACGCATCTCGCCGGCTTTCGCGGTGATCGTGGCGGCTTCCTTGATCGAGGTGTGGTCTTTCCAGAGCCAGCAGTGGGCGTTGGGATTGCCGGAAAACTTCGGGTCGAGAGCGAGCGGACGGTTCGATGCGTCCACCGGGATCGGGCTTGAGCCGGTACCATCGACGCCGATGCCGATCACCTGATCCGCGGAGAAGCCGTCGGTTTTGGCGGCTTCGGCGAGCGCACCTTTCACCGCGGTTTCGACCCCTTGGATGTAGTCGGCCGGGTTCTGGCGGGCCAGGTGGTGGTCGGCGGGGTCGAGCAGGATGCCCTGTTTTCCGGAGGGGTAATCAAAAATGCAGGTGCCGAGTTCCGCCCCGTCGGAGACGCGGACGACCAAGGCGCGGACCGAGTTGGTCCCGTAATCGATGCCGATGGTGTAAGACATGCGGGGAACCTGCACATCCTCGGGGAAAAGGAAACCCACAGTTGGGTCATGAGGAGGGGTAGGAAACGTTTAGTGGGTGGAAGCGCAGGTCAGCGCCCGGTTTCCTCCCAGCTCACCGATCTCATCCGCCAGCCCTCCTCCGGATCAAGCTGCCAGCGGCTGTCCACGTGGAGGATTCCATTGACCGGCGTGCTGCCCGGGAGCTCGACAATGGCGTCGACCTGGAAGCGCACGGTGGCGTCATCGCCTTCGAAGATGATCTCTTCGATTTCCAGGTCCTCCAGCGAGATTTGACGGACACCGCGGGCGGCGAGCGAGTAGTAGGCCACGGCGGAGTCGCGTTTCAATGAACCCGGGACGCGGTCATCGAGCGCATCGGGCACTGCGACCGTCAGGCGTTTGGCGAGGTATTTCTCGAGGTTCGGTCCCCGCGTGTTGCGGGCGATGTCGGGCATGCCGGGCGGCACGTTGGCGGTCTCGATCATCCCCGTCACCCGGCGCTTCATTTTCTGGGTGGGGGAAAACCACCACAGCCCGAGGGCGAGCAGGACGGCAGCGCCAAGAATCCACGGCAAGCGTTTCATGCCGGGAATCTTCGGCCGTGGTGGGGCGGGCGGCAAGGATCGAAGAAGAGGCTCTGTATCGCCCGCTCTTTGAAGTTTCCAGAGCCGCACGACCGTAGATAGCCTCCGCCATGTCGAATCCCGACGCCGGAGATCTAGCCTTCTGCCACGCCTGCGGCGGGGCGATGGACGTCTCGACCGTCGGCCCCTTCACGAACGTCGCCTGCCCGGCGTGCGGCGAGCACACGCGGGTCAAGTGCCAGTTCGGACCCTACACGCTGGAGCGACGTCATGCCATCGGAGGCATGAGCATGGTCTACGTGGCGGCGGATCCGACGCTCGGGCGGGAGGTGGTGGTGAAGATCCTCAGTGAAGAGTATTCGGCGGACGAAAACCGCATTCGTGCTTTCGAAGAAGAAGCTCGCATCACGGCGTCTTTCAGCCATCCGAACGTGGTGCGCGTGTTCACCACCGGCCGGGCTTTCGGGCGGTTCTTCATCGCCATGGAGTTCGTCCCGGGCGGGCACTTCGAGCACCACATCCGTGAAAGGGGGAGGATCCCGGAGGACGAGGCGCTTTCGCTGGCCACGGAAGTCGCCTCCGGTCTCAAAGCCGCGAAATCCGCCGGTCTGATCCACCGCGACGTGAAACCGGGAAACATCCTGCTCGATGAGAACGGCTCGGCAAAGCTCGTGGACTTCGGCTTGGCGCTCGTCACCCAAGGAGGCAAGGCCACCGCGACCGAACTATGGGCGACGCCGTACTATGTTCCCCCGGAAACGATCGAGGGCCGGGAGGAGGATTTCCGCTCGGACATTTATGCCTTCGGCGCGACTTTTTACCATGCGCTGGCCGGCCAGCCGCCCTGCGATGAGGAGACGATGGACACGCTGCGTCTCCGCAAGGCGAAGCAGAACATCACCCCTTTGGGAAAGGCCGCGCCCTGGGTTTCGCCCGGCACGGCCGCGGTGATCGACCGCTGCATGGCCTTCCGTCCCGATGACCGGTTCGCCTCCTATGACGAACTGTTGTCCGCCCTGCGCTCGGCGGCCCAGGGGGAGATGCCGGCCGGTGCCTCCGAGGCAGCCCCGCGGAAACGCCAGGCGGGTCGCGGAGAGAAGATCGCCTGGGTGGCGGGCGGAGCGGTGGTGGTGGCCGCGCTCGCCGTGGCCGTGCGGGCGATGATGCCGGCGGAGAGCGAGGAGATGCCGCCGCCCGAGGCGGTCGTGGTGGAAACCCTGCCTGCCAGTGACCCACCGGCACCGATCGCAGCGCCCGAGTCAGCCGCTCAAATTGTCCAGGCGTATCGCGAGGCAGGGAGCGCCTTGGCGGGCGATGACTTCGACACGGCACGCGCCCGTTTCGCGGAAGTAAGGGACCACCCCGAGGTCATGCAGCCCACCGGCATACGTGCCGCGTGCGAGGCGGTCGCCTGCGCCTGGCTGGCCGGGCGGTCGGACGAGGCGAGGGACGAACTGCGCAGTGGCATCAGCCATTTCAAGAGCGCGACGTCTCTCGCGCCGGCGCTTCGCCAGACGCTCCTGGATCATTTCGAGACGCTGGGTGGTTACCCGCCGGTGCTTGTGGTGCCGACCACGGACGACACGGACGTGGACCGGTTGTTGAACTGGCTGAGTGCGTTGAAAAATTGGGATCAGGGGATGATGGAGCTGGCCCGGGCGTTGCTGGAGCCGTTGGCGGCCGGCGATGATGTCATGGCGAGCCTCGCCGGGCGGTACCTCGCCGATCTGGACCGTCTCGCCGCCGCCGAACCGCAGGATTTCCATCCGGCTCCAGCGGAGGCGAAGCGCATGGCGGGTGAGCTGGAGACGGTCTATCAAGCTCTTGAGACGCGCGGCCGTGCGCCCTTCAACGTCCGCGCTTGGCAACTCGCCCTCGAACGGGCGGCCCGGCGGGTGGAGGAGCCCGTGGCGCAGGAGGAGCCGTCGGAAGCGTCGGTCCGTTTCCCATGGGATGCGTGGAAAGACATCAAGCGCTACGCTTTCCGCGAAGCGGCGGCGAAAGTGAGCGAGTGGCAGCCGGACGATCCGCAGGCGGTCGAGCGCAAGGAGGTACTGCTTCAGTTGATCGGCGAGGCGGACGAATTCCTCAGGGGGCTCGCCGACCGACCGGTCGCATCGGAGGGCACCGTCATCGCCCGCGATGGCCGGGAATTTCCCCGGGTCCTCAAGGCGGAGGCCGAGGGTCTCACCGTGGGCGCGGACGATGGCACCATTTCACGCTTGGAATGGGCGGAGGTCGAGGCCGACTCACTGATCGATCTTCACCGCGCCGCTGCCATGAGCGCCGGCGACGGCGCGCTGTGGCACCAGCGGGCGGTGGCGTTCGATTATCTCGCGGGCGATTCTGAACGGGCGAGGGCTGCGGTCGCCAAGCTCTCCGGCGAGGGGGCGGAGTTCGTCGAGTTGTGGGAAAAGGCCTTTCGTCTCGTCACGCCCCCACGTTGAGCACGCGTCCGAGCAACGCGATCAAACGCTCCCGCAAAGGCACCGCTTTTTCCGCCAGACGCCGCTGCTCCAGCTCGTAAGTACGACGTCCCTCGGAGGTCTCCACCGGCACCGGCTTCAGACCCCACGGCTCCAGATCGTAGGGGCTCGCCCGCATGTCCAGATCGCGCAACTCCAAGGCCAGCTCGAAGCACTCGAACCACAGCTCCGAGCCCACCCAGGGCATGGCCTTTCCCGCCCACTTGTAGAGGTCCATGTTGGCGTGGACGCATCCCGGTTGTTCGTGCTCCGGGCGGCTTTTCACGTCCGGCTGGAGCTTGTTCAGCGGTCGCGCCTCCGGAGCGAAAAAACGGAAAGCGTCGAAGTGGGAACAGGCGATCGGACGGCTTTCGACCAATTCATCGATCGCCGCCTGCGGCAGGCGGAGCGTCGCGGTTTTCTCATGACGGATCTCCCGTCCTCGATAAACCATCGCCCACTCGTGCATTCCGTGGCAGCCGAAGTTCGCAGCGCGCTCGCGGGTGGCGGCCAGAAGCTCGCGGATCCATCGCAGCCGGGCCCGTTCCTTTTCGGAAAGCGTGCCGGAATCGGCGGAAACCAGCGGGCCGTCCCGGCGGTAGGGCGGCTTCGAGAAAGCGTGGGGCAGGGCGCTTTCCCACTCCAACCCCGTGCCGAAGGGCGGGTGCCACTCGCGGAGCTTGGCAAAGGAGAACTGGTAGTAGGTGAAAAGGAAATCCTCAACGGGATGGGGCGTCCCCTTCGCCCGCCGCTGGAGGGCCGGCGAAATCCGTGCCGCCGTCCGTTCCTCATGGAGTCGTGCCCGCTCGCGCCAGATGGAAGCGGGCAGGGTTTCGGGTGGTTCGGAGGTGACCATTGGCAGGCCGGAATCAAAGCGCGAACGAAGCGGGAGAAAAGTGGTAAAAACCTCTTGCGTGGAGTCCGCTTCGCATTAGTCTGCCGGCCCGCGCCGAAAGGGGCGGACACAAAACAAATCGCGGGGTGGAGCAGCCAGGTAGCTCGTCAGGCTCATAACCTGAAGGTCACAGGTTCAAATCCTGTCCCCGCCACCAATGAAGGCCCGGTCGTCCGACCGGGCCTTCGCCGTTTTGAGAGATGGCTTCGAGGGATGGAGATCTATCGAGTTTACCTGCTGACGGCTTCCGCCGGTCGCCGCTACATCGGCATCAGCGAAGAGGTTGAGGCGAGGCTCGCTCAGCACAACGCAGTAGAGTAGTGCTGGTGGGCTCTCGCCGGCGTGGACGGCAATGCCAAGTGGGAAATTGATGGGGAGACCGTGACGAGCGCACACCGCTCTTCGCTCACCGGGTTTGTTGGCTTGCGCGGTCCGGGGCGATGAGGGAGCGTCCGGGGCGGATGACGCCCCTGTTGCGCAAACTTCTCGGAATGAACTGGTGGCTGGTGATCGTGATGTACGGTCTCCTCACCGTCGGCGTGTTTTCGATCGAGAGCGCCGCACGCCACCTCAGTGAGGGTGGCGAGTATTTCGCCAACCTCCAGAAGAAGTGGATCCTGCTGGGCAGCGGGGTGTATTTCATCACGGCGCTGTTCGACTACAAATGGTTCCGCTGGCTGGCGTTGCCGATTTACGGGGTGAGCCTTGCACTGTGTGCGTCGATCATGAATTCCGACTCGGAGGTCCACCAGATCACCGTGGCCGGATTGAGCTTCCAGCCGGCGCAGCTGGCGATCGCCTCGGGCATCCTGATGCTGGCCTGGCTGTTGCAGGATCTGCCGCGGCTCGGGAGGAAAATTCCGAAGGTGGGTTGGCTGCTTGAGGAGCCGCTGACCAAGATCCTGTTGGTGGGGGGCATCACGGGCGTTCCTTTCCTGGTGGTGATGAAAATGGGCGACATGGGCTCGGCGGTGGTCTGGCTGCCGGTGGCCTTGGTGGCGATGATCGTGGGCGGCGTGCCGTTCCGGTATCTGACCTTCCTCCTGCTGGTCGCGGTGGCGGCGGTGCCGCTGCTGTATTACGTGGTGCTGCCGAAGGTGTCGGAGCGCGGTCCTGCGCGGATCGAGCTGTTTCTGGACATGCTGGCGGAGCGGCCGGTGGATACCAGCGGCGATGCCTGGGCTCCTTACAACATCGCGATCGCGGTGGGCCATGCCGGATGGAACGGCACCGGCTGGCTATCGAACGCGGATCAGGGCTCGATCCACGATCGCCGCATGATTCCTTTCAACACCGCACACAACGACTTCATTTTCCCGGTCCTCGCCGAGGAGCTGGGCTTCAAGGGCGGACTGCTGCTGATTTCCGGCTTCACCGTGCTGCTGGTGCTGTGCCTTTTCATCGCCTCCTATGCGCGCGACCTGATGGGCTGCATGCTGGTCGGCGGGGTGGTGGCGTTGTTTTTCGCGCACGTTTTCGAGAACATCGGCATGTGCATCCAGCTGATGCCGATCACGGGCATCCCGCTGCCGCTCATCAGCTACTCGGGCACCTTCGTGGTGATGTGCATGTTCCTGTTGGGTCTGGTGCAGAGCGTTTGGGTGCACCGCAAGCCGATGAAGGCGCTGGCGGAAAGCGATGAGAAGGCGTCTCAGGAGCCGGGACTGATCCTCTCAAGCGATTTGCGATAGCCATCGAGATCGAACGCCCGGCCGCTGCGCATGACTTGGTCGGCTTCCTCCGCCAGGCAGCGGGCGATCGCCTCGCGGGCTTCGTCGCGCTCCATGCCCTCTTTCATCAGCCGGTCGAGGGTCTTGGAAACGAAGGGTGTGGCGGGCGAGGTGAGCTGCTGGTCCACGGCATCGAGCAGGTCGTCGAAAAAACGATCGGCCGCGGCATCGTCGTCAAAGGGCAGGTCCATGCGGGTCAGGAAATCGGGGATTCGGCCATTTGTAGCCACGGGGTGTATTCGGGCGGGATCGGAGCCTCGAATTTCATCCGCCGACCGTGGGCGGGGTGATCGAATTCGAGCTGCCAGGCGTGGAGCATCATGCGGCCGGTCTGCGCTTTCTGACGCGCGGGCTTTCCATAGATGGGATCGCCGATGAGCGGGCAGCCGAGGTGGTGCATGTGGACGCGGATCTGATGGGTGCGGCCGGTGTGGAGGTCGCATAAAACCAGCGTGCTGTCGGTGGCGGGATCCCGGGAAATCGTCCGGTAGTCGGTGATCGATGCCTTGCCGGCGGGAGGGGTGGCGACGGCCATTTTCATGCGGTTCACCGGGTGCCGGGCGATGTGGGTGAAGACCGTGTCGCGGTCCTGCGGCGGCGTGCCTTGGACGACGGCGAGGTAGCGTTTCGAGGTGATGCGGCCGGAGAACTGTTCGACCAGCGAGCGGTGGGCGGTGTCGGATTTCGCCACGACCATGCAACCGGAGGTGTCCTTGTCGAGGCGATGGACGATTCCCGGACGTTCGACGCCGCCGATGCCGGAAAGCCGGCCCTGGCAGTGGTGGAGCAGGGCATTGACCAAGGTGCCGTCGGGATTTCCCGCCGCGGGATGGACGACCATGCCCTCGGCCTTGTCGATGACGAGGAGGTCGTCGTCCTCGTAAAGCACGGACAGGGCGATGTCTTCCGGCTGGGCTTCGGCGGGGACGGCCTCGGGCAGGGCGATCTGGATCCGGTCGCCGAGTGCCACGGCGTCGCGTGGTTTGGCGGGGCTGCCATTGCGGTGGATGTGCTGCTCGCGGATCAGCGTCTGGATGCGCGAGCGCGAAAGCTCCGGCAGGCGGGAGGCGAGAAACGCATCCAGCCGGGCTCCGGAATCGCCATCCACTTCGATCTCCATCAGGCCGGCCTTGTAGGCGGTGGGGCGGGGTTCGGCAAGGGCGGGGCCATTGGCACGCCGGGGTGTGCCTCAGAACGTGCCGTTGAGTTTCCTGGCGGTCCAGAAGGCCGCAAGCAGGAGGACGAGGAACCCGGCGACGATCCAGTTCGACCACAGCGGTATGCGGTTCTCGATGGGACGAGGGGCGGGAAGGGCGCGGATTTCATCGGCCAACTGCGCCAGATCGGCCGCACGGATGAGGCGGCCGCGGGTGATCCGAACCATTTCTTCCAAGACTTCGGGGCGGGCGGGTTGGCCGACCTTTTCAAGCTCGACGCCCTGGGCGAGGAGCTTGGTTTCCACAGTGGTATCATCTTCGCCGTCGATGCGGGCGGTGATCTGCCACTGGCCGGGTTGAGTGATGCGCAAGCTGCCGGTGTAGGCACCCCAGGCGGCATCGCTCTTTTCCATGATCACGGTGCGGGTGGAACCATCGGGCGCGGTGGCTTCGAGAAGCACGCTGCCCTCGTCGAGCGGTGCTCCGTTGGGGGCGAAGGCATTGGCGTTGAACGTGACGACGTTGCCGGGTTCGGGTCGCTCCGGCGTGTAGTAGAGGCGGATGCGCTGACCGGAGGCCATGTTCCGCTGGTACGACATCCATCGTGCGACCTGGCCCCAGAAGCGATAGTGGTATTTGTCCTCCACGCCGCGCCGCCAGCGCCATGCCGAGTCGATGCCCATGTAGAGGACTTTTCCGGAGCCGGCGGAGGCGGTGACGATGATCGGGGTGGGGCCGAACTGGGTGCGGCGATTGGCGTGGACGGCGAGCACCTGAGTGCCGCCCTTGGCGCGGGTCACAGCGGCGTGCCAGGTGAAGCCGGGGAGCGAACTCCAGACTTCGGGGTTCTCCTCCTCTGTATCCGCCAGCAGCGTGAGCAGCGAGCTGCGGCCCTCGCTGGTGAGTTCGAGCGGCGAGGGGGTGGGGTCGACGATGCCCTGGGGCGTGCCGGTGTCCGGAATGACCGGCATCAGCTCGCCGAGCGGCGTTTCCAGCAGGGAGAGCTGATTGCCTTGGGGGCCGGGCAGGAAAACCACGCCGCTGGCTTGGTTTTCCACGAGCCCGGCGATCATCGCGCACTGCTCGGCGGTGAGCTGTCCGGTGCCGACATCGCCGATCATGATGACGTCGTAGCTGGCGAGTTCCTCGGGTTTCGAAGGGAAGGTCTCGATGTAGTCCGGGCCTTCTCCCATGCCGAGCACCGGGTGGAAAAGCAGACAGGAGAGCTCCACGCCCGGGTCGCGCGACAGGGCGTTGCGAAGATAGCGGTATTCCCAGCGGGGGAGGGTTTCGATGATCAGCACCTTCACCGACTCGGGGCGGCCGGTGAGGTTGAACTCGCGCCGGTTGTTCTCCTCGACGCGTTCGCCATCGGCCACCGGGAAGTCCATGGTGAGGGTGGCGGTTCCTTCTTCATCGATCCGCCACAGCATCGACTCATAGGTTTCCACGCCGGGCGGCAGCACGACCTGTTTGGTGCGGCTGCGTCCGGCAGCATCGCGGATGCGGACGGTGGTGCGCACTTCGCGATCGAGCGAGGAGCGGATGGTGAAGGGGATCTGGACGTTCTCGCCGACGATGCCATAGGTCGGCGCGGTGACGGAGATGAGGTCGAGGTCGGGCAGGCGTTGCTCGCTCCCCACCGGCACGGCAAATAGCGGGATGCCGCGCTGGAGCAGACGCTGGGCGGCGACGACGGGCGGTTGGCCGAGGTTGTGATCGCCATCGGAGAAAAGCACGACCGCGCGCAGGTTCGCCTGTTCCTCGAGCAGTTCGGAGATCGGCTGGGTGAGGTCGGTGCCCGTCAGTCCGCCCTCGGCAGGAGGTTGGCAAATGGCGCGGGCGGTGACTTCGTTGGCGCCGTTCGCGGCGAGGCGGCCGAGCATTTCCGGGGTTGCCTTGCTTTCCACCCACGCGCTGCGGGAAACGATGTCGCCTTCCGGCGTTTCGGCATCGACGGTTTGCATCGAGCGCGAGGCGTCGGTCAGCACGATGACCTGCGGGTTGTCCTCCGGGTGGATGACGGTGCGCCACTCCGGTTTCCACAACAGAAGTAAGGCGATCATCGTGGAAAGCAGCCGGAGCGCCTCGACCCCGGCGGTGCGGCCGGGGTGGAGGCTGCGTTTCCAGATGATCCAGGACACCGTCGCCACGCAGGCCAGCAGGATCAGGCCCGCGGCCAGGGTGGCGGGGGTCGGCGAAAAATGGAGCTGGTGGAGCGAGAAGGTCATCAGCGGCGGGCCGGGCGAATGTGACCGGAAGCGGCCATTGCGGGCGGATCGGTGGCGGCTTTCTTCGGCAGGCAGAGCAGGCCTTCGGTGAGGAGGAAAAGAAGCATCGCGAACACCAATGCCTGCCAGACGGGGCGGCCGAGGGCGTCGCTGGCCGAGGCGCGCTCGTCTTCGAAGAGAGAGTGGTCGGTGCCCTCCAGGAGGACATCGAGCGCGGGCTTGTCGAGGGCTCCGACGAGGTCTTCGTTGGCGGGGCGGTTGATGGCCAGCAGGCCTTCATCGGTGCGGAAAACTCCCGCCAGATGAAGGGCATCGGCCTGGTCGTCGTGCGGGTAGCGATCGATACGAGTGAACTCACCCACTGCCTGCGGTGAGCCAACCTCGGTGAGGAACCCGGTTTCGAAACGCCGCGCACCGGCGACCACGGCGCGCTGGCAAAGGGGCAGCAGCACGTCGGCATCGCCGAGATTCGACCACGAGTAATCCGGCAGCGTGCCGACCATCCACGCCATCCCGCGACCCACGACCCGGCGGGCGAGGAAAGTGCCACCATCGTCCCAACGGGCCAGCACCGCGGCTTCGCCTTGCATTTTCTGCCGGCGGATCGCCCGCAGTCGGTCGGCGGGAATCGGGGTGCCGTCCATGCTGTCGCGCAGCAGCCCGTCGGCGTGGTCCCATTGGGAGAGGATGAAGAACTGGTCCGTCGCCGACTCCCGGACTTCGGCCCACGACCATTCGAGGAAGGTGGTGGTGTCGGCGGATGAGGGCGGGAAAAACACCACCTGTCCGCCGCGATCGAGGAAACGAGCGATTTCCTTGGCCTCGTTTCCTGCGGGCAGCGGGGCCGCCCAGAACACCGCGGCGACGTCGTCCAGATCCGGCAGGGCGGCTGGCGGGGCGAGGGTTGAGATCTGCCCGCCGAAGCCCTCCGGCGCGGAAGCCAGCAGCAGATAAGAGGCAGCCTCGCCGGGCTCCCCGACGACCACCGACTTCACCGGCCGGGCGGGTCCGTAGGCGAAGAAGGCGACGTTGTCACGCAGGTTGCCATCACCCGGCAGGCTGATCCAGCCGTGTCCGCTTTCGCGATCGGCGGGCACCGGGACGGTCTTCTGAAGCTGGAGCTGCTGCCCGCTGATCGCGACGGATTCGGAAATGGCGGCACCGTCCATCTGGATGCTCAACGGCAGGGTCAAGGGCTGCGTGGCGTCGTCGGTGCGGACAATCTTCAGGTCCAGCACCAGGGAATCGCCCGCGCGTCGTGCCGCCAGCGCCTGCACCGCCTGATTGACCGAGTGACGTCCGGCCAAGGAAAGGATGCGGATGCGCGGAGGCCGGGGCAGGGTGGTCAGGGCGGCGCGGGTGGCGTCCCAGCGGCCGTCGTCGATGCGCCAGTTCGAGGTCTGCAAATCCGAGGCGATCCAGATTTCCGCCCGTCCCGGAACGTGCATGAGATACTCGGCGGCACGCGTGAGAAGGGCGGGGAAATTCGCCTCGGTATCCGTGGCGGAGGTCGAGGAGAGCTGGTCGAGCACGTCCGGCGAGGGAACCTCTTGCGGTGCCCCGCTGGCGCTGTCGATCAGCACGACGCGGCTGCCGGAAAAGTCATCGAGCGCTCCCTTCAGGCGGGCGACTCCGATCTCGCGCCGGCTGTTTCCCTGCTGCGGCGGAGAGGACTCCATCGAGGCTGAGCGGTCGAAGATGACCACGATGACGTCCGGTTTCCCCACCCCGAGGCCGAAGAACCCGCCGATGACCGGCTGGGCCGCGGCGAAGGCCAGGGCGGCCAGCGCGAGGGCCCGGCAGGTGAGGATCAGGATGTGGCGCAGGCGCTTTCTGCCGCGAGACTCGCGGCTCGCCTTCAGGAGGAACTGCATCGCCGCCCATTTCACCGTCCGGTGTCTGCGGCGGTTCAGCAGGTGGATGGCGATCGGAATCGCCGCAGCCAGCGCGAGCCAGAGGAAGGTTGGAGTGAGGAAGAGCACGCGTGACGGGTGATAAGCTCAGCGCCCTTTCGGGATCCGGTTGATCAGGAACTCCCTCAGCAGCGGCTCAAGGGGCGTGTCGGTGGCGACGAGCTGGTAATCGGCGCTGGCGTCGCTGCATTTGCCGCGGACGGCTTTCATGAACTCGGCGAGGGCGGTGTGGTATTCTTCGGCGATCAGGGAGGGCTCCGCGACCAGGGCGGTGCCGTCTTCGAGATCGACGAAGCGGTGGGGTCGCTCGAAGTCGAACTCCAGCTCCTGCGGATCCATGAGGTGGAACACGGAAACGTCATGCTTGCGGTAGCGGAGGTGCTGGAGGGCTTCGGACAACTCATCGGTGTCGATGAAGAGATCGGAGAGGATCACCACGAAGGCGCGCTGGCCGATCTTTTCCGCGATTTCATGCAAAGCCGGAACCAGCCCGGTCTCGCCGCCCGGTTCGAGCGAGCGGAGCGTTTCAAAAATCCGCTGCAAGTGCGCTGGGCGGCGGCTCGGCGGGACTTCGAGGTGGAGCTTTTCGGTGCACACGGAGAGCCCTGCGGCGTCTCCCTGATTCACCAGCAGGTAGCTGAGTGAGGCGGCGATGCGGCGGGCGAAGGCGACCTTCGATTCGCCCTTGCCGGCGAAGGACATCGAGCCGGAGGCATCGACCACGAAATACGCCCGCAGGTTCGTGTCGGCCTCGAATTCCTTGATGTAGAACCGGTCGGAACGCGCGAAGGCCTTCCAGTCGAGCCGGCGGGTGTCGTCGCCGGGGACGTATTTCCGGTACTCGGCGAACTCGACGGACGACCCGCGATGCGGTGAGGCGTGGCGACCGGCAACGTTCCCGATCATGGCCGTGCGGCTCTCCACCGGTAGCGACCCGAGCCGGGAAAGCAGGGCGTGATCAAGGAACTCGTAAACGGGCTGGCTCACGACTCGTGCATTTCCTCGATCAGGCGCTCGACCACCTTCCGCGAGGTCATGCCTTGGGATTCGGCGGAGAAATTGGTGATCACCCGGTGGCAGAGCACTGCCGGGGCGACCGCTTCAAGATCCTCCAGGCTCGCCATGTAGCGGCCCTGCAGGGCGGCGCGGGCCTTGGCCCCGAGGACCAGATACTGCACGGCGCGCGGGCCGGCTCCCCAAGCGACGAGTTCCTTCATCCAGCCCGGCGTTTCCGGCAGGGCGGGTCGGGTCTTCCGCACCATGGCAACGGCATGATCGTAGAGGTGATCCGGCACCGGCATGCGGCGGACGAGCGCCTGATAGGCGAGGATTCGCGGGCCACTGAGCAGGTGCTGGAGCTGCGGCTTGGCTGAACCGGTCGTCGCGCGGGCGATCTGTTTCTCCTCCTCGGCGCTGGGGTAGTCGACCTCGATGAGGAACATGAAGCGGTCGAGCTGCGCCTCCGGCAGCGGATAAGTACCCTCCTGTTCGATCGGGTTCTGCGTGGCCAGCACGAAGAAGGGCGGCTGGAGGTCGTAGGTGCGGCCGAGCACGGTGACCTTGTTTTCCTGCATTGCCTCCAGCATGGCCGACTGGGTCTTGGCCGGCGCGCGGTTGATTTCATCCGCCAGCACCAGATTGGCGAACAGCGGCCCGGCGGCGAACTCGAACTCGCGGTGACCGGCGTCCGTTTCCTGAATGATGTCCGTGCCGGTGATGTCCGCCGGCATCAGGTCGGGCGTGAACTGGATGCGGTTGAAGCTGAGGTCGAAAGTCTTCGCCACCGAGGAAATGAGCAGCGTTTTCGCCAGCCCCGGCACGCCCATCAGCAGCGCGTGGCCGCGGGCGAAAAGGCAGATCGCCAGCTTTTCGATCACCTCGTCCTGGCCGACGATCGCCTTGGCCAGTTCCTCGCGGAAAGCGGCGTAGGTCTTGCCGAGATCGTCGATGGCGGCGACGTCATCGGGTGGCAGATCGGACGGAGCGGGTGCGGAGGTCGGGGCAGGGTCTTCCATGGAGAAGGAACGATGGTGAATCGAAGCGACGCTAGGTTTGGGCTCCCGTTTGTCGAGTAACGATGGCGGCGTCGGCAGCGGGTCGGATCGATTGGTTTGGCAAAATTGAATGTCAATCCGCCGGCGATACGGAGGGAGGGGCAGAAACCTTGGAGAAAATTCCGATTTCCCACTTGTCAGCCCCTCATCCTCTGCTAAACAGCCCGCCCGCTCCGGACCTGAGCAAGCATCATCCATGCTCCGGTCTGAGACGACACTCGCTACCACAGGCTCCCATGGCACGTATTTTCGGCATCGAAATCCCCAACGAAAAGCGGATCGAAGCATCGCTCCGCTACATCTACGGCATCGGCACGACGACCGCGTCGCGCATCCTCGATCACGCAGGCATCGATCCGGGCATTCGTGCCGGTCAGCTCACCGAAGACCAGCTGGTCAAGATCGGCACCGTGATTCAGAGCGAGGGGATCATCATTGAAGGTGACCTCCGCCGTGAGAAGCAGTCGCAGCTCAAGCGCCTCACCTCGATCAACTGCTACCGTGGCATCCGCCACAAGCGCGGCCTGCCCGTCCGCGGCCAGCGCACCCGTACGAACTCCCGCACCCGGAAGGGTAAGCGCAGGACGGTGGGTGTGAAGAAGTAAGAAACTCTGATTTAACCAGAAGATGGCTGACGAAGAAACCAAAGCTGAAACTCCGGCCGCCGAGGCCCCGGAGCAAGCCGCCCCGGCCGCCGAGGCCGCGGCACCTGCCGCCGCTCCCGAAGCGAAGGCTGAAGAATCAACCCCCGCTCCCAAGAAAGAGGAGAAGCGCGATATCTTTGCGGAGATCGCCGGTGCCGAGGAGGGTCAGATCAAGATCCACAAGGCCAAGGGCTCGAAGAACATTTCCAAGGGGATCGTCCACGTGACGGCCACCTTCAACAACACCATCGTCAGCGTCACCGACGCCGGCGGCAACACCATCGGCTGGTCCAGCGCCGGCAAGATGGGCTTCAAGGGATCCCGCAAGAGCACGGCTTACGCCGCGCAGGTGGTGTCCCAGGATGCCTGCCGCCAGGCCATGGGCCACGGTCTCAAGGAGGCCGATGTCCGCGTGAAAGGACCGGGTTCCGGTCGTGAATCCGCCGTGCGCGCCGTCCAAGCCCTTGGCGTCGAGATCCTCTCGATCAAGGACGTTACCTCCATCCCGCACAACGGCTGCCGCCCCAAGAAGGCCCGCCGCGTTTAATCCCCGATAGCCTTTTAGTTTACCATGGCACGTTACACCGGACCCCGCGCCAAGATCAGCCGCCGCTTCGGCACGGCTCTCTTCGGCTCCTCCAAGGCCCTCGAGCGCCGCAATTTCCCGCCTGGCCAGCACGGCCTGCGCGCCGGCCGCAAGAAGAAGAGCGACTACTCCATCGCCCTCGGCGAAAAGCAGAAGCTGCGCTTCCAATACGGCGTTCTTGAAAAGCAATTCCGCGGCTACTACGAAGAAGCCGCCCGCCGCCGCGGCGTGACCGGCGAGACGATCCTCCAGCTTCTGGAGCTCCGTCTCGACAACGTCTGCTACCGCCTCGGCTTCGGCAACTCCCGCGCCGCCGCCCGCCAGCTGGTCAACCACGGCCACGTCTACGTCAACGGCACCAAGGTGGACATCGCGAGCTATCAGGTGAAGCCCGGCGACAAGATCAAGGTTGGTTCCAAGCCCTCCGCCCAGCAGCTCGCACTGCGCATGATGGATCTGACCCAGTCGGTTCCGCTGGTCGATTGGCTCACGCTCGACCGCGACGGCCTCGAAGGCACCGTCGAGCGCGTTCCGGAACGCTCCGACATCGATCCGCTCGTCAACGAGCAGCTCATCGTCGAACTCTACTCGCGCTGATCGCGGGTTGACGTCATCTTCAAAAACGCCCGACTGCGAGAGCAGCCGGGCGTTTTTTGCATGGGGTATCGGGTTTCCGAGAGTATGGGTTGAATCATCTCACGAACTCCAAGGGAAGCATGCGTCACAAGATGAAATTAAGGAAACAGCGGCCGACCACCTGGATCTTCTGGGTGCTTGGTTGCGCGATGGCTGCCGCTTCCGAGTCCCGCCATCCCGTGATCAGCAAGGTTGAGGTGATCTTTTCGCTGGTTTCGCACCACTGCCACACTTGGGACCGCGTTCAGTTCTACAACTCGTACGGAGAACCCCGGGGAAACACCGAGTATGTCGTTCCTCATTTGGTTTATGATCCGTTGGTAACGCTCTACAATCCCTACGACGAATCACTGACCCTGAACCGCGCCCGCATCAGGATCTGGGATCCGCCGGTGGGCTTCGCTTTCAAGAAGAATGGGGAGTATCTCCGCCCTGAGTTCGCTGCGGGTGAGTTTCATGGTCTCGCCCGTTTCCAGTTCCAGAACGAAGACAATGCCGCGGCGCGGAAAACGATGACTTTCGTTCTGAGCATGCCGGAGGGAAGTTTCAGGCCGGGAGGACCGGTGGTCCTGCAGCCGGGCGAGAGCCGGACGTTTTCAGCTTGGGTCGAGCCGAACTGGACGTGGGGGCTTGAGACTTCCAGTGGTTATATCCCTCGATGCTTCTGGGACTGGAGTAAGGGATATGACGTCACCAATCGCGATGGGCGCACGGACAACCCGTTTGGCGTGGAGGCGCTCCCTACCGGTGAGATTCGTCTCGGTTTCGACCCACGGGCCGGCTTCCAGACGGATGTCCTGGCGTCTGCGGCATCGCGGCCCCCTTCGACTTATTACAGCTTTGAAACGGCAAGAGATTGGAAGAAGAGCTGGGTGGCCATTCGCCAGGATGACCTTGTCGGGGTGGAAGCGAAAGCGATGCGCACGCATTCGGCTCCCGGCGGGAGCGATTTTCAGGTCGACTATCTCGGAGGCGAGGAGATCGATTCGGATTCAAACCTGATCCAGTCGTTCCACGGCAGCCTTTTCGGCGCGAGTCCGTCCATTTCGTCCGAGGTGATCAGCCGGACATTTGTGGTCGGGGATCTTCTTCAGGCACCCACCGACCTTTGGGTCGCCGGCAAGACTCCGTTCGCTTCGATCGCCATGGTCGCCAAAGCAGGCGCTTTGCGTGCGAACCGCTTCTATGGTGATGCCCAGGCGGGAACGGATCTGTATGAAGTCCGGTTTTTGGAGCTGACGGGGTTCATCGATGAAGGCCGGTTTTTTTCCCTGGTGACGCCCCCACGAGCGGCTTGGAGGTCTTCAGCTGTTCCCGCAGCGGAGACCGCCTCTTCATCGATTTTTTCGGAGCGGCGCATCCTCTCGGTTACGAGGGGTGGAAGATTCGCGGGACTTCCTCGCTTGAAGACGGCTTCCCAGACGACTTGAGCGCGCGCTGCACACTGGTTGACGACATGAGTGGCAGTGGGATTTACAAAGCCATCCTGGATGTATCAGGGCTCGGTGATCGCTATTTCGTCCGCATCGAGGAGTAGGGGCTGATTCTTCCTGCGCTGAGACCGAGTAAAATTAGGATTGAGGTCGGTTGGTTTGTGATTGCTTGATATGACTCGGCATTTCCTCGCCCCCGACACGTCCTCTTCTTCTACAGAAAGTCATGGAACATGGGCGGAGGCCATTTCTCTCAACAGGAAGGTTCTTCAGAAAGCGAAGCGCTCTGCGCCGTTGGCCCGCCGGAGGCCCCTCACCGCTGCGAGCTTCTGGAGGAATCCGATGGGACGCATTCCGCGGCTTGGGAAATGAGGAGAGGCTGAAGGAATGGGCTGAGGGTGGCGAGGTGGAGCGTTGGGGGCGGCGGGCCGTGGAGCCACGAAGGGGCTTTTTCGGCGAAAAGAACGCGCTTTTCATGGCTGGTCTGATTGAAATTCATGTCCATTTCGCTTTTCCAACGGCCCGCAATCCTCCAAATCGGCTGCCCCTTTTCATGAGCAATCCCTTCCGCGAAGACCTCGTATCCCGCACCCGCCCCGAGCCGTGTTCGGTGGTGATCTTTGGCGCGACCGGCGACCTGACCCATCGCAAGCTGGTGCCGGCTCTCTACAACCTCGCCGTGGACGGCGAACTGCCGCCGGGTGTGAAAATCCTCGGCTTCGCCCGTCGCGACAAATCGGACGAGGAATTCCGCAACGGCCTTGAAGAACTCAACCGCAAGGTCTCGCGCTCGGGTCACGACGACGAGGTCTGGTCGAGCTTCGTCCAGAACATCCACTACCACCGCAGCGAGTTCACCGACTCGGACGGCTACAAGCGCCTCGCGGAGAGTCTCGACGAGATCGATCGCGAGCGCGGAGGAAAGGGCAACCGCCTGTTCTACGTGGCCAGCGCGCCGGAGTTCTTCGACGACATCCTGGAGCACCTCAAGGCGGCCGGGCTGAACAAGGCGAAGGACGGCTGCTGGTCGCGGGTGATCGTCGAAAAGCCGTTCGGCACCGATCTGGCCACCGCGCAGCGCCTCAACCAGGTGGTGAACAGGACGTTCGAGGAAAAGGACACCTACCGGATCGACCACTACCTAGGCAAGGAGACGGCGCAGAACCTGATGGTGCTGCGTTTCGCGAACGCGATCTTCGAGCCGCTGTGGAACAGCAACCACATCGAGCAGATCCAGATCACCTGCTCGGAAAACCTGGGCATGGAGGGTGGTCGCGGCGGCTATTACGACAAGTCCGGCGCGCTGCGCGACATGGTGCAGAACCACCTTCTCCAGCTCCTCAGCCTGGTGGCGATGGAGCCGCCGACGGATCTCAGCGCCGATGGCGTGCGCGATGAGAAGGTGAAGGTCATCCGCTCGCTGAGGCAGTGGGACACGCCGGAAAAGGTGGCGGCGAACGTGGTGCGCGGCCAGTACACGGCGGGGCATGTCGATGGGATCTCCGTCCCCGGCTACCGCGAAGAGGACCGGGTGGATCCCGAGAGCATGACGGAGTCCTACGTGGCGCTGCGTTTGCTCATCGATACCTGGCGCTGGAGCGGCGTGCCTTTCTACATCCGCATGGGCAAGCGCCTGCCGAAAAAGGCGACGGAGATCTCGGTGCATTTCAAATCACCCCCGGGCGTGCTTTTCAACGCGCTGCCGGGCGGCTTGCCGGGCAGCAACGTGCTGGTGATCCGGATCCAGCCGGACGAGGGGATCTCGCTGCGGATGGTCTCGAAGATTCCCGGAACCAGTCTGCGCCTGGAGCCGGTGAAAATGGATTTCCACTATTCGACGAGCTTTGGAAAGAGCAGCCCCGAAGCTTACGAGCGGCTTCTGCTGGACGCCATGGCAGGCGACGCGACCTTGTTCGCACGGCGCGACGAGGTCGAGGAGGCCTGGCGTTTCATCGACCACATCGAGCAGGCGTGGCACCAGTCCGGCGAGGACGCACCGCCGATGGCGGAATTCGTCGCTGGTTCCTGGGGGCCGAAGGAAGCGGACGAACTGCTGAAGCAGGACGGCCATGAATGGAGACGACTTTGAGGGCCACCCGATGAACGAAGCATTATCCGTCCATCCCGAACTGGGCCGCGAGGTGCCGGTGGGAGCGATCGACCACGAGCTGAAGAAGCTGTGGGCCGAGGACGAGGCGCGCACGAACGCCTCGCTGATCAATCTGGCGATCTACTCCGAAGTGCCGGGCAGCCTTGAGGAAAACTCGAAGGCGGTGCGTACGCTGACCCGTGAGCACGCCTGTCGGGCGATCCTCATCAGCATGGATTTCGAGGCGAAGGAGGCCTCGATCCGGGCCTGGATCACCGCCCACTGCCACCTTCATCACGGCCGCAAGTCGGTGTGTTGCGAGCAGCTTGCCTTCGCGCTGTCCGGTCGCTCGACCGGTCGTCTGCACAACACGGTCTTCGCGCATCTGGCGTCCGACCTGCCGCTCACGCTGTGGTGGCAGGGCGAGCTGAGCTGGGTGTTCGACGACCGCTTCGCCCGCGGGGTGGACCGGTTCATTTTCGACAGCTCCGAGTGGAGCGATCCGGCGGCTTCTTTCGGGAAAATCCACCACGCTCTGGATTCACGGCAGGCGCTCGTCGTGCAGGATCTCGAATGGACCCGCAGTTTCCAGATCCGGGTGTCCACCGCAGCGCTCTTCGATGACCCGGTGGCGCTCTCGGCCCTCGGGACGATCGATCAGGTCCGCATCCGCTATCAAGCCGGGCACCGGGTGGCCGCGCTGCAGCTGCTGGCGTGGCTGGCGACCCAGGCGGGCTGGCGGGAGGCGGCGGAGCTTGCGCTCACCGATCCACGCGATGCCAACGGGGGACGATCGTTTTCCTTCGAAAGCCGCGGCGGCCAGGGCGTCACCGTGACGCTGGAGCCGGTCGCCGAGGGACCGCCGATCCCGCTCTTCAGCTTGCGAGGTGGAGACGTCACGATCGAGGTCGTGCGCGAGGGCGGCGACCATTACCTCTGCCGCCACCTCGAGGCCCCCGGGCATTGCATCGAGGAGCCGGGTCCGGTCGACCCGGAGGACAGCCCCTCCCTGGTGGGCGAACAGCTTTCACGCGGCGGCAAGAACTCGCTCTATCGCAAGATTTTTCCGTGGTTCCTGCGTCTCCTCGAAGCATCCACCTGATTTCCGCGTCCCCGTTACCCGCTGCGTCTGCATGCCGCGGGTGGTATGAAACGCGCTTGAATCCCCACTCCTCACTCTCCATCGTCCGCCTCCCTTCGGCGGAGCCGCCGACTTTCCGATTTTCCGACCATGATCCGACTTCCCGACGATGCCCCTTTCACCGCCGAGCAGCGGGCTTGGCTTGAGGCTTTCCTGACCAAGACTCTCGCCGGAGTTTCAATTCCCAGCGTTCCTTCCGGCCCGGCGGTTCCGGTGACCGTGCTCTGGGGCTCGCAGACGGGCAATGCCGAGGGGCTTGCCAAGAAGTTGCTCAAACGCCTCAAGAAGGGGAACTTCGAGCCGAAGATCGAGGACATGGCGACCTACGACCGTGCCGCACTGCCTTCGGAGAAGAACGTGCTGGTGATCACTTCGACCTACGGCGATGGCGAACCGCCGGACAATGCGGCGGACTTCTACAACTGGATTCTTTCCGCGGAGGCTCCCAAGCTTGAGGGGGTGAACTTCTCGGTCTTCGCGCTGGGCGATTCCAACTATCCGGATTTCTGCAAGTGCGGGATCGATTTTGATCGCCGCCTCGGCGAGCTGGGCGCGGCCCGGATCGTCGATCGCGTGGACTGCGACGTCGACTTCGACGCCGAGTTCAAGGAATGGAGTGAAGCGCTGGTAAACGTGCTGGCTCCCGAGACGGTGACGATGCCGGGGAGCGAGGAAACCCTCGATCAGACCGAAGAGGGCTACTCGAAGAACCGTCCGTTTCCTTCGCCGATCCTCCAGAACTACAACCTCAACAAGGGTGGTGCCAAGGAGACGCATCACATCGCGCTTTCACTGGATGGCTCCGGCCTCAGCTATGAGGTGGGTGATGCACTCGGCCTCGTCCCGGAGAATGATCCGGCGGTGGTGGATGAAATCCTCTCCAACCTCGCCTTCAACACCGACACGGAGGTTCCGCTTCCCAACGGCAAGGAGGGGCCTCTCCGGGAGGCGTTGCTGAAGTACTACGACATTGGTACCATCAACAAGTCGACCATCAAGAGGTGGCAGCCGCGCAGTGGTTCGCCCTTCCTCCGGGCGTTGGTGGAGGCCGACAACAAGGCCGCCTACGACGAATTCTGCTGGGGGCGCGACCTGATCGACCTGGTGGTTGATCACCCGGCCGACTTCGCCGACGGAGAGGATTTCGTGGGCGTTCTCAAGAAACTCCAGCCGCGGCTTTATTCGATCGCCTCAAGCCCGAACGCCCATCCGGGCGAAGTGCACCTGTGTGTGGGCATCGTCCGCTACGACAGCCATGGGAGGAAGCGCGGAGGCATCTGCACCACCTACCTCGCCGACCGGGCGAAGGGCGGCACGCCGGGTGTTTTCGTGCACAGCAACAAGGCGTTCCGTCTTCCGGAAAGCACCGAAACGCCGGTGATCATGTGCGGTCCCGGCACCGGCATCGCGCCGTTCCGCGCGTTTCTTGAAGAGCGGAAAATCCAGGGAGCCAAGGGCGGCAACTGGCTGCTTTTCGGCAACCCGCACCAGTCGAGCGACTTCCTCTATCAGGAGGAACTCGAGGGCTACGTGAAGGATGGCACGCTCGACCGCCTCGATCTCGCCTGGTCGCGCGACCAAAAAGAGAAGGTTTACGTCCAGCACCTCATGTTGCAACACGGCGAGGAGCTGTGGAAGTGGCTGGAGAAGGGCGCTGCCTTTTATGTCTGCGGCGATGCCTCGCGGATGGCGAAGGACGTGGACGATGCGCTGCATGCCGTCGCGGCCAAGCACGGCGGCATGAGCGAGGAGGAGGCCGCGGCATTCGTGAAGCAGCTCAAGAAGGACAAGCGCTACCAGCGGGACGTGTATTGATCGAAAGGCGTTCCTGCCGTTGTTGCCCAAATGGCGATTCGCAAGATCGGGTTCGCTAAATCGTGGAGCGTCCTTAGGTTGGAAGACCGTGAGGAAAATCTACGAGAACCCGGAGTTCGCGCGAGTCGGCCACTTCCAGTCGGTGCTCGAAGCACGCGGCATCGCCACGATGATCAAGAACGAGGCGATGGCCTCGGTGTTCCGGGGCACCGCCGGGCTTCACGATCTTTCCCCGGAGCTGTGGGTGATGAATGAGGCCGACTACGAACGGGCAATGGAGATCCTGGGGTCATTGCAGGAGGAGGGGCGGCCCGCGGCGGATCCATGGACCTGTCCGCGATGCGGCGAGGCGGAGGAAGGAAGTTTCGACGAGTGCTGGAATTGTCAGACGGAGCGACCGGGGGCGGTTTAAGTCGATTTCCAAAATCCCGCTTTCCCCGCGTCGGCTTCGAGGCAGCATGGGGCGGCAATGAAGTGGCATCGGTTGTTGATGGAAGCGTGCGTGGAACTGCTCGACCAGGTCTTCGTTCACGGTACGGTGCTGGATCGGGCGGTGGCGGAGCGTTTCAAGAGCCAGCCGAAATGGGGGAAACGTGACCGCCATTTCATCGCGGAGTCCGTGTGGGAAGCGATCCGTTGGCGCAGGGCATTGGAATTTGTCGCCGGTTCGGACGATCCGCGGGCGATCCTGGCCGCCTACTGGTCCGGAAATGGGACGGTGCCCCCGGAGTGGTGGCAGTGGGAGGGCGAGTCTGTCGAAGTGATGGACCAACGTCGTTCAGCGCTGCCCGATCAGCCGAGGGCCATCCGCGAGTCGATTCCCGGCTGGCTGGATGCCAGAGGCTCATCGGAGCTGGGAAGCCGCTGGTCCGGCGAGATGTCGGTGCTCAATCAGCGTGCCCGGGTGTATCTGAGGGCCAACCGGCTGCTGGCCTCGCGGGACGAGGTGATTTCCTGGCTGGAGACCGAGGGGGTGGCGGCGGAAGCGGTCGAAGGCGTGGCGGATGGTATCGTGCTGGAGGGGATGCTGCCGAAGCGCCTCGCCGGCGACGGCCGTATCGAGATTCAGGATGCGGGATCGCAGTGTGTGGTCCCTCTGCTCGAAGTGGAGCCCGGCATGCGCGTGATCGATGCCTGTGCGGGTGCGGGAGGGAAGACCCTCCAGATCGCCGCTCAAATGGCGGGGAGAGGTGAGATTCTTGCGCTCGACGTGGATGGTCGGAAGCTCGCCGAACTCCGCCGCCGCGCCCAGATCGCCGGTGTCCGGAACGTGCGGACGGAAGTCTGGCGGCCGGAAACGCTGCGCCAGTGGCGCGGCTGGGCCGACCGTCTGCTCATCGATGCTCCATGCTCCGGTCTTGGCACGCTCCGCCGCCAACCGGATCTCAAGTGGCGCCTCACGGAGCCAGTTTTGGAGAAGACCCGCCGGCTCCAGCGGCGCTTGCTGGATCACTATCCCGAGCTGCTGCGTCCCGGAGGGAAATGGGTCTATGCGACTTGCTCGGTGCTGCCGTCCGAGAACCGCGGCCAGATCGATGCCCTCCTTGAGCGTGATCCGCGCTGGCAGGTGGAGGACGAGCTGACGATTTCTCCCATGGCGACGGGTTGGGACGGTTTCTACGCCGCCCGGCTCCGAAATGACTCCGTCGACCCGGTCTGAGAAAGGCCGTGCTCAGTTCAGCTCCGGAAACGGTGGTGCCTCCGCCATCACCCGGTGAAAGGGTGAGATCGAGGCCAGCAGGTTCCGCCACAGCGAGCGGTCGTGCGGCATGCCCGGCAGTCCGCCATCGGCCTTGACGATGATCCAAGCGTCGCGCTGCAATTCGTCTTCCAGTTGACCGGCGGTCCACCCCGAGTGTCCCACGAAGGCACGGAGCACCACGCCCGGGCGCTTCACTTGCTCCACCGCGTCTTCGACCGAGAGCCGCACTTGATAGCGCAGGTGGTTCTTCGGGCCGCGGGAGAAAGAAACAAAGATCAGCTGATCCCGCGCCACCGGTCCGCCGAAGTGCACCGGGATCCGCGCGAGCGGGGCGAAGTCCGGATCGTCGAGGAACTGCGCCACTTCCCGGCCGGTGGGCTGATTCAGAATCACTCCGTAGGCACCGTCGGACTTCGAGTGTTCGGCCAGCAGAACCACGGATCGATCAAACACCCCGTCGCGCAGCGCCGGGCTGGCGAGGAGAATGGTGCCGGAGAGTTTGGTGGAAGTGGCCATGTGCTGGTCAAGATACCCCATGCCCGGGCGATGACGAATTCCGAATCCGCGGTACCGCATTCGCCGCGCGCCGCTTGATCCTGGCCTTGTTTGATTGGCGTTCAACGACCAGAGTTTCGCCGTTGGCGGCAGGCTCCGGTTTCGGAAAGGGCTGGACGCCGGCCCATTCCTCGCGCAAAGGGCGCGGCCAAGTTCATGTTTATCGACCACATCCGGATCTATGCGAAGGCGGGCGACGGAGGAAACGGACACGTTTCCTTCCGCCGCGAAAAGTTCGTGCCCCGCGGCGGGCCGGATGGTGGTGATGGCGGAAACGGCGGCCACGTGAAGCTCATCGTCGATCCCCACACCGACAACCTCCGCTCCTACCATTTCGACCCGAAGCTGATCGCCGAGAACGGGCAGCACGGCGGCCGCTACAAGCGCACCGGCCGCAGCGGCAAGATGAAGATCGGACGAGTCCCTCCCGGCACCGTCATCTATCGGGCACCCGCGGCGAGCGTCCAGGAGGCGGTTCAAATGGAGCGCAGCGAGGAAGGGGTGGACCTCGAGCCCGTCGCCGATCTCACTGAGAACGGCCAGGAATTCATCCTTTGCCATGGCGGCACCGGCGGGAAGGGGAACGTCCACTTCAAGTCGGCCACCAATCAGACTCCCACCGAGTTCACCCCCGGCACCGAGGGCGAGGGCGGCGTGTATTACCTGGAGCTGCGGCGCATCGCCGACGCCGGTCTGGTCGGGTTTCCTAATGCCGGGAAATCGACGCTCATCGGCAAGCTCTCCCACGCCCACCCGAAGGTCGCCAGCTATCCTTTCACCACCCTCCAGCCCGTCGTCGGCGTGGTCGAGTTCGGGAATTTCCGTCGCTGCACGGTGGCGGACATCCCCGGTCTGATCGAAGGAGCGCACGAGAACCGCGGGCTCGGCCACGAATTTCTCCGCCACATCACCCGCTGCCGCGTGCTGCTGTTTGTCATCGATATGGCCGGCACCGAAGGGCGCGATCCTATCTCCGATCTGGAGATTCTTCGGAAAGAGGTCCGCGAGTACGATGAGGAACTCGCCGCATTCCCGTGGATCATCGTCGCGAACAAGATGGACGTCGAAGGTTCGGAGGAAAAGCTGGCGGCGTTCCGGGCCCGTTTTCCGAAGCAGACGATCATCCCGATCTCCGCCGAGGCGGACATGGGTCTCGATGCCCTGCGCACCTACCTCGACGAGACGGTCGGTTACCGGGCTTGATGGATGAGCGCGAGCGGTGAGTGCGTTTTCGTCTACGGCACGCTGCGGCGTGGCGCGTCGAACGCCCATCGCATGGATGGCGCGACTTATCTCGGCGAGGCGGCGGTGCATGGCAGGCTCTACCTCGTCGAGACCTGCCGCGAGTTCGTCTATCCCGCCTTGGTTCCTGACTCGGAAGCGGCCAGGGTGGTGGGCGAGCTTTTTGAAGTGCCGGCACGGGTATTGGCTTCCCTGGACACCTTCGAGGGGCGGGAATACGACCGTATCAAGCTGCCGCTCGTGAACCCGGAGCACCTTCAGCGCGGGGAGGCATGGGTCTGGGTTTGGAACGGTGTCGTTTCGGGGTTGAGCCCCATCGAGTCCGGCGATTGGTTCGAGGTTTCGTGACCCGCCTGATCACTCGCCCGCTGGGTCGGCAAAGCCTTCACCGTGGTCCGAGGCAAGAAGGAGGTTTTCGGCGGGCCGGTAGATCAACGTCAGGGCCTGGCTCGGATGTTGGAAAACCTGGACATGGGAATCTCCGGTGGAAGCCAGATACCAATCTGGCGGAGACAGATCGTCCGGCAGCCATGGCCGCGGGCTTTCCACCGCGATGAGGCCGAAGGTCTCCGGAACGCGAAGGTCGCGCAGGAGTTGCGGCCCCGGGTGGAGCTTGATGAACCAAGCCCAGCGGTTCACGCCGTCGTCGTCCGACCGTTCGTAGCGCACGGCATCCACGATCTGGTCGTCGGCCTGCGGGTGACGCCAGAAGGCGCGACGAAAAACTTCCTCGGGTGGCCAATCGTTCTGCAAACGCTGGCCTTCAGGCAGGGGAATGGCGGGCGATGCCGTTTCGGCGGTTCCGGCGGCGGCGGGCCGGTTGCGAAGCGTCAGGCCGACGATGACGGCTGCCACGGCTGCTGCGGCAACAACCACGGCGATCCGGTGGGACTTTTTCATCAGTTTCCCGAATGGGAGTAGGTCCGCAGGAAAAGCTGGATGTCCGAGACGCTGCGGACGAAACGGTCGAGGCCGTCGTCTTCGAGGTTGAGCAGCGTGTAGGCGGGAATCACGAGCTTCCACTGGCTGTTCCAGACACTGCGGCCGACGAGCCGGCTGCTGGTGAACTCCCCGGGGAGGGTGCTGTAGAAGAACGCCGGATCGCTGACCGGGCGGAATGCCTGGTGCTTGCGGGTGATCCAGAGTTTTTCGTTGAGAGTGCCTTGTGGCGTGAAGAACTGGGTGGCGGCGAAGTCGTTTTGCCCGAGATCGAAAGGCAGCGGCACGGCCTGGTCCCTCACGGCCCATGAGCGGACAACTGCCGTATCTCCCAGCGGCGAGGCCAGCATGCTGTCGACTCCCGTGGGGATGAGATAAACATAAGGCGTGGCGCTGAGCGCGTTGGGGTCGGAGCTGGCGGGGGAACCGGCGCCCGGCGTTCCGGCCGAGTAGGGGTCCATCCCCACATAACCCTTCAGCACCACGCCGGCGGCGTGGAGTTTGGTGGCAAAGCTCGAGGCGGTGTAGGCGTGATCGCCGGCGGCGAGCGGGCGGGCGAAGAAGTTGACGCCGTGACCGATGGTGCTGCCGAAGGGGATCACGATGCCGGGAACCGATGAGCCGTCCGACTTGCGGATGTTGAGGCAGTTCGCGGCGACGTCCGGATCATTGAGAACGTTGCTCATGATGTGCTGCTCGAGGACCTGTCGCCAGGCCTTGTCATCTTCAGCGGAGGCGGCGTCGGTGCGGACGCGGAAGAGTTCCTGCCGCAGTGAGAAGAGCGTGCCGTTCTGGTCCGGGTTGTTGATGCCCAGCCGGGACTCCACGACCGACCAATCGCTCTGCAGACGGGCCAGCAGCAGGGCGAGTCCGCCGTCGCCGGTGGTGCCGGTGGTGGCGACCGGCTGGCCGTTCTGGAAATTACCGAGCGAGCGGGTGGCGGCGATGCCATCGACGAGATCGCGGCCCGCGGTGGTGCCGAGCAGGCCGGTTTCGTAGTCGTAACTCTGGACGGCGAGATAGGTGTATTGGGCGGCCAGATCGTAGAGGGCTTGGTATTGGGAAAGCTCCTCGTTGCGCAGCGTCCGGTAGGTCATGTCCCGGGTGCGGTAGCCCTGGATCACGGCGGCGGCACGCTGGCGGAAGATCTCACGTTCCGAGAGGATCTGGTTGGCCCTGGCGGTGAGCCGGGAAACCTGCTCGGTCGATTTCTGCAGCTCGGTCAGGCGGCGTGCCAGCTCGTAGCGCTGGGCGAGCACCTCGTCGAGCAATCGCTCGAATTCGACCACGTGCTGTTTGTCCTCATTGTCCCAATCATATTGGGTGTAAAAGTCGTCGGCTTCCGCGGCGAGATTTTCGGCTTCCGCCTCCAGATAGGCGACGGTGTTCTCAAGTGCCAGCCCGGCAAGTCCCTGCGCATATGCGGCGGTGGCTCCGGAATAGACGGAGAGGCCGCGGGCGACGGAGGTGGCATCGATCGAAAGCCCGGCGGAGGTCGGAAACGCCTCGGCGGTGGCTTCGGAGATGGCGCTGATGAACCCGGCGCTGAGTTCCAACAGCGCGGCCGAGTTGGTAAGGGTGGCGGAAGCGGTCAGGTGTCCCGCAGCTTGATCGAGCTTCTCGGCGGCACCTTCGTTGGCGTCCTCATAGGCGGTGCGGAACTCGGTGAAGAGTTGATAGTCGCGATCGAACCGCCGCATCAGCGCATCAAGGGCGTCGGCCGATTCCAGCGCGTTGACCTGAGCCTCGTAAACGTCCAGCAGGGCATTCTGGATGGTGCCGGGGTGAGCGCGCGAGCCGTAGCCGGCGGGAGCGAACTGCGCCAGCCGGTGCGGGGCGATGGTGAACGTCCGGGAGGTGTATTGCAGCGGGTCGTTGAGCTTGTCGTAGGCGTTGTCGAGGGACCACAGGGTAAACGGATTCATCTCGACCGGCTCGCGGAAGGTGGCGGTGACGGTGGTTGTCGTGTCGACGAGCTCGGAAGGCTTGTTGATGAAGTAGTAATGATAGAGATCAGGGCCAGCGTATCCTTGCTCGTAAAGTTTTCCCGGACCGACGTCGCCGGGGTAGGCCGAGCCGAAAAGTTCAAGAAGTTGGTATTCGTAGGCACGCTCCTGGTCCTCGACGGCGTTATTGTAGTCGTCGAGCGAGTTGTTCTGGCTCCGGAGGTGACGGTTCATGACCGAGGCCTGGTCGAAGGCCGTCCTGGCGTTGAGGCAGGCCTGGAGGGTGCGCTGGTAGATTTGCTCGAAATGCGACTCACCCGCCTTGAGGGCGCTCGGAGAGATGTCGAAGGCGATGGCTCCTTTGGCGAGCCCGAGGGGATTGAGGTGGGCGCACTGGGCGTCGAGCGTGGCTTGAATCGACTCGGCGCTGGCGACGATCTCGGCGAGTTCGGGAACCGTGGTCCGGTCGATGATCTGGATGCCGGTGTGCTGCGGATTGTCGTCCTTGTCCGGCAGCATGGCGTTGGCGGCAACCCAGTTGAAATAGGCTCCTTGTCCGGCACGGGAGGCCCACTCGTCGGTGCCCCAATGGCGGGTGAGGCCGGTGCCGGGGTTGATTTTTCCATCGCGCTGATGCTCCCAGCCGACGGACGGATCGTCGCGGTAGGAGGCGCGGGCGGTGAGGTCGAGGATCCGGGCACCGGTGCGGGCGACGTTGGCAGCGGCGGCGGCGAACTTGCGTTCGTCCTGATAGTCGACCTGCACGGTTTGTCCCAGGACAGTCACCGCCTCGCTGCGGGGCGTCCATGTGAAGTGCGGCGAAGTGAGCAGCTTGTAAT
Organism: uncultured Haloferula sp.; assembly: GCA_965652295.1. Taxonomy (GTDB): domain Bacteria; phylum Verrucomicrobiota; class Verrucomicrobiia; order Verrucomicrobiales; family Akkermansiaceae; genus Haloferula. Next base: position 235,555 of record CBFGTS010000002.1, on the reverse strand, counting down.
AGCCGCCCAGGGCGGTGAGGTAATGGCCGTAGGCGTCGCCGTGACCTTGCGGGAACATGTGTTGCGCATCCGCGGCATCGAGCGTGCCGTCGGCAGTGGCGGCACCGGCCTTTTCCTTGATGTCATAATTGACGGCATAGATGGATTCGCCCGAGTCGATGCCGTTGATGTAGTTCCAATAGAGCCGGTTGTAGGCCGGCGCGGCGGTGCTGCCCGGGGAAAGAAAATCGTCGCGACCACGCAGCAGCGCCAGTTCCTCTTCGATGAGCGAGGGAACCTGACCTTCAAAGGAAAAGCGCGAGGTATTGACCTCGGACGAGCCGAGTTCACTGTCGATGGCGATCGTCGGGTTGTCGGCATCGTCGGCGGCTTCGTTACCGAGGATGATGTAAAGGTCGTTGAGGTAGCCGGCGGCGAGCAGGAGCGTGTCGTTGGTTCCAGGGTCGTCGTAGCCGGCGTCGATCGAGAGGTTCTTGGCGCGGTTGAGCAGGGTTTCGTAAATCTCGATCAGCCCGAATTGCTCGATGTTCTCCAGATTGAGCGCCACATCGCCCTCCCAGCGGGTGCCGGCCTGGGTCAGCACGGAGATATCGGTGGAGACGGGATTGTTGAAAAGATCGTCGGTCCGCTGGTTGAACGGATTGATGCCGTCGAGCGCGCGCTTGATCCAGCTTTCGACGAGACGGGGCGTCATCCAGCGGCTCCAGACATCGCCAGCGGCATTGGCAGCACCCTCCTTCGCCCGGTAGCGCATCGTGAAGTAGTTGTCGCTGAAGACGAGGAGCGGGTTGCCCAGCGGCGAGTCGGCGGAACCGCCAACCACGACCGCGTTGGAAAGGCTGCCGTTCGGTTTGATCCATGGTGAGCCATCGGCATCGACGCGGTCGGTTTCGGACGAGGCGTCGAGGCGGAAGTCGATTGAAGACACCGCGCCGGGATCGGCGGAGCTGTAGAGCGCGACCTCGATGCGGTTGTCGCCGGTAACGAAATACGAGGGCGAAACTTGATATTGATAGGTCAGGGCACCCGGCGAGAGCCCGGTGCGGGCGTCGGTGGAAGCCAGGCCGGCGGGCGGCGCGATGCCGGTCGGCAGGCGCGATGCGAGCGCCGCCGTGCCGTTGACATAGAGAACGAAGCCGTCGTGGGTCCCCAAGGCGGCGCTGAAGACGAAGTTGGCGGGAACCGGCCCCTCGAGAAGGAGACCGCTGACGGATTTGGCCACGGTGCCCGGATGGCCGGAAGCCGGGTTGTGGTCGCCGTCGTTGATGACGAAAGTACGGGGGAACTCGTATTCGGTCAGCGGGTAAGAAGCCGGCAGAGGTGCGGAAGGATTCGCGGTCAGGAACCAGTGGTTGGCCCCCGGGCCGCCGAGGACGGTCACCATCGAATACGAATAGACCGGTGGCTGGACGCCATCCTGAGGCGGGGCATAGCGCCACTCGAATTCGTAGTCTTCCGGGTGGGCGGCGAAGTCGCCGCTATGTCGGAGGCTGGTCTGCTCGTCGAGGGGGTTCGACGGACTGAGGGATTTCAGGTCGCCGGTGTAGAGCTGGGGCGCGACCCGGATGATGGAAACACCGACGGGCTCACCCTCTGGAGTGAAGGCGCGTCCATTGCCGAACAGAAGCGAAACGAAACCGGAATCCGCTCCGGTGGCGGTGAGGGCATAGCTGTCCACGGCGGTATCGGAGTCTCCGATCGCCGCGAGTTCGGTGGCACCGACGGTGACCGTGCGGGATGCGTCCGCAATGTAAGTGCCGGCTTTGGCGGGATCCTCGATGAACGTCTCGACCTTCGTCGAGAGCCGGTCCACGGCGTTGTACCAAGCCTGCGCGTCGTTATCGGTGGCGCTGACGAGGCTCTTGAGGGAACCGACATCCTCCGGGCTCAAGGTATTGAGAAGAAGATAATCTTCGCCGGCGATTTCATCGATGAACTCGCCGGTCAGGACGAGACCGCCGAGGGTGCCCAGGTTGGGATCGAAGTAGAAGCGCTGCTGGAGATGCGGCGGGAGGAGCTGGAAATACGTCCGACCGGCGCTAGCGGTGGTGGCGATCGATGACGGCAGGGCGACGAGACCGACGTTGGCATCGTCGAGGAGCACGGATTTCGCCCGGGTGGGATCGTGCAACGTGGCGCTGATGGCATCCGGCCCGGTGCGGGCGATCGACTGCTGATAGAGAACGTGGGCGCTGGTCTGGCCTCGGACGGCGGGAAGGCCGTGGTTGGGAAGCGTGAGGGTTTCGCCGACGCTCATGGAAGGGGCGTCGTTGGGCCAGGTGGGGCGGTAGGCGACGGTGATCGGCGTGCCGGCGACCGGATCGCCTGCAAAACTTCCATCCGGATTCACAGGGCGGAGATAGGGCAGAACGGTCCCTTCCGCCGGCTGCGAGGCGAGGCCGGGGAGATGGAATCCGGCGCGCATGGTGTAATACCATTGCATACCGAGAGCCGGGGTGGCGGCGGAGGCGCGGATCCAGTCGATCTCGAAGGTGATGCCTCCACCGGATGTGGGATCGAGGCGCAGTGAGGTCATGGTTTTTCCTGCCCAGTCCACGGAGGCGGATAGCGGGAACGTGAGGATCTGCCAGTCACCGGCACCGGTGTAATGCGCGGTGAGACCGCGGCCGCTGCCGAAGCCGCCGTCTTCGTTGCTCCAGAAGAGCTGCGCAGGACCGTTGGTGGAGGCCTTCATCCGGATCTGGATGGAAGGCACGCCGTCGCCGGCGAAATGCGGTAGCCCGCTGGTGATGATCATCGCGTCACCGGCACCGGTGCCTCGATAGACGCCGTCGGCGACTTCGGCTCCGTCGATGTGGTTGGTGTGCGACCAGAATCCGGGACTGGATCCATTGAACTCGGTATTGGCGAGCGGCGCGCTGGCTGGCAGGCCCGAGGCATCTTCCTGGTGAGGCCCGCGATAGACCCAGTCGTAACCCTTGCGGTCTTTGAAGGTGAACCTGGCGTAGTGCGACGGCGAACCGCCGGCGGGCGGCGGCTCCGGTGCGAAGACATCGGGATCGGGCTGGACCTCGGCGTTGTGGCTGAGCCCGGTGGTGGGATCGACCGGCAAGGGCAGCAGCGGCAAGGGCATGGGGCCGTTGAGGATGGTGCCCGCGGTGACGGCGTAGTCGAAGCGGTGGATTTCATTCTCGCGCACGACCTCCCACACGGACATCGCCGGGCGGTTGTCGGCGGGATCAGTGTATTGGAGAAGAACGCGCGGCTGGGAAGTGAAGCCGGCCGCCGTCACAACGTTGAGGTCGTCGCGCATGGCGTAGGCACGACCGCCCAAAAGCAGGGCGTGTTCTTCGTTGGGATTCCAGCCGGGCTTGGACGGGTCGTTCTGGACGTAGATGAAGCCTGAGTTTTCCGCGGGAGATAGATCGCCGGATCCGGAGTTGGAGGCGAGCACGATGGCGGGATCGTCGTCGCGGTAGGTGACGGAGTAGCGGCCGACCTTCGCGGGTGTGTAGAAATCGGAAAACTCGGCGGAGGGCGACGCGACCTTCTTGAACCACCAGACGGTGAGTGCGTTGGCGTCGCCCGGCAGGGCATTGACGGGAATGATGGCACCCGTTTGCGCGGTGGCGACCCCCGTGGCGAACGGGTTCTTGTAGGCACTGGGGGAATACGCGCTGCCACCGGCGATGTAGCCCGCGAGCGTGTAATCATCCGAGGGCGGATCGATCCGGCGGCCCACGTAGGCCGTGCCCGTTAGCGCCGAGCCGCCGTCGCTCTCGAGGAACCCGTCGCGGCCTTCGGCCTGGGTCATGAGACGGACGTACCAAACACCACCATTGTCTCCGGTGAATTTGAGCAGCGTGCGGTTGAGCTGGTCGCCGCCGAGGCCGACGAGCAGGCGCTGGGTGACCGCATCGATGCCGGCCTCGTCCTGCTCGGGATCATCCTGATAGATGAGGGACGGAATCTTACCGTCCTCGAATTTCAGGCCGGTGCCGTTTTCCACGGAACTTCCCTCGCCGCCGACGGTGTAGTGGGCGAAGTCGGAGACATCATCCGGCCAAACCTGGATGTATTTGTGCAGATGTTTCGGCCAGTCGAGCAACAGGCCGGCGGGGGCTCCGGAGGCCGGGCGGATGGCCGCATCGAGCGATTCGAGCCAATAGAAGACGACCCGGTCCTCAAGGGTGTTCTCGCGCTCGGCATAGTAGGCGAGCGAGCCGTCGGCGCGCGGAATGCTGCCGTAATAACTCGCGGAGCTGGAGGAGCCACTGTTGTCAACGGGGAGCGCGATGAGCTTGCGGTCCTCAATGGCCGGGCGGATTTCCTCGCCGAGATGAACGGTCAGCGTGCTGGACTCGGCGGCTTGGGCGACTTCGACGATGTCGGCGCCGAGGAACTCGTGGGTTCCGTCGTCCCGGAGCGCGCCGAGGTATTCGATGAGGATGCGCCCGGCAACGTTATAGGCGTGGAGTTCTCCCACGCCGTTGTTCTTCTCATACCAGACGGTGCGGAGTTCCGCGGCGGGCTGAGCGCCCGGATCGGCCGGCGGCGAGGATCCCGGGACCTGGTATTCTTCGGCGACGGTCGAGGGGAAGACGTTGCTATAGACAGGATTGACCGTGACAATACGCCCTCCGGGGACGGTCACGCGCGGACCGTTGAAACTTTTCTCCGTCCAGTAAAGCGTGCGGACCGGGCTCGTGGTGGCGGAGGAGACGGAAAATGTTTCCTGCACCAGAACGTAATTGCCCGAGGCATCGGGTAAACGCGAGCGCCACCAGAGTTGGACCCGCCCGGGCTGGCAGGCGAAGGTCGCCTTGGCATGGGGGCTGTAGTAGAAGGTTTCGTAAACTCCGGTTTCGAGCGCGGGAACGATCACACCGTCGGTATGGGCGATGGCGACGCCGGTGGAATCCCGGAGCGGCTGACCGGAGGGATTGGTGACGGTTTCTCCGGCTCTGACCGGCTCGGCCCGCCAGAAGGAGGGATCGGTGGCGATGGTGCCGCCGGCGGCGGTGACGTATCCCGAGGGCGCGCTCATGCGATCGCCGAGGAAATAGCGCGGCACGCCGGAAGCGAAGCTGGTGCCGATGCTGGCGCGCTGGAGCACGACGGTGTCGGAGGACGGGTAGCGGGAGGCGTGCTGCGAGTCCGCGGAGATGGGGCCGGCGCTGCCGGAGGTTTCCACCACATTGGAGAACTGCGGGGTGATGGTCGGCTCTCCGGAGGGCTCACCGACCGGCCCGACCGGGATTCCTCCGGGGCGTTCGCTGAGGTTGTTGAAGGCCCCCCCTTTGATCTCGAACTGGGCATGAAGGCTGCCGCCGAGAGCGAAGACGAGCAGCCCGAGACATGTCAGTCCTCGGCAGCGGTGAAAGATGCGGTTCATGGCGGAATGCGGCTGATCCATGACCGGCGGGCTCAGTATTTGATGATATAATTGACGTTGGCGTTGAGCGGTCGTGTTTCGCTGCCACCGGTGGAGCTGCTGGTGCGTCCGATCTGATAGCCGCCGTTGTCGTAGTCCGTATCGCCGGAGCCGTGCCTGTTGGGCACGCTCACGGGACCCCCGCTTTCGGAGTAGTAGATGTCCTGGTAGCCGTGGCTGTGGCTGAGGAACTGGTCGTCCTGGACCGAGCCCACGGCATCGCCCGTGGATCCGCCCGGATTCATCGCCGTGCGGGAATTGCGGTCGGGGTCGCGGCCGACACCGCCGGCGCGGCCGCGGAGGAAGCGACCGCGGAAGTCCGGCAAGTGGAAGGTGCTGCTGTTGTTGCCATAGCCAAAACGCGTACCTACGACCGAAAACAGGCCTCCGTATGTGGAGCGGCTGACGGTGGCGCCGTTGCAAAGCAACCAGCCGTCCGGTGGGTTGTCGCCCGCGTAAGGCAAGATCGTCCCCGGCGGGCAGAGCGATTGCTGGATGGCCGCGGCGAGCTTATCGTAGTCGATCGCGCCGGCGTCGATCTTGCCGCCGGTGACGGCGCTGTTGGCGAGGTCCGCGGTGGCGACCGCGCCGTCCGCGATATCGACCGAGCCGATGGTGCCGTTGGCGATTTTCGCGCCGGTGATCTGGCTGTCGGCGATATCGTGGGCCTGGATGGAACCGTTGGCGATCTGGGCGGAACCGATCGCATTGGCTGCGATCTTGGCGGTGGTCACGCTGGAGTCAGCCAGCTTGGCGGTGGTGACGTTGGCGTCGGCGATCTTTTCGGTGATGATATGGGCGTCGGCGATCTTGGCGCTGGTGACTTGGTTGCTGCCGATCTTGTTGGTGGTGACCGACGTGTCGGCGAGCATCGCGGTGGAAAGCCCGCCATCGACGAGTCCCTCGGCCAGCTTCGAGCGGAAGGCGTAAGCCGCGGAAACGATCTGCTGACGCGGCGTGATTTCCGCATCGGCGGCGGCGGTTCCGTCATCCACCGTAATGCCGAGGTAGATGTCTCCGCTCATGACACTGTCGAGTGAGATATAGGGTGCCGTGGCGGGAGCCCCCGGTCCCGGCGCGCCGGCCACGCCGGTGCCGTTTCCGAGCAGCACGCTGAACTCGCCGCCGGACAGGGTGACGGTCTGGGCTTCCGCATACAGCGGCGCGCCGCCGGTGCTGGTGGAGTAGAACCGGAAAGTGATGGTGCGGTTGACCGGAATGTCGGCGCCGATGAGTGCTCCGGAGGCGTCGCTGACCCGGCCTTGATAACTCATGAGGGCCGGAGTTTCGGCCAGCGCGGCGGCGCTGAAGGCGAGAACGAAGGTGGCTAGCAGGGATTTCATAAAAAACGGCGGACGGAGGCTTATTCGAGGGTGATGTCGGCAATTTCGGAAACGCGGCGGAACATGAAGGTGCCGCCGACCGTGAGAGGCGCTTTGTTCAAGCCCTCGATGGATTCGGCATAAGTTCCGCCATAAACCGTGGTACCCCAGCCGGTGATGGTGGCACCATTCGGCGGAGATGGAGTGAAAGTGAAGCTCAACCGACGGGTGATGTCGTAGCTCTCAACGCCCGCGGGCAAGGGCGCCAGACGGGCGTCGCGGTTGTCGTGATCCGGATGATAGGCGTGGACGAAAGGATTGGTTGGATCGTCGAAGGGAACGGTGACGACGTGGGAAAGCGTCGAGCCGACGGCGAAGCTGCCTTCGCCGTCGATCGCGCGGTCGAGCGGCATCTGGCTGGAGACGAGACGGAGCGCGGTGCCTTCGCTGCCGGCGAGGAGCGAGGTTTCGCTGACGCAGATGCCGGGGAGGTGGCCGGCGCTTGCGAGGGTGCCGACAAATGCCTGCGAGAGAAGGCGGGCGGTGCCGTCGGCATCGACGTGAACAATCGTCCGCAGCGGAAAGCTGCGCGAGGTGGTGTCGCCGGGGCTGCCCGCGACGGTGCTGGTGACCGCGGAGACGTCGACCTGCCCGATCCACAGTCCGGCGGGCGAAGCGACCTGAGCGCTGACCGGCAACAGGACGTCGCTCAGGCCGGCCGAATCGCTCACGCGGAGAAACGAGGCATACAGCTCGCTGGATGAGCCGGTGAGTTGCGAGCGGTCGATGCCGAACTCAAGATCGAGCCGACCGGAAGCAGGGACGGAGACGGTGAAACCGCCGAGAGGAACTTCGGTCGTGAGCCCGGTGGCGCTGTCGTAGATCCGGCGGGTGAGGGGCACGCCGCCGGAGATGGCGGTTTGGCCTGTGGGCGCCGGCTCGGATGACTCGGTGGAGAAGGTGAGAGTCAGGGCGCTGGTGGAGCGGTTCATCACGCCCATGGTGATGACATTGCCGGTGCGGCCGAAGGCGATGCCATCCGTGCCGGGCAACTCGTATTCGACCGGCGCGGTGAAGTCACCGACCGCGGCGGCCTCGAACCAGTAGGCCGTGTTCCGGTCGAGCCGTTCGGAGCCGGGGCTGATCTGCATGGGATTGGCGGCTCCGAGGTCTCCGCCGACGTATTTGTAGATCTTCGATGGCGAAGCGGTGGCTGCTGGAAAGCTGGCGAAGTACGACGCGAGGAGTGGCGCGGGGCTGTTGCTGGAGGGGAAGCCCAGGAAATTCGCGCCCGCGATGAGCCAGGTCGACGCCGGTGGCTTCGGCCGTTGGACGATGGAGACGCTGGACGTGGTGGAAGCACTGCCGCTGCACCGGATCAGATAGGCTGATTGTCCGGTGAGGGCGGTGAGCCGTTGTTCTTCCGGGTCCTCGCGACTCCAGATCGTCCACTCGCTGCTCGTCGAGCTTGGCTCGGAGGGGGAATCGGAGAAGCCGACGGCATCGGGGTTCGGATTCCAGCGCCAGATCTCGAGCACCGACGGATGGTTCTGGAACAACTCGGCGGGCGTCGCGTGGGTGGCATCGCCGTGCAGCCAGATGGCGTTCCAACCACCCTTGAGATTGTAGGTTTCACTCTTCCACTGGGCGTGGAGAACGGGCGTGAGAAGGACGACACCGGAAATCGCTGGGAGAATGGATTTCATCGGACTCTGAGGCGATAATAGGTGCCGCCGGCCGGATCCGCGGGGGCGTAGATGCGGGTGAGATCAGTGGACTCGGATCGCAGGCCAGCGTAGGCCGCGGGCGGATCGTCATCGTCGAAGTCGTCGCTGGGGTAGGCCTCTTCGCTGTTTCCGTTTCCGGGGTCGGCTGGATTGGTTAGATAAAGCGGAACCGGTTTCCAGCTGTGCAGGTCTTCCGAAGTTTCCAGCGAGTAGGTTTTTCCGTAGATGGCGTAGAAGCCGAGCCGCACGCTGTCGGGGAATTTCGCGGTGAGCCGGAGCGCGAGGTAGTCGGTGGGATCCGTGGCGTAGGTGCCGGCGATGTATTCGTTCCAGTTGGAAATGCCGTCGCCATCGAAGTCGCCATTGCGGTCGATCAGCGAGAGGTCCCAGCCGTCGTCGCCCGGCGAGTGGCCGCCGGCGTAAAGCTGGGCGTGCTCCCAGGCATCGGGGATTCCATCGCCATCGGCATCGATTCCCAACGTGAGGTCCAGCCGGGCGCGTTCGCCCGGCTGGCCCACATTGCGGGGGGAAGACATTTCAATCGGGTAGTGCACCACGTCGTGGAGCACGACGCCGAGGGTGAACGGCGTGCCGGTGACGTTGGCGAGGGCGGTGTAACTCTCGGTGCCGGCACGTTGCATGTCCATGCGCAGCCGGATTTGATAGTTCTGATCGAGCGACTCGCCCTCGCTGATGGTCGAGCTGAGAAATTCACTGCCGTTCTTGTAGAAGACGACCTGCGCCCCATCCACCCGCAGAACCTGCCCGTGTTCATCGCGGACCATTCCATAGAGCGTGTGAAACGGAGCCGGCGGGAAGGCGAAGGCAGAGCTGGTGCAAAGAATCAACACCGCGGCGATGCTCCGGGAGTGGGCTTGGAATCGGAAAGGCTGATCGGCGTTTGGCAACACGTGATCATCCTATCTTCTGAAATATCAGGAATAGCACGCCTGCTTTGGCGAAACGGACCTGGAAATCGACGAAACGGGCAGCGAGGGCGGAATTTGGCGCTTTTCGCGGCAGTAAAGGAACGCAATCCTTAGGTCATGTTGCTTTCGAAAAGGCGCCCGCCGCATCCATGAAGCTGGAAATGGCGGAAGCACGGAATCCGGAGATCGTCCTACCGCCCGCGGGGTCGGAGAGGGAACGGCTGTTCTGGCTGTTGCAGGTGGCGGGTTGGTCCGCTGTCGGCGTCCTGTCACTTTATCCTCTCCTCCAGATCTTCAGCCCGACGGCCATCCTCGTGATCCTGGCGTGGCGGGTGAGCTCAGGCATTCTCGTGACTACCGGGATCCGGTGGATCCTACGGCGGATCCCTTGGCGCCGGTGGTCATGGTGGCGGCTGGCGGTGGGCGTTCTGGGGTTTTGTCTCATCCTGGGTGCCGTGGATTCGTTGGGTACCCACGCGCTGGCGAAGAAGACGCTGGAATGGGCGGGAAAGCCCGAGAGCGCGCCGGTCGAAATGCACGGCTTCGTGCTGCTGACAGGGGTGCTGCTTCGATCCAGTCTCTTCGTCATCTGGACCCTGCTCTACTTTGGCATCAAGTTATGGCTGGAAGCTGCGGAGGGTCGCCTGAATGTCGCGCAGCGTGACGCGGCGGCCCGGACCAGCGAGCTGCGGCAACTGCGGGCTCAGGTCCACCCGCATTTCCTTTTCAACGCACTCAATTCCATCCTCGCTGAAAAAGACGATCCGGCGGCGGTCGAGCGGATCACCCATGAGCTGGCGGAGTTTCTGCGTTTCTCGCTGCGGCCGACCGACGATTGCCAGGCGCTGGGGGATGAACTCGACGCGCTGGAGCATTACCTGAAAGTGGAAAAAGCCCGCTTCGAGGAAAAGCTGGTGTACTCCATCGACGCCGGGCCGGAGGAGAGGCGCGTCCGGGTGCCGGTGGCGATGGTCCAACCGCTGGTGGAGAACGCCATGAAATACGGCCGCCGGACCAGCCCCGTGCCCTTGCATCTCAAGGTTTCGGCGGCGCGTTCCGCCAGGACGGGAACCCTTCGGGTCACGGTCGAGAATACGGGCCGCTGGCTGGAGTTCGACTCGGCACGGTCCCACGGCATCGGGCTGAGCAACCTGCGCCGGCGACTCGAGCTGCTTTTCGGCGCGGACGCGCGACTGATGCACCAGGCCGATGACGGATGGGTGCGGGTGACGGTCGTTCTGCCCGCGGTGGCAGGGCCGGACGATGGGAAGACCGAAACCCGGGAGGTGGTACATTGAGGACCCTGCGCGCGCTGCTGGTGGACGACGAACGGCTCGCTCGGAAGCGGTTGATGGCGCTTCTCGCCGCCCATCCACAAATCCAGGTGGTCGGTGAAACGGGCGACTTGGAGTCCGCGGTGTCGATGGTGACCGAGATGCGGCCGGACGTCGTGTTTCTCGATGTCGAGATGCCGCCCGAAAACGGCTTCGATCTGTTGGCACGGCTTCCGGAACTCCCCGAGCAGCCCGCGGTTGTGTTCGTGACCGCCTACGAAACGTTCGCGCTCGACGCCTTCGCGGTGAGCGCCTTCGACTATCTGCTGAAACCGGTGCATCCGGAGCGGTTGGCTCTGACGTTGCGACGGCTGGTCGCGGCAAAGGGGTTGAAGAGCCCGGTCATCGGTAAGGAGGAAGAAAAATGGACGCTGACCAGCCGCATTCCACTCACCGATCGACAGACCGTGCGGGTGGTGGAGGTGATGGAGATCGTGGCGATCGAGGCTTTGGGAACGTATTCCCACGTGAGGCTGGCGGGGCAGCCTTCTCTGATCGTGCTGCGTACGATTTCCGAGTGGGAGCGGCGCCTGCCGCAGGGGGAGTTTCTGCGGATCGACCGATCCCTGATCGTTCGGCCCCGGCGGCTGCGGGTGCTCGACCGGAGGTCCCGGGATGAGTCCTTGGTCACGTTTGAGGGGCTCGCCGAGCCGTTGAAGATCGGCAGGATCGCCGCAGTGCGACTGCGGCGGCACTTCGGAGCAGGCGCAGAGCGAGGGCAGGCGGATCCATGAGGTGGTGGGTTTTGCGGAAGTCGAGGTCAGGCTTGATGGGGGTGGACCCAGGGTTCGCGATACTCGCGCTTCAGGAGTGCGGCGGCCTTGGCCTCGTTGAGGATTTCCCCGGAAGCTGGGTCCCAGGTGATCTTCGATGCGGTCTCGTAGGAAATCATCGCGAGGTTCACCGCCACGGTCGAGGCGTGGCCATCTTCGATCGGGCACGACACGGTTCCGCGCGAGCGCACGGCCTTGAGGAACTCGACCATGTGAAGACCGAGCGAGTCGTTCTTCGCTTCGTGGACTTGCTCCTCCGCGCCTCGTTCACGCGGTTGGAGGATCCAGCGATCGTCGGTGCAGAAGACGGTCGCGTCCTCGCCGTAGAGGAAGAGACCGTTCGCAGTTTCGCGATGGAAATCCCGGGCACCCCAGGCGCGGTGCCGCCAGGTGAGGGGGAAATCGGCGAACTCGAAATGGGAGGTGAGAAGATCAGGCGTGGTGATGTGCTTGCCGAGATGATAGAGGCCGCCGGTGGATTGCACATGGACCGGAGTGCCGGCGTTGAGGATCCATCTCGCGGCATCGATCAAATGGATTCCCCAATCGACGAGGTGCCCGTTGCCGGTGGTCTTTTCCTGACGCCAGTGGAAATGTCCGACCGCCTTGCTGTAGGGAAGCAGGGGGGCGGGTCCGCACCAGCGGTCCCAATCGAGTGATGCGGGCGGCTCGATCGGCGTCCGATCCTCCGTTTGGAGCGGAACGTTGATCTGCGCCTCGACGGACCCGATGCGGCCGGCTTTGCCACTGCGGATGAACTCGCGCGCCCCGGAGAAACCGGTGGACTGGCGTCGTTGAAAACCGATCTGCACGATGTTTCCGGCCTGTTTTGCGGCTTCGACCATCGCCTGGCCTTCGCGGATGTCGTAGGCGAGGGGTTTCTCGCAATAGATGTCGAGCTTGCGGCGACACGCCTCGATGAAAGGAAGGGCGTGCCAGTGCGGCGGGGTGGCAAGGATGAGGATGTCGAGTCCTTCGAACGCCAGCAGCTTGGCATCATCGGCAAAGGTCGCCGGCCGAGATCCTTGGGCTTTCTCGAACTCCTCGGCGGCGCGGTCGAGATGTTCGCGATCGACATCGCAGATCGCGACGATTTCACAGCCTCCCGCTTGGAGGGCCGCTTTGGCATCAAGGAGGCCCCACCACCCGCAGCCAAGCAGGCCGATCCGGAGCGGCTGGGGGGAGGCGGGTGCCTCGGCGCTCAAGCGGGAGGAGGAAAGAGCGGCGGCGGTGGCGGCGGTCGTGGCGAGGAATTTCCTTCGGGGAATAGGCGTCATGGCAGAAATACGTTCGAAGTCGGACACCGTATCACCAGAGACTCGGGGGAACGGACGCCGGCATCGGCGATCAATGACCGATTTTTCGTGACAAAGGAGAATCCGCTGGCGAATGACAATCCTCAAATTAAACGATTTAGTCATGAGGAAGGGGGTTCGCGAAACCCGCCCGGCTCGAAACCGGGGCTTTCTGCGTGCACCTTCCGCAAACCCATCCCGCACCCCATCGGGGTTCGGTCCCCATCCATTCATGTCTGTAACCCTCCGTCTTTTCGCACTGCTTCTTCTGGGCGTCTTGTCTGCCGCTGCCGCAACGGACCCCACTCCTCCACGTCGGCCGATCGGGCCGAACCAGCCGATGTGGCTGGTGCACATCGACACGTGGAACTATCCGGACCCGCAGAAAATCATCGACCTCGTTCCTCAGGACATTCGTCCCTTCGTGGTGATGAACATTTCGCTGTCGATCAACCACGACGACAACGACAAGTTCCTGCGGCTGGGCAACGGCTACGAAACGGCGAAATCGTGGCTGCGGGTGTGCGCGGAGAACCGCATGTGGGCGATGATCCAGCAGGCCAGCGGGGGCTACAATCACTTCGGCGATGATGACCTCGGGGTCTACGAGGAGTTCTACCGGAGCTATCCGAACTTCATCGGGTTCAACTACGCCGAGCAATTCTGGGGCTTCAACGATCCGCCGTTGTCGCCGCCGTGGATCGACCGGATCACGCACTTCGCAAATTTGCTGGAGCTGGGCGATCGGTATGGCGGCTACCTGGTGGTGAGCTGGTGCGGCAACCAATGGAGCCCGTCGATCAATCCGATGGCGATGCTGAAGCGCAACCCGGCCTTCGAGCAGGCGGCTCGGCTCTACACCAAGAACTTCATCTTGTGCGAAAAATACACCCAGCAGGGCTACCAGCACGACATGGAAAGCCTGTGCTTGGGGGCGTATCTCTCGGGCTACAGCGGCCAGTACGGGATCCGCTATGACGACACCGGCTGGACCGATGCCAACGGCGAAGCGGCCAACTTTTCTTCCGCGACGAACGGGGCGCCGCACCTGGAGCACGTGATGCTGACGGGCCAGACGGTGATCGACGGTCCGGAGCTGATCTGGACCGAGTGCTTTCGCGGACTCTCCGACGGACCGACGACGGGGGGCTACACCATGCGGCGGTGGGGAACCTATCCGCAGTTTGACAACATGAGCGTGGACCTCTTCCGCAAGATCCTCGATGGAACGGTGCGGATCCCGACGAGGGAAGAGGTGATCGAGCGCACCAAGGTGGTCATCGTGAACGATGTGGATGTCGGCGATGCGGATACCATTTACAGCACGCCCGAGACGCTCTTCGACGGCTTGTATCTCATGGATGGCTCCGGTTCCTACGAGAACAACAAGACCTTTTTCAAGAAGACAGGCCGGTATCCGACGATTCCCACGGTGTATCGTCTGAATGACGATTTTTCGCAGAGCTTTGCGGTGCAGGTGAACCGCTCGGCATATTCAAGCCGGTGGCCGACGCAGGCCTCGAAGGTGGCGGAATTCAACAGTCTGTTCCCCTCCGACTACACCGGCGACATCTACGCGGGCCGTCACGAGAACGGCTGGGTGGTTTACAACCCCTACAAGACGAACCAGATGGCGACGGGCAACATTCCTTTCCGATACAACACCTGTGATGCGATGGAGTTGAGCCTTTCGCAGTACAGCTCTGGTGTGGTGAAGGAGTTCGCGGATCGGGTTACCTTTTATCTCACCAATTTCGACGCCGACAATCCGGCGCTGCGGACCGATACGATCAAGATTTTCGGAAGCACATCGAAGCCGACGTGGTCGCGTGTCGATCGTGGGAGTCAGGCATCGACGGTGACGGAAAGCTGGTCGGGCGGCGTGCTGACGCTCACCGTTGCGCACAACGGCCCTCTGGACCTCACGGTGCATTGCAGCGGGACGGAGACGAATCGACTGAGCGACTTCACTCCCGCAACCATCGAGGCTCCCGAGCCGCCGATGCTCTATCCCGGTCCGGCGCAGTATGAGGGCGAGTGTTTTGATTTCAAAAGTATCGATGGCATCGACTGGAATGCGGCTCCTGGAAGCGTTGTGGGCTTCACGGGGCAGGGATTTCTGCGCCTGGGAACGAACGGCTCGGCGGCGGTCAGGGACCAGGTGCGGGTGCTGAGCGCGGGGACTTATCGCCTGGAGACGAGGTATTCTCTCGCAGGGTCGAACGTCGGAAGTATCGATCTTTATGTGAACGGCTCGAAGGTGGCCGACCTGCTTTTCGTCCAGACCGGGTCCAATAGCGAATGGGCGGTCGATACCCGGCTGGTGACTTTGAACGCCGGTTTCAACACAATAGAGTTCCGGGCGAATGGAAGCAGTGCTTCGTCGGTGTATTTCGACAACATCATGCTGGTGCCGCTCGTTGCTGGATCGGGTCTCGTGATTCAGGAAAACGAGAGCGGCTTCGATGGTGTGGACGGAGTCGTCGAAGATATTCATCCCGGCTACACCGGTCCCGGCTTTGCCAATACCGACAACTTCAGTGGTGCGGGGTTGGGCTACACGCTCGACTTCGATTCATCGCCGGTGAAAGCGTTTACCTTCCGCTACGCGGGAACGGACGACCGGTTGGCTGAGCTGCGGGTCGATGGGCAGGTTCTTACAACAGGCATCGTCTTTCCATCGACGGGCGGATGGGATCGCTGGGAGCTTCTGACCGTGTATGCCAGCGTCCCATCCGGAGTGCGCGAGATTCGCCTGGAGGCGGTGTCGGCTGCCGGGCTGCCGAACATCGATTTCGTGGAAGTGACGGGCGGAGAGATTTGGCAGTCGGGCGAGGTTCCGTTCCAGCCCCTGAATCTGACGGCGGCCCCCCTGATGGACGGAAGCATTCACCTGTCATGGTCGGCTGCGGCGGGCGCGGAGACCTACGAAATGCTCCGCTCGTCCACCTCGGGCGGGCCTTATCAGGTCGTGGCGAGCGGACTCGGTGGAACGACCTTCACCGACTCCGCCCTGGCAGAATTGACCTCCTACCACTGGGTGGTGCGGGCGATCAACGGGGCGGGTCCCAGCGAGCCGAGCAGCGAGACGAGCGCGACAACCGGAAGTTCGCATCCTCCCGTCGCTCCCACCGGTCTGATGGCGGTGGCCGCAGCGTTCGATCAAATCGATCTCTCATGGACGGCTTCTCCCGGAGCCGAGTCATACATCGTCCGCAGGGCCGAATCGGCGGGCGGTCCTTTCATGGAGGTGGCGGCGGGCCTCAGTGGAACGACCTTCCAGGATGACCGCGTCGATGCCGGCACGACCTACTACTATCGTGTATCCGGGTTCAATCTGTATGGGGAGGGAGCGCATGCCGGACCTGCCGTGGCGACGACGCCGACGACCTATCGGGTCGAACCGATCGCCGATACTTTCGCGCGGGATGGCGGCGACGCGGGAAGCAATTTTGGAAACGACACGCGGCTGGCGGTGAAGAATGACGGGACATCAGGTTCGATCTTCAATCGCAACACCTTCCTCAAGTTCGATGTCAGCAAACTCGGACAGGCGAACAATGTCGTGCTCAAGCTCACTCCCGACCAGGTGGATGGCTCGCCCAACCTTGCCTATGAGTGGGTGGAAAACGACACCTGGAGCGAGTATGGGCTCAACTGGAACAATCAGCCTGCGGGATCGGGCGAGATCTTTGCCCGGCGATCGAGTTACTCGGTAGGGCAGGAGTTTTCCCTGAATGTGACCGATCTCGTCCGTCGTGAAGCCGCAGGTGACGGGGTGCTTTCCATCCGGATCACGGATCCGACGACTTCGGGCATCTACGTGGGGTATCATTCGCGCGATGCCTCCTCACCTACGGTGCGGCCCGCCTTGGAGGGTCAGATGCCGGTTGGGCCCTTGCCGCCTCTTCCTCCCAGCGAGTTTGTGGCTTCACGGGTGTCCGGTTCGTCGGTCGGTTTGAAATGGCGGGCATCCCATCGGGCGGAGAGCTATTCGGTGAAGCGTTCCCTGCAGCCGGGCGGGCCTTACGTCATCCTCGCCAGCGGATTGACCGATGCCCGCTTCGTCGATCCTGACGTCGTGGAGGGAGTGACTTACTACTACGTGGTCAGCGCGGCTCATGAAGTGGGGGAAAGTATTAACAGCGATGAGGTGATGGCGGTGGCGGGAACGCTTCATGCTCATCTTCGTTTCGACGACGGCGCTGGCACGGTGGCGGCGGACGCGAGCGGGCGGGGCAGAGAGGGAAGTCTCATCGCAGGTCCGGTGTGGGAGCCTGAGCCGAACGGCAGGGTGAGGGGGGCGATCCGCCTCGGGGGCGGGAGCCACGTGACTTTCGCGCCTGGTGTGATGTCCGGGCTGAGCGATTTCACCATTGCCACGTGGGTCCACTTGGACTCGGTGGGTGGCTGGACGCGGATTTTCGATTTCGGATCCGGGACGCAGACGAACATGTTCCTGACCCCGATGACCGGAAACAGCAACCTGGTGCGCTTTGCCATCACGAACGGCGGAGCGGGCGGCGAGCAGCGGATCGACGGAACGGGACCTCTGCCAACGCAGAGCTGGACGCATGTCGCCGTGACCTTGCAGGGCGGGGTGGGGACGCTCTTCGTCAATGGCGCGGCGGTGGGAACGAACTCCGGAATGGCGCTGACGCCGGCGGCACTCGGCGCGACGACCCAGAACTACATCGGGAGATCGCAGTATGCCGATCCCGCGCTCGACGGACGGGTCGATGATTTCCGCATCTATGCTATTGCCTTGTCTTCAGGGGAAATCGCCGAGCTGGCATCGATGCCTCAGGCTTCAATCCAATTGACCGACCTGGCGGTGAATTACACCGGTTCTCCGCGATCCGTCTCCGTGGTCACCGATCCCCGGGGACTGGGGGTGGAGGTTACTTACGATGGATCCAGTAGTCCGCCGGTGGTGCCGGGGGCTTATCCGGTCGCCGCGTCCATCCTCGACGACGACTACCAATCCTCGACGACGGGTGTGCTGACGATCCTGCCACGCGATTACCGGAGCTGGATCGCTTCGGCGTTCACGGCATCGGGACTTCAATCCGGCCTCGGGGCGCCGTCGGTGGATCCCGACCAAGATGGATTGGAGAATTTCATGGAGTATGCGCTCGGAAGCGATCCGATGGAGGCGTCGCCGCTGCCGGAAATGGCGATCACGGACGCCCAGCTGATGCTGCTCTTCGAGCGTCCGGCCTTTTTGGCGGATGTGGCCTATGTTGCGGAAAGCTCGCAGGATCTCGTGACGTGGGACGAAGTCTCCCTCGAGGTGCTGAATCCTGGAAGCGATCCCGAAAGCGTGCGCGCCGCGGAAACGTTCTTAGATGGCCCGCCCGAAAGCCGGTTCATTCGCCTCCGGGCATCCCAGCAAGCTCCGCATTCCTTCAATTTGGCACCGACAGACCCTTGACATGATGATCTCCAGAACTCGACGACCGTGGTTGATCTCCGCGATGATGCTCGCTTCGGCTCCGCTGCTCTACGGGGCCGGCGAGGACGATGCCCTGCGCCTTTGGTATGACCGGCCGGCCAAGGTGTGGGAGGAAGCGCTGGCGGTGGGAAATGGCCGCTTGGGCGCGATGGTCTTTGGCGACCCAGTCACGGAGCGGTTGCAGATCAATGAAGACACCGTCTGGGCCGGCGGCCCGTATCATCCGGTCAATCCAGAGGCCCGCAAGGCTCTGCCGGAGGTCAGACGCTTGGTGAACCAGGGTCGCTACACCGACGCGGAGAAGCTGATCAACGAGAAGGTCATGGCTCTGCCAAGAGGCCAGATGGCCTATCAAACGGTGGGGAGTCTCTTGCTGAAATTCCCATCGGCAGAGATGAAGGATTTCCGCCGCGAACTCGACCTCGACACCGCCATCGCCACGGTGTCCTACACCGCAGGAGAAGTGAAACATCGGCGTGAGGTATTCTCGAGTGCGCCGGACGATGTCATCGTGGTGCGCCTCACCGCGGACAAGCCCGGGAGCATCGTCTTCACGGCGGGAATGGAGTCGCCGATGAGCGCGGTCTCCGTATCGACCGTGGGTGACGATACCCTCGTGCTGAAAGGCGAGGGCGCGGATTGGAACGGCATCGAGGGAGTCATCGATTTCGAGTCCCGCGTGAAGATCGTTGCCAAGGGAGGTAAGGTCTCCTCAAGCGGTCAGGAGATCGCGGTCGAAGGGGCGGATTCGGTGCTGTTGCTGATCGCAGCGGCGACGAATTTCGTGAAGTTCGACGACGTCAGCGGAGACCCCGAAGCGCGGGTGACGGAGACTCTCTCCGCCGTTGTCGGGAAATCCTTCGAGTCGCTCCAGGCCACGCACTTGGAAGACTATCAGCCCATGTTCCGTCGGGTGACGCTCGACTTGGGGAAAACCGAAGCGGCTCGTCTGCCCACGGACGAACGGATCAAGCAATTCGCGCAAGGCAACGATCCTCAACTGCCCGCGCTTTACTATCAGTTCGGCCGCTATCTTTTGCTCTCCAGCTCCCGCCCGGGGACCCAGCCAGCCAACCTGCAAGGCATCTGGAACCAGAGCACGAATCCTCCTTGGCAAAGCAAGTACACGCTCAACATCAATGCGGAGATGAACTATTGGCCGGCGGAGTCAGGAAACCTCGCCGAATGCATCGAGCCACTGATCCGGATGATCGAGGAACTCACGATCACCGGCGGCCGCATGGCGGAGGACATGTATGGTGCGAGAGGCTGGGTGGTGCATCACAACACCGACCTGTGGCGTGCGACGGCACCGATCGATGCCGCCAACTGGGGCATGTGGCCCACCGGCGGAGCCTGGCTTTGCCTGCACCTGTGGGACCGCTTTCTATTCAGTGGCGATGTGGAGGTCCTGAAGCGGATCTATCCCGTCATGAAAGGATCGTGTGAGTTTTTCCTCGATACCCTGCAGGAGGATCCGTCGGGGAAATGGCTGGTGACCAACCCATCGAATTCTCCCGAGCTGATGCACCCGAAGGGCACCACCATTTGCGCCGGCCCGGCGATGGACATGCAGCTGCTGCGGGATCTCTTCGCCCATACGAGGCAAGCGGCGGAGTGGCTCAAGGTGGACGAAAGCTTCCGTCGTGAGCTATCGGAGGCACGCCGGCGTCTGGCCCCGGATCAGATCGGGAAGGCAGGGCAGCTTCAGGAGTGGATGGAGGATTGGGATTTGGAGATCGGCGACAAGCATCACCGACATGTTTCCCACCTTTACGGTGTGTTTCCGGGACGGGATATCTCGCTGCGCGAAGCGCCGGAGCTGGCGCAGGCCGCTCGGAAATCCCTGGAGATGCGGGGTGACAAGGCAACGGGCTGGGCGACGGCGTGGAGGCTTTGCCTGTGGACGCACCTCGGCGACGGGGATCGGGCCTACTCCATTCTCCGACATCTCATCACTCCGGAGCTGACCTATCCGAACATGTTCGATTCCCACCCGCCGTTCCAGATCGATGGGAACTTCGGCGGGGCGGCAGGGATCGTGGAAATGATCATGCAGAGCCGCTTGGGGGAACTGGACCTGCTGCCGGCCTTGCCAAAAGACTTGGCCGACGGAAAAGCAACCGGTCTGCGTGCCCGGGGAGGCTTGGAGGTGGATATCGAGTGGCGGGATCACCAACTCGTTTCCGCGCGCCTCCGGCTTGTCGGGAACGGGCCGCGTGAGGTGCTGGTGCGTCTCAGGGACAGGGAAACGAAGGTCTCGTTCGTCTCTGACCGGGCGGTGAAGCTG
Organism: uncultured Haloferula sp.; assembly: GCA_965652295.1. GTDB lineage: Bacteria > Verrucomicrobiota > Verrucomicrobiia > Verrucomicrobiales > Akkermansiaceae > Haloferula. Next base: position 215,035 of record CBFGTS010000002.1, on the reverse strand, counting down.
GGACGTGCGCTGGAGGTCTCGCGGGACACCGAGTAGGGCTTGTCGGATGCATGCGGTGAGCCCAGAGGTCCACCCGTCCGGGTAGAAATCGACCCTCGCAGGGCGATCAAGCTAGGGAAAGCGGAAGGAAGCCTCCACTTCGCTCCATCCATGCCGGCTTGCGGCCTGACGGCCGGAGCGTTGCGTTTGCTTGGGAGCATTCGAACCAGGAGGCTCCGGGGCCACAAGGACCCACTCCGCTTGGTTCTCGTCCCCCCTCTCGCTGCGAGGGCGTGAAAAACCCCCAAGGCTGGAGGGCTCTTGGGGGGCTTCGAAAGTAAAAAAGATGGTGCTCGAGGGGGGACTCGAACCCCCACGGATTACTCCACTAGATCCTTAGTCTAGCGCGTCTACCAATTCCGCCACCCGAGCACTGTGTGATTGGTGGGCCGCGGATTTATGGGGGGCGGCGGGTGATGGCAAGAGAATCTTTTCGAGTTTGTGAAGATTTCTCCACCTTTGGCTCGGAGCTTGCCAGATCAGGTCGGAAGGCAAGCATGCCGGGGAGGTATGGAATCGATTCGCGCTGAGAACATCGTCAAAAAATTTGGAGCGGTGACCGCTCTTGACGGGGTGTCGCTCGAGGTCAAAGGCGGTGAGCTTTTCTTTCTTCTGGGCTCGTCCGGCTGCGGAAAGACCACGCTGCTGCGATCGATCGCCGGTCTGGAGACGCCGACTTCGGGGACCATCCATTTCGGCGGGCGGGATGTGACCCGGCTCCCTCCGCACAAGCGGGAGGCGGCGATGGTTTTCCAAAGCTACGCGCTGTGGCCGCACCTGACGGTGGGAAGAAACGTGGCGTTCGGCCTTGAGGAACGGAAGATACCGAAAAAGGAGCTCGAGGAGCGGGTCAGCGAGGCCCTGCAGCTCGTGCACCTCGGGGCGATGGCCGATCGGAGCGTGGATCAGCTTTCCGGCGGCCAGCAGCAACGCGTCGCTCTGGCCCGAGCGTTGGTCGTGCGGCCGCGCTGTCTGCTGCTCGACGAACCGCTTTCCAACCTGGACGCGAAGCTCCGGGTCGAGATGCGGAGGGAAATCCGGCGGATCGTGAAGGAAGGCGGACTCACCGCGATCTACGTGACCCACGATCAGGAGGAGGCTCTGGAGATGGCCGACCGGCTCGCGGTGTTGAACGGCGGACGGATCGAGCAACTGGGGACACCGGAGGAGATCTACCGTTCGCCCCGCACGCCGTTCGTGGCGGGGTTTATCGGGGAAACGAACCTGATCAAGGGGCACCTGCAGGAGGTGCGGGGAGATTTCGCGCGGGTGCGGACGGCGGCGGGCGATTTGGTCGGCCGTCTGATCGGATGGGACGATGAGCCGGCGAAGACGACCGACGAAGTGATGCTTTCGGTGCGCCCGGAGTCGTGGACCATCAACCACGGTGAGGGGAACACGATTGAGGGCGTGGTGCGGGATCGCAGTTATTTGGGCAAGACCATCCGCTACACGGTGGAGATGGCGGCGGGCGTGCAGCAGGTGGTGGAACTGAACCCGGAGGTCCTCCGGGTTCCGGGTGAGGGGACGGTGAAACTCTCGGTCCGCCATGCCGACGTGGTGGTGATGAAACCATGACCAAGCGTCTGCTGCCGGTTCTGATCCTGCTGGCGGTGATCGTGGCCGCGCCGTTGTTGCTGCGCCGGGACACGGAGGTGGCGATGTCCGACCGGGATGCCGACCGACTGGTCATCCTCACGCCGCACAACGAATCGATCCGCCGCGAGTTCGGCGAGGCTTTCGCCGCTCATTGGAAAGCGAAGTCGGGCAGACCGTTGTTCATCGACTGGCGATCACCGCCGGGCGGGGGGGAAATCCTGCGGGTGCTGGACTCCGCGTTTTCCTCGGCTGCGGAGCTGGGAAGGGAGGGAACGGAATACGATGTTTTCTTCGGTGGCGGGGAAAAGGATTTCCGCAAGCAGGCGGATCTCGGCCGGCTCGCGCCGCTGGATGTTTTTGCGGATCGGCCGGAGTGGTTCGGGGAAGGGGGGATACCTGCTTCATTCACCGGCCAGACGTTCTACGATCCGGAGCACCGCTGGGTCGGGGTGTGCGTCTCGCAGTTCGGGATCCTCTATAATCTCGACGCGCTGGAGTGGATGGGCGTGCGACCGCCGACCCGCTGGGACGATCTCACGGCTCCGTCGTACTTCGGCAAGCTCGCGCTGGCGGACCCGACGATGAGCAGCTCGGTGATGCAGTCGTTCGAGATGATGATCCAGGAACAGATGCAGGAGGTGCTCCGCAAGAAGGGCGATCGCCCTGAGACCCGCGCTGAAGGGTGGGAAAAAGGCATGTTGTTGATTCTGAACCTGGGTGCGAACGCGCGCTACTTCTCGGACTCGTCCAGCAAGATTCCGCACGATGTCGCGCTGGGCGACGCCGCGGCGGGCACCGCGATCGACTTCTATGGACGGACGATGGAGGAACAGGTCGCACGCGGCGGGAACTCGCGGCTCAAATGGATCGCCCCGATCGGAGGCACTCCGGTGAGCGTGGATCCGGTGGCGGTGTTCCGCGGAGCGCCGAACGACTCCATCGCGCAGGAGTTCGTCACCTTCTGCCTGAGCGAGGCGGGCCAGCTTTTGTGGAACAAGAGACCGGGTGCGGAGGGCGGGCCGGGATCGAAGCCGCTGCGGCGTCTGCCGGTGCGGCGGGACCTCTACACGCCGGCGAATCTCAAGGATTTCACCGATCCCGAGGCCATGCCGTTCGAGCACTCCGGGCGCTTCATCTACCGCTCGGAGCTTACCGGCCCGGCTTTCAACGCGTTGCGGATCTTGATCAAGGCCATGTGCATCGCCTCCCACGACGAGCTGAAGGAGGCATGGGAAAAGCGGGTGGTCGAGGGTGGCTCGGATCCGGCCACGCTCTTCGACCTGCGCGAGATTTCCTATGACAAGGTGATGCATGAATGGGTCCCGCTGGTGAAGGAGGGTAGCAAGATCGAGATAAGCCGTCGCAGCACCGATCTCTCGCGGCATTTCAAGGCGCAGTATGAGGCGATCGCCGCCGGAAAGGAGGTGCGCCCGTGATGAAGCGCAGCCATGCGGTGGGGATCGTGACGGGGATCAGCCTGATCTTCCTGGTGTTTTTCATTTACCCTTCCGTCTCGGTGCTTTCCGAAGCGTTCCGGGATCCGGGCGGCGGCTTCACGGCCAGCTTCGTAATCGAGGTCTTTCGGAGTCCGGTCTACGTGGAAGGCCTGTGGAACGCGTTGCTGTTGGGTATGGTGAGCACGCTCGCCTCGTTCATGTTGGCGTTTCCACTGGCGCTCATCGCGCACCGCTATGACTTCTTCGGCCGCAAGCTGCTGGGGGTGTTGATCCTGATCCCGTTGGTGCTGCCGCCGTTCGTCGGGGCGATCGGGCTGACGCGGGTGCTGAGTGTCACGGGCTCATTGAACTCGCTGTTGATCGACCTCGGGTTGATGGAAGGCGACCAGCGTTTCGACTGGCTGGCCGAGGGGCGGTTCTGGGGCGTGGTGCTGATGAACGCGCTGCACCTTTATCCGATTCTTTACATGAACATCACCGCGGCACTGGCGAACCTGGATCCGGCGATGGAGCAGGCGGCGCAGAACCTCGGATGCCCGCCGTGGCGGCGGCTGTGGCGGATCACGTTGCCGCTGGCGATGCCGGGGATCTTCGCGGGGGCTTCGATCGTTTTCATCTGGTCGTTCACCGAGCTCGGGGTGCCGCTGGTTTTCAACTACACCCGCGTCGCCCCGGTACAGGTGTTTCAGGGGATCAAGGATCTCAGTGGAAATCCGGCACCGTATGCCTTGGTGGCGGTCATGCTGGTGGTGTCCGCGATGGTCTTCGGTCTCACGAGATGGTTTTTCGGCCGGTCCACGGGCGGAGCCCAGCCACGGCCGAAGGGCAGGGGTGGGGATGTGAAGCTGCCGCCGCTCCGATCCTTCGCGGCGGCGACGTTGTTTCTCGGCGTTTTCCTGCTGGCCTCGGTCCCGCACGCCGGTGTGGTGGCACTGGCGTTGTCGGAGGATTGGTATGATTCGATCCTGCCGCTCGAATGGACGTTCGAGCATTTCCGGGAGGCGCTGGGAGACCCGCTGGTGGTGCCCTCGATCGAGAACAGCCTGGTGTATGCTTCCGCGGCCACGCTGGTGGCGGCGGTGTTCGGGTTGGCAATCGCCTGGGTGGTGGTGCGCAGCGACATCCGCGGACGGCTATTGTTGGATGCGCTGGTGATGCTGCCGCTGGCCGTGCCGGGGCTGGTGCTCGCCTTCGGTTACTTGGCGCTTTCGCAGGAGGGCAAGCCGCTCCATTTCATGGTCGGGCTGGCCGGCGGGCCGGGGTTGCTATTGATTGCGGCGTATGCAGTACGGCGTTTGCCGTATGTCGTGCGCGCGGCGGTGGCGGGCTTGCAACAGAGCAATCCGGCGATGGAGGAAGCCGCGCGTTCGTTAGGCGCGGGGCCTTGGCGGACGCTGGTCCGCGTTTCCATCCCGCTGATCGGCGCCAACGTCGCCGCCGGCTCGATTCTGGCGTTCGCCTTCGCCATGCTGGAAGTGAGCGACAGCCTGATCCTTGCCGAGCAGGTCCGGCACTATCCCATCACCAAGGCGATCTACACCCTGCTGGGAAACCTCGGCAATGGCCAGGAGCTGGCTGCGGCGCTCGGGACGTGGGCGATGGTTTTCCTGGCCGTGGCGATCGTCGGCGCGACATGCCTCGCCGGGAAGAAGGGTGGACTTTTCAAGATGTGACGCGGCGGATCGTCCGGTTGAAGAACGGGCGGCTTCACGGACTGGTGCCACCTTTGCGACTGCGGTGCTCGGAAGGCCGCCAGCCGAACCACTGCTTGAAGGTGTTCGAGAAAGTGAACGGGTTCTCGAAGCCCACTTCCCGGGCGATCACCTCGATCTTGTCATCGGTGTCCGAAAGCAGCCGCATCGCCCGCTGGAAACGCAGGTAGGTGAGATGCTTCATCGGGCTGCGTCCCAGTTCCTTTTTACAGATGCGGCGCAGGTGTTCCTCACTCACGCAGGCGATCGAGGCCAGCTCGGTGAGGCTCCAACCATGCTTCAGATCGGCCTCCACGGCGTGCCACACGCGCCACAGCCGGGAGTCGCTCATGTGTGGCTGGGCGAAGCTGACCACGTAGTGGTGGATGAGCTCGACCCAGTGGTGCATGGCGGAAGGCGAGCCGGTGCCGCAGGATTCCGCGTGCAGGCCGATGATGGCGGAGCGGAGCGGCTCGGGATCGAAACGACCGCTGACGGGCGAGTTCGAGGAGAGAATCGGCACGCGCTCGCGCTCCTCGTGGTAGCGGACCCAGGCGAATTTCCACGGTTCCGGACCCTCGATGCGCAACACGTTGGTGACGAACGGTGGCTGGAGGCAGGCCTCGCCTGCCCGGACCCGTAGCCATCGCCCTTCGGAGAGCACCAGTCCTTCGCCCGCGAAACAGGCCAGCATGAAGGTGCCCCCTTGATTGGCGCGGACGATCTTGAACGGCCGGCTGGCCTCCATGATGCCGACGTGGGCGATGTCGTGTTGAACGAGCAGCGGGCAGAGACCGCCTTCGAGCATCCAAGGGCGGGAATCGCTATCGTCCGCCCTCACGACATGGAACCGCGAAGCCGCGCCGAAGATTTCGATGTCGGTCGTGGGCAGCGGTTCGGGCATGGATGGAGAAAGGGTCAGGCTTCGGCGGCGCGTGCGACCCGAAGCAGGGTGTCCTCGCCTAGATGTTTACCGAGGATTTGCAGACCCACTGGCAGCGAGGTGCCGTGGTCGTTTGCGGCACCCACCGGCACGGAAATGCCGCAGATCCCTGCGAGGTTGGCGGCGATAGTGAAGATGTCGGAAAGATACTCTTGGAGAGGATTGTCGGCATTCACCCCGATGCGCCGGGCCGCCGAGGGTGCCACCGGCGAGAGGATCGCATCGACCTTTCCAAAAGCCTCCGTGAAATCCCGGCGGATCAGGGTGCGGACCTTTTGGGCGCGGTTGTAATAGGCATCGTAGTAACCGGACGAGAGGACGTAGGTACCGAGCAGGATGCGTCGCTTCACCTCGGCCCCGAATCCGTGCTCGCGGGAATCCCGATACACCTCAAGCAACTCGCCCTCGCCCTTGCGGACACCGTAGCGGATGCCGTCGAACCGGGAGAGGTTGGACGACGCCTCGGCGGGCGCGATGATGTAGTAGGTGGCGACCGCATGTTCGGTGTGCGGCAGGGAAATCTCCACGATTTCCGCGCCGGCCTTTTCCAGTTTCGAAACGGCGGCCATCACGGTTTCGCGCACCGAGGGGTCGATGCCATCGCCGAAATACTCCTTCGGCAGGCCCAGTTTCAGACCGGTCACACCGTCGTCGAGTCCGCCGAGGTAGTCGGGCACTGGTGCATCCAGCGAGGTGGAATCGCGCGGGTCGTGCCCGGCAATGGCTTGAAGGACCAGCGCCGCGTCTTCGACCGTGCGGGTCAGCGGACCGATCTGGTCGAGCGACGAAGCGAAGGCCACGAGTCCGTAGCGGGAAACGCGGCCGTAGGAGGGTTTGAGGCCGATCACGCCGCAGTGCGAGGCGGGCTGACGGATCGATCCGCCGGTGTCGGAACCGAGGGTGGCGACTGCCAGCCCGGCCGCGACCGCCGCTGCGGACCCGCCGGATGAACCTCCGGGAATGTGTTGGGCCGAGTGGGGGTTGACGGTTTTTCCCAGAGCGGAGTTTTCCGTGGAGGAACCCATGGCGAATTCGTCCATGTTCAGCCGGCCGAAGGGGATCGCACCCGCCGAGCGGAGTCGACTGGTTACGGTGGCGTCGTAGGGCGCGATGTATCCGCCTTGAAGGAACTTGGAACCGCAGGTGCACGGTTGGCCGAGGACGTTCATGTTGTCCTTCAGTCCGATCGGGATGCCGCCCAGCGGCAGCGACAGGTCGGCCGCCGCGGCGGCCTTGCGGGCATCCTCGACATCGTAGGAAAGGTAGGCGCCGATTTCCGGATTGCGGGCCTCGACGGCGGTGACGAGGTCGTCGATGAGATCGACGGCGGTGATTTCCCCGGCGGAGAGGCGTCTGCGGAGGCCGGCGATGGATTCTTGCGAGAGAGACATGGTAAGGAAAAGGAGGGCAGGGATGATCAGGCGTCGGCGATCACCTTGGGCACCCGGATTTGCTGTTGGGCTTGTTCCGGGGCGTTGGCCAGCACGCGTTCCACCGGCAGGCTCTCGCCGGGGGTGTCGTCGCGCATCACGTCATAGACGGGCACGGCATGGGCGGTGGGCTCGATGCCCTCGACGTCGAGATCAAGCAGGCTGCGGGCGTGGTTGAGGATCGCGTCGAGCTGCGGTTGGAAAACCGCGCATTCCTCGTCGGTGAGATGGAGCCGGGCAAGCCCGGCGACGTAGCGGACGTCGATGTGGTCGGTGGCCATCGGCGGCGAGTAAAGAGACCCCGGTGGCGGGCCGCAAGGCTTTGGCGCAGTCGGTAGATCTGGATCAGATCGGACACCTGTTGGCTGCTCTTGGGCAGGGATGGGTTGAGAAATGAAGGTGCTCAATGCCCGAAAAGGTGCTCCTATACCCGGATCTCAGATGATTCTCCATTTTCCAACTTACGAGGACGCTGCGCTTTTCGCGGCCGAACAGGCGGAAGATGGCGTCGATGCGGTGGTTCTGGATGGCTGTGTGTCCAGCCTGTGGGGCCCGGCTGCGGTCGGCGGGGTGAGGGTGCTGGTTCTCGGAGAACACCGTGACGAGCCGGAGGAAATCAGAAACGATCGGCGATTGCAGGTTTTTCGAATCGGGATCGTGGTTTTGACGGTGACCGGGCTTTTTGTTCTCGGGATCAGTGTTCTTTCGATGATCATCGAGAATCCGAGGTGGGTGCTCCGCTGGGCCATCGCGGGTGTCCTGGTCGTTTCAATGGCTGCGTGGATGGCCCCCCGGTTGGCGGTGTTTCTTCGGGGCGGGACCGGGAGCCGACAAGCACTCGGGTTGCAGGCGGTGAAGTGGTTCGTCGCTTTGGCCGCATTCGCCGCAGCGATCATTGGGATCCTTCGGTGACGTTGCTCGAAGTTCGGGCTAGTGCTCCCCTGCGATTGCCGCCGCGGTCCGGGGCTTGTCACGCGGCGGCAGGTGGCTACGGTCTGGGCCCATGCGGATGCGCTCGATCCTTGCCTTTGTTCTCCTGAATTCCCTCGGTCCGGCCATCGCCGGGACGCCCCAGCAGGCTGCCAGCGTACGCACCGCCTACGAAAAATCGATGGAGGCGTGGGGTTTGAAGCTCCAGCTCGCGAAGACCGACGCCGAACGTCAGGCGCTGGAGCGGCCGTCTCCAGCGGAAGCCGCGGGCCGGATGTGGTCGGTGATCCAGGGGGACCTGGCGCAGGAGTGGGCGATCGAGCCCGCCGCCTGGTTCGTGCGTCTGGCGGCACCTTTGATCGAGGTCGACGAGGTGGGGACGGCGAAGCCGCGTTTCACCAAGGAAATCGCCGCGGTGGAGAAAGCGGTGGCAGAGCATCATGTGAAGAGCCCGAAACTCGCGCCGATGTGCATGGCGCTGGTGGCGGCGGGTGACCAACAGGCGCTGAACCTGCTGCGCCGGATCCAGCAGGAGAACCCGGACAAGAAAGTCGCCGGCGTGGCCGCGCTCGGCGTGGCCATGGTGGCCAAGGCGCTGGGCGACGAGGGCCACGTGATGCGCGAGCGGCTGACGATGCTACGTCGGGCGATCATCGACGCGGCGGACGTTGAGCTCGACAAAACCACGGTGGCCGAACTGGCGGATGAGGAGCTGTATATCATCATGAACCTCAGCAAGGGCACCAAGGCTCCGGACCTCGTGGGAATGGATTCCGGCGAGCGCCCGATGAAGCTTTCCGACTACGAGGGAAAGGTGGTGATGCTGGTTTTCTGGAACTCGAAGATGGGGGGCGAGGGCGCGCTTTTGAAATGGGTGTCCGCACTGCGGCGCGACGAGCGTTTCAAGGACAAGCCGTTCGAGGTCGTCGGTGTGAACAGCGACCCGCGCTCACGGCTCCGCGAAATGCAGGCCGAAGGGCAGGTGGATTGGCCGAATTTCTCCGATCCCGCCAACGATCTCGGCAAGGTTTACCGGGTCGGCAACTGGCCGCTCGCTTACGTGCTCGGGCCGGATCGCAAGATCCACTATATCGGTGCGGTGGGGACCTTCGCGGAAGTCACGGCGGATGCGGTGCTGAACGAGTGAGGTGCGGAGGAGGTTATTTGAAGCTTCCGCTCTGGAATCTGAGAATCCCCAATTCCCGTAAATCCGTGGTTCAAAAACAAAGCCGTCATCCGTGCCCCTTTTCTGCAGGCTCGGAAGGCTTGGCGGGCCTTTTCGAGGGCCGGGCAGCCTTGCGTTTCGGGGTGGCCCAGTGATCGACGGAACTATCGACGAGAAACTCGGGCCCCAATGAGGTGCGGCCGAGCAGCATGCGGTGGATCATGCGCTTGCGGCAGACGAGGCTCACCAGGATTCGCTTCTGCCGACCGGCGAGGCTGAGAGTGGTCTCGACGAAGTACCTCTCCACACCTTCGCCCGTGCTGCTGCGTACCACCTTTGTCCCGGCGATGGGCTCCTCGAGAGTGACCACGCGTCGGCCCTTGCGATCGAGCCGCAGGGTGAAACGCACGCGGTCGCCGGGCAGACGCGTGATCTCCGCGCAGTCGATCGCGCTTGAGCGGGCACCGGTGTCGGCCTTCGCCCGCAGAAGCAGGCCCCAATCCGGCAACTCCACCCACTCGCGCCAGCCGATGACTTTCGGGGTTTTCATGATCTTACGTCGTGGTCCCCTCGGTCACCGGGGTGCTGGGCAGCGGCTTGATCCGCCGCTGGCGCTTCGGCCGCTCGCCGATGAGATCCTTCATGTGGCCGGATTTGCCATAGCAGAGCAAGGTGTCGTCCGCTTGCAGCACCCGCTTGCCCTTGGGGTTGGAAATCACCGTTCCGCCGCGGCGCAGGGTCAGCACCACCACGTCCTGATCACGCAGGCCGGTCTCGTCGATCGTCTTGCCGACGAACTGGCTGCCCTCCGGGATGTGGATGTCGGCGACGCCGTAGCCGCGGCTGACGGTGAGACGCTGCCGGATGTCGATTTCGGGGAATTTCACCTGATCGCCGATGTATTCGATGACCGCGCCGGCGATGTCGAGGCCGGTGGCACCCTCAATGCCTTCGAGCCCGGGCGACGAATTGACTTCCATGATCTGGGGACCGCTGGCGCTTTCCAGCATATCGACGCCGCAGACGTGCAGGCCGAGAATCTGGGCGGCGCGCACGGCGGCCTCTTCATAGGCGGGCTCCAGCTTGATGCTTTCCGCCACGCCGCCGCGGTGGACGTTGCTGCGGAATTCCTGCCCCTGTGCGGTGCGGCGGATGGCGGCCACGACGCGGTCTCCGATGACGAAAGCACGGACGTCCTTGCCCTTGCTCTCCGCCACGAATTTCTGGAGCAGCACGTTCTGCTGGGTCGAGTGGAGTGTTTCGATGATGGCCTTCGCGATCTCAATCTTGTCGGCCAAAATGACGCCCACGCCCTGGGTGCCTTCGATGAGCTTGATGATGACCGGCGCGCCGCCGACGCGTTCGAGGGCGTCCTGCACGTCGCGCTTGTCATAGACGTAGGCGGTGGTGGGGATGCCGACGTCGTGACGGGAAAGAATCTGAAGGCTGCGAAGTTTGTCGCGGGAGTTGCCGATGCCGGCGGCGGTGTTGGGAGTGAAAACATCCATCTGCTCGAACTGGCGGACGACGGAGGTGCCGTAGCGGGTGATGGACGAGCCGATTCGCGGCAGGATGGCGTCGGGAATCGCGACCGGCTCTCCCCGGTAAATCAGATCGGGTTCACCGTGGTTGAGGTCGATGACGAGCCGGCTGGGATCGAGCACTTCGACCTCGTGTCCCCGCGACAGCGCGGCTTCGTGGAAGCGCTGGGTGGAGTAGCATTGGGAGGCGCGGGAAAGGATGGCGATGCGCATGTTCGCGGGTGGCGTGGGCTGACGATGATGGGAGTTGGACGGCGTGGTGCCGCAGGCCTCAATCATCACCGGCTTTGAGCGTGGTCAATCGGAAAGGCGGGACGGAAATGGCGGCCTCCCTTCCTGTCGAGCGCTTCGAGCAGGAAGCGGGTCAGCCTTTCAACTGGAAGAAGCCTCTGGCGTTCCCGGAGCAACGGGTGGCGAGGGCGTCGCGGGGATGATCAAGGGCGTCGGCGAGGCCGCGGGCGATTTCGGGGAGATTCGCGGGATGGTTGCGGTCGTCCGGGAGGGGATGGAGGCGGAATTCGGGCGGGGGAGCCATGGAGGGTGCGTCGGTTTCCAGTAGAAGGCGATCGGCGGGAACCTCGCGATAGGCCCCCAGCGTTTTCGATTTCTTCGGTTGGAGGAAGTAGCCGGAGAAGGAGAAGAACGCACCCGCTTCCGCGAACTGTCGGGCCTGCTGGGCTGAACCTCCGAAGGAGTGGAGGAGAAAACCACGAGTCGGTGGCGGTTCGGATTTCAGGGCATGATGGAGCTCCTCCCAGGCTTTGAGGGCGTGGATGGTGATGGGGAGGTCGCGTTCACGGGCAAGGGCGAGTTGAGGCAGGAACACCTGCATTTGCTCGTCCATCGGCACGTCGTCGATCCATCCATCGACGCCGCATTCGCCGATCGAAGCGTGCGGATGCTGGTCGAGAAGGTCCCGCAGCGTATCGAGCCATCGCCGGCTACGGCGTGCGGCGTACCACGGGTGCAGCCCGAAGGCGGGAAACACGAAATCCGGATGCGCGCGGGCGAGATCGGCGACCTGATGCCAATCGTCCTCCGAGGTGCCGTTGACCACGCAGCCAGCGATGCCGGCCTGTTTCATCGCGGCGATGACTTCGCCGGGCCGGTCGAACTGCTGGAGGTGGTTGTGGGCGTCGAACAAAGTCACTCGACCTCGACGATCATGTTGATCTCGACGGCGACATTGAGCGGCAGGGCGGCGGCGCCGAGGGCGGTGCGGCTGTGCTTGCCGCGCTCGCCGAAGACTTCGAGCAGGAACTCGGAGGCTCCATTGACCACCTGCGGATGGCCGTAGAAGTCCGGTTCGGAATTCACGAAGCCATTCAGGGCGACGATGCGGGTGACCTTGTCGAGCGAGCCTATTTCCCCGCGGATCACGGCGAGGCGGTTGAGCATGATCATGCGTGCGCCTTCGGCAGCTTCCTCCGGGGAGACATCGGTAGGCACTTTGCCGATGATTTTGCGTTCCCCTTCGATCGGCAGGCCGCCGGAGAGGAAGAGCAGGTTTCCGGTGCGCACGCAGTTGACGTAGGCGGCGACGGGGGCGGGGACGTCGGGGAGTTGGTAGCCGAGGGATTCGAGTCGGGCGAGGGTCTGGTCCATGGGATGAAATCAGGGTGCGGGGAAATCGCCGGTGACGAGTGCGACGAATTTACTGCCGCTGCTGGTAAGCTGGGCGGAACTACCTTTTCCGGTGAGCAATCCGCGGGTCGGGTAGCGGTGGGGCGTCTCGGAGTTCTTCACGGCGGTGACCACCGGTTTGGATACCTTGCGCTGGCTGGTGGCGATGCCGGTGGGCAGACCGGTGGCGGTGAAGGAGATTTCCCACGAGGGGCTTTCGTCGGCCAGGTTTCCGTAGGCCAGCCATGGATGGCGCTCGGCGAAATCCAGGGTGCCCTTGCGCGGCACGGTGACCTTGAAATAGGCGGGCTCGCTGCGGACGAACGCGGGCACCGTCAGCGAGGGATCGGCGCGGTGGGCGGTGAGGAACCTGGCGACGTCGAGACCGATGAGGTTCATGCCGTTGTAGTTTCCATGGAAATTATTGCCTCCGCAGTAGCGGCGGAACCAGCCTTCGAACTGGTCGCTCATCATCAGCCCGAGTTCGAGGTGGACGTGGGCGCGGGTGCGATTGATGCCCGCCCCGGTGTAGCCCATCTGGCCGAGCACGCCGCCCTTTGCGACCGGGTCGCCCGGCTTGACGGTGGCCTTGGCGAGGTGGGCGTAGAGGCTGTAAACGGCGTGGCCCCGGGGGGTGAGCGGGTGGCCGACGACGATGTAGCGACCGTAGTTGGAATGGCCGGGGACGTCGCTGACGTGAACCACGGTGCCTTCGGCGATGGCCATCACCAGATCGAGCGGGTTGCCGGCCTTGTCGCGCTTCACCGGGGCGATGTCGATGCCCTCGTGAAAGCGGAGCATCTGCACCTGGCCTTCGACACGCACCGGGCTGCGGACCATGCCCCAGGCACCGCCTTCCCACGGCCGGGTGACCTCACCCTCGAAGGTGCGGTCGACCCACATGTAGAACTTGTCCGGCTGGTTACGGAAAAGGTGATCGTTGGCCGTCGGCAGGTCGTAGTGCGTTTGCGCGGCGGCGAACGATGCCAGCGCGTGCAGGAAGAGTGTGAATCGTCGGAACATGGGGATCATTCGGAGCCGCGGGGCTTCTTTGTGCCGAGGCGCGGGAATTCCTTGTCGAGCAGCTTGATTTCGGTGGTGGAAAGGCCTTTCCAGATGACGAGCTCGCCGTCGTCGATCTGGCGGTCGATGAGCACCCCATCCACCACGCGGCCGTTGACCCGGGCGACCAGCCAGCGGTTCTGGTTGGCGGCGGTGATGGCGGAGAAGCGGTTCTTCGAGCCGGCTTTGAGCTTCAGCAGCACCCCGTAGCCGGCGCCATCCTGGGATGGGAAAGGGTTGAAGGCGGCGATGTCCTTGGTGCCGATTTCCGGCACGCGCCAGAATGTCCGTTCCTCTCCGGCGACGAATTGGGTGAAGATCATCTTCGGGTTCTCGCCGGGATTTGTTTCCAGGTGGAAAACGATCGAGGTTTCTTGACCGCGCCGGCCGCCGGCGGTGGACGGCAGCACCATGGCCAGGAGCAGGGGCAGGACCAGCAGGAGGAATCGCATGGCGGGACTGTGCCGGGATGAGGCTGGATTGGAATGCAAAAAGCCGTCGCGGTGAGGCGACGGCTTTCGCGAAAATCCGGTCGGACCGGGAATCAAAGCATCGATTTCACGAGGTCCTCGAGCTTGACGATGTCCGCGGCGAAAGCGCGGATGCCCTGGGCGAGCTTCTCGGTGGCCATGGCGTCTTCGTTGAGCGCGAGGCGGAACGATTTCTCATCGAAGCTGACCTTGTCGAGATCGGCATCCGCCGCGGCTTCCGGCGAGAGCACGCGTTCGACCGGCTCGCTGGAATCGGCCAGCTCCTGAAGGAGCTTGGGGCTGATGGTGAGCAGGTCGCAACCGGCCAGGCAGATGATTTCGCCGGTGTTGCGGAAGGAGGCACCCATGACTTCGGTGTTGTAGCCGAACTTCTTGTAGTAGGTGTAGATCTCACGGACCGACTGGACACCGGGATCTTCCGCGCCTTGGTAATCTTTGCCGGTGGAGGCCTTGTACCAGTCGAGGATGCGGCCGACGAAGGGCGAGATGAGCTGAACACCGGCTTCGGCGCAGGCGACGGCCTGGCAGAAGGAGAAGAGCAGGGTGAGGTTGCAGTGGATGCCCTCCTTTTCGAGCACCTCGGCCGCCTTGATGCCTTCCCAGGTGGAGGCGATCTTGATCAGCACGCGGTCGCGGGAGATTCCTTCCTTTTCGTAGCCTTCGATGAGCTGGCGGGCCTTGGCGATGGTGCCCTCGGTGTCGAAGGAAAGGCGGGCGTCGGTTTCGGTCGAAACACGGCCGGGGACGATTTTGAGAATCTCCAGACCGAAGAGGATGAGAATGCGGTCGATGATGGCCTCGACAAGCGCGTCACCGGACAGCCCCGAGTCCTTCACCTCGGAAACGGCCTGCTCGACGAGGTGGCGGTAGTCGGACTTTTCGGCGGCCTGCAGGATGAGGGACGGGTTGGTGGTGGCGTCCTGCGGCTGGTAGGCCTTCATGGAGGCGAAGTCGCCGGTGTCGGCGACGACGGTCGTGAACTTCTTGAGTTGGTCGAGTTGGCTGTCGCTCATGTCGGCGCCGAGGTAGGTGGAAAATTCCGATATGGCTAGGGGAAATCCCGGAGGTGGATGAAATGCCCTCCTGCCCGGTATGAATCATTTCGTGCGCGGAAACGATGAAGCCGGTTCCGTCATCGACGGACCGGCTTCAAAAAAGCAGGTGAACGCGGCGATCAGTGGCCTTCGCCGGTGGCGGGCAGGAACCGGTAATAGGACTCGAGCATCAGGATGCAGAGGCAGGTGCGGTAGTGGCGGTCGCGGTAGTGTTCTGAAGCGTGGGCTTCATTCTTGCCGCCGCCGGGCTCCTTCCACGAACCATCGCCTTCCTGACCGTTCAGCACCTCGTCGCGGAACAGTTTGTTGTAATGTTTCCAGTCCTCGCCACCGCGGGCGATCATCGCCTGGCTTTCATAGTAGTGGGCGTAGAGGTCGGCGTGGGCTGAATCGTAGTCGAACTTCGAGTTCTCGCGGATGTACTTCGCGCCATTGCGCACCTCCGAAACGGCGGATTTCCCCCACATCTGGAAAGCCAGCATGCCGGCTCCGGTGAGAGTCGCGTAACCCGACCTCGTCAAGTGCTGCTCAGTCGGCCGGTATCCGAAACCACCGGAACCGATCTTGCAGTCGGCGATGTAATCGAGCGCTTTGCGGACGGAGCGATCCAGGTTCTTGAAATCCATGCCGGTGTGTTTGCAGGCTTTGAGGGCCTGAACCTGCCAGGCCGAAACGGAAAGATCACCGCCGCGGTCGCCATCCACCTTGTAGCCGTAGTCCCAGCCGCCGGAGTCGTGTTGGTGGTCGATGATGTATTGCCCGGCTTTCTGGGTCACATCCATGAGGTTCGGGACGTTGATGCCGAGCTGGCTGCAGAAGGTCGCCGACTCGCCGAGCGCGTAGGTTGCGATGGCATGCTCGTAGGGGTGGGGATTGACCTCACCACTGATGTTGAGTCTGCCGTTCTGCTTCATCCCGAGGTCCACCAGCCAGGTGATTCCCTTGAGGACGGTCTCGCCGTATTTTTCGGAAAGGGGAGTCTCGCAGTGACCGAGAAAGGCGAGGATGGCGAAGCCGGTATCCGACGAGCGGAACTTTCCGCCCCAGGATCCATCGGGCTTCTGGGTGTTCTTGAGCCAGTCGAGACCTTTGACGACCGCATCTTCGCAGGCCGGGGTGCCGCCGCTTTCCTGGAGCCGCTTCATGCGGTCCTGGGGTGAGCAGCGTTTCTGCATCGTCGCCGGGATGGCGCCGAATCCGCCGCCGCCTCCATCGCCTCCCGAGCCCCAGCCGTCGCCGAAGTCATCGCCGTTTCCGAAATCAAGGGATGGCTCCGGAATGTCGATCTCCGGCACCGGCACGGCTGTCGGAGAGGCGGTGTTGGCGGCGATCACCTTCGACATGGCGGAGGACGGGGCCGAGGGTCTACGCTCGACGCTGTTGGTGAGCTTCTTGGTCTCGAGCTTCTCTTCGGCGTTCGAGTTCGTCTGATAGCTGACGATCACCGGCACCTCCTTGAGGAGCGGCGGGAGGAAAATGAAGGCGAGAATCAATCCGAGGAGGACGACCACGAGCAGCGAGATGAAGATCGAGGAAATCGTCGAATTCCGCTTCTGGGCGTGAAGTCTGGCCTCAGCTTCGGGGCTCAGTTGGGCATGCAGGCTCATGGGTGGGAAGGCGTGGCGGTGAGATGGCGTGTGCGGGGAAAGGTAGATCGGGGGTGGTGCGTGGCCAGCCGAAAAACGCGGCATCGCTCGCAGTTCCGAAACGTGCTGAAGCGCCGGGATCTTGGGGGAAAACATGCGCCGCGTGACAAGGAATAATGGGGGCTGGACGCCATCGCGGCGGCGTGTAGCTTCGGCTCCGGCTCCTGTGAATAGGCCCAAAGACCCCATGAAAAACTCCTCGTCCCGCCATCGCGGCTTCACCCTGGTGGAGCTTCTCGTCGTGATCGTGATCATTGCCGCTCTCGCGTCACTCTCTTTCGTCATCGCCAAGCGCGGCATTTCCAAGGCGCAGAAAGCCACGGCGCTCCAACAGATGAGGGACCTCGCCGTCAGCATCGAGATGTTCGAGGTGGACTACCGCACGCCGCCGATTCCCGAACGGAATAAGAACTCCGGGCGCGATGTCCTTTACGGCGTCCCGGATGGCGATAACGGGACGGAAATGCTCTTCGGCGCACTGTTGGGGCACGATGAGGACGCCGAACCCGAGGACCCGAGCAGCGATTTCATCGCCGGGCGTGAGCTGAACTACAAAGACAACTCCTATATCCAGGCCGCCTACGAGGAGAACCCGAAGGCGGGCATCTATCGGGTGGACGGCAAGATCTACGACATCTGGGGCCGCGAGCTGATGATCGCCGTGAATACGCCGCCCTTTGAGGAGGAAGATACCGGCGGGGTGAATGACAAGATCCTCAACACGGACGGTTTCGCCGAATGGGAGGACGTGAAGCCCCGTTACCAATCCTACGTCATCTGGTCCTATGGCAAGGACGGTGAAAAGGGCGAGATCTTCTCGACTTCGGACGACGTGAAGAACTTCTGATTTTTCGCTCATCACCGCGCAGGATATGCGCGGTAGATCGCGCTCCGGGCGTGGTCGGTCAGCATGGCGCGGGGGCATCGTTCCTGCGCCATGGTTGCTTTCAGCCCCGCCGCCTCTGTCGATCCCTTCGCCGAACGTCCGTTTCTGGTGTTTTGGGAAGTGACGCGGGCCTGCGCCCTGGCCTGCCGGCACTGCCGCGCCGAGGCCCAGCCCCAGCGGCATCCGGACGAACTCGATCGTGACGAGGCATGGCGGCTGATGCGGCAACTTGCCGAACTGCGCCCGCCGATGCTGATCCTGACCGGCGGCGACCCGCTGATGCGCCGCGACGTTCTGGAACTCGCCCGCCTCGGCTCCGATCTCGGCCTGCGGGTCGGCCTCAGCCCGTCCGGCACGCCGCGGCTGCTGAACAGCGATTTCCATAAAATCCGCGAGGCGGGGATCGAACGGATCTCGCTGAGTCTCGATGGAGCCACGGCGGAAACGCACGACGCCTTCCGCGGCATTGCCGGCACCTTCGATCGAACCATCCAAGCCGTCGCTCGGGCTCACGAAGCCGGGCTCTCGGTCCAGATCAACACCACGCTGACCGGCTCGAACCTGCGCGAGTTCGACGCCTTCCGCGACCTGATGTTCGAGCTGAAGCCGGCGATGTGGAGCGTCTTCCTGCTGGTCCCGACCGGCCGCGCCGGGGTGAAGGAAATGGCCTCGCCTGAGGACATCGAGCGGATTTTCGAGCAGATGGCCGATCTCGTCGGCACCGCGCCCTTCGCCATCAAAACGACCGAAGGGCATCACTTCCGCCGAGTGTTGGCGCAGCGTGGAAAGGGAGGCACGAAGGGTCGTCAGGGCATGCGTTCGCCCCTTGGGATCCGCGATGGTCGCGGGGTGATGTTCATTTCCCACACCGGCGAGGTGAGCCCGAGCGGCTTCCTACCGATGGTCTGCGGCAACGTGCGCGACCGCCATCCGGCCGAAATCTACCGCCAGCATCCGCTCTTTGTCAGTCTTCGCGACAACGACGCGCTCGGGGGCAAATGCGGGCGCTGCGAATTCCGTCGGATTTGTGGCGGCTCCCGCGCCCGCGCCTATGGCGTCTATGGCGATGCCTTCGCCGAGGATCCTTCCTGTATCTACCAACCTACCGCCCAACCATGATCAACCTCACCCGACTCTGGACCGGACAGGAGCAGCCTGCCGACAACCTCCGCTACGGTCACGGCCACCAAGCTCCCGGCGCGGCACGCGAGCGCAAGCCGATCGTGGTCTGGAACATCACCCGCACCTGCAACCTGCGCTGCATTCATTGCTACTCCGACTCCATGGCCACCCAGTATCCGGGTGAGCTGGATTGGGAGCAGATGAAAGCCGTCGTCGCCGACCTCGCCGCCTATCAGATCCCGTCGCTGCTGCTCTCCGGCGGCGAGCCGACGATCCACCCGCGTTTTCTCGACCTCGTCAACCTCGCGTCCGACTCCGGGCTGAAGCTCACGATTTCCACCAACGGCACCCTGATCACCCCGGAAAAGGCCACCGCGCTGAAGGCCGCGAACGTCGCCTACGTCGGCATCTCGCTTGATGGCATCGGTGAGGTCCACGATCAGTTCCGCGGCAAGGAAGGGGCTTTCAAGGCCGCCGTCCGGGGGTTCCGCAATTGTCATGAGGTCGGTCAGAAGACCGGCCTGCGCCTCACTCTGACCCGCCACAACGTCCAGAACATCGAGGCCATCCTCGACTTCATCGAGCAGGAGGAGATCCAGCGGGTTTGCTTTTACCATTTGGTTCCGGCCGGTCGCGGCGGGAAAATGCAGCTCCTTGATGCGATCGAGTCCCGCAGGGCCATCGACACGCTCATCGCCAAGGTCGAGGACTGGAATCTCCGGGGTCAGAACCGTGAGGTGCTCACCGTCACACAACCGGCCGATGGTGCATATCTCCTTGTTCGCATGAAGCGCGAAAATCATCCCAACCTCTCACAGGCCGAGAGGCTCCTGGGGTGGAATGGGGGTGGTGCGAACAGCTCCGGCCGGGGAATCGCCAACATCGACACCCAGGGCAACGTCCACCCCGACCAGTTTTGGCAGGAGGTGCAGTTGGGCAATGTCAAGAAGGTGCCGTTTTCCCAGATCTGGGATGCCCGCCACGAACCCTCGGCGGCCGTGCTGGAGGAGATCCGTTCCCTCGGTGCACTCGGCCCTGCGGAGCGGAAAGTCCGCATGCACGGACGCTGCGGGGGCTGCCGCTGGTTCGACCTTTGCGGCGGCGGATTCCGCACCCGTGCGGCCTTTGCCAACGACGACTACTTTGGCAGTGATCCAGCGTGCTACCTGAGCGACGAGGAAATTGCGCCGGAACTCGAAGCGACCGTCTGACCCATGCGGCCCGGCCTCACGTATTGGAACGCGAGCTTCAGCTCGCCTCTTCCTCTTCAGATGGGGCCGCGTTCTCAAGAATTGCTCGGGCGAGCTGAAGCTCGCGTTCCAAACCCGCCCATGAATCTCGACCGCCTCGCCTCCGAACCCTACCGCGTTTTCTTCCCGCTCGGGATTTTGGCGTCGATCCTCGGCGTGGCACTGTGGCCGCTGTTCTACGGAGGCGTCATCAGCACCTGGCCGCTGGAAGCGCACGCGCGGTTGATGGTTATGGGCTTCGGTGGCTGTTTCGTGGTCGGTTTCCTGGGCACCGCCGGACCTCGGGTCGTGGGATCCTTTCCCTGGACACGGTTCGAAGTCATCACGCACACCACGCTGGTCCTGGTGGCCATCACGCTGCTGATGCTGGGCCAAATTCCGGCGGCCGACACAATCACCGGCTTCTGGCTCGCCGGCGTGCTGTGCAGCCTGATCGCGCGAATGCTGATTGGCCGCAAGGACGTCCCGCCCCCGGGGTTTCCGGTGGCCTTGCTTGGAATCGTCGGTGCCTGCATCGCCTCGTTCGCGTTGGCCATCCATTCCGTGGTGCGGTTGTCGCCGTTCTGGTTCGCCTTCTGGAGGCTGATGCTCTTCCAAGGCTTCCTCTGGCTGCCGATTCTCGGCGTCGCACCGTACCTGCTGCCGAGGTTTTTTGGAAGATCCTCACCGCATTCGTTCGATGAGAGCCAAGCCATTCCGAAACGCTGGTGGCGGCCGTTCATGATCTCACTCTTCGCCGGGCTGCTGATCGTTTACAGTTTCGAAATCGAGGCGCGGGGCCTGTTGCGGCCCGGGATGTGGCTGCGGGCGGCCGTGGTTGGTGCGTCGATCGCCTTTTCCGTTCCTGGCTGGATTGGGTGGGGCGGTGTCAATGCGGTCGGTCGCGGCCTGCGTTGGGTTGTTCCCTGCGCTCTGGCCGGATGGGTGGCGGCGGGTTGGTTCACACCGCTGCGGATCGGGCTGCTACACGGGATGTTCATCGGCGCGACCGGCCTCATCATGATCGGCGTCGCGACCCGCGTGACCCTCGGACACGGCGGTCGTCACGATCGGTTGCAATCGCCGCTCCGGTGGTTTCACGCCGTCTGGGTTTTGTTGTTGTTGGTCGCGGCCACGCGGATCACCCCCGAGTTCGTGCCGAAAATCCGGGTTTCCCACTACATCTACGCCGCCGCCTTCTGGACCATCACGATGGTTTTCTGGGCATGGCGGTTGCGGCTTGAGTTCGGGAAACCCAAGCCGATCCAACTCCTGCAGCCGACCTTGGGGCGTTCTGGATTCCGTCTTCCGAATCTCGATCTGCGGAAACGCGCGTCCTGAGGTCCGAACACTCCACCTCATCCTTCGATCCTTTTCGGAGTTGATGGCGCGGGGGGGATGCCCGACAACGGCCCGGCAATGAAGATTCTCGTGGTAGGGAAGGGTGGACGCGAGCACGCGTTGGTGAGGGCTCTCAGGGAAAGCCCGGGGGCGCCGGAGGTGTTCTGTTTTCCAGGAAGCGACGCCATTTTCAAGATGGCCAAGCCGGTCGAGGCCGACGGGCTTGAGTCGCTCATCGAGTGGATGAAGCGCGAGTCCATCGATCTCTGCGTCGCTGGCGAGGAAAGCTATCTCGTCACCGGCGAGGGCCTCGCCAACCTTTGCAACAAGGCCGGCATCCCTTGCTGGGGGCCGCCGAAGGAATCCGCCCAACTCGAGGCCTCGAAGGCTTTCGCCAAGGAGTTTCTCGAACGCCACGCCATTCCGACCGGCAAGGCGAAGCTGGTCGAAACGGCGGACGAAGCGCGCGCGGCGATCGATGGCGCCTACCCGGTTGTCCTGAAGTTCGACGGACTGGCCGCGGGAAAAGGCGTCGCGGTCTGCACCGACGAGGCCATGGCTGAGGAGTTTCTCGACGAAGTGTTGGTCCGCCGCCGTTTCGGGGCGGGGGCGCTGTTGGTGGAGGAGTGTCTGACCGGCCCCGAGGTTTCGGTTTTCGCCGCAATCGTCGACGACCGCTACCTCGTCTTCACCCCAGCCCGCGACTACAAACGCCTCGGCGAGGGCGACCTCGGCCCGAACACCGGCGGCATGGGGGCGGTCGCTTCGCGAAAACTCGTGGAACCGGAGATGATGGAGCGGATCGAGAAGGAAATCGTCGCGCCCACCGTCGCCGGGCTGAACCGCGACGGCCTCCCATACCGGGGTTTCCTTTATTTCGGCCTGATGCTCACACCCGACGGCCCGAAGGTCATCGAATACAACTGCCGTTTCGGTGACCCCGAATGCCAGGCGGTGATGCCGCTGGTCGGCGGCGACCTCGCAGACTTCTGTCTCGCAGGGGCGAAGGGGGAATTCGAACCTGCGCTGCTGCGCTTCGACGAAGGCTGGAGTGTCTGCGTCGTCCTCGCATCCGCCGGCTATCCGGAAAGCTCGCGCTCCGGCGACGTGATCCGGGGAATCGAGGATGCCTTGCGCGTCGATCACGCCGGGACCCGCTTCAATGCCGAGGGGCATTGGGAAACGAACGGCGGCCGCGTCCTGGCCGCGGTAGCCGGTGGGCCGGACCGCGAGTCGGCGGTGGAAGCAGCGCATGCCGAGGCCGATAAAATTCACTTCGATGGCTTGCAGCGACGCCGCGACATCGGAATTCTCCATTTCGAAAAGGAAAGCGCAACCGCATGAGCCGAACCCTGGACGCCGAAGCCATCGAGGAGGGAGTGCAAGCTCTCGCCAAGGCCATCCGCGAGCGGGTGGGAGATCAGCCGATCGCCCTGGTGGGCATCCGCAGCCGGGGCGACGAGGTTGCCGAAAGGGTGTGTCGGGTGCTTGCCGAAGACGACCGCGAATTGCTCTATGGCACGCTCGATATCTCGCTTTACCGCGATGACTACGAGCACCTACACCAAAACCCGCAGCTCCAGGGCAGCGAGATCGATTTCGAAATCGAGGGCACGCACATCATCCTCGTCGATGACGTGCTTTTCACCGGCCGCACCATCCGCGCGGCGCTCGATGCACTGTGCGACTACGGGCGCCCGGCGAAGATCGAGCTGGCGGTGTTGATCGATCGCGGCCATCGCGAGATGCCGATCCAACCGGACTATGTCGGAATCGACCTCAAGACCGATCGCCGCGACCACGTCTACGTTTCGCTGGAGGGCACCGACGGGAAAGAAAACGTCGAAGTGAAGAACGCATGAGCCCGCTTCCGGAACGCCGTAAATCCGCCGAAGAGCTCGCTGAGCTCCGGGCGGCGCTCGGTATTCCGGACGATGCCCCGCCACCGCCGGATCTCGCCCACGAGTCGCCGCCGGTTCCGGTGAAACCCAAGAAGGCGGCGGAGCCTCCGCCTGCACCGGAGCCACCGCCCGCCGAGCCGGAGCCGGTCGAGCGCAAGCTGCCGGTGGTGAAGTCATTGAAACGTTCCGAGCGCGGCCCGGTCGCACCTCCGAAGCCGCCCGATCCCAACAGCCCGCTCCCGTCGCGCCGCCACACCTCCGACGAACTCAAGCGCATGGCCATCACCGGCGCGGGCAACGCCCAGATCCCTGCCGAGCATCTGGCCCATCTGACGGCGCGCTGGTGGACGCTCGCCCTGCTTTACCTCGCTGGATTCGCGGGACTCGCCTTCGGGCTCTACGGTGAGAGCTCCGGCGGCTCGACCTCCGGCTTGCTTTCCCGGATGGCGGCCCGCCCCGACGCTCATGTCGTGTTTTTCGGTGCCCTCGCCGCTGGCGCGGTGATCATGCTCCTCGGTGCCGGCTGGCTCGCTTGGCGGCGGAAACGCTCCGCCCACCATGCCGGCTTTCTGGTGATTCTTTCCATCTTGCTACTGACCTTCGGAATCCTTCACTTCTTCCCCAATCTGCATGGCTCGTAAGGACTTGCTCGAACTGGCCCGCCTCGATCGCGAGGAAATCGACCGCATCCTCGACCAGGCGGTGCCCTTCAAGGAGCTTTTCACCCGCTCGGTCAAAAAGGTCCCGGCGCTCAAGGGCAAGTCGGTCCTGATGCTCTTCTACGAGCCCTCGACCCGCACCCACTCTTCCTTCGAGGTCGCTGCCAAGCGCTTGTCGGCGGATGTCACGAGCTTCGACGTGGCGCATTCCTCGGTGGTCAAAGGCGAGTCGGTCCGCGAAACCGTCGAGACCCTGCAGGCGATGCGCACCGACTACATCGTGGTCCGCCACGGACGCAGCGGCCTGCCGGAAATGATCGCCCGCCAAACCCACGCCAGCGTCATCAATGCCGGCGACGGAGCCCATGCCCACCCGACGCAGGGACTGCTGGATGCCTTCACGCTGAAGGAGGTCTTCCCGGATCCGGCGGGCAAAAAGGTGCTTATCGTCGGCGATGTGCTGCACAGCCGGGTCGCGCGCTCGACCACTTCAATCTTCCGCCGTCTCGGGGTGGAGGTGGCCTTTCTGGGCCCCGGGTCACTGCTGCCGAAGCACGGGGCCGAGGGGGTGCGGCGTTTCACCAACTACACCGAAGCCATGGCCTGGGGGCCGGACACGGTTTATCTCCTGCGGGTCCAGATGGAGCGCCAGGACGCCCAGTTTTTCCCCAGCCTGCGCGAGTATCACCGCGTCTACGGGATCACCACCGAACGTCTCCGCGAGCTCGACGACAAGGGGATCTACCTGATGCACCCCGGCCCCGTGAACCGCGGCGTCGAGCTCTGTGACGAGGCCATGGATTACAGCCGTAGCCTGATCAACCGGCAGGTCGAGAACGGCATCGCCGTCCGGATGTCGGTGCTCTATTGGCTCAAGCCCGGTGCCGGGCCCGAGGAGGAAGGTTGAATTCATTGCCGGTCACGGGGGTGCCTGATAGGCGTGAGCAATGGGAAGCTGCATCGGCGTCGTGTTGGGTTCGGGCCTGGGCTCGATCGTCGAAAAGATGGAAATCGGCGAGCGCGTGCCATTCGCCGAAGCAGGTCTTCCGACCACGGGTGTGGCGGGGCATAAGGGTGCATTTCTCTTGGGCCGGCTTTCCGGACATCCGGTCATCGCGATGGCGGGGCGGGTTCATCTTTATGAAGGGTACGATGCCGGCACGGTGACCGCTGGCGTCCGCTGGATGACGGAGAAGGGGGTGGGCACGATCGTCCTGACCAATGCCGCCGGCAGCCTGCGCGAGGATCAGCCGCCGGGAAGCTGGATGGTGATTTCCGATCACCTCAATCTCACCGGCACGTCACCGCTGGAGGGCGGGCCGAATTTCGTCGATATGAGCGCGATCTATGACGCCGCCATCGGCGAAAAACTCCGTGCCGTCGCCGCCGGGCACGGCTGGCATATGGGGGCGGGGGTCTATGCCGGACTACGAGGACCGCAGTACGAAACCCCTGCGGAGATCCGCATGCTGCGCGCCATGGGAGCTGATGCCGTGGGCATGAGCACGGTACTGGAGGCCATGGAAGCCAAGCGCCGGGGCCTCAAGGTCGTGGGGCTCTCCTGCCTCACGAATTTCGCCGCCGGGATGCCCGGAGCGAAGCTCGATCATGGTGATGTGGTAGAGACCGGCCGCGCTGCCGCCGACAAAATGGTCCGGGTGCTCCGCGAGTGGTTGGAGGCCTGATCTTGCCGCTGCTTTCGGCTCCTGCGGCTCATCTTCACTTGTCCGGCATCGCCGATCTCCCCAGAGTGCCGCCGCGCTATGAAAACGTTGACTTTTCGCGACCCCGGCTATCCTGAATTCGTTGCCACGCTCAATCGCCGGGCGATCCCCTCGGATGACGTCCGCGAGCTGGTCTCCGGCATCATTTCCGATGTGGCCCGGCGTGGGGACGCGGCGCTCGTGGATTACGCAAAGCGCTTCGACCAGGTGGAGTTCGGCGAAAACGAATGGAAGGTCACCCAAGCTGAGTTTGCGGCTGCCACCAAGGCTGTCAGCCCGGCTACCAAGAAAGCGATCAAGGCGAGCCTCAAAAACATCACCGAGTTCGCCAAGCGCAGCCTGCGCAAGGATTGGTCGTATCGGAATGCCGAAGGCGCGCGGGTCGGTGAGCGTTTCGTGCCGTTCGATCGCGTGGGCGTGTACGTTCCGGGCGGCAAGGCCCCGCTCGTTTCCACGGCGCTGATGACCGCCGGTTTCGCCAAAGCCGCCAAGGTTCCTCAGGTGCTTGCCGCCACTCCGTGCGGGCCGGATGGCAAGGTGAACGACGCGCTGCTTTATGCTCTCAAGGCCGCCGGGGTGACCGAGGTAATCAAATTCGGCGGTGCCCAGGCGATTGCGGCGATGGCGCTCGGCACCCCGTCGATCCGACCGGTGGATCGGATTTTCGGCCCGGGAAACAAGTTTGTGGTCGAAGCGAAACGCCAGCTCGTCGGGGCGGTTTCCATCGACCTTCTGCCCGGCCCGAGCGAAGTGCTGGTGCTGGCCGACAAGACCGGTGACGCCAAGTGCATCGCGGCCGACCTGCTCGCGCAGGCCGAGCACGGCGGCGACAGCGTGATCGGCTTTCTCACCGACTCGAAATCCCTGCTCAAGCAGGTGGAGAAGGAGATCGACAAACAGGCCGTCACGCTTTCCCGCGGAGCGATCATCCGCGAAGTACTAGACAAATCGTCGTTCGCGCTGCTGGTGAAGAACCTCAATGAGGGAATTGCGATCGCGAATGATTTCGCGCCCGAGCACCTTTCGTTGATCGTCGCCAAGGAACGGAAGCGCTTGAAGGAGATCCGCACCGCGGGTGCCATCTACCTCGGCAACCTCTCGCCGGTGGCGGTCGGGGATTTCCTCGCCGGCCCCAGCCACACGCTTCCCACCGGCGGCGGCGGAAGGTCGTTTTCGGGCCTTCGTGCCGACCAATTCCAGCGTCGCACCAGCATCGTGAAACTCGACGCCAAATCGGTCGCGCGATCGTTGCCGCACGTGGAGGAATTCGCCCGCGTTGAGGGTCTCGACGCCCACGGCCGCTCGGTGGCGGTGCGGGTCGAGGATCGTTGACAAGGCCCGGGCCTCGGGGAAACGTCCCGGAGCATTTCCCGATGTGGACGCCCGAGGACACGTATGCGATCGCCCGGATCGACCTGCCGGATGCCAGTACCCACGGCTGGCAGGTCCGCTTGCAGCGCCGCGGCAGCAAGTATGCGAAGTATTTCGGAGATCGTCCCTGCGGCGGACCCCGCGGCTCGTATCGCCGGGCACTGGACTGGCGGGATGCGATGCTGGAGAAGCTCGACAGCGGCCCGCAGCCGGTGGCCCGCATTTGCCAGCGTTCGGTGCGGAATTCCTCAGGTGTGGTCGGCGTGTCCCGGATTTCCGTCAGCAGCTCGAACGGCGAGACCTACCTGTTCTGGCAGGCCACTTGGTCGCCTGAGCCGGGGCAGCGGCGTTGCGTGAAGTTCTCGGTGAAACGGCATGGCGATCGTCAGGCCTTCCGTTTGGCGGTGGAAGCGCGCCTCCGCGGAATTGGCAACGGCTGAATTACCGCTGCTTTGGGCTTGGCTTGCTCCGCCGAACGTCCTCAATCGGCATGTGTTCAGCGCCAGCAAATTGACCGATCAACAGAAGACCGATCTCCGCCAGTGGGCTTCGGAAGGAGCGACGATCGCCGACTTGCAGAAGCGGCTTCATGAGGAGCATGGCATCAAGATCACCTACATGGATGCCCGGTTCCTGGTGCTCGATCTGAACATCGAGATCATCGAGGAGAAGGACGAACCGGAGGTGAAACCTGCTGAAGAAGCCGCACCGGCTGACGCCGCGGTGCCGACCGGTGAAGTCAGCGTCACCGTCGACAGCGTGGCGGTGCCCGGCGCGCTGGTGAGCGGCAAGGTGAGCTTTTCCGATGGCGGGACGGCGATTTGGATGATCGACCAATATGGCCGCCCCGCGCTCGACCCGGACACGCCGGGCTATCGCCCGACCGAGAAGGACATCGCGGATTTTCAGAAAAAGCTCAGCGAGATCCTGCGCGAGCAGGGGATGTGAGCGTCAGAAGTCGGAGCGCGCGTCCGCACCGCCAAAGGCGCGCAGCTCCGGGTCCGGATCGACGACTTGCAGGCCGTTGACATCGTAGCGGTCGAAGCGTTCGTCCTGGAGCCGGCTTTCGTCGCGACGCTCCATGGAGGTGGAAATGTCGGACGCCTCCCTGGCGAGCTCGCCGCTGTCGAGCGGGTCCGTACCTCCCAGTGGCTGGCAGGAGGAGAGGACCAGGGCGGCCGCGGGTAGGGTAAAGAGAAGTTTCATGAGACGGTCGGGATCCGGAAGGCGGAGACTGAACGGCGGACGCTGGTTCACTTCTTGTTGGCGTCGAGAACCTTGTTCCACGAGTCGAGGTTCTCCTTTTGCGCGGCGAAGAGGGTATCGGTGGAATCGAGCACTTCGATGTCCTTGATCTTGTCGCCGCGCTGGATCGCATCGACCACATCCTGACCCTTGGTCACCTCGCCGAAAACCGAGTGGCGGTTGTCGAGGTGAGGAGTCGGCAGGTGCGTGATGAAGAATTGCGAGCCGTTGGTTCCCGGGCCCGCGTTGGCCATGGAAAAGATGCCGGCCTTGCTGTGTTTCAGGGTGGGATGGAACTCATCGGCGAAGCGGTAGCCGGGACCTCCGGTGCCGGTGGCCGTCGGGTCGCCGCCCTGGATCATGAAATCGGGGATGACGCGGTGGAAGGTCAGGCCGTCGTAGTAATCGCGTTTGGCGAGGTTGAGGAAGTTGGCAACCGTCATGGGGGCCTTCGAGGCGAAGAGGGTGGCCTCGATGGTGCCTTTGGAGGTTTCCATTTTGATGTGGATGTCTTCGAGACCGTCCTTTTTGGCTTCAGGTTCGGCGGCGTTGACAAGTCCGGCGAGGAGGGCGAGTGCGATCAGGGTTCTGCGTTTCATGGTCGGATGATTTTCAGGAAGGGGAAGTCGGCAAACTCCGGCTCAGGCATTCTTGCCGTTGTTTTCCGAGGACTGCGGGCGGCTCGGCGGTTGCGGACGCTGGTTCACGATCACCGGTGCGACCTGATCGGCCGGGACCCAGCCGCGGGTGTCGTTGGTGAAGGCGACGTAGGTCCAGTCCCCGGAGGTGTGGAGGATGCGGCACAGCGATCCGGCCGGAGCCTCGATCACCAGTGGTGCGTTGCGCGCGGCGTCGGTGCGGACGTCGGCGCGATCGGCCAGGATGACGCCTTGTTCGCGGGCGCTGGCGAAGCGGGCGTCGTCGGGATAGTAGTGAAGCCCCAGCCAGCCGATGGCGGCGACGAGCGGCGCGGTAACGAGCGAGGCAACGGCGGCGATCCGAAGTCTGGCACCGGTGCGGGTGGCAGGGAAAACCAGCAGGCCGAGGCCGGCGAGCCACGTGCCGACCCAAATGGCATTTTCCCATGCCCGGGCCGGAACCTTGGTGAGAGCGTATTGGTAGTCGGGGCGACGGACGGTGATCGACCCGAACTTCCGTTCGAGGAAGCGGAGGTTCTGCTGGGCCTCCGGGTGGGTGCCGTCCTTCAAAATGGCGCGTCGCCAGAACAGGGCGGCTTCGCCGGGTGAACCGAGCCGGTAGGCGGCATTGCCGATATTGTAGAGCACGTCGGCGGAAAGCCGCTCCCAAGGCGCGGACTCAAGCCACAGGTCGGCGGCTTCGGCAAAACGAGATTCGTGGTAGGCGGCCTCGGCACCGCCCTCCGCGGTAGGCTGCTGATCCTCGGCGCGGGCTCCATCGGTCATGCCAAGGCCGGCCAGAATGACGGCAACCGGCAGGGCGAGCTTGCGTAGGCCGCGGATGATGCGATGGCGCTCGCGGGTGGGGATGGAGGATTCGGGCACTTCCTTGGTGAAACAGATTTCATCGCGCCTGACGAGGACTTCGCGGGCGAGTGGCGCATCGCTTTCGCCCAGCCATTTTTCAATGAAGGCACCGGCCCGGCGGTAGAACGTGCGCGGGTCGCCTGTGGAGGCCGCGGAGAGATCCCGCAGATCGCGTCGGCGGGCCACCCGGTCCGGGTCCGGCCGGACCTTGGGCACGAAGTGGAGTTGCACGATTCTCGCCAGCAGGACGAGGGCCAGCGCCAGCGGGATGAGATGCCACCACGGGCGGTTGAAGCTTTCCCGAGCGGCACCTAAGCGGTCGGCCGACGGAATAATGCCGAGGATGTCGGTCATCTCCTCAAGCGGCACCGGCTGTTCCGGAGGGACGGTCGCTCCCTGAAGCGGGGATTGGGTGGAAGGCATCACTTGCAGCGGGATCGCCTCGCTGGTGAGGGTGCGGTAGTCCTCGGCTTCGGGATCGAAATAGACGAAGCGGTAGGGAGGGACGCGATCGATCAGCCGCTCCGGTCGGAGGAATTGTCGGAACACCGTGAGGCCGGAGATCTCGCGACGGTCGGGGCTCTCGATCCGGCTGGCGGGGTAGATCTTCCAGCCATCGGGGTCGCTCAGGGAAGGCGGCTCGATCGAGTCGAGATTGCCGCTGCCGGCGACCATGATGGAGAGCGTGACCGGGTCGCCCTCGCGGATCTCGGTTTCTTCCGCCGCCACGGACAGCTCGAACTGTCCCACGGCGTTGTCGAAACCCTCCGGCGCGCCTTCCGGCAGCGGGCGGGCATTGAGCTCGATCCCGGTCACGTCGAGATTCACCGGCCGGTACTCGGCCATCGAGAAACGGTTGAGGGAGGTTTGGATGGTGATGAGACGAAGCGTGGCAGGGCCGATGGAAACGGTGCCCTCGCGGAGCGGTGAGAGAGTGCTGGGATAGCTGACCGCGTAGTAGGTCCCACCCGAGCTTCCCCCCGGCAACTCGGCGCGGCCGATGCCCGGACGAGGCTCGAAACGCCAAGCTGCGACGCCCTCCCGCTCGAACTCCGGCACGCCCCAATCCTCGATGCGCTGGGTGGCCGGTACGTAGATCTTCATTTCCACCGGAATCACCTCGTTGACGAATGGCGAGGCATCCGTGGTGCGGAAGGCCGCGGAGTAGCGGAAAGTGGTGTTCCCAACCTGGGCGGTTTTCCACTCGAGTTCCGTTTCGTGGATGACCCGGAGATTCACCGATTCGGTGCTGATCACGCCGTTTTCGGTTTCGATCCGGGCGGGGGGGATGGTGTAGTCGCCCGGCTGATAGCTGGAAACCCGGAACTGGAAGGCATAATCATTCCGCCGGCCGTAGCCACGGATGCGCATGGCAAAAGGACCTTCCTGGCGGATGTTGATCCCGTTGATGGAGGGCGGAGTGATCGCCGACTGGGGGCTGACGCCCGGCGGCAGGCGGTATTCGAGCCATGCTTCTTCGCCGCGAACGAGGAAATGGCTGCTCAGCCGGGCGCTGACCGGCTCGGCGTGAAGCACGGCGAGCGAGGCGGTCCAGAGGCACAGCAGGCGGATGAGGAATCTCGTCATAGGTCTTTTACCAGTCTTTTTCCGGTCGGGAGAAATGCCGGCGCCCGGGAGAGAGGGCACCCTTCTGGAGATCGGCGTTTTCACGCAGCAGGCGCTCGGCGGCTTCTTCCGGGGTCTCGCCCGGACGAGGCTCAGTGTCGCCCTTGTCGTCCTTTTCGCCAGTCGATTCCTCACGCTCTTCCTCGCCGGGACCTTGCTCGTCCTGCTTTTCCTCGCCCCCACCGCCGTCGTCTTCGCGATCCCGGTTTCCCTTTCCGTTTCCCTGGCCCTTTCCGCCTTTCCCCTCACCTTCACTTCCCTCGCCCTGGCCCTCACCTTCCTGGGGCTCACCTTGGCCGGGCATCGGCAGGGCCTGGATCTGCTGGGCGTTCTCCTCCACCTGTTTGAGGATTTCCTGGAGCTTCCGCAGATAGGTCAATGTGAGTTCACGGTTGTGCGCGGCGTCCTCCAAGTCCGAAGCCCCGTAGTGTTTCACGGCATCGATCCAGTCGCTCAAGAGTTCGTTGAATTTGCGGGAGCCATTGGATTCCACTTCGGGCTCGGTTGGTTCGGCCATCCACTCGGCGAGCCGCTGTTTGACCATTTTTTCAAAGCCGATCATTTCGCCCACATCGTCATCGGCCGGTGGATCGATGATCGCATCGGAGAGGCGCTCGAAGCCGGTCGGCGGTTTGGCTTCTTCCTCGGGCTCTTCCGGGAGGTCGGGGTAACGCGGCCCTTCGGAAAGCCGTGCCCAGCCGATCTCGAACAGGGTGTTGGCGAGGCCGTGGTGGGCGGCGGAGCGGATGGCGACGTCGCGCGAGCGGAGAGCTTCGCTGAAGCCGTGGCGGGCGGTTGCCCAGTCCCCGGCACGATAGGCGGCGGTGCCTTGCGCGAGACGGTAGGAATACGCCGCTTCGGTATCCGGATCTTCATCGGCGAGCCCGGCAAAGGCCTGCGCCGCTTCGCTGAAACGGCCGGCCTCGAGAGCATCGCGAGCCTCGGAGAAGGTGAGCGCTTCGACCTGCTGGGGAGAGAAGAAAAGCCAGCAGGCGGCGGGGAGAACGCTGGTCTTGGCGAGTCCGCGCCAGCGGGTGCCCGCGAAGACGGCGGCCATCAGCGCGAGGATCGCGGGCAGCAGGGCCCACTGGAAATAATCGGCCACGACCGTGGTGCGCCGTCCTTCCAGCTCGACTTGATCGAGATCGCTCACCGCGGCCTGGACCATGTTCGGGATATCGGAGCCGGAGGTGGCGATGGCGAAACGGCCGCCGGTCACGGTGGCGACGCGCTTGAGCGGTCCGGTTTCGAGTTTGCTGATGATCCGCTCGCCCTGGCGGTTGCGGAAATAGCCGTCGGCACTCGAGCTATCCGGCACGAAATCGCCGGGGGTCGTGCCGAAGCCGATCGTGATGACTTGGATGCCGGCCGCTTTGGCATCGGCGGCGAGGTCGGCGATCCGGCCGATGTGCTCCTCCCCATCAGTCATGAGGATCAACGCGTTCTGACGGGTTCCGGTCTTCTTGAGGGTTTCGATGGCCAGTTCCAAGCCTCCGGCGAGGTTCGAGCCGCCGGTGGGGATCCAGTCGATCTCCAGCTCGCTGACGGTTTCCCGGACGGCGGCGTGATCGACGGTGAGCGGGGCGAAAAGATAGGGCGTGCCCGCAAAGCCGACGAGGCCGATGCGGTCGTTCGGCAGTGCCTCAAGGAGTTCGTAGCACATCGCCTTCGCCTGGGTCAGCCGATCCGGCTTGAGGTCGGGCGTCTTCATGCTGCGCGAAAGATCGAGCGCGATGAGGATGTTCCGGCCGAGGACCGACTCGGTGCGGGTGCCGGCTTCGCTCTGTGGCCGGGCGAGCGCGATGACGAGGCAGACGAGTGCGGCGAGTGCGAGCGAGAAGGCGAGCCAGCGCGGAATCGGATTCCCGCGCAGCAGCAGGCGTTGGCGGAGACGTGAGGCAAGAAAGGGAGCCCACTGCTTTCCACGGAGGCGCGCGACGACCACTGCCAGCGTGACCAGGGCGGGCACCAGCAGGATCAGAAGCAGCCAGTAGGGTTGCGCGAAATGCATCAGGGAGTGGGTGGAGGTCGGAA
This sequence comes from uncultured Haloferula sp., assembly GCA_965652295.1. GTDB lineage: Bacteria > Verrucomicrobiota > Verrucomicrobiia > Verrucomicrobiales > Akkermansiaceae > Haloferula. Next base: position 181,720 of record CBFGTS010000002.1, on the reverse strand, counting down.
GGCCATGGCGAGAAGGCCGCCGAGGGTCAGCGCGCAGGCCGCCCCGGCGAACCAGGCGTAGAGCTCGGTATCTTCGACGATGGTGTGCGATTTCGCCTCGGATTTTTCAAGGCGGTCGATGGTCTGGAACGTGTCGGCCAGCTCGGCGAGGTTCTGCGCCCAATAGTGCTCGCCGCCGGTTCGGGCAGCGATTTCCTTGAGCGTAGGCAGATCGAACTCCTGCCGGGGAAACCGTTGGATCTGGCCTGACACCCGGCCGTCCTTGGTGCCGATCGCGACGGTGTAGATCTTGATGCCGAGTGTCTTGGCATGATCGGCGGCTTCGAGCGGCGAGAGCTTGCCGGAGTTCGAAGCCCCGTCGGTGATCAGGACGATGATTTTCGATTTGGCGTCGCGGGCGTTGAGCTTGGAAGCGGAAGCAGCGATGGCGGAGCCGATGGCGGTGCCCTGCTCTTCGAGGATTTCGAGGCGGACTTCGGAGAGCTTGTTCAGAAGCCACTCGTGGTCGAGGGTGATCGGCCCGGAGATGTAGGGTTGGCCGGAATAGATCACGAGGCCGATGCGATCGTCGGGCCGCCCTTTGATGAAATCGCGGACGACGTCTTTGGCCGCCTCCAACCGTTGGTAGGGCATGCCTTGGAAGTAGAAGTCGTCGATGGACATCGAAAGCGAGACATCGAGGGCGACGACGATGTCGATGCCGCTGGCGGACTTCGACTGGAGCGTGTTCCGCCAGACCGGTCGGGCCATGGCCACGATGGCGGGAACCAACGCAACGAAGAACCACGGCAGACCGATCGAAAGGGCGGTCTTGCGGACCTTGGCACCCAGGCTGATGAGCGCGCCGAGGTAAGAGAAGCGGACCGCCGCTTCCGACCCGCGGCCGCGGCGCAGGAGCAGCAGCAGGATGCAAGGCAGGAAAAGCAGCAACCATTGCGGCTGGGCGAGGCGGAAATGGGTGAGGAGTTCGTTCATGCCGGGCGGGCGCGGTGAATTTCCTCGAGCATCGCCCTCGCGGACGCGGCGATCTCGGCCGCGGACCCGTTACGGGGTTTGTCGTATTTCAGGGCGGAGAGCTGGGTGAGGTAGGAGGCGACCTTCGGACGCAGATCTTCGGGTAGCTCGCGCAGGGCTTCGTCGCGGGAGTTGAATTCCTCCTGGGTTTCGTAAAGCGAGGGATCGCCCGCGGCTTCGGACAGATAGGCGCGGAGGGCGGACGAAGCGTCGATCACGGCGTCATGGAAGTCTGCGGAGAGAGCTTCCAGCCGTGCGAGAGCGCGGCGGTAGGCGAGGTTGGCTACGGATTCGCCGGCGATCTCTTTTTTCGGCCGGCGAGCGATCGCAATGGCAAGCAGGATGAGCCCTGCGGCGATCAAGGCGACAGCCAGCCAGATCCACCACGGCAGCACCCAGTCCGGCAGGAACGGGTCCACCGGCGCGAGGTCGCGGAGCTGGAGGTCGTCGTTTTCCATCGGGATCAGCGCGTGCGTTTGCGGGCGCGCTTTTTCAAAAGGTGGTGGAGGTCGCGGAGGCGGTCGCGATCGGTGGTGAGCACGGCCTGGTCGATGCCGTGCCTGCGGCAGAGACGGGCGATGCCCTCGCGGTGGCGGCGCATGAGTTTTTCGTAACCCATGCGGAGGTTGGCGTTGTGGGTGTTCACCCGGACTTCGCCCCCGGTTTCGGAATCGAGCAGCACGACTTTGCCGGCGCGCGGGAGCTTTTCCTCAATGGGGTCGAGAATTTGGAGGGCGAGCGTTTCGTGTTTGCGGGCAAGCTTGCCGAGCGGCTTGTCGAGACCGTCGGAAAAGAAGTCGGACATCAGGAACACCACCGCGCGGCGGCGCAGGGTGCGGATGAGAAAGTCGCAGGCGGCGGTGACCGAGGTGCCTGGGTTTTCGGGGCGGGCGATGAGGATTTCGCGGACCATCCGCAGCAGGTGGCGGTTGCCTTTGGCGGGCGGGACGAAGACCAGGGGTTTGTCGGCGAAGACCAGGCAGCCGACCTTGTCGCCATTGCCCAGGGCGCTGAAGCCGAGGATGGCGGCGGCTTCGGCGGCGGCCTCGCGTTTGCTGAAATGCACGCTGCCGTAGTCGGCCGAGCCGGAGACATCGACGGCGAGGATCACCGAAAGCTCCCGCTCCTCGCGGAACTTGCGGATGAAGGGCTGGTTCATCCGGGCGGTGACGTTCCAATCGATGAAGCGGATCTCGTCGCCGTGCTGGTACTCGCGGAAGTCGTCGAAATCGAGCCCTTGGCCGCGGAAGGACGATTGGTATTCGCCGGCGAACGACTCGCGCACGAGCCGCCGGGCCTTGAGCTCCAGCTTGCGCACGCGCTCAAGGACTTCCTCGATTTCCTTTTCCGTAGGGTGAATCATGGGTCTCGATGTCGGTCGGGCGCCGACGAGTCGGGGGAGCAAGACCGGCGCTCCAGTCAGGGCACCGGGACCTTGCTGAGGATGCGGTCGAGGATGTGGTCGGTGGTGATTTCCTCGGCCTCGGCTTCATAGCTGAGGAGGATCCGGTGGCGGAGGACGTCGTGGGCCATGTCCTTCACATCCTGGGGCGTGACGAAGGCGCGTCCGGCGCTGAAGGCGCGGGCGCGGGCGGTGAGCGCGAGGTTGATGGTGCCCCGCGGCGAGGCACCGGCGCGGATGAGATGCTTGAGGCCGGGATCGATCTTGGCGGGTTGGCGGGTCGCGCGGATCAGGTCGACGATGTACTCGCGCACGGCGGGATCGATGTAGACCTCGTTGACCATTTTCCGCGAGTAGGCGACCTGCTCGGGAGTGGCGACGGTCTGGGTCTGGTAAACCGGAGCCGAGGTGGCCATGCGATCGAGCACGGTCAGCTCCTCGTCTTTCGAGGGGTAGCCGACGCTGACTTTCAGCAGGAAGCGGTCGAGCTGTGCCTCGGGAAGCTGGTAGGTGCCTTCCTGATCGATCGGGTTCTGCGTGGCAAGCACGAGGAAGGGCTCGGGAAGGCGGTGGGTGGTGTCGCCTAGCGTGACCTGGCGTTCCTGCATCGCTTCCAGCAGAGCGGACTGCACTTTGGCGGGGGCGCGGTTGATTTCGTCCGCGAGGATCAGGTTGTTGAAGATCGGGCCCAGCTTGGCGGAAAAGGAGACCGACTGGGGGTTGTAGACCATGGTGCCGATGAGGTCGGCCGGCAACAGGTCGGGCGTGAACTGGAAGCGCGCGAAGCTGGCGTGGAGCGAGCCGGACAAGGCCTTGACGGCGAGGGTTTTGGCGAGGCCGGGCACGCCTTCGAGAAGAATGTGGCCGTTGCAGATGAGGCCGACGATGAGGCGGTCGACGAGTTCTTCCTGGCCGACGAGCACCTTGCCCATCTCGCTTTTGACGTCGTGGACCCAGCCGCTGCTCGCGGCGATCTGTTCCTGAAGTTCTTCCGTGGTCATGATCGATTGTTAAGGCGCAGCATGGCACCGGTTTCTGTTAGCGCCAGTGGGAATGCGGGATGGTTCCCTTGCAGCGGCGCAGTGGCATTGGCCTTGTCTGGCGGATCGTGTAGAGGGCGAGGTTTTGCGCGAAATCAGGAGCGCAGCCAAGCAACGACCCGGGAATCATCATCACCTGCGGCCCAGACCTGGCGAAGAAAATCGGCGGGGTGGACGTCGCCGTTTTCGCGGAGAAATTTCCGGTCGCCACCGCAGCCGTACATCAGATCGGGATCGAGTTCACCGCGGAGCTTGGCGCGGGCTTTGGCGAGAATCCTAGGGAGGTAGTAGATGCCGTCAAACTCGTCGCCGAAGGTGGGGATGTTGTCCGCATTGACGGTGGGCTGGGACATCTGGCCATCCATCACGGTCTGGAAGTAGTCGCGGCGCACTGCGGCGACCAGCAGGGCGGTGGTAGGGGAGGGAGTGTCCTCATCGCAAAAGTCCTCGACGAAATCGAAGAATTCGCGCTTGCGGCAGCCGATCGACCTCAGGAATTCGAGATCTTCATCTTCGTAGTAGCTTTCGAAATGTTTGTCGCCGCGGCGGTAGCGGGTGACGCAGCGGGAGAAGAGATCGAGGAAATAGTCGTTCCAATGCATGTGTTGGGGTTCTGCGTGATTCAACGGTGCTGGGCGAGCAACCATTTCCAGAAACCCTCGTCCTCGTAGGTGCGGGTCCACGAGTCATGACCAACCCCTGGGTAGACGCTAATTTTCACCGGCGCGCCGAGGCGGGTGAGGGCGGCGTGGGCGTCTTCGCTGAACTTCACCGGCACCACCGGATCGTCCGCGCCGTGGAAGATCCAGCAGGGCATCTTGGCGAGCCTTTCGAGCGTCAGGATCCGGATGCCGGCGCCGCCGCAGATCGGTGCGATCGCGGCCCAGGTGTCAGGGTATTCCGACGCAGTCTCCCAGGTGCCGAAACCTCCCATGCTGAGGCCGGTGAGATAGGTGCGGCCTGGATCGGTCCGCTCTTCGGCGGCGACCTTGTCGGCCAGGGCTTTCACGATGTGGGGATCCCAGACGCGGTTCTGCGGGCACTGGGGGGCGATGACGATGGCGGGGATGTCCTCACCCGCGGTGATCAGCTTGGGCGGGCCGTGGCGCTTGAGATTCTCAAGATTACTTCCCCGCTCTCCGGCTCCATGGAGGAAGACAACGAGCGGCCAGCCTTTTTCCGGAGCGTCGCCGTCCGGCCGGGCGATGAGATAATCATAGCCGAGGGTTCGGGTGGACTTTTCCTCGAAGGTGGCGAGCACGAGTTCGGCGGCAGGCGAGAAGACCGACAGGAGGGCGGTCAAAAAGAGCGGGATTTTCATGGGCAGCAGGTGGCGCGTTCCTTGAGCAGGCCTAGGGCCTCGGCCGGGGCCGGGGTGGGTTCGGGGTATTCGAAGGTCTCGCCTTCGTAGTTGCGGAGCAGGGTGCGACCGTCATTGCGGTCGAGGACGTAATCGGGGTTGAGCGGGATCTTGCCGCCGCCGCCGGGACCATCGATCACGAACTGCGGAATGGCGTAGCCGGTGGTATGTCCCCGCAGGCCTTCGATAATCTCCAGGCCCTTCGACACGCTGGTGCGGAGGTGCGAGGAGCCGTTGATGAGATCACACTGATAAAGGTAGTAGGGCCGGACACGGCAGCGCAGGAGCTTGTGCACCAGGGTGCGCTGGACCTCCACGGAATCGTTCACGCCGTTGAGAAGGACACTCTGGTTTCCCATCGGGATGCCCGCGTCGGCGAGCCGACCGAGCGCGTCGCGGACCTCGGTGGTGAGTTCTTTCGGGTGGTTGCTGTGGATCGAAATGAAGAGCGGGTGGAACTTGCGCAGCATGGCGCACAGCTCGGGCGTGATCCGTTGCGGCAGGAAGATGGGAATGCGCGAGCCGATGCGGACGAACTCGATGTGCGGGATGGCGCGCAGGCGGGTGAGGATTTTCTCCAATTTCGCGTCGGAAAAAAGCAAGGGATCGCCGCCGGAGAGAAGAACATCCCGGATTTGCGGAGTTCTTTCGAGATACTGGAAGGCGGCCTCCCACTGGGTCTCGAGGTGCTGCTCGCCCACGCCGGAGACGACCCGGGAGCGGGTGCAGTAGCGGCAGTAGGAGGCGCAGCGGTCGGTGACGAGAAACAGCACGCGGTCCGGATAGCGGTGGACGAGCCCGGGGACGGGCATGTGCGAATCCTCGCCGCAGGGGTCGGCCATTTCCTCGGGGGCGGTCCAGCCTTCCTCCAGCCGCGGGATGACTTGGCGGCGGATCGGGCAGTCTGGATCGTCGGGATCAATGAGGTTGAAGAAGTGGGGCGTGATCGACATCGCGAGCTTCGACCCGGCGAGCAGCACGCCGGCGCGTTCGGTATCGGTCAGCTGCATGCGGGCCTCCAGATCCGCGAGCGTGTTGACGCGGTTCTTGAGCTGCCACTTGTAGTCGTCCCACTCGGCAGAGGCATCGTCCGGCCAGTGACCGGGGGCGTGGGAAACGAAGTCGGAGAAAGGGGAGGCGGACATGTGCTGCGGGGAAGTTAGGGGGCGGCGGGGATGTGTCAAATGAGGGGGTCACCAACGCTGGGCGGGCATTTCCGTCGCGAGCATCACGGCGTGGCTTTCCCGTAATCCGGCGGCGGCGGCGAACTCCGGCCACCGGCGGACGGCATCCACGACCCGGCCGATTTTCTCATCGGGATGACGAATGGCCTGGTTCCTGGCGAGTTGGCGGAGATCGGAGGCGTTGAGCCCGGAAAAGCGCCCGCCGATTCCCCCGGCGCGGAAGCCCGAACCGAGTGGATAGGAGGTGCGAGTGAGGTCGTAGGCCGGGGAGAGTTTCCAGCCCTGCTCAAGATCGAGCAGGAAGGCGTGATTGCGGGAATGGTCGTCGTCGTTGGCGATGGCGATGTTGAACGCGGCCCGTAGGAAGGCTTGCTCCACTTCGACTTCATGAAGCGTCAAATCGCGGGTGAGGCTGAGAAAGTCGTCGTAATCGATCGTATCGCGCACCGGCGTGTGAGTGAGGCCGGCGAAGGTGTGGAGATGCCGCGGCAGCTCGCCGGGCTGGCGATCGAAGCGTTTTGTGACGAAGTGGGCCAACCCGTCGGGCGTGCAGAACAGGCGGGTTTCCGGGGTCCGGATGCCTGCGGCCGCCGCCATCAGGGTCACCGCTTGCTCTTCGCGGCCGACGGGGTCGTCCGGGTCGAGCTGGAATTTCACCAGCCACGAGGTGAAGCCATCCGGCGCGCTGCCGCCTCCGGCCATGGCGTGGGTGAAATCGGCATCGAAGGCGACCAGTGCCTTCGGCTGGGCACCGCCGGGCGAAAGTCCGCCGCGGACGAGGGCGGGCAGCAGTTCATGAGGGTCTCCTTCCAGAAGCTGACGCGCGGCGGTCACCAGTTCGGTCACCTCGGTTGCCAGCGTTTCGCGGAATGATCCCGGAGAAAGATCCGGCTCGTAGGCCAGCGCTCCGAGACTGAACGCTCCCTGACAAGCGAGTTTCTCCAGCGGGCGGACTTCATTCCACGGCACGTTCATGCTCGCGAAGTGGTGACGCATGATCCGCTGGCCCCACCAATCGGGCATGGAATCATCGAACACGCCGAACAGCGGGCTGAACTCCGGCGTCGGCGTGGTCACCGGGCCCGTCAGGGATCGCGGGAGGTGAAGGGGAGATAGCTCGATCCCGAGCGCCAGCCAGGCGGGATCGTATTGAAAGAAGATCCGGCCCCGGGCGTCATCGGCCAAACCTCCGATCCGAGGAGCGTCCGAAAGACCCAGGAAACGGACATCGAGTTTCATGGTTTCCTGCTGGTCCGGCGGTGGGTGGCTTCCACCTCATCGAGGCTGGCATAGGCCGGGGTGGTGGCGAAGAGCTCGCGCAGCTCGCCGTCGAGATTGAGGATCACGGCGACCTTGGCCAGCCGTTGGATCGAGCCTTTGCCTTCGCGCTCCAGGAGCTTGAGGGTGGAAAGCGAGACGCCGGAGCGCTCGGCCAGCTCCGCCTGGGTCCAGCCGCGAGCCTTGCGGTGCGTCCGAATCCGCTGCCCGATTTGTTTGGTCAGGTGAGTCGGATTCCGGAGCTGAAAGGGTGGTATTTTGTCCACGAAGGCATATTCAGGCGGTTTTGGGTAAAATACAAACCAAAATTATCCCTTCTACTCGGTGGGCATGGGGGAGGGAACTGGGACTGCTTCGCGGATTTGTGCCACCCACTCGGTCTCCGGCGCGCCTGCCAGCCATCTCTGGATGAGGTCGGGATCCTCGTGGCTCCACCGCTGGAATTGCTGGACGGCTTGCTCCACCGGCCAGGTCTGCGACAGCGATTCGACGACGCCCTGCATCCCCTCGGGATTCGCCCGGGCGTTGCCAACCGAATGGGTGAACCGGTAGAACTGTTCGGGCGTGATCCAGGGTTTGTTGCCGACCTGTTGCCAGACCTCAGCGGCCTTGTCGCTCGTCAGTTCATTGTAGTTGAACGACGTGAGATTCCACGCCAATGAAGCAGCGTCGCCATAGGGGCTTTCTTCGGGAAGCGAGGCGAGCCACTCCACCGAGGAGGTGGCTCCCCGGTCGTAGAGGATGGCATTGGCGCACTCTCGGATGCATTCGTGGACTTGCCGGGAGCCCAATTGCTCCGAAGTGAGATAGGTGGTGGCGGCGTCCTGATCGTAGCGGAACCATCCGCTGATGACGCCGGGTAGGGCACCGGACTGTTCCGGGTGCTCGGTGAGCCACTGCAAGGCCGCGCCGGGATCGCGCTCGGCCCAACCGTTGAGGATGTTGCGGACGTCCTGAGGGGGCATGCGGAGGGGTTCTTCCTGGGCGAGGTAGTCCAGGGCTCCTTCGGGATCGATCTGGCCCCAGCACCTCGCGAAGACTTCATACTCGAGGGGAAATCCACGACCCTCCTCCCGGTGGAGCTTCAGGAACAACTCGTGCAGGGCGGGGGCGTCCTCAGGCCGCAGGGCTTCGATCAGGAAGGCGAGGTCGCGGATGCGGCTCTCGAAATCGCGGTCGATGAGCGCGGCTTCACAGGCGTCGATCAACGCTTGGTTAGGCTCGCCGGGCTGGGCCTCGGCGAGGATTTCGTCAAAGCGGGCGAGGAGGTCCGCCGTGCGGGGATTGGTCATGACCGACGAGAGGGAGGCTGCCTCCGGGCGTCGATGGCGCTGGGTGGCTTTCGGCGCACTCGCAGGCACCGCGGCGGTGTCGGAGTCATTTGCCTCAAACCGCTGCACGAGCGCCCAAGACCAGCCGGTCACGGCAAGTAGGAGGAGCGAGAGGTGAATCCAGAGTGAGGCAGGCCATTTTCCCAACATCGTGTCTCGGGGACTAGCGGGAAACAGCCAGCGAGTCAATGAGGCGGCTCAAGCTGGCTGCGCCAAAAATCGAGCCGTTCTTTGATCCGCTTCTCGAGGCCGTTTTCCGTGGGAGTGTAGTATTTCCGCCCCTCCGGCAGGTAGGCCTGCGGAACGTATCCGCCCTCGTAGTCGTGCGAGTAGAGGTATTGCAGTTTGGCGTCGTTCGCGCCACTAGCGGCGGCGAGCTTTTTACGGGTGGTGGTGCGCAGATGCTCGGGCACGGCCAAGGTGCGGCCTTTTTCGATGTCCTGCATGGCGGCCCCGAGGGCGGCGTAGGCGCTGTTGGATTTGGGAGCGGTGGCGAGATACACCGTGGCGTGGGCGAGAGGGATGCGCCCCTCGGGCATGCCGATGAATTCGAAGGCCTGGTGGGCGTCCATGGCGACGCGCAGTGCGTTCGAGTCGGCGAGGCCGATGTCCTCGCTGGCGGAAATGACAAGTCGGCGGGCGATGAATCGCGGGTCCTCGCCGGCGTGCAGCATCTTGGCCAGCCAGTAGAGCGCGGCGTCAGGGTCGGAGCCGCGGATGGACTTGATGAAAGCGGAGGCGGTATCGTAGTGGGCGTCGCCATCGGCATCGTAGGCGATCGCCTTGCGCTGGATGCTTTCTTCCGCGACGGCGAGGGTGAGGCGAATGGTGCTGTTGTCCTCGGGAGTGGTGAGCACCGCCAGCTCAAGCGCGGTCAGGGCTTTCCGGACGTCGCCATCGGACATTTCCGCGAGGTGCCGGAGCGCGGCGGGATCGGCCTCGACCGCGTGTCCGCCGAGGCCGCGGTCGGCGTCGGAGAGCGCGCGCTCAAGCACCGGAATCAGGTCCTCGGTGGAGACCGATTCGAGCTGGAAAATCTGCGAGCGCGAAACGAGCGGCGAGTTGACGTAGAAGTAGGGGTTGTGGGTCGTGGCTCCGATGAAGCGCACCGTTCCCCGCTCGATGTGAGGGAGCAGCACGTCCTGCTGCGCTTTGTTGAAACGGTGGATTTCGTCGATGAAGAGAATCGTCGTCTGACCACGCAGGTCGCGCCAGGTGCGGGCTTGGTCGATCTTGGCGCGGATTTCGCCCACGTTCGACTCGACGCCGTTGAGCGACTCGAAGCGCGATCCGGTCGAACGGGCGATGACGTTGGCGAGGGTGGTTTTCCCCGTTCCGGGCGGACCGTAGAAAATGAGCGAGGTGAAGCGGTCCGACTCAATCGCCCGCCGGAGCAGCTTGCCTTCGGCGAGGATATGCTGCTGGCCCGCGATCTCATCGAGCGTTCGCGGCCGCATGCGTGCCGCGAGAGGACCTTCGGCCGGAAGCTCGGGGCGGGATTCGGGAGATGGGTCGCTGACGAAGAGATCGGCCACGGCGCGAGTGAAGATTGGGGATTGCGGGTTGACGATTTCGGATTTCAGCTAGGGGCATGGAGAGCCTCAAGGTGCTACTGGACAAAAACAAGGCGTGGGCGGCAGAGAAGGTTGCCGAAGATCCTGAGTTTTTCGCCCGTCTGGCGAAACAACAGGCCCCGGAATACCTGTGGATCGGCTGTTCCGACAGCCGCGTACCGGCCAATCAGATCACCGGTCTCGCGCCCGGCGAGGTGTTCGTGCACCGCAACGTCGCCAACGTGGTGGTGCAGACGGACTTCAATTTCCTCTCGGTGCTGCAGTTCGCCGTGGATGTGCTGAAGGTCAAACACGTGATCGTTTGCGGTCACTACGGCTGCGGCGGAGTGAAGGCAGCGCTGGAGAACCAGCGGCACGGGATCATCGATAACTGGCTGCGGCACATCCAGAACGTCGCGCGGCGGCGGGAAGACGAGTTGGAAGGGCTGGATCCCGCGCAGAAGGTGGATCGGTTGTGCGAGCTGAACGTGGTCGCGAATGCGGAAAACGTCTCGCGCACGACCATCGTCCAGGATGCCTGGGATAGGGGGCAGCAGGTGGACGTCCACAGTTGGATCTACCGTCTCGACAACGGGCTGATTTCTTCAATTTCCGAGGCCATCCGCGGGCCGGAGTAGGCTCTCACCGCTGATCGGGTGGTGGCAGGCGGATCGGCCTGTAAAAAAATTCACGAATTTTGGAAAATCGCCCGGAAGGTCACGATAGTTGAAGTATAAGCAAGCCCGAGAGGGATAGCTGACTGAACCATTCCGGGGGGACGGGTTCTCAGCAGGTCGAAAGACCGATTCCGATGGGGATGCTACGAGTGGCGCGCGGTTCCGGGGGGAGCCGCGCGCCTCGTCTTTTTAGGGCGAGGGCGGGGTGGACGTTCGAGGGTTCCGCCGCTACCAAACCGGCTCATGAGCGCGCATGCAGCCAGTTTTTCCGTCCGCACCCGGGGGAAGGGGACCTATGAGATCAGTTCGGAGGTTGCCTCCATCGTGCAGGAAAGCGGCATCTCCACCGGCACGGTGACGGTCTTCGTCCGGCACACCTCGGCGAGTCTGGTGATCATGGAAAACGCCGATCCGAGCGCGCGTCGCGACCTGGAGGCGTTCTTCGACCATCTGGTGCCGGAGGACACGCCGTATTTCGTCCACACCTACGAGGGAGCCGACGACATGCCGAGTCACATCCGGATGGCGCTCACGCGGACCAGCGAGGTGATCCCCGTGGTCGGCGGGCGGATGACGTTGGGGACGTGGCAGGGCATCTTCCTTTTCGAGCACCGTCGCGCAGGGCATGAGCGCCAGATCGTGGTCGCGGTGACCGGCGAGTAATTGCTTGCCGACGGTGCGGGGGTCTGGTTCAGTCCGCGCCTCCCGCCGGGAAAGTGCCGCTGTAGCTCAGGGGTAGAGCAGCTCATTCGTAATGAGCAGGTCGTCGGTTCAAATCCGACCAGCGGCTCCAGCGCGGAATTCCGCCAGAAACCATCTTGAAGGGTTTCGGCAAGGGTGCAGTCCAAGCCCGCGATCCGGAGGTGAGCGCGGAACTCACTGAGCTGCGAGGAACTACGCGTTCTCGTGTGTCCATTTGGCGAAATAGGGTGAGCGCAAAGCCGATTGGATCTGTAGAACCCACGTTCGGCTGGCTTGCCAGTTTCACACACACACACACAACACAAGCATGTCCCACAACACCCTGAAAGCCATGGGCGCGGTAGCGCTCATGCTCTTGGCCTCCTGTGCCAACGACTTGGACACGACCCGCGTTGCGATGTCGTCCAACCACGCCCAAAGCGGGAAATCCGGCAGCCTCAAAAAACAGCTGCACAGCTCCATCAACCAATACCGCAGCTCGATCGGCCGCTCCCAGTTGCCTGCTCATGCGGGACTGGATCGCCTCGCCCAACAGCACTGCGAGTTCATGGCCAAGAACCGTGGCAAGTTCACGCTCGGGTCGGAAAACATCAGCCACTACGGGTTCGAGACCCGCGTGCTCGCCGCCCAGCGTGGCTACGGGATGCTCTCGATCGCGGAAAACGTGGCCGGCGGCAAGGTGACCGGCGACATCGCCGGCCAGCTCACCACGGCATGGACGAAGTCCAATAAGCACGTCTACAATCTCAAGCAGAACTGGGATTGCAGCGGGATCGGCGTCCACGTGACCGACGACGGTATGGTTTACGCGACGCAGATTTTCGCCACCAAGGACATTTCCTCGATGACATTGACTGATCGGATGAGGCAGTTCTGAGGGCGTCATGCCCGATTTCAGTCTGGAAGTTGCGTGTCGCGCCCGCGGTCACCGAGTGATCGCGGGTGTCGATGAAGCCGGAAGAGGTCCCTTGGCCGGCCCGGTGGCGGCGGCGGCGGTGATCCTGCCGGATTCGTTCGCCTGCGACTTTCTCGACGATTCCAAAAAGCTGTCCGCGGCATGCCGCGAGCAGCTTTTTTCGCGTTTGACCGGAGACGCCGCGATCGTTTGGGCGGTGGCCTTCGTGGAGCCGGAGGAAATCGATCGGATCAACATCCTGCGCGCGACCCATCGGGCCATGGCGATGGCGGTCAAGGGATTGAAGCGGGCGGTCGATCACTGTCTGATCGATGGCCTGCCGGTGCCGCGATTTCCCTATGGTCACGATGGTGTGGTGAAGGGGGACGGGCTTTCGCTTTCGATCGCCGCGGCGAGCATTGTGGCGAAGGTGCTGCGGGACCGCCGGATGCGCGAGATGGCCGAGGAGTTTCCGCAATACGGCTTTGAGCGACACAAAGGGTATGGTACGAGGGAGCATCTCGAAGCTCTCCGTCTGCATGGGCCTTGCCGCATTCATCGTCGCTCGTTTCAGCCCGTGGCTCAACTGCCGCTGCCGCTTGAGGGGGCGTGACGGGGCGAAGATCGAACCGGCGGAGGTCGGTCGCCGTGGCGAACGCATCGCCGCCGCGTGGCTGCGGGCCCGGGGAGGAAAGCTGCTCTACCGGAACTTCCGGGCACCGGGTGGAGGCGAGGTGGACCTGGTCGCGAGGGAGGGTCGGCAGTTGCTTTTCGTCGAGGTCAAGACCCGCACCCGGGACGACTACGGCCGACCGCTCGACGCCGTGGGACGTGAGAAACGGAAGCTGATCCGGCGCGGGGCGAACGAGTGGCTGCGGCTGCTCGGTCGGCGTGACCTGCCATGGCGTTACGACGTGATCGAGGTGCTGCTGATCGAGGGCGAAAAACCGCGGGTCAACCGGGTGAAGGACGTTTCGTTGACGGAGGCGGCGTAGGTGCCGGAAAGCCGGCGAGGCTCAGGAGCCGGTGAGGCCGGCGTGGATGGTGTCGACATTCGAGCGCATCATTTCCACATAGCTGGAGGAATAGGTGCCATCGGCATCAAGGGGCTGGGCCAGCCGCAGACCGCCGTCGTGGACGAGGGCGCGCAGGGTCGCCGGGTTCGCTCCCTTTTCGGGGAACACGACGGTCACCCGCTGCTCGCGGAGCTCGGCGAAGGTGCGGGCGAGGCTGGCGGCGTCCGGCATCTGCTCGCGGGTGAGTCCCTGGACGGATACGGCCTCGAAGCCGTGGTCGTGGCAGAAGTAGCCGAAGGCGGCGTGGGAGGTGGCGAGCACCCGCTTCGAGCGGGGGATGCGGGCTACTTCCCGGCGGACCCAGCGGCCGAGCTCGTCGAGCTGCTGGCGGTAGCCTTGGGCGCGGGAGGCGTAGTCGGCGGCGTGGTCGGGATCGGATTCAGTGAAGTGCTTCTCCACGACCGTGACTGCGCGGCGGAAACGATCGACCGAATGCCACCAGTGGGGATCCCGCTCGTCGGGCGCGTGTTGGTGCTCCGGGTGATCGCAGCCGCCGGCGAGGGTCGGCAACTCCGCGCCGATCTCGATCAAAGGGGCTGGCAGAAGTTCGCGCAGCGTGGCGAGGTCGGCTTCCAGGCCGAGGCCACAGGCGAGCACGAGGTCGAGCTTGCCTGCATCCCGGAGTTGGGCGGGCGTGGGTGCGAAATGGTGCGGGTCACGGTCCGCGCCCAGAAGATCGATCACCTCGACCTCGGGACCGCCCACCTCGCGGGCGAGATCCCCGAGCAGGGGATGAAGCACCGCCACTCGCAGCTCGGCGAAGGCGCTCAGACAGGTCAGGGAGAACAGCAGAAACGTGCGCGTCACAGAGGGGCGATACTTGAAAACGAGCGAAACGCAAATACTTTGCGTTAATGCGCGAAACTTGGCAGGGAGGATCGGACGGGTTTCGGTGGCCGGGTGAATTTGATTTTGGCCTCGGGCTCGCCGCGACGACGGGAATTGATGGAACGGGAGGGGTTGGTTTTTGAAGTAAGACCTTCCTCCGCCGAGGAGCTGGAGGCGGATGCCTTGCCGTGGGACCGGCTGTGCCAGGCGAATGCCGGGCTGAAGGCGGATGCGGTGGATCCCGGCGATGGTTGGGTGATTGCGGCGGACACCCTGGTGCAGGTGGATGGGGAGGTGCTGGGCAAGCCCGCGGACATGGATGAGGCGCGGCGGATGTTGCGGCGGCTGTCCGGCCGGGAGCATGAGGTGCGGACCGGCGTCTGCCTGCGCTCGGCCATGGGTGTGCGGGAAACCTTCTGTGTGGCGACGACGGTGCGATTTCGGGAACTCGATGAGGCCGCCATTTCCGCCTATTTCGCCCGGGTGAACCCATTGGACAAGGCGGGGGCCTACGGCATCCAGGAGCATGGGGAGATGATCGTGGAAGGGATCGAGGGCGATTTCGACAATGTGATGGGGCTGCCGATGGCGGAGCTGATGCAGCGGTTGAAGGCTTGCGGCGCGTTGCGGGCGTGATTTCATGGGGACGTGATTTTGCCGCCGCGATATCCGGTGCTTTTCAATCCGAAGGCGCGCAGCCAACGGGGACGGCGGGCATTGGAGTTTCTGATGGATAATGCGGCCGGACTGGCGCTTTACGCGACCCGCTCGGCGGCGGAGGCGCATGCGCTTGCCTCGAAGTTCGCGGCCGAGGGCGAGCCTCTGGTGATCGCCGCAGGCGGTGATGGTACGCTGAATGCCGTAGTTCAAGGTCTGGCCGGGACGCGCACGGCGCTCGGCGTGCTGCCGACCGGGACGATGAACGTGTTCGCCCGTGAGCTGGGCATTCCCTATGACAATCTCGACCGTGCGTTCGAGGTGATCCTGGAGGGCAACGTGCGGGAGGTCGACCTGTTCGAAGCCAACGGGACGCCTTTTGTGCAGATGGCGGGAGTGGGATTCGACGCCGCGGTGATCGAGGAGACGACCTGGGAGAGCAAGAAGGTGCTCGGGCCGCTGGCCTATCTGATCTCGGCGGTGAAGGTTCTCGGCGAGGACCCGCCGGTGATGCGGGTCGTGACGGGAGACGGCCGCGTGACCGAGGGCATCGCGGTGCTGGCGGGAAACGGCTCGTTGTATGGCGGTCAGATCCGGCTTTTCCATCTCGCCGACAATCAGGACAGCAAGCTGGATGTACTCGTCTTCAAAGAGGCGGGTTACCGGCTGGTTCTCGATTCGTTGCGTGGGATCGCATCGCGCGGCGTGGCATTTGACGAATCGACCGTGGTGTATTTTCAGACGGAATCCCTGGTGGTCGAGTGCGACCGTGAGGTGCCGCTTGAGGTCGATGGCGAGTTGGTCGGACGGACCAAACGGGTCGTCTTCGGCGATGACCAACCGGAGCGCTTGCGGGTGCTGGCACCCAAGCGGCCGATCGGAACCCGCTTCGAGGAGGCGATGAAGCTTTTCATCGGCTCGATCCGCAAAACCGTGGGGGTGCCTGAGCCGTGAAAGCGGGCGTGCCGGGTGGAAAGCAGCCGTGGTGGAAGCGGCTGTTGCTCTTCGCGTTGGCGGGCGTCGGGCTCGTGTTGATATGGATCGCATGGACCAACCTCGCGGCGGTCTTCGCCAGCATGGGCCGCATTCACGACGATCCGTCGGAGGTGCCTGCGGGGCGGGTGGGGTTGGTTTTCGGTTGCGATGACCGGATCGAGGGCCGCGAGAATCTGTATTTCCGCTACCGCATCAATGCCGCCGCCGACCTCTGGAAGGCGGGCAAACTGTCCTGCGTGATTGTCTCCGGAGACAATCGGACGAAGCACTACAACGAGCCGCTGCGGATGATGCGGGCATTGGTGAAAGCAGGCGTGCCGGCGGACAAGGTCGTCTGCGACTACGCCGGGCTTCGTACTTTGGACTCCGTAGTACGCGCCAAGGAGGTCTTTGGAGCGGCAAAGGTGACTTTCATTTCCCAGCAGTTCCAGAACGAGCGGGCGATCTATCTGGGGCGTGCGAACGGGATGGACTGCGTCGGATTCAACGCGCCGGATGTGGAGGGTCATGGCGGATTGAAAACGCGGCTGCGTGAGGTGGGGGCGCGGGTCAAGATGTGGCTCGACGTGCGCGTCCTGAAGACGCGTCCGCGGCATCTGGGTGAAAGGGAAAACCTGCCGATGTAGCGGAAGGGCTTCGGAGTGTTCCGACATGTCGGAGCACTCCGAAAGCGAGCGGGCTTTGAGATTCAACCTGGGTCCGGAACGCTCTTGCTCGGAGGCTTATCCTCACTCTGGAACGGCCGGCGGTACCAGCTCCAGCCGCGTTGGAAGAGGTTCACGATGTCCTCCGCCACGAGGTAGCCGGAGGGGATGAGGTAGAGGGTGATGAAAGTCGCGAACAGGATGCCGAAGCCCAGCGAGACCGCCATCGGAATAAGGAATTGGGCCTGCAAGGAAGGATCGAGCATCAGGGGCAGAAGTCCGACGAAGGTGGTAAGCGAGGTGAGCAGAATTGGCCGGAAGCGGCGGCTGCCGGCATCGGTGACCGCTTGGATGCTCATGTCTCCGGACCGACGTCGTTGGTTGGCGAAGTCGACCATGACCAGCGAATCGTTCACCACGACTCCGGCCAGGGCGAGCATGCCGAAGATCGAGAGGTAGGAAGGAGTGAGATCGAGGATCAGGTGGCCGGCGAGGGCTCCGATGATGCCGAACGGTACGGCGAGCAGGACGACGAAGGGTTGGATGAGCGATTTGAAGGGGACGGCCAGCAGGGCGTAGAGCGCGAGGAAGAGCGCGATGCCCGCGAGATAAACGCGGTGGCCGGTTTCCTCATGCTCCTGGACGTAGCCGGTGTAGCGCCAGGAATACTCGGGGTGTTTGTTGAGCAACGCGTCGAGCCGCGGGCCGACGTCACGGGCGATTGCGATGATGTCGACGTTCTCATCGACCGGCTTCGCGCCGATGCCGGTGACCTGCGCGCCATCGACGCGGTAGATGTCGGATCTGGCATTTTGCAGGGAAACGGTGGCCACGGTCTTGAGCGGTGCGTTGCCGCCATCGGGGGTGCGGATCCGCAGGTCCTCGAGCGTATGCAGGGACTGGCGCTGCTCCAACGGCAGCCGGACCATCACCCGGACGTCGTCGCGCCCGCGCTGGACGCGCTGCGCCTGCTCGCCGAAGAAGGCGGAACGGATCTGGGCACCGATGTCGCGTTGCGCGAGGCCCAGCGATTCGCCCTCCGGCTTGAGGCTGACGTGGATTTCCGGCCTCACCCGACCCTGATCGCTCCATGAGTCGGCGATGCCTTCGTAGGCTTCGATTTCCTCGACGATGAGGTCGGCCAGATCGGCCTTGAGTTCGCCTTCGGGGCCGCGGAGTTCGAGCCGGAGTTCCTCCATGTCGTCGTCGCCGCCGCCTCCGCCGCGTTCACCGGAAATCCAGAATGACTGGGCGTCGGGGATCTCGCCGACCAGTTCCAGCCAGCGCTTGGCGATGTCGCTGTTCTTCGGTCCGGGCTCGCTGCGCATGCCGGGATCGACGACCGAAAGGATCACGAAACCTTCGCGCGGGTCGGCCCACGGCCGGCCGGGGTGGCCGCCGGAGCTCGTCAGCACGTCCTCGATGAGCGACTTGCCGGTCCCGGGATCGATGAACTCGCCCTTGAGTTGATCCACCGCGGCGACGACCCGTTTCACGCGCTCATCGGTGACTTCGATCGGCGTATCGCGAGGCATCTGCACACGGGCAAAGATGCGGTTGCGGTCCATCGAGGGCATGTTCACGAATCCGAGACGGCCGCTTTTCACGAGACCGAACGAGCACATCGCGATGGCGATGAACACGGCGATGGTGGTGTAGCGGTGCCGGGTGGCGGATTCCAGTGACGGGCGGTAGAAGCGCTCGATGAACGACTCAAGACCGTCGGCGATGGCTTTCTGAAAACGGGCGAAGGGGCCGAGGTTCGTGCGTCCGACCGGGATGTGCTTGAGGTGGCAGGGCAGGGCGAGCTTGGTCTCGATCAGGGAGAAAACCAGAACCGCGGCGACGATCGGAGGAATCTGCTTGGTGTAGTTCCCGTAGAAGCCGTCGAACCCGAGCAGGGGCAGGAAGGCGACGATGGTGGTGAGTGCGCCGAAGGTCACCGGCACGGCGACTTCCTTGGCCCCATCGACCGCGGCGGTCACGGGGTCCTCGCCGTTGCGGAGCTTGGTGTAGACGTTCTCCGCGGTGACGATGGCGTCATCGACCACCAGCCCGATGACGATGATGAAACCGAAGACGCTCATCGAGTTCAGCGTCATGCCGAAGTACGGCATCATGAGTAGTCCGCCGGCGAAGGCGACCGGAATGCCGATCACGACCCACAGTGCCAGCCGGGGGCGGAGAAACAGCCCGAGCACTACCAGGACCAGGAGACCTCCCTGCAGCATGCTGTTGAAGAGCGTGCCGAGACGGCCGCGAAGCTCCACCGAGCTGTCGTCCCAGATGTAGAGCTCGATGCCGTCGGGAAAGCGCTCGCGTTGGGTATCGACGTAGCCCTTCACCTTGTCGGCGATATCGAGCGCGTTTTCCTCGTTGAGGCGCAGGACTTCGACGAGCAGGGCGGGGCGGCCGTTGAAGCGCATGATTTTGCCGCCTTCTTCGAAGCCGTCAGTCACCTTGGCGACCTCCTCCAGCTTCACGTTGGAGCCTTCGTTGTTGGAGATGACGATGTTCTCGAACTCGTCCTTGCTGAAGGCCTGGCCTTTGGAGCGGATGATCATCGCCCCTTCATCGGTTTGGATCCGCCCGGCGGGCTGATCGATCGACGAACGGCGGATCGCGTCCGCGAGGTCGGTGAAGCTGAGATCGTAGTCGCGCAGGCGGGCGAGGTCGGCTTCGATGGCGATTTCCTGCCGTGCTTCGCCCTGAATGGCCGCTTGGGAAATACCGGAAAGTTCCTGCAAATCATCGCGCACCCGGCGGGCGGCCTTGATCAGATCCTCGATCTCCATGTCGCCGGTGATGGCGACCTTGATGACGTCCATCCATTTCGCCGTATCCGGCACGAAGACCCGCGGCGGCTCGATTTCCTGGGGCAGCGTGACGATGGCGTCGACCCGGAGCTGGACCTCATCCATCAGCTCGACGGGATCGATGTGATCCTGGCCGATGATTTTCACCTCGCCGAAATTCGCGCGGGCTCGGGATTCGATCCGCTTGACCCCGGTCAAACCTTCGAGTGCGAGTTCGATCGGGACGATCACGCCGCGCTCCACGTCTTCCGGGGCACCGCCGCGGTAATCGACGTGAACGAGCACCTCGTTGAACTTCATGCTTGGCTGGACCTCCAGCGGCACGCGGGTTTTCGCCGTCCAGACCCCGAGGAGGAGGATGGCGATCATCAGGAAGTTTGCCGCGATGTCGTTGCGCGCGAACCAGCGAATCATGTCGGGCTTCTACGGTCGGTTGGGTAGGGGGTCTAGCGGTGGATGCCTCCGTTACGCGCAAAACCTTGCCGCAGGGCGGCGGTTGGCCGAGGGAGTGGGGTGTGAAACCGGACGGATGGCGTGGAGTTGCGCTCGTGCTGGGACTGCTGGCGGGGGGCTGCTGTCCCTTGACGCCGTTTGCGGACATCCGGGCGGCTCTGCCGCAGCGAGAGTTCGTGGAGATCGACGGGGCTGCCGTGCATTTCAAAGAATGGGGACACGGTGAACGATCGATCCTGCTGATCCACGGCTTCGGTCAATCGAGCCACGTGTTCCACGACCTCGGGCCGCTGCTGGCGGGAAAGCGCCGGGTGCTCGCGCCGGATTTGCGGGGCTTCGGCTACAGCGAGCGGCCGCGCGGGGCGGCCCTCTATCACCCGGCAGGACAGGCGGCGATGCTGACGAAGTTTCTCGAAATGAAGACGCGCGGCCCGGTGGACGTCGTGGCGCATTCCTACGGCTGCGAGCTGGCGTTGCGCCTGGCGGCCGCGCATCCGGAAAAGATCCGTCGGCTGATACTCGTCAGCCCGGCGCTGAATATGGACATCCCACCGGACTCGATCCTGCGCAGTGCCGTCGCCCGCGAGTTGCTCTATCCTTTCGCACGCGGGTTGGTATGCGATCGCTCAAGGCTCCGTGGGCTCTACGAGCGCGCTTATTTTCAGCCGGATCATCTCTCTGAGGAGACGATGGCGGAGTATCACCGGCAGCTTCTCGTCGAGGGCCTGCACCGGGCTTATCGGGGGTTCGGGTCATCGATCGAGCGGATTCGCGACGGGCGGGTGGAGCTGGATGAGATCCACCAGCCGGTCTTGATGGTGGCGGGTGCGGGCGATGCGATCACGCCGCCGGAGACCTTGCCTGCCGGGAGGCTCGGCATTTCCGTGGTGGTGCTGGAAAACGTCGGCCATGTGGCACCCGAGGAAGCGCCACGTGAGCTGGCGCGGGAGGTGCGCGAGTTCCTAAGTATGGAGGATTGAGGATTGCAGGAAACGGGCGGGGGACTAGAAAGGCCGCGCCCGTGCGAAAGGGCTAACTTCCCATGGATTACTCCCAGAAAATCGCCCGCCAGGTGGCCGCCGTGCCGCGCTCGGGCATCCGTGATTTCTTCGAACTCGTCCAAGGCCGCGAGGGCATCATCTCGCTCGGCGTGGGCGAGCCGGATTTCGTGACTCCATGGAACATCCGCGAGGCCGCCATCTATTCGCTGGAGAAAGGTCAGACGAGCTACACTTCAAACCTCGGTCTGCCGGCGTTGCGGAAATCGATCGTCGGATACGTGGACAGCTTTTTCGGAGTGAAATACGACATCGGCGAGGTGCTCGTGACCGTCGGTGTGTCGGAGGCGATCGACCTCGCACTGCGGGCGCTGATCAACCCGGGCGAAGAAGTCATTTACCACGAGCCCTGCTACGTTTCCTACTCGCCGAGTATCGTCATGGCCTACGGCAAGGCAGTGGGCGTCAAGACCCGGAAGCACGATGGTTTTTCGCTAAAACCCGAAGCGCTGGCCGCGGCGATCACCCCGCAGAGCCGGGTACTGATGCTGAATTTCCCGACCAATCCGACCGGTGCGACGGCGTCCCGCGAGGACTTGGAGGGGATCGCGAAGTTGTGCATCGAGCACGACCTGATCGTCCTGACCGATGAGATTTATTCGGAACTTCGCTACGACCTCGACGAGCCCCACATTTCGATCGCCTCGCTGCCAGGGATGCGCGAGCGCACGGTGCTGTTGCATGGCTTTTCCAAGGCTTTCGCGATGACCGGCTTCCGACTCGGCTACGCCTGTGCGCCGCAGCCGATCATCGAGGCGATGATGAAGATCCACCAGTATTCGATGCTCTGTGCGCCGATCACCAGCCAGGTGGCGGCGATCGAGGCGCTGGAGAACGGGCTGCCGGCGGTCGGGGAGATGCGCGACAGCTACCGTCTGCGCCGGGACTTCCTGGTGAAACGTCTCAACGAGATGGGCCTGAGCTGCCATTCACCGGGCGGGGCGTTCTACGTCTTTCCCGACATCCGGGAAACCGGCCTCGGCAGCAAGGATTTCGCCATGCGCCTGCTGGAGGAAGAGGGCGTCGCGGCGGTGCCGGGAAGCGCCTTCGGGGAGAGCGGCGAGGGTTTCCTGCGTTGCTGCTACGCGACGGCGTTTGAGGACCTCCAGGTGGCGATGGACAAGATGCAGGCCTTCGTTGGCCGTCTCTGACCCATGAGCCGGGCCGACGAAATCCGGGTCAACGACCACGAAACGTGGATCCGGCGGCAGGTGGCGCCCTTCGCCGTGTTCATGGGCTTTCTGCTGCTGCTCCAGGTGGCGGGCAGTTTTTTCGCATCCGATCTGCCGAGTGCACCGTGGTGGCGCAAGGCTCCGGAGCACTGGATCTATCCTCTTCAAACAGTGGTCTGCCTCGTGCTGTTGGCGTGGTGGTGGCGGAGCTACGAATTTCACTGGAACCTGCGCTGGGCCGTAATCGGCGCGGTATTTGGGGCAATCGGGATCGGCTTCTGGCTGCTGCCGACTTTGATCTGGGACCGCTGGCAGCCGGAGGGAGAGGGCTGGTGGACGTGGCTGGGTGTGGAGGACCGGAAAAACGGCTTCGATCCCAGCGAGCATTTCATCGAAGGAGGGACGGCCTGGTGGGCGGCGGTGATCCTGCGCTTCGTCCGCGCGGCGGTGGTGGTGGCGCTGGTCGAGGAGATTTTCTGGCGCTCGTTCCTGATGCGGTTGGTTGCGGATTGGAGTGGTCGCTATTGGTTGCAGCCTTTCGGCAAGCACACATGGCCGACCTTCGCCGTGGTCACGGGGGCGTTTGTGATCGCCCACGCCCCGGTCGATTACAGCGGGGCTCTGGTTTACGGCTCGCTGACCTACCTGCTGACCGTGTGGAGTCGGAATCTCGGAGCCTGCGTGATCATGCATGCGGTGGCGAACGGGCTGATGGGGTGGTTTGTGATGGCGACGGGGAAAACCGGTCTCTGGTAAATGGATGGATGGTTGACCGTCAGCCGCGCCCGGGCATAGCTTGCAGCAAGTTTCGCCGCGTCGGCGGAAAGGATTTCGTGAACGATCAGACCGCCATTTATTGGAGAACCTTCGACGGGTTCACTTGGATCCGATGCGAGGGCAAAGGCTCGTTCGTCCAGAGCCCCGCGCTGAAAGACTGCGCCCAGAACGCAGAGAACCGGGGAGAGAAGCGTTTCGTGATCGACCTCCAGGCATGCAGCGGGATGGACTCGACCTTCATGGGCACGCTGGCCGGCCTTTCGACCCGGCTTCGCCGCTCCGGCGGAGGTGTCCAGATCGCCACGCCGGGCCCGAAGAACCGGCAGTCTCTGGAGGACCTCGGGCTCGATTATCTCCTTGAGATCGAGCCTCCGGAAGCAAGCTGGCGCGGTCAAGTGGATGAGATCCGGGCGGAATTGAAACCCTACGTGCCGAAGAGCCAGCAGGGTCTGGGCGAACGGGCGAAGCACGTGCTGGACGCCCATCGCAACCTGGCTTCGACCAGCGACGAAAACGCCCAGCGTTTCAAGAACGTCCTCGACGTGCTTGAGAAGCAAGTGCCTCCGGACAAGGCGGACGACAAGTGATGGAAGCGCTCCACGGGCATCTCGCTCAAGCCATCGCACTGGTCATCTGCCTGCTGCTGATCGGGCGGCTGCGCCGTCGGTTGTTGCGCAAGCGCCGCCAGCTGAAGGCGTTCGAGGACGAGGAAGCCCGCATGTTCGATTTCCTGCACGACCTCGGCGAGGCGATCAGCAGGGAATCCGGCCAGATCGGTCTCTACCGGGTGATCGTCGAGGGCGTGACAGGCGTGGTCGGCTCCCGTGGCGGGGCCGTCTATCTTTTGGACGACAGCGGCGAGTTCCTCCAGCCGAAGCACATTTCCGACAACTGCCCGCCGCTCGTCGGCGTGCCTCTGGAGGTGATCCGCCGGGCGAAGAAAGATCCGAGGGCGATGGAAAGCCACCTGCGGCTTGCTCAGCAGCCTTCAGACCAAGGCATTCTGGGTGGCGTGCTTCAGTCCGGGCAAGCGACCTTCATCCGGGACTTGAAGAGCCACGAGGCGTTCCGCGATGCCTTCCTTGGCTTCGGTGGCGGCGAGGTTTCCGCGCTGATCGCACCGCTGCGTCACAACGGCAAGGACCTCGGCGTTTTGGCGGTGGCGCGCAATTCCGACGAGCCCGCGTTCAGCCCGAATGACTTCACCGTGTTCCGCTCCGCGGCGGAGCAGTCGGCCTTTGCGTTGGGAAACGCCCTTCTGTATCGCGAAGCGGCGGAGAAAAGA
The DNA here is from genome assembly GCA_965652295.1 of uncultured Haloferula sp. Classification (GTDB taxonomy): domain Bacteria; phylum Verrucomicrobiota; class Verrucomicrobiia; order Verrucomicrobiales; family Akkermansiaceae; genus Haloferula. The sequence goes on along the minus strand of CBFGTS010000002.1, from coordinate 157,522 downwards.
CAGTTCGAGACTGACCTCCGGAGCGCCAGCGAGGTGCAGCGCATTCTGTTGCCGCAGGGCGATCCGGTGATCCCGGGCTACCGGGTGGCAGGGACGAACCTCCCGGCTCGGCTGATCAGCGGAGACTACTACGACTACTTGAAATTGAGCGATGGGAGCCACGGCGTGGTGATCGCCGATGTTTCCGGCAAAGGCGTGGCGGCCGGCATCATGATGGCGATGTGCCGCAGTGTGCTGCGCGCCGAAGCGGACAGCAGCAGCGATCCCGGCGAGGTCCTCGGCATCGTCAACCGCCAGCTTTTCCCGGACATGCGGGAGGACATGTTCATCAGCCTGTTTTACGGAGTGATCGCCCCGGATGGCGCGACGATGCGGCTGGTCCGCGCCGGGCACGAACCAGCCCTCTGGTACCGCAGCTCCGAGCGGGCGGTCGAGCGGGTGCGCCCGCCCGGTCTGGCGATCGGAGTGGACGACGGACCGGCCTTCGAGCGGGTGACGCGGCCGATGGATTTCGAGATGGCCTCAGGCGACTGCCTGCTTTTCTACACCGATGGGGTGAAAGAGGCGGTGGGTGACGATGAGGAGGAATTCGGGATGAAGCGCCTTGAAGCCACCTTCCTGGAATCCGCGCCTCTCGGGGCCGAAGCGGTCCTGGCGGCGATCCAGCGTGAGGTGGAATCCTTCGCCGGCGGCGGACCGCAGATGGACGACATCACCCTGTTGGTGCTGGAGCGGCGGTGAGCGGAAAGGAGCGAGGGGGTTGACGGGATCGGCGGAGCGTGACAGGTAGCGGCCATGCAAGCTGACGAACCCAAGGAAGCCGCCGAGGACATCCGGGATGCCGCGGTGGAAGGTGATCGACCGGAGGCGGCGGACGCGCCCTTTGAGAACGGCAATGACGAACTCGACACGGTTGCGGCTCTGGAGCAGGACGTTTTGAAATGGAAGGAACTCGCCATGCGTGGCGCGGCGGACCTTGAAAACTACCGTAAGCGGGCGGCGCGCGAACGGGAGGAATCCGTCCGCTATGCCAACCAATCGCTGCTGGAAGAGTTGCTGCCGATCCTCGACAACTTCGAGATGGGCATGCAGGCGGCCGGTCAGGAGAAGGATTCGATGGTCTACGTCGGCATGTCGATGGTCCGCAAGCAGCTCGACGATTTCCTGACGAATTGCGGCGTTTCCCTGGTGGAGGCGGAAGGGAAGCCCTTCGATCCGAACCTGCACGATGCCGTCTCCCAGGAGGCGACTGCCGAGGCCGAAGAGGGCACCGTGCTGCGGGTGACGCGCCGCGGTTATCTGCTGCGCGATCGCCTGTTGCGGCCCGCTTCGGTGATCGTGGCCAAGGCACCCGAATCCTCCGAGAGCTGAAGATCATGGCAGACCGCGATTTTTACGAGGTTCTCGGGGTTTCGAAAGGAGCCAGTCCGGAGGAGATCAAGAAGGCCTACCGCAAGCTGGCGGTGAAGTTCCACCCGGACAAGAATCCCGGGGATGCTGCGGCGGAGGACAAGTTCAAGGAACTCGGCCAGGCCTATGAGGTGCTGAGCGATCCGGATAAGCGCGCCGCCTACGACCGGTACGGGCATGCGGCATTCGCCGGTGCCGGAGGCGGTGGTTTCGGAGGAGGAGGCTTTGGCGGCTTTCACGATCCGATGGACTTGTTCTCGCAAGTCTTCGGCGGCGCGTTCGGCGGCGGATTCGAAGAGTTTTTCGGCGGCGGACGTCGCCAGCGGACCGGGAAACAGCGGGGCAGCGACCTGCGCTACGATCTTGAGATTTCTTTGGAGGAAGCCGCTCGCGGCTCGGAGAAGGAGCTGGAAATCGAGCACCATCTGGCGTGTTCCACCTGCAACGCCACCGGTTCCCGCAGCGGAGGCGGCTCCCGCCCGTGCACGACTTGCGGAGGACGGGGCGTGGTCGCCCGCCAAGCCGGGATTTTCATCCAGCAGACGACCTGTCCGGAGTGTCGGGGCACGGGAGAGACCATTTCCGATCCCTGCACGGATTGCGGCGGCGAAGGCCGGGTGCAGAAGCCGAGCCGGATCAAGATCCGCATTCCGGCCGGTGTCGACGACGGCACCCGCCTGCGTTCCTCAGGAAATGGCGACGCCGGAGTGAGGGGCGGGACGCCTGGCGATCTCTACGTCTTCCTTCACGTCAGGGAGCACGAGGTGTTCGAGCGGGATGGCAACGACCTTTTCTGCCGCATGCCGTTGCCCTTCAGCACCGCCGCGCTCGGGGGTGAACTGGAGGTGCCGACGCTCAACGGCAAGGCATCGATCAAGATCCCCGCCGGCACCCAGGGCGGAACTCTCTTCCGGCTCCGTGAACGGGGCATGCCGGTGCTTTCCGGAGGACGCAAGGGTGACCTGCACGTCGAGGTCCAGGTCGAGGTGCCCACGCGTCTCAACTCGGAGCAGCAGGCCAAGCTACTTGAGTTCGCTGAATCGATCGGGGATCATAATTCGCCGATGCAGGAATCGTTTTTCGAGAAGGCGAAGAAATTCTTCGGCAGCTGATCCGCCCATGGCCCGCTTCTTCCTCGATCCCGTGGCTTGGAGCGATTCGCCCGCGCTGACCGGCGAGGAGGCGGTGCATTGTTCACGGGTCATGAGGATGCGGCCGGGCGATCGGCTCGACGTATTCGATGGCGACGGAAGATCAGCGGAAGCAGTGATCGAGGCGGTTTCCCGTCATGACGTGCGACTACGTCTGGGCCCGGTGAAGCATGAGGAGGCACCTCGGATGCGAACAGTGCTGGCGCAGGCGGTCATCAAAGCCAAAGGGATGGAGTGGCTGATTCAAAAAGCGGTCGAACTCGGTGTCACCGAAATCCAGCCCCTGTCCACCCGACGGGCGGTGGTGAAGCCCGCCGAGGCCAAGGCGGACAAGTGGCGTCGAATCGCCCTGGAAGCCTGCAAACAGTGCGGACGCAGCCGGCTACCGGTCATTCATGAAGTGGCGGCGTTCGACGGGTGGGTTCCCGTCCAGGAGGAAGGACTGAAGCTGATGGCGGCTCTGATGGGTGAGGCGCGGCCACTGGCTGAAATGGCGGCGGATGCTGTTGATTCGACGCTAGTGAAGTTACTTATCGGACCCGAGGGGGACTTCTCGGTGGAGGAGATTCAGTTGGGCGTGAGGACGGGTTGGGTGCCCGTTTCCCTTGGAAGTGCCGTGCTCCGCAGCGAAACGGCCGCCATCTACGGTCTTTCCGCTTTGAGGTTTGTCAGGAATTCCGGCTAGCTAACTTTTCTTGAGGAAATGTTCGTTTTTCGGTAAAAACATCTTGCTGTGCCTCACCCAATCCCGCCTGGACGCGGAATCGTCCCTCTCATCCTGTGCCTTCTTCACACGGCTTCGGTCGCGTCGGAGATTCCCACGACTTCACTTTCGGTCGATACGAGCGATCGGAATGCCGTGGTCGCATTCTGGAATCGGTACTACGAAAGTTCGAGCGACGCCGACGAGGTCATGGACTGGACAGGCGACTATTCGAGCTGCAATCCGGGCTCTGTTTCGCTGGAGTACATTGAGAAGTTCGAGCGGCGGATCAATTTCTACCGGGCGATGGCCGGGGTGAATGCCGATACCCTGACGAACACCGGGTCCAAGGTGGTGATCCGGACGTCGGACACGTACAAACCGCCGGCCTCGACGACAAAGCAAGCGGCGGCCGAAACCGCGGCGGTGATGTTCTCTTGGGCGAAAATACTCACCCACAATCCGCCCAATATTCAGCCACCCTACCACTGCTGGTCGCCAGCGGCTTGGAACGCTGCCAACTACGGCAACCTTGCCATCGGATTTCACGGCCCGGACGCTGTGGATGCCTACATGCGGGAAAACGATCCCACCACGCTCTCGGTCTGGAATGGAAACGTCGGTCACCGGCGGTGGCTGTTGAGACAAGGAAGCACGGACTTTGCGACCGGTAACACGCCGGGAAACGGCACTGCGACGCTTCGCCCTACGAACGTCCTTTACGTGTTCCCAGCCGCGGAGCACGAGACGCCCATCACACCGAGGTTTGTGCCATGGCCTTCTGCGGGTTACTTTCCTGCCGAGCTGATGACGAGCTTGTGGTCGCTGAGCCACCCCAATGCCGATTTTTCCAGTGCGACCGTGACCATGTCAGGTCCGGCGGGTGCGGTTCCGGTGACGGTGGTCGCCCGCGCACCGGGGGATCAAGGGGAGCCCACGATTGTCTGGGAAGTCCCGTCGGGAGTGGCCGCGACCTCGGTCTCATCCGACCAGACCTACTCCGTCACCGTTCAGGGAGTGCTGATCGACGGCCAGAGCCAGAATCACAGCTATCAGGTCACGGTGATGGATCCCGATGACCTTCAAGAGCCGTTGACTCTCACCGGAACTTCCTCTCCTCCGGTGAGCGGGGCAAAATACTATTTTGAGCCGGTGAACGCTGCTGAAAGCCACGATGTCACGGTGGCGGAAGTCGAGCCAACGGCTTGGACCGAAGGGGCGGAGACCGGAACGACCGGCTACATCGTCGACGGAACGGATGGAACCTACGCCCTTGCCTCGACCCAATACCGGCGGACGGGCACGAAATCGTTCCGCCTGCGTCTGCGGCTTCCCGCTCTCGGGTTCCCTCCTTCCCAGTCCTTCACGTTGAACCGCAAGATCGTTGCGAATACCGGCGGACAGTTCCGCTACTACCTCAAAAGAGGATTCATGACGATCGGGGAGACGATCGATGTTGAGTTTTCGCACGACGGGACGAACTGGGAGGTCGTGGACAGTGTAACCGGTAAGAGCACCGAGGACTTGTCGTTCAGTCTCAGGACAGTGGATCTTGAACCGGGCCTTCCCACGCTTGTTCGCTTCGTTCAGAAGTATGTGAGCGGGGACGTTTTTAATGGAAACGACCCGCGGATCGGCAGCTTCATCGACGACATCTCGGTGGTGAATTCGAACTGGGTGGTGCATGAGGACACCGTGCCGGCCGCCGCCGGGGAGAACTTCGTGAGGTTGGATTCCACGACTCTTTCGGAAAGCCCGCTGCCTGGAGAGAGCCGCGTGATTTCGCTGGGCGCGCACCTGGGCGGGCGACGGTACTCGTCGCCGAACCCGCGCGAAGTCACTTTCCAAAGCCCGCTCGGCAACTTCATCGAGTGGGTTCAGGCGGAGTTCCCCATCGTGCCCGGAGATTTCGAGGCCGATTCGGACGGCGATGGGCTTTCGGACGGGTTGGAATACGCGCTCGGACTCGATCCGGAAACCAAGAGCATTCTTCCCTCAACGCTGGCTGCCACGGCGTCCACGCTGCGCATGGAACTGGCACTTCCAGACATGAAGTCTGACGTCAGCTATGAGATGGAGGTCTCCTCCAACATGACCGACTGGACTACGACCGGAGTCAGCGTGTCCTGGCAGGATGGAACATTGATCGGTGAAGTTCCCCTTGGCCCCGATGCAAGGTTCGCGCGCTGGAAGATCGAGCAGAATTGATCAAAGGATCGAGCCCGGTGCGTAAGCCGCGGCTTCCGGGTGGCGGGAGGAAAGCTCTTCCACGGCGGACACGAAAGCGGCGATCTGGCGACCGGCGGCCCCGGCGTTGCTCTCTCCGGTGGCGACGATCGCGGTGAGCTGCTCCTGGGTCAACGGGATGCGTGCATCGCCAGCGAGCCGGACGACGAGATCATTCGTACTGGATTTACCGGAGCGGAGATCGTTCACGGTGGCCACGGCATGTTCCTTGATCGCCTTGTGGGCGGTCTCGCGGCCGACGCCGGCTTTCACCGCCTCCATCATGATCGTGGTGGTCATGAGGAAGGGGAGGTAGTGCGCGTTCTCCTTGGCGATGACGGCGGGGTAGGCGTCCATTTGATCGAGGACGGTCAGGAACGTCTCGAACAGTCCGTCGATGGCGAAGAACGCATCGGGCAGCATCACCCGTCGAACGACGGAGCAGGACACGTCTCCCTCGTTCCACTGATCGCCCGCGAGGCCACCGGCCATGGTGAGGTGTCCTTTGAGGATGACGTGGAAGCCGTTCACCCGTTCGCAGGAGCGGGAGTTCATCTTGTGGGGCATCGCGCTCGATCCGGTCTGTCCGGGCGCGAAGCCTTCGCTGGCGGTTTCGTGCCCCGCCATCAGGCGCAGGGTTTTGGCGAAGGAGGAAGGTCCGCTGCCGAGGTCGGTGAGGGCGGCGACCACGCGGAAATCAAGCGAGCGCGGGTAGACCTGACCGACGTTGGTCCACACCGCCGGCATGCCAAGGTGGGCGACGACCTGCTTCTCCAGTTCGGCGACCTTTGCCGCATCGCCATCGAAGAGCGACAACTGGTCCATCTGGGTGCCCACCGCGCCCTTCAGGCCCCGGACGGGATAGCGGTCCACCAGGTCCTGCACGGCGGCGTGGGCGGAAAGCATCTCTTCTCCGAACATCGCGAGACGTTTGCCGAAAGTGGTCGGCTGGGCGGCGACGTTGTGGGTGCGGGCGGTGATGACGAGGTCGGCCCACTGCGCGGCGCGTTTCGAGACGCGGGCCAGCGTGGCGACCGACTTGTCACGGATGATCTGCAGAGAACGAAAGACCTGGAGCTGCTCGACATTCTCGGTGAGGTCGCGCGAGGTCATGCCCTTGTGGACGTGCTCGTGGCCGGCGAGGTCGTTGAATTCCTCGATGCGTGCCTTCACATCGTGGCGGGTGATGCGCTCGCGCTCCATGATGGAGGCGGCGTCGACCTGATCCTTCACCTTTTCATAGGCGTCGATGGCCTCCTGCGGGACGTCGAGGCCGAGGTCGCGCTGGGCCTTCATCACGGCGATCCAGAACTCGCGCTCAAGCACGATGCGGCCTTCGGCGGACCAGATGGCTTGGAGGGCGGGGGAGGCGTAGCGTTCGGCGAGGACGTTCGGAATCACGGGCCGGAGTTAACGGACGACAGCCGGGGAGGCAAGACCGGCGAACCTCCGGCGGGCTTGCATCGCGTGGGAGGGCGGCGAAAGTTCGTCGTATGCACGCCGCCGCTTTCTTTTCCCGCTGGTCATTCTGTCCCGCAGCGGTGGCCCTCGCTACCTGCGCGGGCATGGCGGACGAGCCGGAGGCCGTCAAATTCGCCGATCCGGCCCTGCCCGAGGCGAGCGGCATGGCGGTTTCGCCCAGCGATCCTTCGTTTCTCTGGTTGATCAACGACAGTGGCTGCCCGGCCACGATCCACCTTGCCGACCGCAGCGGCCGGGCACGCGGAGTCGTCCGTTTGGCGGGCGCGCGAAACATCGACTGGGAGGACCTCGCGGCGTTCCGCTGGAAAGGTCGTTCGTGGTTGCTGGTGGCGGACGTGGGTGACAACGAGGCCGTCCGCAAAGGAGGTGGCAGCCTCTACTTTGTCCCGGAGCCTGAAATGCCCCGGAATGGCGACTTGCTGGACGTCGCGCCGGAAACGATCGGTAGGGTCGAATTCCGCTATCCCGACGGCCCGCGCGACTGCGAGGCGGTGGCGGTCGATGTTCCGGGTGGATCGATTTTTCTCCTCAGCAAGCGCGACAAGAAGCCGCGTCTCTACCGTCTGCCCCTCGAACGCCCGGGCGGAGGCGGTATGGAAACGGCTGAATTCCTTGGTGAGACATTGGTTCCTCCGGTACCCGAGGGCATGCCGTTCCATCCCTACGGAAAGCAGCCGACGGCGATGGATTTCTCACGCGACGGACGGACGGCGGCGGTGCTCACCTATCAGGGCGTGTTCGTGATCCGGCGTGGCGAAAAGGAGAGCTGGTCCGAAGCCTTCGCGCGACCGTGGGAAACGGTCGGCTCGCATCGCTTGACTCAAGCCGAGGCCATCGCGTTCGAACCGGACGGGAAGGCGATCCTCGTCACCAGCGAAGGCGTCGGCGCTCCACTACTAAAGTTTCCGTAGGTCGGCTCAGAAACGCAACTTCCGGGGCTTCGCCTCGCTGTTCAGCTTGTCGCAGGCGATCCGGCAGAGGTCCATGACGGCCGGTTCGCAGATCGAGTAGAGCACGCTGGTTCCCTCTTTGCGTCGGCCGACCAAGCCGGCGGTGTGGAGGATTTTGAGCTGCTTGGAAACATTCGCCTGCGTGGTGGGGAGGCTGTCGACGAGCTCGCCCACCGTCTTTTCGGCCTCCTTCAACTCCTGCAGCAGCGCCAGGCGCGTGGGCTCGGAAAACGCGCGAAAGAAGCCGGCCACCCGCTCGAGTTCGTCCATCTCAAGTCTCATGCCGGAACCGTGCCCGCAAATTTTTCCTTGCGCAAGAATAACTGAATGGTTATATACGCAATTAACAAATCAACCCGGGATTATCGGGCAACCCGCATGAAGATCGACGCGAATCAACTGAAGGACGAACTGATGACCGGCAAGGTGCAGCTCATCGATGTGCGCACGCCTGCGGAGTATGGCGAGGTTCACATCGAGGGCTCACGCCTGATGCCGCTCGACCGCCTGCGACCGGAAGAGGTGAAGTCGTCCGCCAAGGACTGCGTGATCGTCTGCCGCTCAGGAAAACGGGCGGCGCAGGCGATGGAGAAGCTGGCCGCGGCGGGTTGCGCGAATCTCCGCGTGCTCGAGGGCGGTGTGACGGCGTGGGAAGAGGCGGGGCTGCCGGTAAACCGCGGCAAGGAAGTGCTTTCGCTCGAAAGACAGGTCAGGATCGTGGCCGGGCTGTTGGTTCTCACCGGCGTGGTTCTCGGCGCTTGGGTGCACCCCGGATTTTATGGTATAGCGGCATTTGTGGGAGCGGGATTGACCTTTGCGGGCCTGACCGACTGGTGCGGGATGGCGATGCTTCTGGCCAAGGCTCCCTGGAACCAGCGCTCCGGGCATTGCTGCCACGGCAACTCCTGCTCGCGCTGAACACCAACCTGTCCGACCCATGTTTTTAAGACAAGTCACGGATCCGGTTCTGGCGCAGAATGCTTATTTGATCGGCTGCCAGAAAACCGGCGAGGCGGTCGTGATCGATCCCGAAAGGGACGTGGACCGCTACCTAGAACTCGCCGCGAAGAATGACCTCCGCATCACCGCCGTGGCGGATACCCACATCCACGCGGACTTTCTGAGCGGCGCACGTGAGCTGATCGAGCGCCATGGAGCGAAGGGTTACCTTTCCGCCGAGGGCGGAGACGACTGGCAGTTCGAATGGGCGAAGGGACTGGAAGGCGTCACTTTGCTCCGCGATGGGGACGCATTTCACATCGGGAACGTCGAGGTTCAAGCGATCCTGACACCGGGTCACACCCCGGAGCACTTGAGCTTCCTGGTGATCGACGATGGTGGTGGCGCGGAAGAGCCATTGGCGATTCTCAGCGGGGACTTTCTGTTTGTCGGGGATGTGGGCCGGCCGGATTTGTTGGAGAGCGCTGCCGGTCAGGCGGGGCAGATGGAACCTTCGGCGAGGGTTTTGTATGAGAGCCTCCGTAGCACGGCAACGCTTCCCGGATTTCTCCAAGTGCTGCCCGCGCACGGTGCCGGGAGTGCCTGCGGCAAGGCACTGGGCAGCGTGCCGGTGAGCGTGCTGGATTACGAACGCCGCCACAACCCGGCCTTGCGGCTGGCATTGGAGGGCGAAGAACAGGATTTCGTCGATGAGATCCTCGATGGCCAGCCGGAACCGCCGCTCTATTTCGCGAGGATGAAACGCGACAACCGCCAGGGGCCGGCGCTTCTGCCGGGGGGCAGATTGCCGGCACCGGAGCGACTCGACGCGGCGGGTCTGGCCGATTGGCTTTCGAAGGGGGATCATCGGATTCTCGACCTCAGGAGTGATCGGGAGGCGTTCATGAAGAGGCATGTCAAGGGGGCTCTCTTCGCCCCGCTCTCCGGAGGGAAACATTCGGTGGCCGCGGGATCGTATCTTGAAGAGGACGCGCCGGTCCTGCTGCTGGTGGAAAATGAGAGCGACCTCGACGGTATCGTGCGCGATCTGATCCGGATCGGCCTCGATCAGATCGATGCCTGGATGCCTGTGGGCGAAGCCATCGAATCAGCGGAGTTCACCACCTCCATTGAACGTCTCGCCACCACCCGTCTCGGTGAAGCGTTGGAGCGTGAGAACAGTGTGGTTCTGGATGTCCGCGGTGCGGGTGAGTTCAAGGCGGGCCATGTGTCGGGGGCGGTCAATGTCGCTCACACGCGATTGCTGGCGCGGCTGGATGAGGTGCCGGATGGCAAACCTCTGCTGGTTCACTGCGCCAGCGGGCTGCGTGCGGCGCTGGCCGCGTCGTTTCTGGCGTCCAGAGGCTTCCAGGTCGTACACGTCGATGGTTCGTTCGCGGAAATCCCCGAGGCTCTCCGTTCATGAAATTGTGGCCGTTGCTCGCGCTGCTGGTGATCGCCGGGTGCCGGTCCAGGCCTGTTCCGGCGTCACTCAACGAGATGGAGGCCGTGGAAAAAGCGGAGGCTGCGGCGCAGGCCGCCTTCGCGAAGCTCTCCGGCGAGCTTGCCCGGGCGATGGGCGAGGGTGGTCCGCCTGCGGCGATCCAGATCTGCTCGACCCGCGCGGCGGCTCTCGCCGACGAGATCGGCCGCGAACACGGCGTTTCCCTAAAACGCGTCAGCGACAGACCCCGCAACCCCGCCCAGATGGCGACCACTGTGGACAAGCGGGTGATGGAGACGTTTCAGGAGTCGATCCTGCAAGGTTCCACGCCCGCGCCGCAAGTTGTGCGAGATGCCGACGGCTCGGCTGAGGTCCGGCTGCCGATCATGATCACCTCCGAGCTTTGTCTGAGTTGCCACGGTGGCGAGCCGCAGGTGCTGCCGGAGACGCGGACGACATTGGCGGAGCTCTATCCTCAGGACAAAGCGACCGGCTACGCGCTCAATGAGTTGCGCGGCATTTGGAAGGTAACGGTGCCCGCGCCATGAACCTGCTGACCATCGCCGGGGCGGTTGCGATCGGGCTATCGCTCGGACTCACCGGCGCGGGTGGCAGCATCCTGACGCTTCCAGTACTGGTCTATCTGGCCGGGCTGCCCCCGCACGAAGCGGTGCCGGTGAGTCTTTTTGTGGTCGGCTCGGCAGCCCTCGTGGGGGCGGTCCAGCGGTGGAAATCAGGTGAGTTCCACGGCCGGGCGGCGCTGATGTTCGGGCTTTCCGGCATGGCCGGGGCGGCGCTCGGAGCACGCTTCACTTCCTTGGTTCCTGCTTCGCTGCTGATGGGGGCTTTCGGTCTGCTGATGTTGCTCGTGGCATGGCGGATGTTCTTGGGCGGTGAGGTGCCGAATGAAATCGCACCCGAGTGCAAACCGTTTCGCTGCCTCCTCGCCGGGGCCGGTACGGGCATTCTCACCGGCTTCATGGGCGTGGGCGGTGGATTCCTTTTGATGCCGGCACTTATGAAATTCGCTCGTCTTCCGATCCGGATGGCGGTTGGGACCTCGCTGGCGGTGATCGCTGTGAATTCACTCATCGGCTGGATCTCGCACGGGGCGATGGAGGCGGGGCATGGGGCATTGACCCTTCTGTTCACCGCATTTGCGGTCGTCGGGACGGTGGCGGGAAAATGTCTATCAATCCGTTTTCCGGAGCGGCAGCTGCGGCGGGGCTTCGCTGGGATGATCCTGGCAACCGGCGCATTTGTGCTGTGGCGCTCGCTGGAGACGTGATCGCGGCTGGTCACGACCTTGACGGAGGCGTGCTGTTAGGGTTCTTCGGGAAGGGAAATCCTTCCGTGGGTTTTCCGAGCCTCCCCCGGCATGCTGTTCAATTCCTTCGAGTTCCTCGCGCTCCTGGCGCTGACTTTCATCCTCTACTACCTGCCTGTGCCCTCGGGTGCGCGCAGGCTGTGGCAGGTGGGACTGTTGTTGGCCTCCAGCGCGCTTTTCTATGCTTGGGGCGCGCCGCAGCTTCTACCGCTGCTGGGGTTTTCCTGCATCCTGAACTCGCTCGCGGCGGGAAGAATTCTGCGTCTGCGCCGCCTGGGGGCTGATGCCGGGGCGCGCCGCACGATGAAGATGGCGGTGGTGGTCAATCTCGGCCTGCTCGCGGTTTTCAAGTACGCGGGTTTCCTCGCAGGTCAGCTCCCATGGCTCCCGGAGAGCGTCATCGCCTGGGCGCGAGGGATTCCTCTGCCGGTGGGGATCTCGTTTTACACCTTCCAAGGGATCAGCCTGGTGATCGATGTGTGGCGTCGGGACGTCAGCCGCCACACCGAGGAAATGTTCACCCGGGCGGGAAAAGGCCGGGTGGCGGTGGTGCGGGATGCCAGCTTCTACGTCGCGTTTTTTCCCCAGCTCGTCGCCGGACCGATCGTCAAGGCGCGCGACTTCTTCGATCAGATCGGCGGCAAGACGTGGCGGGAGATCGACTGGATCACCGTGCGCCGCGGTCTGTTCACGGGGTATTTCCTGAAGATTTTCGTGGCCGACAACCTCGCCGAACAAACCGGACTGCTGACGATCGGCGAGGAAGGTCTCCGCGCCTTCGGACCGGTGGGGCTGATGGCCATGCTCTATGGATACGGCTTGCAGATCTTCGCCGACTTCGCCGGCTACTCGCTGATCGCGATCGGGCTCGGGGCGCTGTTCGGCTACAAGCTGCCGCCGAATTTCAACTTCCCGTACCTCTCGACCAGTATCACCGAGTTCTGGCGGCGCTGGCACCTTTCGCTTTCCTCGTGGCTGCGCGACTACCTCTACATTCCGCTGGGCGGAAACCGGAAGGGCGGCGGCAGGACCTACCTCAACCTTTTTCTTGTCATGTTCCTCGGCGGGCTGTGGCACGGAGCGGAGTGGAAGTTCGCGCTCTGGGGAAGCCTGCACGGAGGCTTCCTCGCCCTCGAGCGTCTGGCATTCCGTGGCAAAACTCCGACCTTGCCCGGTGAGGGCTTCGCGGGATCTCTGCTGGCGGGGCTGCGGTGGTTCTACACTTTCCATGTGGTGACCTTTCTGTGGCTGACGTTCCTCATGCCGGACATGGAGCACATCGCCGGCTTTTTCAGGGCGCTCGCTTCCGGTTTCAGCATTCCCGGTCAGCCGGTATTCGCGCTGGTGGTTTATGGCGGAGCCGCGGTGGTCTACCACCTCTGGGGCTGGCTGAAGGAGCATCGCCGCGACCGCCTGCTGCTGCATCCGCCCTTGGCGCTTGAAGGGGCGCTGCAAGGATTGATGTTATTCCTGATTGTCACCAACCCCGGTGCGCCACGGGGCTTCATCTACTTCCAGTTCTGATGCTCGCGCTCCGCTATGTCCTCGGCTTCCTCGGCACGCTCGCCCTGTGCGTAGCGGTGCAGACGCTGGGCCTGCGGCTCGTGGGAGGAAAAACCGCGAAGAGCGAATCGAACTACTTCTCGTCGCTCGCAAGACTCCAGACGGCAGCCGCCGAAAATCCCCGGATCCTGCTGCTCGGTTCGTCCCTCACCGGTCGTCTCGCGGATCGTGCGGCGGCGGTGGAGGGGATCGCCAACATCGGCTGCGATGGTGGCAGCGCGGCGGTTACGCTGAGGGCAATCGATCGTGGGGAAATCGATGCCGCGCCGATCGTCGTGGTCGAGGCGAACACCCTCGCCTACGATCTCGACGGCCGTGGTTCGGAAATGGCCGCGGCGATCTCGGGGCCGTGGTTTCAAGTGGGCCGCAGGGTGCCGAACCTCGGTGCCACCGCCCGGCCCACGGCCTTCGTCTACTCATGGCTGATTCAGAAAAAGGAGGGGCCGCCAGCAGCGATTTCCGAGGATTTACCGATCGATTCGCAGCCGGGCCCGTATGCCGGTGAGGCTGCCGCCAAGCTGTCCGCGGCGGAATCAGAATTGGTCGATGAACTCGCTGGAATCATCGCTCGCCTGGAGAAGCGAGGCAGCCGGGTGGTGCTGGTGATGCTGCCACCGGGCGAGCTGGAGGGCAGCTCGGAACTCCGCGTTGCCCGGGCTTTGGCTGTGAAATCCGGAGCGGGTTGGTGGGACCTGAACGCCGGGCTTCCGACGGACAGCGTTTCGTTCACCGATGGCCGCCACATGGAAGCGGAGTCCACTGCGAAAACCATGGCGACGCTTTCACGGTTGCTGCCAGGGAAGAGAGAGTGATCATCGCGAAGAGCGGCGTGCCGGTTCTCCATGCTCCGTGAGCACGAAAAAAGCGGGCATCCGGAGATGACCGCTTCACTCGTTGGGAAAGGACTGAGGGGGCTTCAGGCGTGCGACTTGGCAGCGGCGGCCTCCTCGGCCTTGGCCTCCTGAGAGGGGCTCACGTATTTCCAGCGGACCTTGTTGCGCTTCGGAGCGGTGCGTTGCTTGCGGATCTTGCGCTGGGTCGGGGACTCGAATGCACGGCGGCGGCGCATTTCTTCGAGGACACCTTCGGTATCCAGCTTCGTCTTCAGGCGCTTCAGAGCCCGGTCAACGGGTTCGCCTTTCTTTACAATTACACCACGCAGTTGTTGTTCGCTCATGTGAATCAGTTCGTCCTTTCGAGTCGGGGCGCGGAGGCTACCCGCGCAACCCTTGTTGTCAAGTGAGGAGTTTCAACGGAAATCCGGCCCGGTATTTCGGAAAGGTGAAGTATTCCGGGCGTGTGGAACGGGCTTCACGCCTCGCGGCCACAGCATTGCTTGAATTTCTTGCCTGAGCCGCACGGGCAGGCGGCGTTGCGGCCGACCGTGTCGATGTTGAAGCTCGGCGGGCGGCGCTTGGGTAGATTGAGTTTCAGTTCACCGGATCCACCCATCGCTTCCGGGGCGATGTTTCCGGAATTCCCGGTGGACGCAATATTCTGGTTCGGCACCGGCGCGTGACGCTCCTGCATCGAGGCGAATTGCTGGCGAAGGAAATCTTCGATGCGGCTCGCCGAGCGGAAAAGGTTGTGCAGGGCTTCCTGATCGATGCTGCCCATGAGATCGACGAAGAGCTTGTAGGCCTCGTTTTTATACTCGATGAGCGGGTCCTTCTGGCCCTGGGCACGGAACGAGATGCCTTCGCGCAAGGCGTCCATGTTGTAAAGGTGGGCCTGCCACTGCTTGTCGACGGCGGCCATGATCATCCGGCGCTCCTCGTTTTCGAGAATCTCCGGCGGCAGGTTGCCGACCCGGGCTTCGTAGAGCTCCTTGACCTTGGCAACGATGAGTTCGGTGATGGATTCGGCACTCGCGTTTTCGATCTGCAGTTCTTCCGGCGTGATGCGGATCGGCAGCGTGGCGTTCACCCAGTGGAGCAACTCGTTGTAATCGGGCGATTCCTCGTCGCGTTCGCTGAGATACTCTTCGACCTTGGCCGAGATGGCTTTCTCGATGATTTCGTTGACCAGCTCCCGCGGATCCTCGGTGGTGAGGACCTCGTTGCGGTAGCCGTAAACGACGGTCCGCTGCTGGTTCATCACGTCGTCGAATTCGAGAATGCGCTTCCGCCAGGTGTAGTTGCGTTGCTCGACGCGCTTCTGCGCGGTTTCGACCGATTTGTTGAGCCACGAGTGCTCGAGCGCTTCGCCTTCCTCCATGCCGAATCGCTCCATCATGTTGGTCATGCGGTCGGCGGCGGCGAAGTTCCGCATCAGGTCGTCCTCGAAGGAGATGAAGAACTGGCTCATTCCGGGGTCGCCCTGACGGGCGCAACGGCCGCGGAGCTGGCGATCGACGCGGCGGGATTCGTAGCGCTCGGTGGCGATCACGAACAGGCCGCCGAGATCGGCGACGCCCTGGCCGAGTTTGATGTCGGTGCCGCGGCCGGCCATGTTGGTGGAAATGGTGACCGCGCCGTGCTGACCGGCGGCGGTGACGATGTCGGCCTCGCGGGCGTGGTTCTTCGCGTTGAGCACCTCGTGCGGGATGCGGGCGCGCTGGAGCATGCGAGAGACGGTCTCCGAGGCCTCAACCGAGGCGGTGCCGACGAGGACCGGCTGGCCCTTCGTGTGGGCTTCCTCGATCTTCTTGATCACCGCGTTGTACTTCTCGCGGCGGGTCTTGAAAACCTGATCGTTGTGGTCCTTGCGCTGGTTGGGCCGGTTGGTCGGGATCGGCAGGACGTCGAGCCGGTAGATGTCGGAAAACTCGGCGGCCTCCGTTTCGGCGGTGCCGGTCATGCCCGCGAGTTTCTCGTAAAGACGGAAGTAATTCTGGATGGTGATGGTCGCGTAGGTCTGAGTCTCCTTTTCGATGACCACGCCTTCCTTCGCCTCGACGGCCTGGTGAAGGCCGTCCGACCAGCGCCGGCCGGGCATCTTCCGGCCGGTGTTTTCATCAACGATCATCACCTTGCCGTCTTCGACGACGTACTGGACGTCCTTTTCGAACACGCAGTAGGCCTTCAGGAGCTGGGAGATGTTGTGCATCTTCTCCGCCTGATGATCCATGCGGTTCTGGGCTTCCTCCTTGTGGGCGAGGCGCTGCTCGTCGGTGAGTTCCGGGTCGGCATCGATTTCCGCCAGCAGGGAGCCGAGGTCGGGCAGCACGAAGGACTCGGGGTCTCCGGGGGCGAGAAACTCGCGGCCCCTTTCCATGAGGTCGGCGTCGTTCGCCTTCTCATCGATGGTGAAATAAAGCTCCTCCTTGATCTCGAAGAGTTCCTTCTTCTGCGCGTCCTGATAGAACGAGAGTTCGGTTTTCTCCAACAGGCGTCGGATGTCCGGCTCCTGCATCAGGCGCATGAGTTGGCGGTTGCGGGGCTGGCCGAGCTTGACCTTGAACAGGCGGCGGCCGGCACCCTCGGGGTCGGACTCGACCAGATCCTTGGCCTCGTTGACGAGCTCGTTGCAAAGCAGCGTCTGACGCTTCACGAGCTGCTCGACGAGCGGCTTGTAGCGATCAAACTGATGACTGGAAACCGTTGAGGGCCCCGAGATGATGAGCGGCGTCCGCGCTTCGTCGATGAGGATGGAGTCCACTTCGTCGATGATCGCGAAATAGTGACCGCGCTGGACCTGGTCGTCCTTCGAGCCGGCCATGCCGTTGTCGCGCAGATAGTCGAAGCCGAACTCGGCGTTGGTGCCGTAGGTGATGTCGCAGGCGTATTGCTCGCGGCGCTCCCACGGGGGCATCTGATTCTGGATGCAGCCGACGGTGAGGCCGAGGTATTTGAATACGGCCCCCATCCACTCGGAGTCCCGGCGGGCGAGGTAGTCGTTGACCGTGACGACGTGGACGCCGAGGCCGGTCAGGGCGTTGAGGAAAACGGGCAGGGTGGCGACCAGCGTCTTGCCCTCACCGGTTTGCATTTCCGCGATCATCCCGCGATGCAGCGCGATGCCGCCGACAAGCTGCACGTCGAAATGAACCATCTCCCACGGCAGTTGCTGATCGCAGACCGAAATGGTCGATCCGCACAGACGGCGGGCGGCGTTCTTCACCACGGCGTAGGCCTCGGGGAGAATCTGGTCGAGGTAGCGGGCGCGGGATCTCGGGAACTGGTCTTCGATCGCGCGGAAGGCGGCCTTGGCGGCCTCGATCGATTCGGCGCTGGGCTCCACCGATTCCGGCAGCGAGGGAAATTCCTCGCGCAGGCGGGCGAGCCGGGCCTCGACGGCGGCGGCGGCCTCTTCGAGCTGGGCGGTGTCGGCACGCTCGAGCTGCGGCTTGGTCGGCGCGTGCAGCTCGTGATAGCGGGCGAGGTGGTCGCGCCATTTCGCGGTCAGCTCGCGGAGTTTTTCTTCGGGCTCGTTCTGGAGCGCTTCTTCGATTTCGTTGATCCGCCCGACGGTGGGGCGGATGCGCTTCAGTTCACGTTGGTTTTTCGAGCCAACGATTTTTTGGAGGATCCACTTGATCATGGGAAAGCTGGGTTCGCGGCCGGTGGCGCACCGGACGGGGCGGCGTCTTTACACCGCGGGTCTCCCCGGTGCAAGCCGCACGGCGGAACCAATTTCTCATCGGTCCGCGCACAGGCAAGGCCCGAAGACGGAAGGGCGGGGAAGTCGTCGAAGGCTCAGATCTTCATCGCGTTGAAGCCGCCATCGACAACGATTTCGGTGCCGGTGATGAAGGAACCGGCGCGATTGGAGGCGAGAAGAAGGGTGGCACCGATGAGTTCCTCGGGGTTGCCGAAGCGGCTCATGGGAGTCTGGCGCAGGATGTCGAGCACCCGGCTTTCATCGAGCACCTTGCGGTTCTGCTCGGCGGGGAAGAACCCCGGGACGAGCGTGTTGACGCGGATGGAGTTTTCGGCCCACTCGCGGGCGAGGTTTTTGGACAGATTGTGAACAGCGGCCTTGGTGGCGGAGTAGGTGAATACGCGGCTGAGGGGGACGATCCCGGACATGGAGCCGAGGTTGATGACCGAGGCGGGTACTTCGTTCTCAATGAAATAGCGGCCGAACACCTGGCAGGCACGGAATACGGCGGTGAGGTTGGTGTCGATGATGCGGTGGAACTCGTCCTCCGGAATGTCGAGGAAGGGGGTGGGCGCGTTGATACCGGCTCCGTTGACGAGGATGTCGATCTGGCCGGACTTCTTCACGACCTCATTGAGGAGTGACTGCATCGACTCGGTGGAGGTGACATCGACCGGCATGAAATAGCCCTTGCCGCCGAACTCGTGGATGCGCTCGAGTTTCTTCTCACCCTTTTCGCGAATGCGGCCGACGAGGACGACTTCGCAGCCGGCGTGGGCGAGACCCTCGGCCATGACTCCGCAAAGTTCACCCGTGCCGCCGATGACGACGGCCGTCTTGCCCTGAAGCCCGAACATATCCTTGAGGAAAGCAGCAGTTTGCATGGCGGGGAGCATGCCGGAGGGCGGGCCGGAGGCAAGGGGGATTGCGCTTGAAACGATGCCCGGCCGAAGAGGATGGGAGGAAGAGCATAACCGGCTTTAGTCCCGGATGCCTCGATACCGCCAGGGCGCGTAGCCTTCCCGGAGGAGTTTGGAAACCGGGATGGAGGCAGCGTTGACCCGCCAGACGGGGAAGGGTCCCGCTTCGTAGGCGAGGATGCTTTTTCCACCGCGATCCCAGCCGGCGAAGAGGACGACGTGGCGGTCGTTGAGAAGGATGTCTCCGGGCGCGAGGTGCTCCCAGGCTGCCAGCCGCTGGCAAATCGATGGCAGCTCCCGGGTGGAATGCGGACGGGCGAGGCGCCAGCAGCGGGAGACGAGACCGGAGCAGTCGATGCCACAAGCGTGGGCGCTGGCGCCGGCATCTCCGAGGCGGCGCTTGGCTGCGGTGGAGATGTCGCCCGCCACTTCACCCCGATCGAGCGAGCCGAGGAACTCCGATGGCGTGTCGAAGCCGCCCCACTGGTAGGCCATGCCGAGGGCGGGCCGGCCGGGTGCCCACCAGCCGTTGGCGAAGCCGTGGTCGGAGAGGGACCTGTCCGGCGTGTGAACAAGAATGCCATCCGGGTCCTCGCCGTGCCGCACGTGGCGGCTTTCCGGCATCCATTTCACCTGCGTGTAAGCATGGGCGGTGGCGATCGCCTCGGAGCGGGTGACGTGGGTGGCCGGCGGCGGAATCGTGAGAGGGTCGCGAGCGCACGAAAAGAGACTACAGGAAACGGCGCATGTGGCTGCGAGCCTCCGAAAGATAGCCACCGCCGAAGAGCAGCGCGTGGTTGAGAAGGTGGTAGAGGTTGTAGATCCCATGGAGGGTGGCTTCGTTTTCGGGCGCCGGCCGATGGTGCCGGTAGGCTTGATAGAAACGAGGGCCGAAACCACCGAAAAGCCGCGTCATGGCGAGATCCGTTTCGGCATCGCCGTGATAGACGGCGGGATCGAAAACCACGGGTGTGCCGTCGGCGAGGAATCCCTTGTTCCCGCCCCAGAGATCGCCGTGCAGCAGGGCGGGCGGAGGATCGACAGGAAGGAGCGAGGGGAGTTTTTCAAGAAAGGCATCGGCCTCGGGAAGTGGGGAGTCTTGCTGGCGGAGGAGCCCGATCAGGCGTCCGAGCCGCTGGTCCCGGAAGAACACAGGCCAGGAATCCGTGAGGGGGTTCGCCTGCGGCGTGGTTCCCAGGTAGTTGTCGTGGGGAAATCCGTAGGCTTCCGCTTTGACCGAGTGCAGGGCGGCGAGCTGCTCGCCGAGGAGCGCTTCGTCGCCGGAGGAATGAAGATCGAGCGCCTCCAGAACGAGCCAGGCCAGATCACCGGTGACGCCTCGTCCAATCACCTCCGGCACCCGGATCGCACCGGTGGTGGCGAGCGCGCTCAAACCCTCCGCTTCAGCGCGGAAGTTGTCGCTCTGATCGACCGAGTTGGTTTTGATGAACCAACCGCCCCACAGGTAGCTTTCGTGGATGCAGCCGCCGGAAACGCTCCGCGGCGAGCCGGCGGGTGTGTGGTGGAGTTCGCGGGCGATGGCGGCGAAGTCGGGCATAGGGAGCGCGACGACTCATCGCCGCTTTTTGCCGGAAGATCAATCCGACGGGGATGGATGGCTTCCGGTCGTCGCGATGATGCGCCCGCAAGAAAGAGGCGGTGCCCCCAGAGGGAGACACCGCCTTGAAATAGAAGGTCGAGGCTGGGTGTTACCAGCGGCGTCCGCCGCCACCACCACCACCGCCGCGGTAGCCACCGCCACCGCCGCCACCACCACCGCCGCGGCGTTGGCCACCGCCGCCGCCACCACCGTATCCGCCGCCACCACCACCACCGCCGCGTTCTTCGCGGTCACGGGCTTCATTGATGCGGAGGGCACGGCCGTGGAAATCCTGGCCGTCAAGGCCCTTGATTGCAGCTTCCATGGCGTCCTTCGTGTCCATGGTCACGAAGGCAAAACCGCGGGGGCGACCCGTTTCGCGGTCTGAAGGCATGTGGACATCCGTCACGGCTCCGTATTCGGAGAACAGGCTGCGGAGGTCTTGGTCGTTCGTATCAAAAGGGAGATTCCCCACGTACATTTTCATCGTTGTCAGGTGGTCCGCCTAATTTCCTATCGTATCTCGCAGACTGTTCCCGCTGGTCGGGTCTCAGATTACCACCGAATCGCTAAACTCACCTGGCAACACTCCATGCCTTGAACATGCCAGGGCGCGGACCACGGAGAGGCACTGACCCGGATCGGCCCGGGAAGCAAGGCAATTCGCACCTTGGGGAAAAATTGGTTGGGCCGCTGGAGGGCGCGCAACCGGCGGACCGGGAGGGATTACCTTCGCTCCGCTCCGGCCATTCCAGGATGTGCTCGGGCCGCTCGCAGGGAAGGAACCGGTCGCGAAGCTCCCGCTGAATGGCCCTCGTCGCTGGCTCCTCACGCCAAACCTGTTTCGCTCGCTGCGTTCGCCGGAGGATGTCGCCGATGCGATCGGCTTCCCGTTTTAAACCCTCCTGCGCTTCGCTTCGGTAGGGACTGCCTCCCACTCCAGAACGCCACGACCCCTGCCCAAGCGAGTTGAGCAGGGGTCGTGGCGGACCGGGAGGGATTCGAACCCTCGGTACCCTTTTGAGGTACGCACCTTTAGCAAAGGTGTGCTTTCGACCACTCAGCCACCGATCCGTAGGTTGGGGTCGGACGGGTTGAACCACAGCCGGAGGTTCGCGTCAATCGGTTCGGCGAAACATTTTCAGGTTTTCCGATGGCTTGCATGAGCGAAGCCGCTGGTGTGGGGTGAAGGGCATGTTGCGATGGCTTCCATGGATCGTTCTGCTGGTGCTCGGTTGCGCTTCGTGCGGGAGCGCGGACTCGGAGGAGGACGCGGAGCCTGCTTCGGCTACGCGGCCGCGGTTGGTGGGCAAGGTGGCTTCGGTCCACCGGGGGGACGACTTCGTGCTGGTGGAGACCTTCGGCGAGGTGCAGCTCGGTCGGGATCTGCTCCTGACGACGCACGGCCCCGAAGGGCGGGCGGGCTCCTTGAAGGTGAGCGGAGAGCGGTTGGGACGGTTTGCGGCCGCGGACATCCACGGTGGAACGGTGGCGGTGGGGGACGCCGTTTATGCCCGACCGATGCCCGGGGAGGAGGCGGATGAAACGCCGGAACCTCCCATCCCGGCAGCGGCCCCGCCGGCGGCAGGTCCCTGAGTTTCAAAACTTTTCGCGTTAGAAGGCGTATTCGGAGATGCAGCCGGGCGTGCGGGGCGAGGTAGAATGCGGATTTTTTATAATTAATCCTTGCTTACGGTCCGCAGCGGTTGCTAGTCTCCGCACCGCAAAGGCTGTGCTCCCTTACTTGTCCCGAACCATGAACACTACAACCAGCCATGAAACTGAGCACCCCGGGCGAAAGCCCTTCCCTGCATGCCGATGCTAACCGCCTAGCCGACTTCGTCCTCTTCACGCAGCGTAGCTGCATCCTGAACCTCTCAACGAGCCTCAACAAGGGCAACGTGTCGTTCCCGCAGTTCTTCTTGTTGGCCTATCTTGCAAGCGAGGAATATCTGACCATGTCGGATATCGCCAAAAAGATGGGTCACTCGACTGCCGCCGCGACCGGCCTTGTGGACCGTTTGGAAAAGCTCTCCTATGTGGAGCGCGTCCATGCGGCCGAGGATCGCCGGAAGATCATGGTTCGCATCACGCAGAAGGGCGTCGAACTCGTTTCCAAAATGCGCAAGGAGATCGCCAGCGACCTGGCCGGTGTCCTCGCGGAAATGGACGAGGACCAAGCCGAAGCGGTCGAGCACACCAAGCGTGCGCTGAAGAGCCGTGAAATGGCCTGAGGCTATGCCCAATCGCTGACATTCCCCCCGTTTGTCGGTTTTCCATGCCTCCGTTGCGGCCCAAGGCCGTAGCGGAGGCTTTCTTTTTGTGCACTCCAGTAGGTTGGAGGTGCGGACGTGACGGGGGCTGATTCCGGAAAAGACGTCCGTTCTTTCCATGGCGGTGAGCCGGGGTTAAATCCGGGGCTGTGGAGAGCACACGATTCCATTTCAGCGAGCCATCCTTAACGGAGGTTGCTTTCCTGAATCCGCTCCGATCCGTCGAGGGCGTGGAGGCGGGATGGATCGGCCGTGTGGATGGCGTGGAGGTGGACGTGGATCGGGGTGAGGTGTTGAGGCGGCTTCTGCCGGTTCATGAAGCGGTGGTGGCGCGGGACCTGGGAGCGTCGGCGTGGTGGCGGGCGGAGCAGGTGCATGGGGCCGGCGTGGCAATGGTTCCGGCGGCGGAAGCGATCCCGGGCGAGGACGGCATGCCCGTGGTGCCCGGCGTGGACGGGTTGATCACGAACGTGCCGGGAGAGTTGCTGGGAATCTACGTGGCGGACTGCGGAGCGATCTGGCTGGCGGACCGCGGGAGCGGCGCGGTGGGGCTGCTGCACTCGGGTAAGAAGGGCACGGAACTGGGAATTCTGACGGTGGCGGTGGCGGCGATGCGCGATCGTTTTGGCACGCGTCCGGCGGATCTGGTGGCGGTGCTTTCCCCGTGCATCCGGCCGCCGCATTACGAGGTGGACTTCGCGGCTGAGATCGCCCGCCAGGCTAGCGCTGCGGGGGTGGGGGAGTTTCACGACAGCGGGTGTGACACGGCGGCGGATCCGGAAAGCTACTACAGCTATCGTATTGAGAAGGGCAGGACGGGACGGATGTTGGCATTGATCCGGTGCGGCGGAGAGGCATGATGCGCGCGTGATTCTGGACGCACCTGCGAAGCTCAACCTGTCCCTCCGGGTCGTGCGTCGGCGCGACGACGGATTCCACGAGATCGACTCGGTGATGACCCGGCTCGATGGTTTGGCGGATCGGTTGGAGATCGAGCGCTCGGATGCGGACCGGTTCGAATGCGACGCGCCCGGTGTGCCGGCGGATGGCAGCAATCTCGTGCTGCGGGCGTTGGAATGCTTTCGCAAAGAGACGGGCTTGGGCGATGCGGTGTCGGTGAAGCTCGAAAAGCGGGTGCCACACGGAGCGGGATTGGGAGGAGGAAGCAGTGATGCGGCCGCGATGTTGTCGGGCCTGAACGAGCTTTTCGATGCTGGCTTGGACGGGCCGGCGCTACGGGTTCTCGGAGCCCGCCTTGGCTCGGACATTCCGTTTTTCCTAGGCCCTCCGGTGGCGCGTGTGGGAGGACGGGGTGAGGTGATCGAAAAGGGGCCGGCACTGCCCTCGCTACGGGTGCTGCTATTGAAACCCGGTTTCGGGGTTTCAACGCCGGATGCCTACGGTCGGTGGCTGGACTCCCAGGAGTTGCCGGAAGTGGATTACGCTCCGCAGGCAGGCCGGTGGGGTGAACTGGTCAATGATCTGGAACGTCCGGTCTTTGAAAAGCACTTGTTTCTCGCGGAGGTGAAGGAGTGGTTGCGAAGTCAGAACGGAGTCGAGGCGGCGTTGATGAGCGGCTCGGGTTCGACGATGTTCGCCGTGGTCGCCGAAGAGGCCGACGTGACGGGGTTGATCGCAGGGGCAAGAGAAGCGCTCGATCCGACGCTGTGGGCCTGGACGGGCCGGACATGCGCGGGGTGAGACTGCGGGCGGGTGGGGCTCAGCCGTCCAGTCCGGAAGATTTCCATTCGGCGTAGCCGCCCTCGAAGATCGATACGCTGTGCCCGCGTCCTGCCAGTCGTTCGGCCACGGTGCGGGCGTCGGGACAGGCGGAGTCGGTGCAGTAGAGGACGACCTGCTTGCCGTTCTGACGTGCGGCGGCGATCTCTGCTTCGTGACGGGAAAGCCCGGCCGTGAAATCGTTCTTCGGCCACCCGATTGCACCTGGAATGGTGCCGAAGCGTTGGACGAAGCCAGGACGGACGTCGAAGAGGAGGACGCGGTCGGACTCGATCAGCTCGAAGAGAGTGGCGAGATCGATCGAGGTGATTTCCCCCTCAGAGGGACGAGGTGAAGAAACCGGACGGGTGTCGCGGGCGGGGTAGGGTACGGGGATGGTCCTCGGAACCGGTGGGTCCGGAGTCGTGCAACTGACTGAGGAAAGGATCGCCAAGGCGTTCGCGAGGAGACCGGAAGAGTTCATGCGGGGAGATTCGCTCCGGTCACCGAATGTGTCGAGCGGGGGACGTGACTCGATTTCCTGTCAGTCAGCCCACCCTACTGGGTAGAATGTGGAGCGCCCGGCAGAACTTGCTCGCAAGGGCATCTTGTATCGAGGATCATTTTCGAGCCCTTGCGATTGCGAACTTTCGAAACCCTGCGCCGCTCGTTGTTGGGGCGGATCTGTTTCTTGGCACTGTGTCTGCCATGGGTGCCTTCGCGGGGTGAGGTGACGCGGCTTGGCCCATTGCTGACGATGGTGAAGGACCAGCGCACACCACCCTTGGATCTGACGATTCAGGCGAAAGTCCTCGATCTGGATCGAAACGGCGGTCATCTGGCGGTGGAGGACGAGACTTCGGCGGCAATTCTTCGGCTGACCTTGCCCGACGAGGCATGGGCCGGGCTCGCGCCGGGGGCTGGGGTGCAACTCGACTTCAAACTCTGTTCCTTTTCCCAGCGTGGCTGCGTGATCGAATGCGGACTCGGGCCGGTGATTGATCTGGACGGGAGGCACCCTCCCTTGACCGAGGAGGGGGCGGTGTATCTCGAAAAAGGAAGCCAGCCCTTTTTGTTGGAGTGGTTCAATGGTCAGGCGACCTCGAATCTGGAGCTTGAAATCCGTCGTTCCGGACAGGGTTGGAGATCTCCGGATAAGTCGTGGTTCAGACCTTCTCAGGAAGGGGAGACGGAGGGATTGCATATCGAGAAATATACCGTTCCGGCGATCGTCTCGGTGACGGAGATTCCAGAAACCGGTGCGGAAGCTGAAGGGACAGTTCCAACGATCGACGCAACTCCCTATGCCGGTCGCGACGATGTGGCGCTGCGCTTTTCGGGAGTCATGTTGGTTGAGGAGCCGGGGATCCACCAGTTGCGGCTCACCTGCGACGACGGTGCGCAAGTCTACGTCGGCCGATCGATTCCGGCGTGGAAACGGATCGATCCGCCAGCTGCGTCGAAAGGAGCGGCGCAAAGAAAGCCATACAGTTGGGAGACTCGAAGCGGGGCGGTTACCTATGCTGCCCCTGATAAGGAGGGGATGCGGCTGGAGCTGCTGGTCGATTCTACACGGGTGGAGGTGTGTGTGCTGGAGTCAGGCGGCATGGATCCCGCCCAGTGGGTGGGATCCCGGCTGAGGGTGTCCGGAATGAATTATCCGGGAGGCATCTGTTCGCTCACCTCTGCCTTGTTTTCCCCAGTAGGGTCGGCCAATTCGCGAAGCGGCCCGCTGATGCGGGCGTTCGAGGTGCGCGAGCTCCAGCCCGAAGATGCCGACTGCGCCCATCCGGTGGTTTTGGAAGGAGTAGTGACCATGGCCAACAGCCGCTCCCTCGTGTTGCAGGACGATAGTGGAGGGATCTTCGTGCTCGCCGGGGGCGATGCCAACCTGAGTCCGATTCCAGTGCCGGGAGAACGGTGGCGGGTCGAAGGCGTGACAAAGCGCGGAGACTTCTCGCCGATCGTCGTTTCGGAAAAGGAGATTCTATTAGGTTTCGGTGCCCTGCCCGAGCCTCGACGACCGACGTGGGAGGAGATCCTCAACGGCATGCTGGATGCAGAGCGCGTGGAGATCGAGGGCGTGATTATCGCCGCGACGGAGGCAGGCGTCGATCTGCTGACGTATGAAGGCGTGGCGACCATCAAGGAGGCTCACCTTTACCCGCTGCCGGAGGGCTTACAAAGCGAGGCGAACCGTCGGTCGATGATCGGTGCCCGGGTGCGGATGCGCGGGGTGTTCGCACCGAATTGGGACATCAGCGGCAACCGGCTTCACCTGGGCGAGTTTTTCCTCGGAAATGCCGGGCTGTCCGTGGTCGAGCCCGCGCCGGCGGACTTCAAGGCAAGCCCGCGGATCGAGATTCCCGACTTGTGGCGGTTCACGACGAAATCGACCGCGCTGAAACGGGTCCGGCTGCGCGGGCGTCTCATGGCCAGCCGGGGAAATCTACATCTCATTTCCGATGGCGAAAACGTGCTCCGCCTAGACAGTCCGGAAGTTTTGCCGGCCGAGTTGGGTGATGTGATCGATGCGGCGGGTTTCCCTCGTCTCGGGGCGATCTCGCCGGTCCTGGTTCGCGCTACGGTGAAGGTGGAGAAACGCGGCAGCCTGCCAGCGGCCCGCAGGGTGGAACCGTCGGAGTTAAGAGGAATTGAGCTGGACGGGCAGATGGTTTCCGTCGAGGCGAAAGTGGTGAGCGACACGCTCCAGCAGCGGGAAAGAAGATTGGAACTGGAGGCGGGCGACCTGCGGTTTCTGGCAGCCGGGCTGGCGACCGAGCTGGGATCAGATCTGCTGCCCCGCGACTCCCGCGTGAGACTGGCGGGCGTTTATTTCGCCGGGCTTGGATCGAGTCCTGCGGAGAGTTCCGAATTTGAGCTGAGGCTGGCGGATGCGGGCGGGATCGAGGTCTTGGCGATGCCTCCGTGGTGGAACTCCCGGCGTCTCGCGATCCTCGCGCTCGCCTTGCTTGCCGGGCTCGGATTGGTGGCGGCATGGGCGATGGTGCTTCACCGGTTGGTGGCGCGTCGTACCAACGAGTTAGCGATTGAAATCCACGAGCGGGAACAGGTGGAAACCCAGAGAAAGTTGGAAGAAGAAAGGGCACGAGTGGCACGGGATCTCCATGATGAACTCGGCGCGGGGCTGACCGAAATTGGTATGCTGGGCTCGCTGTTAGGGCGTCATGAAGTGGCGAGCGAAAAGAAGGATGCCTATCTCGGGACTCTGCGTGATTTGGCGAGGGATCTGGTTTCAGGGCTCGATGAGATCGTGTGGGCAATCAATCCGAGCTACGACTCCGTCGATGATGCCGCGAGTTATCTCTGGCTCCAGGCGCAGCGGCTGCTCAATCCCGCGGGGATCGAATGTAGCATCCGTCAGGGCGACAATGTTCGGGACGGGCAGCTTGGTTCGCGTCGCCGCCACGCCCTGCTGCTCGCCTTCAAGGAATCCCTCAACAACGTGGTCCGCCACTCGCAGGCGACGGCGATCGACGCCTCCATTCAGATCGAAGGGGAGTTCGTGGTGGTCTCGATCACCGACAACGGAGTGGGCTTTGAAATGGGCGATCCCGCCTCTCCGGGACATCAGGGACTCACGGGGATGCGTGAGCGGATGCGGGCCTTGGGCGGTGACTGCAGGATCGATTCGGTGATTTCCGAAGGCACGACGGTGAGTCTTTACATTCCCCTGAAAGCACGATGAAAGCAAAAACCCGGGTGGCAGTGGTGGAGGACAGCAGGACGACACGCGACGCCTTGACGGCCATCATCGACCTTGAGTCCGATCTTGAGTGCGTGGCTTCCTGTGGATCCGGCGAAGAGGCATTGAAGTATCTTCCGAAACTGAAGCCTGAAGTGATATTGATGGATATTCAATTGCCCGGTCTTTCCGGGATCGACTGCGTCCTCCAGCTGAAGGAAAACCTGCCTGAGATTCTCATCATCATGGTCACGGTGTATGAGGATCCCATCCGCATCTTCGGAGCATTGCGCGCGGGTGCCTGTGGCTATCTGTTGAAACGCTCCGCGCCGGAGGAGGTCGTTTCCGCCATTCGGGATGTCCACGAAGGTCGGGGAGCGATGAGCGGCGAGGTCGCAATGAAGGTCATGAGCTATTTCAGCGAACAGAAGGAGCAGAGTGCCGAACTGGAAACCCTAACCCGCCGGGAAATGGAAGTCCTGGAGCTGGTCGCTTTCGGTCTGAGCAACAAAGAGGCGGCGGCCCGATTGAATGT
Organism: uncultured Haloferula sp.; assembly: GCA_965652295.1. Lineage (GTDB taxonomy): Bacteria > Verrucomicrobiota > Verrucomicrobiia > Verrucomicrobiales > Akkermansiaceae > Haloferula. Next base: position 129,032 of record CBFGTS010000002.1, on the reverse strand, counting down.
CTCCGTGGAGTCGGTCCGGTGGCACCTCAAAAAGATCTACGTGAAGCTGCACGTGCGCTCCAGGACCGAGGCCGCGATCAAGTTTCGAAACCGCGGGTAGGGGCGGATTTCTACCCGGACGTGTAGTGTCCGGCCGGGCGGCGGGGGGTAGCCTGAGGGTGACGCGGCGACGTATGACCGCGGACTCCACACCGATGAGATTTCTTCCACTCACCCTCCGAAATGCCGAGCCAAGGCTGGTGACGGCCACGCATGGTCTTCTGGTCCTGCTTTCCATAAGCGTATCCGTCAGGGCTGACGATGACTCGGACCTCGTCAATATCATCAACTTCATCCGCGGAATGGAGCCTCGCGAGCAGGTCGATCTGGTCGAGCCGGTCGTCAAACAGCTTGAACTGGCGCGCAAACACCGGTTGCCGACGACGTGGCTGATCCAGTACGACGCCTTGCTCCGTCCGGAAATCACGGATTTGTTGAAACGTGAAATGGGGAGCGACGATGAGATCGGCGCGTGGATCGAGGTCGTACAACCTCAGGTCGAGGCCGCCGGCCTCGAATGGCGGGGTCGCTATCCTTGGGACTGGCACGTGAACGTCGGCTTCACCCATGGCTATCCGGTCGAGGAGAGGAAGGCGCTGATGGACGTGTACATGGCGAAATTCAAGGAGGTCTTCGGCAAGCTTCCCACTTCCGCCGGCTGCTGGATCATCGATGCCCCCACGCTGAACTATCTCCACGATGCCTATGGCATTACGGCCGCGTGCAATTGCAAGGATCAAAGCGGGACGGATGGCTACACGCTGTGGGGTGGCTACTGGAATCAAGCCTACTATCCGAGCCGTCTGAATGCCTTCATGCCTGCGCAGACGAAGGAACGTCAATTGGATGTTCCGGTTTTCCGCATGCTCGGTAGCGATCCGGTGCATCAGTATGATACGGGTATCGGCACCACGTGGCAGGGCGTCATCACCTTGGAGCCCATCTACCGACCTGGCGGTGGTGATCCGAAGTGGGTGGATTGGTTTTTCGACACGAACTTTAACCAGCCGAGTCTCGCCTTCTCCTACATGCAGGCGGGCCAGGAGAATTCGTTCGGGTGGGACGCAATGTCAACCGGTCTGAAGGATCAGTATGCCAAGCTCGCCGCATTGAGGAACCAGGGGAAGATCCGCGTGGAAACACTGCGCGAATCGGCAAGGTGGTTTCGCAAGGAATTCCCGACCACCCCCGCGACTGCGGTGGTCGCGTTGGAGGACTCGAACGGGGAACCTGAACGCAGTATCTGGTATCAGAGCCGGTTCTACCGGTTGAACCTCCATTGGAAAGCGGACGAGTGGAAGATACGTGATCTTCACGTCTTCAATCAGGATTACCCTGAGCGTTATCTCGATCAGCATGAGACCACGGCGGTGGCGACCTACGACACCCTTCCGGTGATGGATGGTTTCCACTGGAGTAAGCCGGGTGACCTCGCTGGTATCCGCGGGATGATTTCCTCCGCGGGGGGCATCCAGCCGCTGCTGACCAAGGGTGTGCCAGAGGTGAAGGAGATCGTCCCTGACTCCCTGCTCGTCAGCTGCGATCTCGCTTCTGGTGGCAAATTTCAGATGCGGTGTGATCCGCAGCAACTTGCCATCGGAATGACCGGGCCTTCTTCGCCCGAGGACTGGATGCTTGATCTTAGGTGGGCGGAGGGTCGCGACATCCCGCTCGACAGCGTAACCACCAACTCGATCCGCTTCCGTCACCATGGTTTCGGCTATGCGCTTTCTTGCGGCAACGGCGAGGTCTCCCGTGTTCCCGGAAAGAACGTGATCCGGATCAAGAAAACGGGAGGCCCCATGATCCTCCGGTTCGAATCCAAGAGTTCCGATTCTCCTCAGGGGCTGGGCCTCCCCACGTCGCCGGCGCATCGCAAATGATCGAACTTTTTCAATTCCACCAAACCCAGATCCATGAATCCAAAATTCGTATCTTTCGTGGCATTGACGGCTGCGATCTCCGTGGTGAATGCAAACCTCATCATTCAGGAGTTGTTTGATGATATCTCCGTTGGTGACGCCTCGCTGAACGGCGCGGGAACCACGGCTACCACGATCGGCCTGACCGGCAGCTGGTCTACCAATGGCAGCCTCGATATTCTCACAGGAAACGACTCCGATGTGGATGGCGCGAGCCTCCCTGGCCTGCCTTCCAACGGCGGCGCGAGCGGCCGTGTTTTCTGGGGAAATGTCACGAACAACTGGGATAGGAACATTTACGCGACCCGCCCGCTGAACGCTTCCATCGACTTCGGCGTGGATCGAGTTATCTATTTCAGCGTCCGGCTTAACAATCCGGGGGATACAGGCATGGGGATCGGGCTGGCGTCCGGCAGCAGTCCGACCGATTCATTCATCGGTGCGGGCTTCACCTGGAACAACGCCCAGCCGCTCAGCGCGCCGACCAGCAACATCGCCGGCAACGCTTCCTACATTGCACACGGGGTGCTGGATGGCACGGTGGATTCCGGTGTTTACGGGATCCGCGCCTACGACGGGCAGAACACCGTGAATACCTACGGCCTTCTCGTCGGCCGCATCACCATCAATGCCACCGGTCAGGATGAGATCCACATCAAACGTTACGCCGAAAATGCGGCGATCGACAGCGATCTGAATGCAGTGATCTGGAGCACATCCAGTGCGGTGGATACGTCAATGGTGGCCACCCACCTCGTGTTGTGGATCAATGGAGCCGATATAGGTGAGCTGGATGCCATCCGGTTCGGCGATACATGGACCGATGTCACCGGCGTCGAACTGGCAGGAGAGGGGCAACCCGCGATGTCGGGATCCAGTGTATCCGACATCACTGGAACCAGTGCCCATGGGGCTTCCAATCTTTTCAACAGCCCCGCGGACATTACATTGCACTGGGACACCACGGATCAAGGCACCGGCGCGTGGGCAAGCTCGAATTCGCTTGGGAATCAGGAGGCCGGTCCGGTCAGCGGGCCCATGACAGGACTCATGCCGGACACGGTTTATTTCTATCGATTTCAGGCGGTGAATGCCGTCCCCGATCCAGATCTTGAAGCATGGAGCGAGCCCGGCCTTTCCTTCGCCACGTCGCCCGCGGGACTCGCGGTGGATGATCTGAGCGTTTCGGCCTATTCGTCCTACGAGGTCGACTTGATGTGGACGGATGTCTTCAACACGGAAACTGGATACATCATCCAGCGTTCTCCTGCCGGTCAGGGCGAATGGGCGACGATCGCCACCGTGGCGGCCGATTCGAGCTACCACATCGACAAACACTCGGGACTCATGCCCGGCACGTCATATGACTACCGGGTCATCGCCACCAACGCGGCCGGTGAGTCGGATCCTTCGAATGTGGCAAGCGGGGAGACCGACGCTGGCACGCCGTTGGAGACGCAACTACTCGTGTACTTCAACGGCTCGATCTCGGAAGCGGCCTACGCGCTGGATCCTGCTGAGATCGATATGAGTGGGACGCTTCAGGTCAGTGGAGACCCGGTGGTGGAAGGCGGGACGGCGGAGCTCAATCCCGGCGACGAGAACGGTGTGGACGGATTCAGAATTGATGGCAGCTACTTCGGTGATCTCACCACCCAGAACTGGGTTGCGGAAACCGTGGTGACCTATCAGTCGACCGGAAGCGGCTACACGCCGGTGGTGATCGACGTCCAAGGCGATTGCAACCTGCGTCTGCGGACGGATGAGAACGATGACGTTCTTCAAATGTTTTACTGGAATGGCAGTAGTGTTCAGCAGGAACTCACGATGTTGCCCCCGACCGGGGTAAGGGTGCACCTGGCCTTGGCTTGGGATGCAAGCACCACCACCTTGACCGGCTATATCAACGGGGTGGCCTTCGGTTCTCTCAGTGGCGGTGCCTTTGCCGCGCCGGATCCGAGCAATCTAAGCTTCGGTTACTTCGGACGGTCCGGGTTTGAAGGCCGCGGCATCGATGGCACGCTGGATGCCATCTCTTTTCAGAGCGGCACCGAGGTATTTGATCCGGCGACGGATTTCCTGATCCTTCCTGAAACTCAGAGTTTCGCCGAATGGATCGCCGGCTTTTCGGTGGGAGAGTTGGATGGCTTTGACGACGATTCTGATGGCGATGGTCTCGACAACGGAGTGGAGGCATTTCTCGGCACGAATCCGAGCGTGGCCGATGGCGCTGCCATCACTCAGATTTCCACGGACGGCACGGCCACGATCTTCACTCATCCGCAGGCGAGCCCGGCGTTGGGAGATGTCACAGCGTCCTACGAGTGGTCGACCAATCTTGCCGTCTGGTATGCCGGAGACGGAGCGGACGGCCCCAGCGAAGGGCCGACGGTCACGATCCCAATCGTTTCGCCGATAGCAGGCGCTGCTGCCGTCGTTGCCACGTCCAGTGTTCCGCTGGAGCGAATGTTCATCCGTATCGTCGCCGAGAATTGATCCCCACACCCCCCGCATCAACGAGAAACAAAAAACCATGAAAACCAAAACCATGAATTCAATGCCCTTGATGGCAGCCTGCTTTGCCGTCATCATGTCAGCATCCGGTGCCACCGTGATTGGTGTGAATTTCGCCCGCCATCCTAGCGGCGTCCCTGATGGCGGAGGTGCTCAGGTAGGAACCAGTACCTTCGGGGCGACGTGGACCGACCTGATCGACCTCACGGGAACAGGAGTGGCCTTGAACGGCACATCCGCGACCATTGACTACGGTTTCACCGGCACGCCTCAGGTTTGGAACGGCGGTTCCTGGACCGGGACGAACGGTGCCAATGCGGGAATCAGCGTGTTCCGCAACTATCTGAATGACAACGGGATCAATATTTCCATCGTCGGCCTCTCTGCTTGGCTCGCGAACGAAGGAATGACCGGATACAAGGTCACCGTATATGCCAGCTCGGATAACGGTAGCGCCACATTCTATGACGCGACGATCAACCTCACGGCGGTGCCGATTCCCGTCCTTGGAAACGGCACCTGGGATGGAGTTGCGAACGATCCGATGGGTAATGACTCCGCTGGCGTCAGAGGGCAGGCAACCAGCGCGGTCTTCAGTAGCGACATCGCTACGATCACGCTCCCCGCGTGGTCGGGTGACAGCCCAGACACTCGCGGTTCACTAGCGGCACTCGTAATCACCGCTGTCCCTGAGCCTGGCTCTGCGGTTCTCGCTGTTCTTGGCATGGGAGCTTGTTTCGTCCGCCGTGGTCGACAGTCTCGGGTCTAATCATATTTCTCGATTTGCTTGAGAAAAGCCGCCGTTGCCATGGGTTCCCTACGGTCGTCCGAAGTGCCCGTTGGCACTGCGTCCCGGTGGTCTCAAGGCTGATGCCTTGCTCGCTGTCTGCGGCGCGGTGTCAATGGGTCCCGAGGGCCCGTCGGTGATTTGACCGATCCGGCGGAGGTCTTTGACTCGTACAATGAACCGTCACGCTATCACTCCATGTCTCAGCCCGATTACTTCGACGAGTTCGCGGAGATGCACCATTTTTCCACGGCGGGCGATTTGATGCATTGAGACCAACGAGGAAGCTGTGCGACTGGTTCTGACTGGTGTCGACGGCACCTTTGAAGGCCATGAAAATCCTACATTGACCGAGTTCTGCCAGCGATCCCGAAGCCGACGGGCTGGCCAACGCTTCGAAGTCTTCTTCGGCAGCGACGCCGATGACAATGACGCACCGCGCCCGCTCCGCTTCGTGCCGGTTGAGTAGGATGGGCAAATCCATATGGCTTACGAGTTCGAGATCTCGCTGGCTGATGTGGACAGCCTGAGTTTTCAGCGCCTTGGTTCCTCGAACGTCGATGCCTGGGCACTGCTTGACGCCGAGCCCGGAATCATCACGGAGACGGACGGGTAGCGGACCTACAGCGTGGTGGATGACGAACCGCTGCCAGCGGGTGTTCGCCGGATGATGAGGATCGCTCGTGATCCGATGGAGTAGTGTTCAAGCAAGCTGGGCGGCGATAGGATCGACTAGGGCCGCGCCTTCGCCGGTGAGCATGAGCCTGCCGCCTGCCACCCGGGCCAGGCCTTGCTCGACGAGTGGTGCGGGATCGGCGGGGGCGACGATCTCCATCGGTACGCCCTCGGCGGTGCGCAGCAGCAGGGCGAGCCGCTCGAGCCGGAGTTGCTCGGAAGTGAGGGCCTCGCTTTCAACGATGGCGTTTCCGACCGTTTGAATCATGCGCAGGTAGCGGTCGGTATCGGCGATGTTGCTGTGGCGGATGCCGTCGAGGGTGGAAACGGCGGAGGGTCCGAGGCCGAGGTAGTCCTCGCCGTTCCAGTAGCCGTGGTTGTGACTGGAGCGATGGCCGGGGCGGGCGTAATTACTGGTTTCGTAGTGCTCGAAGCCGGCGGCGGTGAGGATCTCGTGGGCGAGGTGGAACTGCTCGGCGTCGCGGTCCTCGTCCATGTCCATTTCGCCGCGGCGGAGGCTGTCGAAAAAGGCGGTGTCTTCCTCGTAGGTGAGGTTGTAGGCGGAGATGTGGTCGGGATTCAGGGAGGCCGCGGTTTCGAGAGTGTGTCGCCAGTCGGTGAGCGAAAGCCCGGGCAGGGAGAACATCAGGTCGATGTTGATGGAGGGCATGCCGACTTCGCGAAGGATGCGAACGGACTCCGCCGCTTCGGCGGGATTGTGCTCGCGACCGAGCGTTTGCAGCGCTTGCGGTGAGAACGATTGGATGCCGAGGGAAACCCGGCGCACGCCGAGGTCGCGGAAGAGCCGCGCTTTGGCGGCATCGAAGGTGGCGGGATTGGCCTCGAAGGTGACTTCGTCCAGTTTGTCGAAGTCGATGATCTCCCTCAACCCATCGAAGAGGCGCCGCAGATGGGAAGGTGAGAGCATGGAGGGCGTGCCGCCGCCGAAGTAGATCGTCCGCGGCTGGCGGGTGACCCTTTGGCGCGCTTCGTCGAGCAGAGCGTCGATGAAGCGCGGGATCGAAGTGCCGCCCGGGGTGTGCTTGTGAAACGAGCAGTAGGGGCAGACCCGGTGGCAGAACGGGATGTGAAGGTAGAGGAGCATGGACGTTGGGGTCACCACCTGCCGATAGCCACGGCGGGAACGAGGAAGGTGCGCTCGCCGGAGCGAACCTTGGCCTTTCCGACATCGGCCTCGGGGGCGGCGAATTCCAGAGCTTCGGTCCCTTTCCCATCGGTGCTGAGAATGGGAACCACCGGCTCGCGCAGGGTGGCGGTGCGTTTCTTTCCTCCCCACGGATCGAAGTAGGTCAAGGTGAGGCTGCTTTCGCCGCGGCCGAGGCGCTCCGGCACGCGGACGACGGTGACAAAGTGCGAGTCGAGCGAGACCCAAGCTCCGTTGCGGGAAACATATCGACGGAGGCTGAGGACGGGCGGCAGGCCATGGATCAACGATTGCCGGAAGAGTCGATGAGTGCGCCGCAGGGCCTTGGCCGGCGACTCACGACGGGCGAGGAGCAGATTCTCCGTACGAGGGGCGCGCAGCCCTCCGATCCCGGCGAGTTCGGAGGCGATCGCGGTGAGGTCTTCGGCGTTGACCCCGTGGCGGCTCCAGCGGTTGCGACCGCGGAGCGATTCCGACGGCTGCAAACCGTGGGCCTTGATGATGTACAGCAGCTTCGAGCGGTCCGAGCTTCCCGGGATTTTCTCCGCGATGGTCCGCCAGTCCTCGCTGCCGCAACGGATTGAGGCGAGCAGGGCGGAGGGGCCACAGGCGTTTCCGGAAACCACGAGCTGGTTGACCGGTCCTGCGACGGCGTGAGGCGCCCAGCGGTCGTCGGCGCGGGCGGCACTCAGGAAAACCAGCGCGCTAAGGAGAATCGGAAGCGGTGAACGAATCGACACGCTGGTTGTTTTGCTGATTCCGGTCGGCGGCACCACGAGAAACTGTCACGGACGAGTCGACGGTGTAGTCGCCGGTCGTGGCACCGAGCGGAAAGGTGAAGGTTTTGATTTCGCCGGGCGCGAGGTGGGAGACGCTGGCCTGGCGGCTCCCGGCGGGGGTGGTCACGTGGAGAGGAGCGTTGGTGATCGTCTCCGTGCCACGATTCTCCACGGTGACCTGGACGATCGCGTTTCCTTGGGAATCGGTGGTGATGTAGTTCGAAGCCACGGCAGCATCGACGATGCCCGGAGTTTTTGAGTCGAGCGCGCGTCCGACATCGAGAATGCCCTCGCCATACTGAGCGTCGTAGCCGGGGGCACCGGCCTCGTTGGCGTTGTCCAGAAGGATTTGCCACGCCTGGCCCGCCGTGATGTCGAAGGCGGACATCACCAGCGTGATGGCACCGGCGACGACCGGGGTGGAGGCTGAGGTGCCGGTGAAATAGATGGGATTGCCATTTTGGTCGATGCTGCCCAAGGCCAGCCCGGGGGCCACCATGGAGACTTCGCCGCTATTCGAGAAATCGAGGTGGTCGCCGCGTGCTTCGATGGCACCGACGGCAATGGTGTATTGGGAGGAGGCGGGGTAGGAGACGGTCCCCAGCCCCTCGTTGCCGGTAGATGTCACCACCATCACGCCAGCTTCGTAGGCGATCTGGAGGGCGTTCTCGAGGATCTGGCTGAAGCCTCGGGAACCCAGCGAGATGTTGATCACATTGGCACCGGCACTGACGGCATCGAGCACCGCTTGGGCGAGGGTGAAGGTGTTGGAAACGCCGTTGTCATTGGCGACCCGGAAGTCGAGCAGGGTGGCGCCTGGCGACAGTCCGAGCTGACCGGCGATGAGTGCCGCCACCGAGCTGCCGTGGCCGTTGGCTTGGGCGAGATCGCCCGGACGCTCGACATAATCGACGCGGGCGATGGTGTTGCCAAAGGCATCGACGGCAAAGATGCCGGTATCCAACACCGCGATGCGGATGTTCGCGCCGAACTGGGAGCGATCACCCTGGATGCCGAGCCACTCCAGAAACAGATCGCCAAAGCCCACCGCGCCAGCCTGCACGCTCCCTTGGCCGGGGATGTAGGCCGGGAAAATCATGCCGAGCTCCTCGTCGCCCTCTAGTAGCGCCCTCAGCTCATCAAGGCTGAGAAAGCCCAAACGCAGCGTGTTGAGGGCATCGATGCGGCCGAGTACCGCGATGCCCTTGCCTTCGATTTTTTTCAGAAACGCCGCCAACGCCTCGGCGGAAGAGAAGGTGACGGTCCGTTGGTTGGCGATGGCTCCGGCATCTAGGGCTGCGCTGTCCTCGGAGAACCTGGCACCCGGGCCGCGTTCCGACTTGGGGTCGTGCACCATGCTGTCGCGCAACGGCCGTTGGACAGGCTTCGTGCTGGATTCCTCGATCGTGCCCGCGGTTTCGGGACCTGCCGCCTGGCGCGCGATCCAATGCCCCGCCAATCCTCCACCGAGGACGACCGCCAGAATCAGGAGCCAGGTGCGCGAGCGTTTCATGCGATCCGGTAAACCCCTCGGGCCTCCGGCGGTCGCGGGCAAACCGAAAGTTCACCGAGCGTGCGCGATCACTCGGTAGGCGGCTGCTCCAGCCACGGCGGGATGTCCTGGTAGCTCAGGATTCGGGGCTGGCGGTTGCGAGGGTCGATGGTGGCGATGACGACGTCGCGCTTGGCGTCGAGAGCCTTCCACGCCGGGCTGGCGATGGGTGCCCATTTGCCACTAGGAGCCTGAAGCTCGATCTTGGCTTGGTACATGTTCCACTCATTGACCTTCACCACTTTTGGGTAGGTTTGGCTGGAACCGGGTTTGACGGGTGGAAGCGTGGCACCAGCGAGGCGGAGACGGGAGTTGTAGGGGGTGAGATTGACGAAGCGGACGCCGCCCATGGGAAACGAGCGGACGTCATCTGGTAGGCACTGGATGCGGTACGGATGCTTTTTGTCGGGATCCGGAACCAGAAGGAACAATTGACGAGGTGCGGAAGCGAGCTTGCCTGCGGCGACGATCCGTTTGCCACCAGGAGCCGAGGAGTCCTCGACGTAAAGGGTCGCGATGCCGTCGTTGAAAGACCCTTGGTACACCTCGCTCAAACTTCCTGTGTAGAGGGCGACTTCGATGCTGCCTCCTTTTCCCGAAAGAGCGTAGGCGCTGCGGATGTCGTCCTGGTATTTGACGCAGAGTGTGCGGAAGCTGACCGGCGAAGCCGATTGAGCCTGGACGATCGGCAGAAAGAGCGCGCAGAGAGCGACCAGGGATCCTAAGATGGGGAAGGTTCTCATGGGTGGGTAATATCAGATCTCATCGGCCACAAGCCAACGGAAAGACAGCACTTCGAACCGGCGACCGAAGGTCTCGTTCATTTGGGTGATTTGCTCGATGTCGGCTTCCGGTTCGTCGGCCGGATCGACGAAATCAGGCATGCGCTGAACGACGGCCTCACACCACGCCCGTGCTTGGATTCTGCCTTGCTTGCTGTCCGATTCACCATAGGCCCGGATCACAAAGGTGTCTCCACGGACCGTGATCTGGCTACCTAGAGCGGTGAGGATGTCGCCTTGGGTGAGAGATCCGGGAGCACCCTCGGTGTTGTTGCCCAGGGCTGCCGCCGGGTTGGCCCAGTTGTGGCTACCCATGTTGGCTTGGGAAATCTCGATGCCGTCGCCCTCGATCGTCGAGTTGAGCTCGGATTTCAGGAGGGCGGAGGCGATGACTCCTCGAAGCGAGGCGTCATCGCTCGCGCTGCCGAGGCGACGGTTCACAAACTCGGCGAGCGAGAGGAATGGTCCGCGCTGGCGTATTTCGCTGACGATATTCTCCGCCAAGGTGCGGATCTGGCCTTCGTCCAGCTGGCGATAGCCCTGCCACCGGGGAAGGCGTTCGGCAAAGAAGTCTCCGCCCTCGATCGCCCCCCCGGCGGGATACCGCACGCGGGGGAAAGGGGAGCTGTTACCGGAGTCGGTGAGCCCGTCCTCTTGGCTGGCGATCTGGGTTTCCCTCATGGACGAGAGGAAGGCGACCCAAGCGTCCTCCGAAGTCGAATTGACATTGAAGCCGCCTTTCAAGGCGAGGAACTTCCCGGCGGAGCGATCGCCTTCAGAACCTCCGATCTCGTCCGCGGCGTCCTCGGCCTCGGCCGTGCTGACGAGGGAAGTGAAGCGGGAATTGAGCAGTTCGCCCTCATTCGAGAAGAACTCCTGCCGCACCTCGGCCGCGCTTTTGGATTCGCCACTGAAGGCCGTTCCTTCGTAGTCAGCCATGGTGGAAAGGAAGTATCGATCCCAGAGCGCCGCGTTGGACAGGTAGGTGTGGTCGTAGATCTGACCGGCTCCAGCCGGATCGGCTCCCGAGACCTCGTTGCTTGGCAGTAGTGGATGGGCCCACGATTCTCCCACCGTGTAGGTGAGAAAGGGAGGGACCCCGGAATTGGCGAGGTTCGCGTGGCGGAATTGAGCCAGCGACTGGAGCGGTGCACGGGGAATCTCGTAGAAAGTCGCGCGGGGCGTGCCGCGATTCTCGTCGTGGCCTCCGAAGAAATAGCCTTCGTTGGTGTCCACGTTGACACCGATCGTGGGTGCGCCCGGATTCACAGGCACCATCGCCAGCTCGTAGGGTTGATCTCCCGGAGCGCCCTTGCCGCTGGAGACGTCCATATCGGCAACGAAAAGGTTTGTCGAAGAGTCGGCGTAGGGACGGGCCGGAACGAAGGAATCGCGGGTGGTCTTTCCGGAGAAGCTGAGAACGCCGAACGGCTTCGCCTTCACATATCTGCTGAAGGGGGTGCTGGGGCTTTCATAAATTTCCTGCGCACGGACCGGACGGCTGTCCCTGTCGGGCCATCTTTCCGGGAAATCACGTGGCTCCGGGTATCGGTCCGACGTTCCTTCGGAGACGACCTCCTCAAGGTTCTTCTCGTTACCGTAGGCCATTTTGTATACCCCGGCGGGCCGACCGTTCAGATCCATGGTGATCGTGAAATCTGGGGTCGAGCCGGCACCGGATTGAAGCGCTGGCCCCCACTCGACGGAGATCATATCCGTCCGCTTCGCTCCGAAGGTGCCGCTGGCACAGAACTGCGATGCGTAGCTCGTGTGGTAGGTCTCGGGAGCGATGTAGTCGACGTCGAAACCCGAGCCGCTGTGTTTGTCGGTCATCAGCCCTGGAAGCATATCAAACCCGCCGGTTTTGTTGTTCTCCCAGTCAAAGAGGACCCGGTTGTTCCCGGCGTTCAGCTCGCTTTGCCACGACCAGCTTGGCGAGATGCCGATCGTTCCGAAGAGACGGGTTTGCCCGGGCTCCAGCGTCACGGAGTTGCTACCACCTCCTGAGAGCGATTGTTTAAGGGTGATACCGAATTCTTTGTCGATGCCGGTGAAGCCGGAAAGCACGAGATCAGCGAGAGGGATCAGCTGTCGGCTGGCCGGCCGGTTGTTGTTGAAGAATCTGAAACCGACGGGAATGTTGCGGAAGCTGATCTTCATCGTCTCGAACGACAAGGGAGTGTCGTAGGGATTATGCACGGTGACCACCGGCAGGAACATCAGGTGGATCATGTAGTTGTTGTTCAGGCCCTTGTGCGGATTCACCCAAGGACCGTGGGGGTCGCGGGCGACCAGCGAGAAGATCATGTCCACCCGCACCAAGCTCGGGAGAAGAACCATTCCCTCGGGGACATCCGGATTCGGGTTGATGCGTGATCCTTGGCCGGTGTAGGGGCGGAGGCCTCTAGGAAGGTTCGCGCCGATCGCATCGGTCCTCACGTTGTTGGTGTAGGAGGTGCGTTTGCCGATCGACTTATAGAGGTCGTGGTATTCGACGAGAGTGGCAAGCGAGGGATCCGAATCGGAATCGGTCGGCAGGCCGACGTGCTCGTAGAGGTTGCCTTCGGATTCGAAGGACTGGGGAGAGCTGGAAATGGCGGTGCTCAGATCGCGTTTGAACCCGCCGTCAACCGGGTTGGTCATGAGCGAAAGCGACCATGGGGTGACGTCCGCACGGTACTCCTTGAGCGCGCGTGTCTGGGTGCCCAGAACCGCCGTGTCGAAGCTGGCGAGTTTTTTCACAAGGGCCTCGTCCGGGCGAAGCGAGTCCAATCGATCGAGGGCGAACACCCCGAGACGGGCGGGAGATGCTGATCGGCTTATTTTCCGTGCCAGCGAAGCCGAGTCGCGAAGTTCCTCGGGCTCTTCGAGGTCGAAGCGAGCCTTCGTGCTTTCATCGACCACGGCCCAGCCGAGGCGTCCGTGGGAGTTGTCGGTGCCGAGCTGCAGAGGGCGGGTGTAAATGAACTGCCGGGAGGTGTCGCTGGCCGAGTCCTCTCCGCCGAAAGAGGTCTCACCGAAGAGGGGAACCGCTCCCTCCATCGTGGGTTCGGTTAGGTCCAACTGACTGCCAGAACTCGTGGCCGAGCGTAGCGAATCGGAGATGAGCCAAGTGAGAAAGTCGTCCTCCTTGTCGCCTTGAGGCTGGACGAGATCTCCGGCAGTGCTCGCTTGCCAGACGCCGGTGACCCCGAGTGGGGCGCTTTCCCGCTCAAGATTCGCTGGTGCGGTGATGCGTTGGTCAGGGCCCGCGGCCTTCTGCAACTGCCCGATGGCCAACTCCAGGGCCAAACGGGCATTTGCGCGCGCTTCCCGCATCGCCTCTCCAGTTCCGGAACTGCGGAGCGAAACCGTGGAAAGCGTGAGCAGACCGAGCGCCAACAGGGTCAAGAGCACCATCAGGCTGATCGTAATAATTAAGGCGAATCCTTTCTCACGGCGGAGCCCGGTTCGGGTGATGGACGCTACAGCTGGGGTTTTCATGCTTGTAAAATCTAAGTGGTAGGCCGGTCTGGGTAGGAGAATTTCAGTTTACGTGGAAAGCAATGGCAGCCACTGGGTATTTACTACGTTATTACCAATATAAGCCCGATATCCGTGACAAGGGAAGTCCCCCAAAAGGGTGGGGGTTTTTCAGGAATGGCTCGTTGTGAGAGCCCCTGACCGTGAAGGGCGGGCTAGCTACGCACGTGGAGCGCCGGGCATCTCCAAATACGTCTTGCGCGCGGGCCGGAGCCGCTCCAAGCAGGAGCGGACATGCGCGATCTTCTCAACAACCCGGCGTGGACGGAAGCCGATCTCGGTGTTCCGTTGCCGGATTCGGTGCATGCATGCTCCGTTTCGCTGCCGACTTGGAACTCGGTGATCGGGTACGAGGAACTGCGCGACAAGGTGATGCGGCGTCTGCGGTCCGGCTATCCGCGGTTTTTCTCCCACCCGCTCGTGGCCCGTCTTTCGGCCCAGGCAGGGCAGGACATCGCGGGCTCCGGCGAGGTGGTGTTTCTATTTCCGACGAAAGGCGCGGCACAGCGGGCTCAAAGGTGGATCGAACGCCAGTCGGGCAGCGCCGTGCGCGCCGCGGGCTACGACCCGTTCCAGGCGATCGTCGTGCCGGAGTCCTCCGCCAAGATCGCCCGCGACTATCAGCGGTTCTCGGGCGAACTGGTCAGCAGCCGCGCGGCAGAGGATTTTTTCAATGGCGGCATCAAGACCGGAAATAAGAATTATCTGGTGAAGCGGCGGCTTGCCACCTTCTACGGCAGCGCCCCCGAACGGATCTCGGTGTTCGCCAACGGCATGTCGGCGGTGATGGCGGTCGTGCGCTCGCTGCCCGGCGTGGCGGAGGGAAAAAAGACTCTGCAACTGGAGTTCCCGTACGTCGATTCCCTCAAGGTGCAGGAGTTGTTCGGCACGGGCGTCGTGTTCCTCGGCCAGACCGAGGGGGAATCGTTCGACGAAGCGCTGCGCCGCATTCGCAGCGGCGAGTTCGCCGGAGTGTTCACCGAATTCCCGAGCAATCCGCTGCTGCGTTGCCCGGACCTGCCAGCGGTGGCCGAGGCCTGCCGCGAAGGGGGGACGCCTCTGATCGTCGATGACTCTTCGGTCGGACCTTACAACGTCAACGTCCTGCCCTGGGCGGATGTGGTTACCGCCAGTCTGACGAAATGGATCTCCGGAGCAGGCGATGTGATGGGCGGAGCCACCGTGGTCCGGGAGGATTCGCCCTTCGCCACCGACCTGATCGAGTCGCTCGCGCGCGAGGCATCGGCGGGCACCCCGCTGTATGTGGGGGACACCCAGGTGTTGCTGGCGAACATGAAGGACTTCAAGGAGCGCATGGCGCGGCCCAACGAATCCGCGCTGCGACTCGTCGCGCTGCTCGATGAGCATCCCGCGGTCGAAACGGTGTGGCATCCGAGCATCACCACGCGGGAGCGCTACCTCCAGGCGAAAGCGCCGCAGGGCGGCTTCGGTGGCATGTTCTCCTTCAAACTCAAGGCGGCTAAGAAGACCCCGCGCTTTTTCGATGCACTGCCTCTTTGCAAGGGACCGAGCTTCGGAACCGCCTTCACGCTCGTTTCCCCCTACGTGATGCTGGCGCACTACCATGAGCGCGATTGGGCGGAGGGTTGTGGCGTGCCTGAATCGTTGATCCGGGTTTCCTGTGGGCAGGAGGATCCCGAGGAACTCGAGCGGGCATTCGTCACGGCGTTGGCGACGATCTGACCGCTATCGGAATTGGTGCGCGGCATTGGTCAAGGGCTGCACATCCGAAGACGGGATTTTCCTTGTTCGGCTGTGGGGGATCGAATCCAATCCCTAAGTCGCCGCGCCCTTTGACGTTTGGTCAGGATGCGGAAACAAACCCGAAGCTCTTGACCTCCTCATGAAACGCAAAGCGAAGCTCGCCCTCAGAGTGAATCATGATAACCCCAATCATCACCTTTGGAACAATCGCGGCGTCTGGTGGTGCCACCTCACCGTCCACAAGCCCGATGCGACCGCTGAACGCCTGCGTTTTTCCTTGAAAACCCGCGACGTCGATCAGGCCCGCGAGCGCCGCGACCGTATCTTCCGCCAGATCGCGGAGCACTACGAGATCGCGGCTTGAGGAGTGTCCTCCGGGGTCTCGTTCAATCAGAACGACCGGGGTGCGAGCGGATGGTGGATGCCTTCGGGTGTTCTCGTCCGCTTTTTTCTGTCCCGTATTCCTCTTGCTGCCTCTCCGACAAAGCGCCAGAAAGCCGTCGGTTTTTTCCAGGGCCTGTAGCTCAGCGGTTAGAGCAGGGGACTCATAATCCCTTGGTCGCGGGTTCGAATCCCGCCGGGCCTATTTTGAATCGATGAGCGGAACACTGCAGGCCTCAGTGACGCCGGCTCGCGGGAGTGACGGGTGACATTCTACCGATGGATGGGATGGTGTTTTCTCAGTGGACACTTCGGAGTGCCGGACCGATGGGAGGGGCGTGACGGAGGAGAATCGTTCGAAGCGCTGGATGGCGGTGTTACTGGTGGGCTTTCCGGTCGGGCTGGTAGTCACCACCGCGGTCGCTTGGTGGCAGTGGCATGGGCGGTCCCAGCAACCGGAAGAGAGGCATCGGTTCGCTCTGGAGGTTTCCCGCGAAACGCTCTCGGCGGATCTCGAAAAGATCCGGACCTTTGCCACCCCGCGTCATCTGGGCTCCCCGGAAGGAGAACGCGGTCTGACGCGGATGGCGGCGATGATCGAAGGCACTCTGGGGCCGGCCAATGCGGGATATGAAGTCGAACGCCTGCCGGGCGCCGGGGAAGGGGGGTGGCCGATTCTCATCTTCACTCTGGGATCTGGGAAAGTGCCCGCGCTGTGGGTGGCGACCGGTTACGATCTCAAGGAGGACTCCGGGGATTACTCGGGGGTTCTGATGCTGCTCTCGGTCGCTGGGGCGATGTCAGGCGAAGAGCCGGCCCGCCCCGTGAAGTTTTGTTTCCTGCCGCATGCGCGTCAGAAGTCGGATGCGGCCGCCGAGACCTTCGCCCGCCTGGAGCGCCGAATGAAGGACGGGGAGACGCTCGTCTGGCTTGAGGATGCGAGCGGGCTGCCGTTGGAGGTCGCCGGCTCGGAAACCGCGCGCCATCTGGAGCGATGGCGGGGAAAGGAAGATCGCTTCCGTTTTGCGACGACCGCCCAGAAGGACGGCGCGCCGGACGCTGCCGACTACGTTATCAGCAGTAGCCCGGCCGGACACACGGACCTGCTCGCCACGGCCGGGGCGCTGGCAGAGCTGCTGGAGTTCCTCGCGGTGGAACCCTGAGGACGGAGTCGGGGAACCTCGAAGAGGCCGGTCGAGCGGATCTCGGCCTGTCCGGCGGTCGATGCCCGCCGCTCCTTTTGGCTTCCGCCGGAATGCGGCGGAAGCCCGGGGAGTGAATCGGATCAACGGACGGCAACCGGCTCGGAAGCCGATTCGTGCTGCTCTTCAGCGGCTTCGAGGGCGGCGCGCTCCTTGGGAATGACGCGGACGAAACGGCGGACCTCTTCGTCCCAGTTTCCGAGCAGGTCCTTGCCGTGCGGACTTCCGGTGGCCTCGACGTGAGCCTCGATGAGCGCCTTGATCATCACCGCATCGGCCTCGCGCTTGATCGGCAGGGCCACGACCATCTCGTTGTTCACGCGGGAGTAGAACCGGCCGTCCACGTCGTAAACGTAGGCGGTGCCACCGGACATGCCGGCACCGAAGTTTTTCCCGGTGCGGCCAAGGATGGCGATGGTGCCATTGGTCATGTATTCGCAGCCGTGGTCACCCACGCCTTCGACGACCGCCACCGCACCGGAGTTCCGCACGCCGAAGCGTTCGCCGGCGCGGCCGTTGAGGAAGACTCGGCCGCCGGTCGCACCGTAGAGACAGGTATTGCCGGCGATCGAGTTCTTGTGGAACTCGAACTTCGCGTTGGCGGGCGGGTGGACGACAATCTCGCCGCCGGCCATGCCTTTGCCGACGTAGTCGTTGGCCTCGCCGGTGAGAACGATGCGCATGCCGGAAACCATGAAACAGCCGAGCGATTGGCCGGCGGAGCCGGAGAGATTCAGCGTCACCGCGGTATGGCCGTTGAAACCGTGGTTTCCATGCACCTCGGCAATGCGACCCGCCAGGCGGGTGCCGATGTTGCGGTCGGTATTCACCACGCCGTAGCTGAGGGTGACCGGTTCGCGGTCGGGCAGGATTTTGATGGCATCGTAGGTCGCCTGATCGATGGCCTCCGCGCCGTATTCGATCGCAGCCGGCCGGGCGTCGGGATCGACGCCCAGCTCGCGCTTGAGGTCGGCGAGAACCAGAAGATCCAAGGAGGTTTTCGAGATGCCATCGTTGCGGTCCTGCGTGCAGATCCGGGAAATGGTCGCCGGGTCGATGCCGCGTTGCTCGGCGAGGTGAGGGACGACGTCCTTGAGAATCGGCGAAAGGTCGAGTGTGTTCGCCTTCGGGTGATTCGGGATCTCCCGCTGACGCAGGAAATCAGGGCGGCCGATCAGCTCATCGAGCGTGCGCACGCCGAGTTTGGCCATGATTTCGCGGGCCTCCTGGGCGACGCCGTTGAGGAAGTTGATGACCATTTCCGGCGTGCCTTTGAATTTTGCGCGCCACTTCGGATCGGTGGTGGCGACGCCGACCGGGCAGTTGTTGAGGTGGCACTTGCGCACGTAGACGCAGCCCATGGCGATCATGGCGATGGTGCCGAAGTTGTACTGCTCGGCGCCGAGAATCGCCGCGGTGACGATGTCGCGGCCGTTGCGCAGTCCGCCGTCGGTGCGGAGCACCACACGGTTGCGGAGGTTGTTGATGATCAGCGTCTGCTGCGCTTCGGCCACCCCGAGTTCCCACGGCGCACCGGCGTGCTTGGTGGAGGAAAGCGGAGATGCCGCCGTGCCACCATCGTGACCGGAGATGAGGATGTTGTCGGCGCTGGCCTTGGCGACCCCGGCGGCAACGGTGCCGACGCCGGTTTCCGCGACCAGCTTGACGGTCACGCGGGCGCGGGGATTGACTTCCTTGAGGTCGTGGATGAGCTGCGCGAGGTCCTCGATACTATAGATATCGTGGTGCGGCGGCGGTGAAATAAGCTGAACGCCGGGCTGCGTGTTGCGCAGGCGGGCGATCAGCGCGTTGACCTTGTGGCCGGGGAGTTGGCCGCCTTCACCGGGCTTCGCGCCCTGGGCCATCTTGATTTCCAGCTCGTCGGCGTTCACCAGGTAGTGAGCCGAGACGCCGAAGCGACCGGATGCGATCTGCTTGATGTAAGAGCGGGCAAGATCGCCGTTCGGATACGGACCGAAGCGCTTGGTGTCCTCGCCGCCTTCGCCCGAATCGGA
Source organism: uncultured Haloferula sp. (assembly GCA_965652295.1). Lineage (GTDB taxonomy): Bacteria > Verrucomicrobiota > Verrucomicrobiia > Verrucomicrobiales > Akkermansiaceae > Haloferula. The sequence goes on along the minus strand of CBFGTS010000002.1, from coordinate 109,972 downwards.
CTTGGCACCGATGCGGTTCATCGCGATGGCCAACGTTTCGTGGGCCTCCGGCGACAGCGCGCCGAGTGACATGGCCGCGGTGGTGAAACGACGGCGGATATCCTCGATCGGCTCAACCTCGTCGAGCGGCACCGGGCCGCTGGACGACGGAACGAACTCGAACAGGTCCTTGATGGCGGCCGGTTGGTTCTCCAGGCTGGCCTTCACATAGCCCTCGTAATCCTCGGGCTTGCCGCTTTTCACATAGGTGTGGAAATTCTTGATGACCTCGGTCGTCAGCACGTGGCGCTCGCCGCTCTTGCGGAAACGATTGTAGCCGGGGTCTCCGAGATCGAGCGTCTCACCGACCGGCACCTCGGTGGTATAGCCCGCACGGTGACGGATCAGAGATTCCTCGGCGATTTCGGCAAAGCCGATGCCTCCGATCTTCGAGTGCATGCCGCTGAAGGACGCCTCGATGACGTCCTTGCCGATGCCGATGGCTTCGAGAATCTGCGCGCCCTGGTAGGAGTTGAGCACGGAAATGCCCATCTTCGACATGATCTTGAGCAGGCCTTTCTCAAGCGCCTTGCGGTAGTTCTCCATCGCCTTCTCGGCCGTCATGTCCTCGCCCATCTTCTTGGTCGCCACCAGCTGACGCACCGTCGCGAAGCCGAGATACGGGCAGACGACCGTGGCACCGACGCTGAACACGCAGGCGACTTGATGGGTATCGCGCACTTCGCCGGACTCCAGAACCAGCGAAGCCTGGAGACGCTTGCGGGCGCGGATGAGATGGTGGTGGATGGTGCCGGTGGCGAGCATCGACGGAATCGCCACCCGCTCCGCGGAAATCCCACGATCGGAGAGGATCAGGATGTTGGAACCCTCGTCGATCGCCTTTTCCGCCTCGCCGCAAAGCTCGTCGAGGCGCGTCTTCATTCCGGCAACGCCGCTGGCGGCATCCCAGGTGATGTCCAGCACGGTCGCGGGGAAACCTTCCGAGCCGAGGTGTTTCATGCGCTCGACCTGGTGCTCGAAGACGATCGCGGCATCGATGTTGACGATGCGGCAGTGCTCCGGCGTCTCGGCGAGCCAGTTGCGCTCGGGGCCGAGGCCGGCCGAAATCGTCATCACGGCCCATTCGCGGATCGGATCGATCGGCGGGTTCGTGACCTGGGCGAAACGCTGCTTGAAGTAGGTGTAGAGCAGCCGCGGGTAGGTCGAGAGAGCGGCGAGCGGGATGTCGTCACCCATCGAATACACGGCTTCCTGAGCTCCCTTGATCATCGGAGGAAACACCATGTCCAGCTCCTCCATCGAGATGCCGTGGGCGACTTGTTGGCGGGAAAGCTCAAGCGCGTCCGGTTCTTCATCCGGCGCATGGGCCTCCGGTGAAACGAAGCGACGCAGCTCAAGGCGGTTCTCATCGATCCAGCGGCGATACGGCTTCTGCTGGGCGAGCTCCTCCTTGATCTCGCGGTCGTTCTTGAACTCACCCGTGGCGGTATTTGCCGAAAGCATTTGACCGGGCCCGAGACGACCCTTGCGGACCACGATGCTGTCATCAATGACCACCGCGCCGGCTTCCGAACCGATGTAAAGCAGGCCGTCCTCGGTCAGCTTGAAGCGCGAGGGACGAAGGCCGTTGCGGTCGAGCGAGGCGCAGAGCTTCACGCCATCGGTGTAAACGAGACCCGCCGGGCCGTCCCAGGGCTCGGAGAACGAGCGGATGTATTGGTAGAAAGCCCGCAGGTCGTCGGAAATGTCCTCGTCGTTGCGATAGGCCGGCGGCACCAGCATGCACATCGCGTGCTCCAGCGAGCGGCCGGAAAGCACCAGCACCTCCAGCGCGTGGTCGAGTGAGGACGAGTCCGATTCGCCCTCGCGGATGAGATTCTTCAGCAGCTCGATGTCCTCGCCCCAGACCTCGGATTCGAAGTAGTCCTCGCGGCTGGACAGCCAGTTGCGGTTGCCCTCGACCGTGTTGATCTCGCCATTGTGGGCGAGCATCCGGAACGGCTGACCGAGCGGCCAGGCCGGGAAGGTGTTGGTCGAGAAACGCTGGTGGTAGAGCGCGATCGCCGTTTGGAAATCCGGACTACGAAGGTCATCGTAGAAGCCCTTGAGCGCTTCCGGCATCGCGAGACCCTTGTAGGAAATAAGCCGGCAGGAGAGGGTGGGGATGTAGAAGTCCTTCACCTCACGGGTTGCCAGCTCGATCCGGCGACGAACGAGGAAAAGCTGGCGCTCGAAAGTCTCGGGATCGGTGTCCGCCGGGCGGCGCAGCAGCAGGTGCTCGATGTAAGGCTGGGTGGCACGCGCGAGTTCGCCGAGTGCGTCGGGGTTCACCGGCACCACGCGCCAGCCGATGATCTCGATGCCGCGATCCTTCACCGCGGTCTCCGCCTTCGTGCGGAGTGCGTCCGTCACGGTCTTATCGGCCGGGAAAAAGAACACACCCACGGCGATCTCCTCGCCGGGCACTTCCGCTCCGAGCGCCTTGGCCGCCTTTTCGAAAATCGGGTAGGGGATCTGCGACAAGATGCCCGAGCCATCGCCCGTCTTCATGTCGGCGTCGACCGCGCCGCGGTGGGTCATGCAGCTGACCGAGGTGAGGGCGTAGTCGAGGACCTTGTAGCTGCGCTCGCCGTTGAGGTTCGCGATGGCCCCCATGCCGCAGTTGTCGTGCTCTTCGCGCAACGTGTGGAGGGAACCGGGAACGGACGGGGTGGACGAGTGATAGAAGCGGTTCATTTCAAAAATCTCGGGATAAGCCCTCGGAATACCGGGCCGGACGGGCGGAAACCGACGGGTTTTTCCTGACCGGAGCGGGGCGGGGAATAAACGGCAGGGCGGGATGCCTGCCAAGCAGGAATTGTACCCCGGAGCGGACGCGAAACCCAGCCCGGCCCGCGGCTTCAAGCCACGTCGTCGAAAGGATCCGGCTCAAGCAGGCCGAGGTCGACCAGGAAATGGTCGGCGGCCTTGATCGTGAGCTCGTAATAGAACTCGGAGACGTTGAAATTGAAGAACGAATGCTCGGCCTTGTCGTAGTCCACGAGCTCCACCCGGTTCTTCCGCCATCTCATTTTCCGGCAGAACTTCTGCACGTCCGTCACCGGCGTCAGGCGGTCGCGCCGGCCGTGGAAGAACATCATCGGCGGCGCGTGACGCCGCGGACGCTTCAGCGGACTGACTTTTTTCGCCGAAGAGGCGTCGGGGAAACGGGCGGCGATTTCAGGAGCGGTGGTGTTGACCAACGCGCTGAACAGCAACAGCGCCTTGAAATCAATCCGGACCGGATCGGGTTCCTTGCCGATGGGCCGCAGGGCTTGGTCGAGGGCCAGGAAAGCACCACCGGCGGTCCCGCCAATGACCACGCGATCGAGCTGCATCCGAACCTCTGCCGCCTTTTCACGCAACCAGCCGAAGAACGCGTCCACATCCTCGATCGCCTCCAGCGGGCCGCTTCCGTGGACCGATTGCAGCCGCGTTTCCACCACCACCGCCACCGCGCCGCGGGAGGCAAAATGCAGGCACTGGGGCACGAACTGGGTGATCATCGGGGAATCCCAGAAACCACCGTGGAAAAATACCACCACCGTCCGGTCGTCGCCTTCCTGGTAGTCCTCGGGGAGGAAAAAGTGAACACTCAGGGGGCCTTGGTCGGTCTCGCGGTAGGCAAATTCCACCGCGGACTTCATCATCTCCTTTTGTCGTGCCTGGCCGATCGGGGGGACTCGGAATAAAACGCTCATGCAGGTGCAGAAAAAGGAGTGTTGTTTCCCGTAGGCACTTATCCAACTGTTTTCACCAATGAATCGCTGCAAAACTCTCATCGTCGGCGCGTTCCTCGCTCTCAGCTCCGGCGTGGCGCAGGCGCAAGCGCCTGACGCTGAACTGGGTGCTAAGCTGGCCAAGGTCTACCACGGCTGGCGCAATGCCTTTGTCCGCAAGGATGCGCGCCAGTGGCAGGCGCTCACCGCACCGCACCGGCAGATGGAGGTGAAAAACCGCATCGTTTCCGAGAAGCGACCGTTTCCAACCGCCATTTTCGAGGTGCCGGTGCCGCCGCCGAGCCTTGAGAAATTGAAGCTGATCCATCTTTCCCAAGCCGGAGCGACCGCCAAAGGCGTCTGGTTCGGCCCTGTGAATTTCGGCATCGATGGAAACCCGACGAACAACCTCCTCGCATTGTCCTTCGTAAATAGCGGTGGCCGCTGGCTCTACGACCGGGCGGATTTCGTGAACCTCGCCGAGCTGCCCGCCGTGCGGAAAGAGCTGGAGGCGGGCGATTACAGCTACCTCAACGACATCCCCGAAGCCCGCGCCCCGGGCACCGTGCCGCCAGTGCCGATGGCCGTGAATGCGGCGAAATACATCGCCAAGGTCTATGCCTTCTGTCCGGGGCGCGAGGTGAACGTCCAGATCAACCGAGTCAGCCGCCATCGCTTCGCCAACACCAAGGAGGCCGAGGTGGTGCTCGGCGGTGCCGTCGATGGACGGAATGAAATCGTTTACACGGTGAAGCCAATGGAGGGCTCGACCGGCAAGGAGGCGTTTGCGCTGCGCGTTTACCTGATGTCGGAGATCGAGGGCACCAAACCGGTCATCGCGTTCGAGCGCATCGCTCAGGAAGGAGAGCCCGTGAAGGACTTCGAAACCGGCGGCTTCAATCTGGATCCGCAAACCGCCGCGAAGCTGGTGCCGCGGTAAGAAGGCCGGGCATCCGCGTTTCTTCCGCAGCCGTTGGAATACTTGTTACAATGTATGTAATGCGGAATCTAAAATTCCTTCGTTCTTTCAGGCAGAACTGCAATCAGCTCAGAAAGCTTCTCGCCTCTCGTGGACATCTTCTTCAGATCCACGAACCTTCAGCAACGCCTACGTGGTTGTCCGCGTCGACAGGTCGTTCTTTTAGGGGCGAGTCGTGGATGACATTTTGCGCAGGGCGGATTATTGCTGGCGCACGCGCTGGGCCTGCCCTATTTTCTCGGCAGTTGAATGAAGGAGAGCGCCTACCTGACCCGAATCGCGACCGTTCGCTCGTCGAGGCCCGTCACAACCTCGGCGAACGCCTACGCCCAGGTGGACCGCATGGCGAAATCGACGGATGGTCCATTTACGATGAAAGTTTCCGCCGGCTCGTTCGCTGGGCGGAAGAAGCAGGATGCTTCTTCGAAGGCCTCCAACCGCTGAAAGAAGGCGGCAGGGAGCACGATTTGATTTTCATCGAGGACGAGGCGTCTTGGCTCAAATTCACCAAGCCCGCGGCTGCCGGGTATGCGGTTTCGTTCGAGCTTGGCTCACCCTCCCTTGTGCCGGCACTTCCTCTTGAATACCTGGAACGGATGGAGCTTCACAACGAGCTATTCGCGGACTTGGTTTCATTCGTCGGAGTTGCCGGTGAGCGCACACGCCCGCGAATTTTGACCCGTCAGCCGCACCTTGCAGGAGAAGCTGCCACTCGGGAGGAAATCGTGACCATGATGGTGGATAGGCTTGGCTTTCGGCAGCTGCCGGACCGTTTTTCGATCGGGTATGAGGATTCGCTGGCATTCGCCCGGGATGATGTAGCGGTCTTCGACCTTCGGCCTGCGAATGTGGTGCGCACGCCTGAAGGCGTGATGGCTCCCATCGACACGATCCCGGTTCGAATGGACGCCCGGGCGCGGGAAAGGCTGGGCGAATGAAGAAAGAAGACTCTGAACTCCTGCCGTTGGTGAACTTCTTCGCGGAGACGTTGCGGGAGACTCTTGAGGAGTGGGCGGTTTCTCAGGCGGAAGTCGCTCGCCAAACCGGCATCCCCTCCCCTCACCTGACCGACATGAAGAAGGGCCGTCGTCGGTGCACGCCGGAACACGATCTGCGCCTGAGTCGTTATTTCGGGACCTCTCAAGGATTCTGGCTGCGGCTGCAGCTGGACTACGAGATGATGAGAGCCGCGCGGGAGAAAGGCGCCCTGATCGCCCGTGAAGCGCATCCGTATGCCGTCTCTGAGAAACCCTGTCGCGATTTCGCCGGAGGGTACGCTCTACGAGAACCGCCCTCGAACCTTCCGAGGCAAGGCTTCACCGCAACAAGCCCGCCAGGTCCTCCTGCAACCAGCCTTGGCCGGCGTCGCCACCATTGATGCCCTCGATAAGGGCGCGTTTGGCGTCTTGGAGGCGGCGCACGCGCTGTTCGACGGAATCACGGATCAAGAGTCGGTAAACCATCACCGGTAAGGTTTGGCCGATACGGTGGGCCCGGTCGTTGGCCTGGCTTTCGGCGGCGGGATTCCACCACGGGTCCATGTGCACCACGGCGTCGGCGGCGGTCAGGTTGAGTCCGTATCCACCCGCTTTGAGGCTGATCAGAAACACCGCCGGCCCAGGTTGCTGCTGGAACCGTTTCACCCGCTCGCCCCGGTCCACGGTCGAACCATCGAGCCGAAATACTGCTCCGTGATCGTCGGTTATATTTTTTTGTGCTTCTCGTAAAAACCCGGCGAATTGACTGAAAACGAGCGTCTTTTTGCCTTGTTCGGCGCGCTCACGGAGAAAATCCGAGAGCCATTCGGATTTGGGTCCGCGGCTCCAGTCGGGATTGAGGAGGCTCGGACTGAGGCAGAGTTGCCGGAGTCGCAGGAGCACCGTTAGGAGATGCAGCCGGGCGGCGGACTCGCTCTTCATCGCTTCCATGCGTGCCAGTCCGGCTTGGGCAATCTCCTGGTAGATCCGCCGCTCGTCGGGTCCGAGTTCAAGGACGACGTCCGAAACCGACTTTTCGGGCAAATCCTTGGCGACCTCGGACTTGGTTCGCCGCAAAACGAACGGAGCCACCCGCGCCGAAAGCCTTCTGGCTTCCGCGCCGCCATCGGTGTAGCGGGCGGCAAAATCGTCTTTTGAGCCAAGATATCCCGGGGCGACGACCCGGAAAATGGACCAGAGGTCGAGCAGGCGGTTCTCCACCGGCGTTCCGCTGAGGGCGAGCCGGCTCTTTGCGGGGATCTTGGCGACGGATTTCGAGGTCTGACTGGAAGGGTTTCGGATGGCTCCGGCTTCATCCATGACCATCAACGAGTAGCCGGCGCGGATGTGAAACGCGAGGTCGCGCACAACAGTGCCGTAGCTGGTGATTACCACGTCGGCTTCCTGGTCGCGCCGCTCGTCGCGATCGGCTCCGTGGAGGCGCACCACCCGCAGCTCCGGTGCGAACCGTTCGAGCTCCGCTTCCCAGTTCGCGAGCAAGGAGCTGGGCACCACGATCAGCGACTTCCAACCGGGCGACGCTTTCCGGAGGGCTGCCATGGCGCCGATGGTCTGGACGGTTTTTCCGAGGCCCATTTCATCGGCTAAAAGAGCCCCCCCAAGCATGCTCAAGCGATCCACCAGCCAAGCGACGCCTTCCGACTGGTAGTCGCGGAGGGTGAATCCATTCAGCTCGGGCCGAGTAATTCTTAGATCGCTCGAAATGAGGGAAGAGTGATTTTTTCCACGAAATTCACGTAAACAATGAAGTCGCGCCGGATCGAGTTGAATTCGGCCCTCCGGGCCTGCGATTCCGAGGTCGGCGGCGAGGGGCTCGAAATCCTCGTAGACCTCTCGGGCTACCACGACTTGGGCTCCGGACGAGGTTTTCGTCGAGGTCCGACCCGAGCGGATGAGCTCCAGCACTTTCGCCCGCGGCACCGGCTTTCCGGCACCGGTTTGGTATGAGATCTCGACGGCAAGCCCCCCGCCCTGCACTGGCTCGATGACGGGACGGATGACGTGGAGCGACTTCAGGACGTGGCAGAGCTTGGGCCCGATCGTCACGGCCCAGCGCGCCTTCCATGACTCCAACCGATTGGCGAGGAAATCGGTGGCCGCAGCCGGGTCGCGGATGACCCAGCGGCCCCCTTCCCGTTCTTGGAAGCCGGGATCCCGCAGCTCGCGAAGCAAGCTCTCCCGGTGGCCTGGTTCCTCGACGATCAGCTTGGAGAAATCGCTCCCTGATGGGGAATCGACCCGCACCGTGGCATCAAGGGCGTTCAGAGATCCTTCCAGCTCGATGCGGACCGCAGGCGGTCGGGCTTCGATCCGGATGGTGCCGAGCCATCCCGGACGCGGCTCGGCGGTAAGATCGAGCCACAGCTGGAGTTCGCTGGATAAAGCTTCGTCTGGGATCCGCGTCCGGCCTGTCTCCAGCAGCTCGCGAATCCGCGACTTGGTTTCCGGTTCGATTTCGTCTGCCGAGATCCGTGCAAATCCGCGACCGACCACCCATCCGGTGAATCCGGGAAGGGAGATCCATCGGCGTCCGTCGGGTTTCCACGCCAACTCAAGCCCACCCTCGGAGCGTCGGCTTTCGGTGAGCGTCACCGGTAAAATATTTCCGCCTTCGATTTCTCCATCCGGTCCATGAAGCCGCGTGTGGAACTCCAGGGCGGTCAGAAGTGTGCCGAGGGTTTCCCCGTTGAGGTGGAGCTGGCCCGGCTCGCGATCCCCCTGCCCGGCTGCGCCCCACCAACGGCAGAGCGCGACATCGCCATCGTCGGGCTCGCCATCGATCCAGCGGATGCGGACGGCGAGACTTCCGGTAGCGAGCGCCTTCTGCCAGCTCGGTGGGAACTGGACCTCGGAGGCACGAACCGGAATCGGAGCGGGTGCCGGCTGTAGTGTCCGCGCGGTCGGCCGATCGTTCTCCTTCAGCAGGGAAAGCATCAGAGCCACCGCGTGTCGGCAGACCGCACCGGTGGAGCGATTCTCGGCGCACTGGCAGTCCACCTCCAACACCCCCGCGGTCCGGACAACCGTCCGGATGCGTTGTTTGCCCTGAACGAAGAGGCCGGAGACGATGCCGTTGCGGCAGCTCACCTCGGGCACCGCGCCGCTTTCCACCAGCCGCTCGCCTTCCTTGAAGATCTGCCACGCCGCCTCCTTGCGGATCCGGTCTTTCGTCCACTCGCGCACGCCGGTTGTTTCGCCATGCCCGGGAGGCGGTGGCCAGCAAAACCACCGCGGCATGATTTGGAGATCGGTCCCGGTTTTGTTTGCCACCCCGCCCGCGGATCGGAATGCTGCCGCCCGCTGAAGAAATGAAGGTCGTTGCCGTCGGAAACCAAAAAGGTGGCGTGGGTAAAACCACCACCGCGCTGAACCTCTCCGCCGCACTCGCCGCCCGCGGCCAGCGCGTGCTGCTCATCGACCTCGACCCGCAGGCGAACACCACCAGCGGACTCGGCATCGAATGCGAGGGCGAGGACACGGTGTATCCTTCGCTGATCGGTGATCACGACGTGCGGCAGACCATCCGCGAGACCGGCCGCGAGCGGCTGTGGATGATCCCATCGCACATGGATCTCGCCGGGGTGGAAATCGAGCTCGCCCGCAGCGATGACCACCTCACCCGCCTGCGCGGCATCCTGCAGGGGCTGAAACCGAACGACCTTTTTGACTACTGTATCCTCGACACTCCGCCCTCGCTCGGCGTGCTGATGACCTCCGCCCTGGCTGCGGCCGATGAAGTGATGGTGCCCTTGCAATGCGAATGGTACGGCCTTGAGGGGCTCGCAAAAATCGTCCGGGTCATCGACGAAATCCGCCAGAGCGGTGCCAGTCCTGATCTGCGGATCGAAGGCATCGTGATGACGATGTTCGACAACCGGACGAATCTTTCCCGCCAGGTCATTGAGGAGGTGAAGAACTATTTCCCCGAGGAGCTCTACCGCACCGTCATCCCGCGCACGGTCCGCATCAGCGAGGCTCCGAGCCACGCCCGGACCATCCTTGAGCACGACCCATCCGGCGCCGGTGCGACCAGTTACCTTTCACTGGCCGACGAGTTTCTCGTTCGTCACGGCACCCCGGCGGCTGCCTGATCACCGGTCTGCGTCCGCGGCACGCTCCGGCGGTAGTCCACGAGCGAGCGGAGGTGCGTGTTCCCGTTTCATGCCCCTACTCCATCCTTGCCATCGGCCGGGTCGCCGCCTATCCCGCTCCGCAACATGGCCAGCACTCCTGTCATCAATCTCCGCCGCGGTCACGCGGTCCGTCACAATGGCGACGTTTGCGTCGTGATCTCCCACGAGCTCAAGACCCCGCCACGCATGGCGTCCTACGTGCAGATGTCGATCCGCAGTGTGGCCACCAAGAAGGTTTCCAACCTGCGCCTGACCTCGAACGACTCGCTGGAAGGCGTGATGCTCGAGCGCATCGCTCACGAGTATTCCTACAAGGACTCGGCCGGCCATCACTTCCTCCACAATGAAACCTACGATGACGTCGTGGTCCCGGAGGAGATCATCGATCTGGTGAAGGATTACCTCATCGAGGGTCAGATCTACACCCTGCTTTTCGCGGATGGCGTGGTGGCGGACATCGAGCTTCCGCCTTCCATGGAAATGATCGTCGCCGAGGCGCCCGAGGGCATCAAGGGCGACTCCGCCAACAATTCGAACAAGACCGTCACCATGGAGACCGGCCTCGTCGTGCAAGCGCCGCTTTTCATCAACCCCGGTGAGCGCCTCCTCATCAAGACCGACGACGGCTCCTACATGAGCCGGGCCTGAATCTCGGGAAATCGGCTGGGTTCCGCATATTTGTGCGTGTCCCGGCCCTGCGTCCTCGCCTGCGGCCCGAGTTTGTGAAACTTTTCACAAAGTGCGCTTGCCGCTGGCAGGGGCGGTTTCCATATTCCCGCCGCGCCGCCTCCCGGCCGTGCTGAACGCACGTTTCCTCGCATAGACATGAGCGATTCCGCATCCACCGCAGAAGCCCGCCTTCCCAAGGATCTTGCCGCCGAAAAGGGCATGGTCAACGTGCAGATCGACGGCATCTGGCGCCAGGTCCCGAAGGGCACGCGGATGATCGAGGCCTGCCGGCAGTTCGGCGTCGATGTCCCGCACTACTGCTACCACCCGAAGCTTTCCTCGCCGGGCAACTGCCGCATGTGCCTCGTCCAGATGGGGATGCCGCCGCGACCCGCTCCCGGTCAGGACCCCGTTTACAACGAGGAAGGCTACCAGGAAATCGGCTGGATGCCCCGTCCGGTCATCGCCTGTGCCAACACCGTCGGGGAAAACATGGGCATCCGCACCCACGGCGAGCTGGTGGAAAAAGTCCGCGAGGGCGTGATGGAGTTCCTGCTCATCAATCACCCGCTGGATTGCCCGATCTGCGACCAGGCCGGCGAATGCCGCTTGCAGGAACACTCCGTCGGCTACGGACGCGGCGTTTCGCGCTTCGTCGACATGAAGGTCAAGAAGCCGAAGAACGTCGATATCGGCCCGCGCATCCGGCTCGACGACGAGCGCTGCATCATGTGCAGCCGCTGCATCCGCTTCATGGACGAGGTCGCGGACGATCCGGTCCTCGGCTTCACCCAGCGTGGCACCTACACCACGCTGACGGTCCACCCGGGTCGCAAGCTCGACTCGAACTACTCGCTGAACACCGCCGACATCTGCCCGGTCGGAGCTCTGACCAGCAACGATTTCCGTTTCGAGATGCGGGTCTGGTTCCTCAAGGAGACCAAGACCATCGACGTCAATTGCGGCACCGGCGCGAACATCATCGTCTGGACCCGCGGCAACACGGTCTATCGCATCACCCCACGTCAGAACGACGACGTCAACTCCTGCTGGCTGCCGGATTCCCACCGCCTGAATTTCCACTACATCGATTCGCCGGAGCGGCTCACCCAGCCGCTCATCAAGCTCGATGGAAAACACCAGCCCGCCGAGTGGGATCAGGCGCTGGCGGTCGTCCGCGAAGGCCTCGCCAGCTACCCCGCCGAGCAGGTGGCGATCGTCGCCTCCGCGCGAATGACCAACGAAGAGCTGCACATGGCGATGAAGCTGGCCCACCAGCACGGCATCGAGCAGGTCACCACGGTGCCCCGCATGGGCGAAAGCGACGGCAAACTGATCTCCGCCGACCGCAATCCGAACAGCACCGGTGCCAAGCTCGTTTGGCGGCGCGAGGACACCGCTTTCCGCCTCGCATCGATCGTCCATGGCGTCCGCAGCGGCTCGATCAAAGCCTTGCTCGTATTTGGCGAAGACCTTACCGCGGAGGCCGGCTTCACCAAGGAGGATCTCGGCAAGGTGGAGTTTCTCGCTTCCGTCCAGCTCCTTGCCGGCCCGACCGCCGAGGCCAGCCACGTCGTCCTGCCGGGCGCGGCTTTCGCCGAAAAGCGCGGCTCGATGGTCAACGTCACGGGTCGCCTCCAACGCCTCAACCGCGCGGTCGAACCGCCGGCCGAAGCACGCGACGACTGGGAGATCCTCCGCGACCTCTCCAGCGCGACCGGTCCCTTCCTCATCGAGGACGTGTTCAAGGACATGGCCGCCGGCGTGCCCGAATTCGCCGAAATGACCCTCTCCAAGATCGGCGATCTCGGTGTCCCCGTCACCGAAACCGGCGTCACCATTCCGCTGCTCGAAAACGAAAAGGCCCGCAAGGCCGCGGGTGAAATCGTCGGCTGATTCCTTCTCTCTGCTTCTCTGATTCCATGGATTTCCTCATCCAACTCGCGATCATCGCCGCCAAGGTCATCGGGCTCACCTTCATGGTCGTCCTGCCGCTGGTGCCGGTCTCGGTTTATTTCGAGCGCCGCTTTTCCGCCATCATCCAGGACCGCGTCGGCCCGAACCGCGTCGGTATTCCACTGACGCTCTTCGGCGCGAAGAAGGATTTCCACCTCTTCGGTCTCGTCCAGCCGATGGCCGATGGCTTGAAGCTCTTTCTCAAGGAGGACTTCACCCCCTCGAACGTCCGCAAGGCTTTCTACTGGCTGGCTCCCGCACTGGTCGTCGTGCCCTCATTGATCACCGTGTGCGTGATTCCCTTCGGCTCGCCGATCGGCTTCTCGGGCGAAGAGGTGAAGCTGGTCATCGCCGATCTCGACGTCGGTCCGCTGTTCGTTTTCGCGATCGCCTCGCTCTCCGTTTACGGCATCACCCTCGCCGGGTGGTCGTCGAACTCGAAGTATCCCTTCGTCGGTGGCGTCCGCGCGACGGCCCAAATGATCTCTTACGAAATCGCGCTCGGCCTCTCGATCATTCCGGTGCTGCTCTACTACGGCGACCTCAACCTCTCGAATATCGTCCAGCAACAAGCCGAGCACGGCTGGCTGCTGCTGCCATTCTGGGGGAACGACGCGGAGCACACTCTCAGCTCAAAGCTGCTTTTCTGGATCCCGGCGTTCATCGCCTTTGTGATCTTCACCGTCTCGATCTTCGCCGAAACCAACCGGATGCCCTTCGACCTGCCGGAGTGCGAAACCGAACTCGTGGGTGGCTATCACACCGAGTATTCCTCGATGAAGTTCGCCATGTTTTTCATGGGCGAATACGCTGCCATGGTGATCGGCTCGGCACTCATCGTGACGCTTTTCCTCGGCGGCTGGTCGCTCGGATTCGGGTTCGATGACAACATCTCGAACTTCGCCATCGGTGGTTTCAAGATCGGCGGTCTGATCCACCTCGGTGTCTTCATGACGAAACTGGTGGCCTTCATCCTGTTCTTCATTCTCGTCCGCTGGACCGTGCCGCGTTTCCGCTACGATCAGCTGATGCGCCTCGGGTGGGTGATTTTCTTCGAAGCCGCACTGATCAACGTCTTCCTCGCCGCCCTCGTGATCGCCGCGCCGCAACTAGGCTCCGTGATCACCGTCGTCGGCCTGGTGGTGCTCGCCGCGGTTACCGCTGGCCTTATCTGGGCCCTGCGCTCGTCCGAATTCAAGTCGAAGCCGAACTACGGCCTGCTCGGCTCCAATTGATCCCCTTCCCACCCGATGGCAGTCATCAAAGTCAAACGCCCCGACCTCGCCACAGGCGAAAAGCTCTACCTCGGAGCCATCGTCAAAGGCTTCTTCATCACGATGAAGCACGCCTTCGACTCGCTTCGCGGAAAAACCCGCGGGGCCGACACGCTGAAGTCCTCCGGTCTCGGTGCGACGATGCAGTTTCCCGAGCAGCGTTGGGACGACCAGATGCCGGAATACTACCGCGGCGCGCCCGCTCTGGTGACCGACGAGCAAGGCCGCGAGCGCTGCGTTTCCTGCCAGCTCTGCGAGTTCATCTGCCCGCCGAAGGCGATCCGCATCGAACCCGGCGAGATCCCCAACGACGACCCCTGGGCCAAGGTTGAGAAGCGCCCCAAGGAGTTCGATATCGACATGATCCGCTGCATCTACTGCGGCATGTGCGAGGAAGTCTGTCCCGAGCAGGCGATCTTCCTCCGCAAGGACTACCTCATTACCGGCGGCAGCCGTGCGGAAATGGTTCACGACAAGAAGAAACTCTACGAGATCGGCGGCGTCCGCGTCGGGCTCGTCAACAAGTGGAACGAGTTGAAATGAGTTGATTCGTTTTCAGTGTTCGGTTTCAGGGGCACCTGCGACCGGCACTGGAGATTCTCCGGCTACCGCTGAAACCGAAAACTAGACACCAGCAAACTTTCCGATGCCTCTAACTCTTTTCTGGATCTTTGCGATTCTGATGCTGCTTGGCGGACTCGCGGTGATCGCCCTGCCGAATCCGGTCGCTTCGGCGCTGTCGATGGTCGTTTCCTTCGTCGGCCTTGCCGGGCTCTTCATCGGCTTGAACGCCTTCTTCGTGGGGATCATCCAGATCCTCGTCTATGCCGGCGCGATCATGGTGCTGTTCATCTTCATCATCATGCTCCTGGATTTGAAAACGGAGCAGAAGCGAACACCCAAACTCATTCCGGCGATCGGCGGGCTGGGCATCGTGCTCGCTTTCACCATCCAGCTCCTCGGAATCCTCGGGAGTTCGGAGGACAAGGCCTCCCAGCCGCTTGATCTCGTGGCGGCCGCGGAGCATTTCGAGACCTCAAGCCCCGGACTTTCCGAGAAACTCGCCGCCGGGCATCTGCCCGACGTCAACCTCGTTGGCCAGATCGCGTTCACGCAGTACAACCTGCCGCTGCAGATCATCGGCGTCCTGCTCCTCGTCGCCACCGTCGGCGTGGTCGTCCTTTCCAAACGCCAGTCCACCTGAGCCATGGCCAGTCTGCATTCCTATCTTCTCGTCTCCGGCCTCCTTTTCGCCATCGGCCTGGCCGGAGTGGTGCTCCGCCGAAACATCATCGTCGTCTTCATGTGCCTTGAGCTGATGCTCAGCGCCGCGAACCTGACGCTGGTTGCCTTCTCGCGTTTCAACGGGTCCAACGGCCTCCCTGACTACCACGGCCAAATGCTCGTGTTCTTCGTCATCACCGTCGCCGCCGCCGAGGTGGCCGTCGGCCTCGCCATCATCGTCGCCCTCTATCGCGCCCGGCAGACGATCCACACCGACGATCTGACGACCCTCAGGGACTGAATCTCGCCCTCGAAGAGATCTCTCCATTTCCGACCTAACATCCGTCTTCCATGCCCTGGCTTCTCCTTCTCCTTCCCCTCTGCGCCGCAGCGGTGAACCAGCTTTACCTGAAGCGAAACGCCTTCCTGGCTTCGATGCTTTCCGTGGCATCGGTGGCCGCGACGCTGATCATTTCCTTCCTCCTTCTCGAAAAGGACGAAACCACGGCCGCTTTCAACTGGATCAACATCGGCGACTTCTCCCTGCCGATCCACCTGAAGCTCGATCCGCTTTCCACCGGCATGATGATCGTGGTCACCGGTATCGGCACTCTGGTCCACATCTTCTCCCTGGCCTACATGGCCGACGACGCCGCCAAGGCCCGTTATTTCACCGGCCTTTCGCTCTTCATGTTCTCGATGACCGGCATCGTCCTCGCCGGAAATTTCATCATGACCTTCATTTTTTGGGAGCTGGTCGGTCTTTCCTCCTACCTCCTGATCGGTCACTGGTATCAGAAGGACTCCGCCGCTGACGCCGCCAACAAAGCCTTCATGGTGAACCGCATCGGTGACTTCGGCTTCATTGTCGGCATCCTGCTGATCTTCGGGCTCACCGGCACTTTTGTCTTCGACGAAATGGAGTCCGGCCTCGCGACCTTTGCCGCCGCCCATCCCGGCACCGTCGGCGGCCTGGTCGCCACCGCGGTCCTCTGTGTCTTCTGCGGCGCGGTCGGGAAGTCCGCCCAAATGCCGCTCCACGTCTGGCTGCCCGACGCGATGGAAGGCCCGACGCCGGTCTCCGCGCTTATCCACGCCGCAACCATGGTCGCCGCCGGCGTTTACATGCTCTTCCGCGTGCAGGTGGAGCTCGGCCCCGAAGCCTTCGCCGGCATCGCCGGGACCACCATCGCCTGGGTCGGCGGCTTCACCTCGCTTTGCGCCGCGCTGATGGCCACGCAGCAGAACGACATAAAGCGCGTGTTGGCTTACTCCACCCTCTCGCAGCTCGGTTACATGGTCATGGCCGTGGGCCTTGGTGGCGGCGACGCCGGAATGTTTCACCTCTTCACTCACGCCTGGTTCAAGGCGCTCCTTTTCCTCGGCTCCGGTGCGGTCATCTACGCCTGCCACCACGAGCAGGACATTTGGAAAATGGGCGGCCTGCTGAAGAAGATGCCCATCACCGGCATCACCTTCGCCATCGGCACCGCGGCGCTCATCGCCGTGCCCTTCGTGACCTCCGGCTTCTACTCCAAGGAGGAGATCCTCGCCGCCGCCTATCAGAACAACAAGATCCTGTTCGGCATCGCGGTTTTCGTCGCCTTCCTCACCACCTTCTACATGACCCGCGCCTTCGTGGTCGCCTTCCTTGGAAAACCGCGGGAGCACGGAGCCGATCACGCCAAGGAGGTGGGTCTGCTGATGTGGGTCCCGCTGGTGGTCCTCGCCGCCATGGCCCTCGGTTCGGCTTGGCTGACCGGACCGCTCAACGCCATCGATCCCCGCGCACTCCATCACGGCGAGCACGCCGAGGGCCACATGATCATCCTCGGAGCCTCGATCGCCGCCCTCGTCGCGGGTCTCGTCCTCGGCTTCATCCTCTACTCCGGAAAGGACAGGGACCCGATCAGCCTTCCTTTGCTCAAGAACCGCTTCTACATCGACGCCTTCTACGAGAAAGGCATCGTCCGCGTGCTGCAGGACGGACTCGCCGCCGTGGTCCACTTTTTCGACGAATGGGTGATCAGCGGCCTGCTGGTTGGTGGCTCCACCCGCCTCTCGCAATCGTTCGGCAACCTGTTCCGCCGCGCCCAGGGCGGCAACCTCCAAGGCTACGCCTTCCTGCTCGGAATCGGTGTGGTGCTCGTCATTTATTTCACCGCTTTCTGGAACTAAGCGCCCGGTTTTCCCATGCTTCTCGCCCTCGTCCTCATCCCGATCCTCGCGGCCTTCGCGATCCTTGGCGGCACGCAGCCCCGGCTCGCCGCCCTCACCGCCGCCGGCATCAACCTCGCCCTCGGCATCGCCGCCGCGTTCACGGCCGATGCCGGATTCTGGAACTTTTCGCTGGCGGTCGTCGAAACCCCGGCGATCCACCTTTCGCTCGGCCTCTACGATGACGGCATGAGCGTCGTGATGCTGCTGCTCGCGGTTATCGTGACGATGGCCGCCGTGCTTTCCGGCAAGGCCCCTGAGGGGCGTGAAAAGCTCTACTACGTTTCATCGCTGCTCATCGCTGCCGGCGCGATCGGAGCATTCGTCGCCACCGACCTGTTCTTCTTCTACGCTTTTCACGAGCTCGCCCTGATCCCGACCTTCCTCATGATTGGCATGATGGGTCGCGGCGACCGCCGGACGATCGCCTGGAAAATCACCGTCTATCTCGGCTTCGGATCCCTCGTCCTGCTCGCCGGTCTCCTCTGGCTCGCCAATCTCGCCGGCACTTTCAGTATTCCCCAGATGCTCGAAAACGGCCCTGTCGATCCCGCCGCACAGAAGGGCATCGCCGCTCTGCTGATCGTCGGCTTCGGCGTCCTCGTCTCGCTCTTCCCTTTCCACTCCTGGGCCGCGCCCGCCTACGCCAGCGCCCCGGCACCCACCGCCATGCTCCACGCCGGCGTGCTGAAAAAGTTCGGCCTCTACGGTCTCCTGCGCCTCGCCATCCCGCTGGTGCCCGAGGGCATGAACGCCTGGCTCACCCCGCTCTGCGTGCTGCTCCTCGGCAACATCCTCTGGGTCGGCTTCGTGACCATCAACCAGAAGCGCCTCGACACCCTGCTTGGCAACTCCTCGGTGATGCACATGGGCTACATCTTCCTGGCCATCGCAGCACTCGCGGCTTCGCCGGAAAATGATCTCGCCCTGCCCGCGGCCGTGCTCCTGATGTTCGCGCACGGCATCTCGATCGCCATGAGCTTCGGCCTCGCCGACCGCATCGAGCGCCGCACCGGTTCGCTCGACCTCGCCGACCTCGGCGGTCTCGCCAAGCCGGCTCCCGGCCTCGCGTTCCTCTTCGGGCTGGTCACCATGGCCAGCATCGGCCTGCCCGGCCTCGCCAACTTCGCTGGCGAGGTCATGGTCTTCATTTCCTCCTTCCGCAACTATGACGCGGCCGTCGGGCTCGGTCCGGTACAGATCACCTGCATCCTGGCCATCTGGGGCGTGGTCATCAGCGCCGTTTACGGCCTCCGCGCCTTCCGCAACACCTTCCAAGGGCCCACCCGGTCGACCACCGAAGGAGCCAGCGACCTCACGCTCGCCGAGCGCGCGCCCGCTCTGCTACTCGCCGCCGTGCTGCTCGCCGTCGGTATTTTCCCCAATCTGCTTCTGAGCCTCCTGAAATAGGACCCATAGGACCAGTAAGACTTATTTTCCCATGCCCGCCTACTACCTCGAAGCCCTCACCGTCACGCTCGGTATCGTGCTCCTGATGCTCGAAGCGTTCGGCCCCGCGCACACCAAGCGCCACATCGGCATCTTTGCCGTATTTGGACTGGGATTCATCTTCATCCTCAACCTGTTCGCCATCGGTCCCGACAAGGCTTCGCCCGATGCCACCTGGGATACCTGGCAGCTCTGGAATCTCTATGAATTCGACGCCACCGCCCGCTTTTACAAGGGTTTCGCGCTCGTCACCACTGCGCTGGTCGTCCTGCTCGCGCTCGATTACCGCTCGATCCTCGCTCGTTTCACCGACCATCCGGAAAGTGAAGCGGCCACCGGGGAATACTACGTCCTGCCCGTCTTCGCCTGTGCCGGCATGATGTGGATGGCGTCCGCCAAGGACCTCGCCGGAGCGTTCGTCGCCCTTGAACTGGTCACCGTCACTTTCTATGTTCTGGTCGCCTATCTCCGCCGCAACTCCGGTTCGCTTGAGGCCGGCGTGAAATACCTCATCCTCGGCGCGCTCAGCACCGGCTTCCTCGTTTACGGCATCGCCTGGATCTACGGAGCCACAGGCACGATGAATCTCAATGAAATCGGCCGCGCACTGGTGGACAACGCCCAGCTCGCCCCGATTGAGGGAGCCATTGGCACCCCTGCCGCGATCACCTCAACCACGCCAGAAACCCGGGAAACCCTTGTCGGCATGACCACCGCGAGCCCCGCCCTCCTTCTGGGCATCGGACTCGTTCTCGTCGCCCTCGCCTTCAAGATCGGCGCCGTGCCGATGCAGGTCTGGATCCCCGACGTCTACCAAGGCGCGCCAACCCCCACCACCGCCTTCCTTTCCGTTGGCTCGAAGGCCGCCGGCTTCGTGCTGCTCATCCGTTTCCTCGAACCCTTCCTGCAACCCGGCTCACCGGTCGCCGCCCAGGTTCTTCTGATGCTCGCCCTCATTGCGGGCGCCACCTTGCTGGTCGGCAATCTTGCCGCCATCGCCCAATCGAATTTCAAGCGCCTGCTGGCCTATTCATCGATCGCCCATGCCGGCTTCCTGGTCCTCGCGCTCGCCGCTTGGGGCGGCGAATCCGCGACCGATCCCGGTTCGATCAAAACGGTCGGTTTCTACCTCGCCACTTACCTCATCATGACGCTGGCGGCGTTCTTCATCCTCGCGCAGGTTCGGATTCAGAGCGGATCCGAGGAAATCGACGCCTTCAATGGTCTCGGCCAGCGTTCACCGCTGCTCGCGCACACGCTGACGATCATCATGGCCGCCATGGCGGGCGTGCCGCTCACCGTTGGCTTCTGGGGCAAGTTCTTCGTCTTCTCCCTCGCCGTGAATCAGGGGCTCTGGTGGTGCGTCGCCGCCGCCACGATCGGCGCCGCGGCCGGTTTCTATTACTATTTCAAGCTCATCCGCGCGATCTGGTGGGTGGACGCTCCGGAGAAATCCGCTGCCATCGCACTGCCGGTCATCAGCCGCACGGTCGTGATCACGCTCGGCGTCGCCATCCTGGTTTTCGGGGTTTTCCCGAAGCCGCTCCTCTGGCTTCTGGGCTGATTCCGCGAAAATCCCCAAGGTGATCGATCCTTGGAGACCGGACGCGATCGTGCCAAGCTCGTGCCGTCATGCGATGCCTGCTCGTCCTCACCCTCGGAACCACACTCGGTTTTTCCCAAGTCGAATCGGATGATAGCGGTGTCCGGGTTCACTTCGACCCCCTGCTGGAAATTCCCGCCGCGTTCTCGATCAATCAGGATCAGTTTGAAAAAACCTTCGCCCGTCCCGGAGCGAAGAGTGGCGACAAAAACGGCAATCCTTTCTGTTTCGCCTGGCTGACGAAGAACCGGGATCGCGCGGTGTTCATGAAGCCCGCCTTCGGCGAAACCCCCGTCGTGTTCGACCTCTTCGATGGCAAGGTGGCGTGTGAGGAAGTCACCGTGGATTTCGCCGATGGCGCGATCAGCGGGGTCAGCATCAGCATTTACAACCGGGCCGATAGCAAGGACGTCACCGCTTCGGAGTTCGAAGACCGCTTCATCAGCACCGGTCAACACATGGGCTCGCTGATCGAAGGTCGGCCGATGGCCCGCGAGCCGGATGCCCGCCAAGGGCTGCTGACCGAGGGCTGGAGCTGGAGCGACCGCCAAAGCATGGCCGTACTCGAACGCAATCCGGAGGCGGATCAGGGCACACTGGAGTTCCTACGTCTACGGGTGGCACCCACACGCGCCACCGGCCCGATCGCCAACTCGGTCCGCTCCGGAAACGGCAGCCGCGTCCGCAAGTCGGATCTCTCCGATTTCGTGACCCGCCAAGGCGGCGATGTTTGGATCAAGGACATCCCCATGGTCGATCAGGGACCCAAGGGCTATTGCGTGGTCGCCTCCGTGCAGCGTCTTTTCGAGCACTACGGGATTCCCTGCGATCAGCACCAGCTCGCGGAAATGGCCGAATCCGACGCCGAACAGGGCACCTCGTCCATCGCGATCATGGGCCTGCTCGGCAAGATCGACTATCGCTTCAAGACGCGCTTCGACGTCCTCGGTGCCCGTTTCACCAGCGGTCGGCTGTACAGCGTGAAGATCCGCTCGGGCGACCGATTCGAAGCGGGCTCGGAATTCGATGAAGGTGACTTCGAACGCCAGCTCATCCGTCATATCGATGCCGGAATTCCCATCCTCTGGTCACTGGAACTCGGTCGCTATCCTGAGGAACCGGCGATCGCCCCGCAGCTTCGGGGTGGCCACATGCGGATGATCATCGGCTACAACCAGAAGGAGGGGAAAATCATTTTCACCGACTCCTGGGGTGCGGGTCACGAGCGCAAGAAGATGAAGATGCGCGACGCCTTCCGCGCGACCACAGGCGCGTTCACGATCACCCCCACGGTGAACTGAATCACCGCGCCGCTGCCTGGAGCCGTCGCAGCCGGTCGAGCGCGCTGCCATCATCGATCACAGTGCGCGCCAGCTCGATGCCGCCGCCTATGTCATCGGCCAAGCCGCAGCAGGCAATCGCAACCCCTGCGTTGAGCACCACCATTTCGGCCTTCGGGCCGGTGTCCTTGCCGGCGAGGATTGATTCGAGGATGGCAGCGTTGACCGTCGCGTCGCCTCCCTGCAGGTCTTTCAGCTCCGCGTGCGCCATGCCGAGATCGCGCGGTCGGATTTCCTCGTCCAGAAGGTCCTGCATGGTGCCCGCCTTGCAGATGCGGGTGGAGCCCAGCAGGCTGACTTCATCGACCGAGCGTCCATCACTGGTGGTTCCGTGGACGACCCATGCGCTTTCGCGTCCGAGCCTCTGGAGGATCTCCGCGAAGGCGGGGCAGAGAGCCCGATCGAATACGCCGACCAGCTGGCACTGCGGCCTGGCCGGGTTGAGGAGTGGTCCGATCAGATTAAAAATCGTTCTCACCCCCTGTTCGGCGAGGGTTTTGCGAACACCCGCGACGGCCTTGAAGGCGGGATGATATGACGGTGCGAAAAGAAAGCCGACGCCCGCCTCTTCCAAACATCTGCGGAAGCCGTCGGCGGGCAGGTCGATCTTGACTCCCAATGCTTCCAGAACGTCGGCGCCACCGCTCTTCGAGGTGATGCCGCGGTTGCCATGCTTCACCACCACCGCCCCGGCCGCGGCCACGACGAACATCGCCGTGGTGGAGACGTTGAAGAGGTTCAGCTTGTCGCCGCCGGTGCCGCAGACGTCGATCGTGGGGCCCTCGATATCCGCCAGCCCGACGTGGGGATTCACCGCGTGCTCCAGGAAAGCTTCCACGAAACCGGCGATCTCCGCAGGCGTTTCGCCTTTGGCGGAAAGAGCTTGGAGCAACCGCAGTTTCTTCGCTTCATCCGCCGAACCGTCGAGGAGCAGGTTGGCCGCGACTTCGATCTGACGCGGGCCCAGTTCGTCCCCTGCTTCGAGTTGGTTGATGATGGCGTCCATTGGAATCATGCTAGCTCCTGCGGGACGGCGGGCGCAACCATCGAGGCCATCGATTCCCGCCACCGCTTGATTTCAACCGAAATAGACAGGCTCGTTCCCCGACTTCCATTTGATGTTGCAACCGGTGCTCGGCATGGCCGCCGGAGCCGACTCGTCTCCGGAAAGCAGCGCGTTCACCGCTGCGGCGAGGTCCTTGCCGGTCGGCTCGATTTCGTTCTTCGGCCGCGAGTCATCGAACTGCCCGGCGTAGTAGAGGCGACCGTCGGCATCGAAGAGGAAAAAGTCCGGCGTACAGGCCGCGCCATAGGCCTTGGCGGTTTCCTGCGACTCATCATGCAGGTAGGGGAAACTCCACCCATGCGTCTCGGCGAAGCCGGCCATGTGCTCGGGCCCGTCCTGCGGGTAGTTCGCAACGTCGTTCGCGGAAATGGCGACGACGCCGATGCCCTTGGTTTTCCACTCCGCCGCGAGTTTCCCCAGAACGTCGGCGAGAAGGATCACGTAGGGGCAGTGATTGCAGGCGAAAACCACCAGCGTGCCGCGCGGACCGGCGACCGAATCAAAACGGTGAAATCCGCCCGCCGGATCCGGCAGCTCGAAGGAAGGTGCCGGGTCGCCCGGGCGGAGCATGAAGGTGGACGGAGTTTCTGCCATGCCCCTTCCCTCCAACCCGCCCGCCTCCGCGTCAAGCGGTGAATCCGCCGCAGTTGCCAAACGGCGGAAACGACGGATAGCTTCCCTCGCCCATGGACCTGACCACCGCCGAACTCGAACGCTACGCCCGCCACCTTTCGGTGCCCGGGATCGGGCTGGACGGACAAAAGCGGCTGAAGGCGTCGTCCGTTCTGCTTGTCGGCACTGGCGGACTCGGCTCGCCGGCCGCCCTCTATCTGGCCGCCGCCGGCGTCGGACGGATCGGCTTGGTCGATGACGACCACGTCGATCGCTCGAACCTCCAACGCCAGATTCTCCATGGCGAGTCGTGGGTGGGCAAACGTAAGCTCGCCAGCGCCGCGGCGCGGTTGGCCGAAGTGAACCCGCACATCGAGGTGGAGACCCATGCCTGCCGGCTGACTCCGGATAATGCCGGCGAGATTGTGGGCGACTACGACCTCGTGCTCGACGGCTGCGACAATTTCCCGACCCGCTTCCTCACCAACGACGTCTGCTTCATGCAGCGGAAACCCTGCGTTTATGGGTCGATCTTCCGCTTCGAGGGTCAGGTCACGGTTTTCGCGCCGCACCTCGGCGGCCCATGTTACCGTTGCATGCTTCCTTCCGTTCCCCCGCCCGGCGCGGCTCCGAGCTGCGAGGAAGCCGGGGTGCTCGGCGTGCTTCCGGGAATCATCGGCAGCCTGCAAGCCATGGAAGCGATCAAGCTTCTGCTCGGGCTCGGCGAGCCGCCGCTCGGCAAGCTTCTTTGCTACGACGCACTTCGTACTTCATTCCGCACGCTCCGTCTCGCGGCCGACCCGGCCTGCCGTCTTTGCGGAGAATCGCCCTCGGTGACCTCCCTTCACAACGCCGAGACGCTTGCTCCCACCTCCTGCGCGGTGGCGGATCCGGACATGCCCTCGATTTGCGTGGAGGAACTCGACTCGCTCCTCACTGAGTCGGACATCGCTTTGATCGACGTCCGCCGGCCGGAAGAGCACGCCGTTTCCTCCATCCCTGGCAGCCGGCTGATCCCTCTCCACGAGCTTGAAAAGCGTCTCGCCGAAGTCCCCCACCGAGGTCGGATCTACGTCCATTGCAAATCCGGCGGCCGCTCCGCCCATGCCGTGAAGCTGCTGCGCGATCTCGGGCTCGATGCCGTCAATGTCGCAGGCGGCATCGACGCCTGGCTCAGTCGCTCGCCTTCCGCTCGGCCTGCGCCATGAGTGATCCGATGATCCCGCGCAGCTCCTTCGTCGGGATCGCATAGGTCTCGCAACGGCTGAAACGCGCGATGTTCATTCCGACACAGCGGCCTTCGAGGTCGAACACCGGGCCGCCCATGAAGCGGCTGTTGCCGATGATGTCATGCTGCAGCACCCGCGGAAAACCGGTCCGGCGCAGCGAATAGTCCCCGCTCATGTGATCGTTGCGCGTCTCCTCTTCGCCGAAAACCTCCGTCCGCCCGGCCAGTACGACGTCCACCGTGGTTTCCACCCCGTCCCGGCCGATCGTCACCTCGATCGTTTGCCCGACCCGCTGGTTTTCCAGAAACTCGATGATCTCCTCACGCGAGTGCATCGGCTCTCCTCCGATCTCCAGGATCCGATCGCCTTCCTTCAGGCCGGCCTTTTCCGCGCCGCTGCCTTCACTCACTGCCGAAATCACCAAGCCTTCATCCCCTTCCCCACCTTCCTTCTCCTCGAAAACCACCCCAAGCACGGCACCTCCGCTCGGCCGGACTTCGCGTGTGTTGGCGGCCACCATGCCGACTTGAACCCGACGAAACCGTCGGCTGGTCGCTCCGTTCGCCACCAACCACTCGCCCCGCTTGAGGTCCTCGATGCGTCCGAGGTCCACGGGAGTCACTCCGGTCGCCGACACCTTGACCAGCGCCACGTCCCACTCCGGATCCACGGCCAGCAGGACCGGCAGCTCGTAGGTCTTGTCTCCGATGGTCACGGTCAGATCATCGATCTTCCCCAGTTCGCTGGCTTTGGTCAAAACGTGGCCCTCCCGGGAAACGACCACTCCGAAAATCACCTCGCGGGTGCCGCGCTTGAAGACCGCACTCCCGGACTGGAGGTAGGGCTGGACCTCCTCGAAGGCCGCATGCATTTCCCGCCCTCCCATGCGGTAGGCGCTCTCCAAGGTTCTCGCGGCGGGTGCCTCCGCCACAAGCAAGCCGGCGAGAAGCCATGGAATGATCCGGTCACGCATCGCGATCCCCCAATCTCATGGTCAAGGTTTCCGTCTCGCCGCTGCGTAACATCTCAAAAGCCACCTGCTCGTCCGGAGCCTTGGTGTCGAGCCAGCGCTTCAGCGATTCCCGATCGGTCAGCGGCACTCCGTCGACGCTGAGGATGACGTCTCCGGCCTTCATGCCGGCTTTCTCCGCAGGGGACTCGCGACCCACCTTTTCCACAACCACGCCGCCGGCCGAACGAGCCTCGACGAGCACGCCGAGAAACGCGCTTCCGATCTCAGGTTTTTCGGCGAACGGACCGGTACCGAGAAACTCGGCCCCCTTGAGCTGATCCCATTTCCCGAGAAACTCGGAGGTGGGCACGTGCATGTTTTCCGGCAGCTTGGCACCGACCCGCGAATGGATCCCCACCAGATTTCCTTCGAGATCGAAGAGTGGACC
Source organism: uncultured Haloferula sp. (assembly GCA_965652295.1). GTDB lineage: Bacteria > Verrucomicrobiota > Verrucomicrobiia > Verrucomicrobiales > Akkermansiaceae > Haloferula. The sequence goes on along the minus strand of CBFGTS010000002.1, from coordinate 84,065 downwards.
GCCGGAATCCCCCCCGATCAGACTACAGTCGGACTGGAGCGTCGTCCCGGTCATGCGGACGATCCGCCCTGGCCGGAAAACGACTCCGCGGTCTTTGTCAAACCCGCCTGCGTGCCCTAGCGCGAAAACCCAATCGCCCAGCTGAACGCCTTCGCTTCGATCGAGTTCCACAAAGGGATAGCTGCCCGGCTCGACGATCCGGGCCAGCGCCGAATCGGTCTCCGAGTTCAGTCCCAGCGACTCCGCCTTCACTTCACGTCCGTCTTCGAAAATCACCGAGAACGTTCGCCCGATCCCGCCGGTCACGTGCGCCGCAGTCATGATCAGTCCGTCCTCACTAACCACCACGCCGCTGCCGGAGCCCTGACCGAGCTGGATACAGACCGTCGCCGCCCGCGCTTTCGGCAGCGCTTCCTGCATCAAGCGCTGGATCTCCTTGAGGTCCTTCCGTCCTTCCGGCACGCGTTTATCGTTGATCCACGAACGTTCCGCCACCGCGGAACCCGCGGTGAGGACGATGGCCAGAATGATGCGCGGCGTGACCGTCATTTGCTGCGGATTCCCTTACTCCGGCACGCGCTCCGGCGCAACTTCTTCGGAATTTCGCTCAGCCACCACCAGCCATTCGCGACCCTCCCGGCCGGGGTAGCTCATCGAGGGCACCCAGGCTTCCAGCATCCGGAAATACGGCCCGAAGCGTTCACGGATCTCCGCCTCGTCCACCGCATAGGGCGGACCTTCCTCATCGTTGTCCGGATCGAGGTAAAACACCGCGCACAGCCTGCCGCCCGGCTTCACCGCCCGCGCTGCCGCCGCAATGTAGGCGCGGCGCTGGTGCGGCTCGATTGCGCAAAAGCACGTGTGCTCCCATAGGGCATCGTAGCCGGTCCGTGATCCATCGAGGAAATCCCCGCTCTCGTAGCTCGCGTTCCCATCCGACATCCCGCGGGCCACATCGATCGCCTTCGGCGAAAGGTCCAGCCCCACCGGTCTTGCTCCGTGATCGGCCAACGCCCGCACGTCATGGCCGGAGCCGCAGCCGGGCACCAGCACCGTCGCATCTTTCAAAAAGCTTCCGGCTTCACTCTCCAGTAATTCGATCAGGGGTGGTGCCGCCGATCCACGATCCCACGGCGTTTCCCCCTCCATCCAGCAGGCATGCCAATCGCGCATGCCCGACCCAGCTCCCGACCACGCCAGCAAGCAAGCCGGATCATCGCCAAAAATTTCGCCGCCTTCGTCGGGCATTCTGCAAAAAAGCCACCTTTGGAGCTTGTCTGCCAGCCGGGCGCTCCCGTTGGATACTGCGCAGCAGTCCCCCCCGGACCGCGCACTTCTTGCCATGAGCCTCCGCAGCCAGTTAACGGACCTCCTTCCCTCCCTGCTTCCCAGTAATCCCGCCGAAGCCATCAAGGGGACCGAGCTCATCCGCCTCGTCCGTCTCCAGCTCACCGGCAATTACTCCGACGCATCGCTGCGCTATCATTTCTCCATCATGTCCTGCGATCCGGCGTCGCCGATCGCCAAGGTGGAAAAAGGCCAGGGCTACTACCGCCGCTCCGCTCCGGTCCCCGCCCTCTCCGGAGCGCAGGAGCTCCTTTCGCTCAGCCAGGGCCGCCTCGACGACCTCGGCAGCGATTCCAAAGCGATCGATCACGCTTTGGAGCGGGTGAAAAAATTCCGCGCCATCGTCCGCCGTTACAACGAACTCAGCAGCCGGTTTCCCTTTGAATTCCGCAGTGTGTTCACCGCCGGATCCCCTCTCGGAAATCTCTGGAAGTACCCCGAAATGATCCTGGTCGATTGGCAGACCGGTGAGGACCACGACGAGGCCATGACGCTTGAATCGCGCATGCTCTCGCTCAAACAGCGCCTCGGGCTTCCCCCCTTTCGGCTCACCAGCACGCGACTGCGGATCCAAGCCTCGCTCCATGGCTTCCGCGAAGACTTTTTCCAAACCCTTTCCGCCTCGACCTGGACCCAGGGGGGCGAGCTGGTGTACGCCGCCCCGATCGTCGATGAGGCGCTCGCCGACGGCCTCCGCGCTCTGAATGCCGCTTTCGGCGTCGGGGTCAGCTCGTTCGGGATCGATATCGAAACACTCGACGATCTCCCGCGCGCCGCCCACATCCTCAACGCGCACCCAAAGGAAACCGAGGCGCTGGTCGAGCGAATCCAGTTCGAGCGCATTGCCGCCCCGCGCCACCGTCAGCACATCGACTGGGGTGCCTTCGAGACTCTGCGCCGCGAAAGCACGGAAACTGCCGGTCTCATCGACTGGCTCTGCGATTGTATCGACCACGGCCGCGCCCGTCCTTTCCAAGGCGAGTGATTCCCGGCGTCTGACATCCGGATCAACCGCGCCTTGCCCTCACCCGATCCGCCGCTACCCTCCGCGGTTTCGCACCACACCCTCATGCATCGTCTTTTCGTCGAAAAAACGCCGGCATTCTCCAACGAAGCGCGCCACCTCCTCCACGAACTCCGGGAATCCCTCGAAGTCCCCCATCTCCAGGGTCTGCGCCTCGTCCAGCGCTACGATCTCGACGGACTCGATGACGAACAGTTCGCCGCCGCCGTTCGCGGCATCCTCAGCGAGCCCCAGATCGACCGCACCTCGCACGAGCTGGAAGTAGTGGAAAACGAGCATCCCTTCGTCATCGAGTACCTTCCCGGGCAGTTCGATCAGCGCGCCGACTCCGCCGCGCAGTGCATCCAGATCCTGACCAGTGGCGAACGCCCGCGCGTCGCTTCCGCCCGCGTGATCATCCCGTGCGGGCCGCTCGACGATTCCGAGATCGCCGCGATCAAGAACTACCTCATCAACACGGTCGATTCCCACGAGGTGCCGCTGGAAGCGCCTTCGTTCCAGACCCGTCCCGGCATGCCGGCGGACGTGGCCATCCTTGACGGCTTCATGGCCGCGGATCCCGCCGAGCTCCGGGCCGACCTCGGACTTGCGATGTCTCCGGAGGACGTCGCGTTTTGCCAAAAATACTTCCGCGACGAAGAGGGGCGCGCGCCGAGCATCACCGAGATCCGGATGCTCGACACCTACTGGTCCGACCACTGCCGCCACACCACTTTCCTCACCCGCATCGCCGACGTCAGTTTCGATAAGGACGCCGAGCCGGTGCAGCGCGCGTGGAAAACCTATCAGTCGGTCCGCGAGCAGCTCGGTCGGCAGGACCGCGACGTCACCCTGATGGACATCGCCCTGATCGGCATGCGCGAACTGCGCGCCTCCGGCGAACTCGACAACCTTGAGGAGTCCGAGGAAATCAATGCCGCATCGATCGTCGTCACGGCCGATATTTCCAAACCCGACGGGACTGTCCGTCCCGAGGAATGGCTGATCCAGTTCAAGAACGAGACCCACAATCACCCGACCGAGATCGAGCCCTTCGGCGGCGCGGCCACCTGCCTCGGCGGCTGCATCCGTGACCCGCTTTCCGGTCGCTCGTATGTCTATCAGGCGATGCGGGTCACCGGCGCGGCCGATCCCACCGTTCCTGTTTCCGAAACCCTCCCCGGCAAGCTGCCGCAGCGGAAAATCTGCCAGGTCGCCGCCAAGGGCTACTCGTCCTATGGCAATCAGATCGGCCTCGCCACCGGCCAGGTCGCGGAGATTTATCATCCCGGCTACGTCGCCAAGCGCCTCGAAATCGGTGCCGTGGTCGCCGCCGCTCCCCGCTCCAACGTGTTCCGCGGCACTCCCGCCCCCGGCGACGTGATTCTGCTCATCGGCGGCCGCACCGGTCGCGATGGCGTCGGCGGAGCCACCGGCTCCTCCAAAGAACACACCGATACCGCTCTCGAGAACTCCGCCGAGGTCCAGAAGGGTGACGCCCCGACCGAGCGGAAGATCCAGCGACTCTTCCGCAATCCCGACCTCTCCCAACGGATCAAGATCTGCAACGACTTCGGAGCCGGAGGGGTGTCCGTCGCCATTGGCGAAATCGCTCCCTCGCTCGATATCGACCTCGATGCCGTGCCGAAGAAATACGACGGCCTCGACGGCACCGAGCTTGCCATTTCCGAGTCCCAGGAACGGATGGCCGTGTGTGTCGACCCCGCCGACGTGGACTTCTTCGTCGCCGCCTCCGACGCGGAAAACCTTGAGTGCGTCCACGTCGCCGACGTCCGCGACCACGGCCGCCTTCGCATGACCTGGCGCGGCAAGATCATCGTCGATCTCTCCCGCGCTTTCCTCGATACCAACGGCGTCCAACAATCGGCCACGATTCACGTCCGTGGCTGCGGCCGCTGGCCACAGGCCGTAGAAGCGACCGCTGATCGCAGTCTTCCCGAGCACCTCGCCAGTCTCCACCTCGCCTCCCAAAAAGGTCTCGGCGAAATGTTCGACGGCTCCGTCGGTGCCTCCACCGTCCTCTGGCCCTTCGGAGGCGACCGACAGCTCACTCCGCCGGACGCGATGGTCGCCAAGCTCCCGCTGCTCGAAGGTGACACCGACACCGCCTCCTTCATGAGCTGGGCCTACGACCCGCACCGTAGTTCCGCCTCTCCCTTTCACGGTGCGGCCTGGGCCGTCACCGAGTCCGTCCTCAAGCTGGTGTCCGCCGGTGCCCGCCTTGAAGACACCCGCCTCACGCTTCAGGAATACTTTCCCAAGCTCGGCGACGATCCCGCCCGCTGGGGTCTTCCTTTCGCTGCCCTGCTCGGTGCCTTCGATGCACAGCACGGACTCCGCCTCGCCGCGATCGGCGGCAAGGATTCGATGTCCGGATCCTTCAACGAGCTCGACGTCCCTCCGACCCTCGTGTCCTTTGCCCTCGCACCGGGCCAAGCCTCGCTCGCCCTTTCGCCCGAGTTCAAGGAAGCCAGGTCGACCGTCAGCCTCGTCGAAGTTCCCGCCACCGACGACGGACTCCCCGACTACGACGCTCTCCGTAGTTTGGCCGCCAAGCTTCACGGCCTCAACAAGTCCGGTGCCATCCTTTCCATGAAGCACGTCGGCATTGGCGGCATCGCCCACGCCCTCGCCCTTTGCTGCTTCGGCAACGGGCTCGGCTTCGTGGCGGCGGATTCCATCCGCCAGGCCCAGGACCTCTTCACCCCCCGCCCCGCCGCCTTCCTCATCGAGCACGCCGATCCCCTGCACGCCTCATTCGGCGCCATCACTCTTGGCACCACCACCTCCGAGCCGGTGCTGACGCTGGGCGGGGAAACGCATCACCTTTCCGCCCTCCTCGACGCATGGACGGGAACGCTTGAGCACGTCTATCCCACGCAACCCGATGACGCCCCCTTGGGCGACGCAGTGACGATCGCTCCGTCCAAGATTCCCGGACCGATCCGTGCCGCATCTCCGCTCCCCCAACCGCGGGTGATCATCCCCGCTTTCCCCGGAACCAATTCGGAATACGATTCCGCCAAAGCCTTCCTGGAAGCGGGCGCGATCACTCACATCGAAGTCTTTCGCAATCTCACCGCCGGGCACATCGAACAATCCCTCGAACGCCTCGCCGAGGAGATCCGCCAATCGCAGATCCTCTTCATTCCCGGCGGCTTCAGCGCGGGTGACGAGCCCGATGGCTCCGCAAAGTTCATCGCTACCGTCCTGCGCAACCCACGCGTGGCCGACGCCGTGATGGATCTGCTCAAGAACCGCGACGGTCTCATTCTCGGGATCTGCAACGGCTTCCAGGCCCTCATCAAGACCGGCCTCGTTCCCTACGGCGAGATCCGCGAGCTCGACGAGCAGAGCCCCACGCTCTTCCACAACGACATCGGCCGCCACCTCTCGTGCTACGCGACCACCCGCATCGTCGACAACCGCTCACCGTGGTTCGCGCTGAACCACCCCGGAGACCTCCACCGCATCCCCCTTTCCCATGGTGAGGGCAAATTCGTTGCTTCACCCGAAGTGCTCGCCTCCCTCATCGAAGGCGGTCAGATCGCCACCCAGTATTGCGACATCGACGGAAATCCCGCGATGGACGTCGCCACCAATCCGAACGGCTCCGTTGCCGCCATCGAGGCCATCACCAGCCCCTGCGGCCGGGTTCTGGGCAAAATGGGCCACTCCGAGCGCCGCGGCATGAACGTTGCGAAGAACGTCCCCGGCGAGAAATTCCAGCCCATCTTCGAAGCCGGCGTCCGCTGGTTCGCGTAGGGCTTCTGTTGGTGTTTTCGGACTGCTCCGACATGTCGGAGCACTCCGAAAGATCGCCGCCGTCTCCTACTCCACCTCCGCCTCAAGATCCCCCATCGCCCACTGGATGCCGGCGAGGTAGTGCCTCAGCACCTTGGGATTCCAGTAGATGTGGTGGTTGTGGCCCAGCGAACAGTAGAAGACGCGGCCCTCGCCCCAGTTGCGCGCCCAGGCCACGCCGTAGTCGTTGTCCTCGCGCTTCATACCACCCACCGGATCGCTCTTCTTCGGGTCCAGGCGCAGCAGCATCGTGACCTTGGACGAATCGTAGGGATCCTTGAACTGATAGATCTCCTCCTCGAACTCCATCGGCTCGCCCTCGAACATCGCTGCCAGCGGATGCTTCTCCTGGCCCGGTTCGACGTCGATGTGCACCTTTTTGTCGGCGGTCCAAGGATGGCCATCGAAGTAGCCGTTCATCATTTCACCATACTCCGGCCACTCGTAGAAGGTGTCCGTCGCGGCATGAATCCCGACGAAACCCTTTCCGCCCTTCACGAAAGCCATCAGGTTGTCCTTCAGGTCCTTCTCGTTCCCGGCACCCTGGAAAGGGTTCTGGGTCGTGCTGAGGAAAACGATCGCGTCGAAGGCGTCGATCTTCCCCTTCTCGAAATTCGCCACGTCATCGCTGATCACCGCTTCGAAGGCTCCGGTCTTCTCGCCCAGCTCCGCCAGCGCGACCTTGCCGGTGGCGATCGATTCGTGGCGGAACCCGCCCGTTTTCGAAAACACCAGCACCTTCCTCGCCTTGGCGGGCTTGACGAAGGGCTCCGCGGGCAGCGCCTCGGCGATTTTCTCCGCAGCCCCTGCAGGAGGCTGCTCGTTTTCCGGTGCCGCGGCCATCAACAGCACCGCCCCACAGGCTCCCATCGACATGATCAATCCGGGTTTCATGGTTGTGTTAGAGATCGAGTTTCGTCCACGCCGCGTTTGCCTTTGACGAGGCGACGACAGCCTTGATGAAGGCCATGCCCCGCAGTCCGTCCGAGATTTTCGGGTAATCCAATGCCACCGCATCGGGCTCCACTCCATCAGCGACCGCCCGGACGTGATTGGCGAAATTGCGGTAGAGGTTGGCGAAAGCTTCGAGGTAGCCCTCGGGATGCCCCGGTGGGGTGCGTGTCGCGGAGGCGGCGTTGCCACCGAGGTAGCCGGTGCCGGTCCGGTAGATCTGATCCGGCTGATCGTTCCATTTCACGAGCAGCGTGTTCGGCTCGGTCTGGTGCCACTCCAGTCCACCCTTCTCGCCCCAGACGCGGATGTTGAGGTTGTTTTCCTCGCCCACACTGATCTGCGAGCAGTGCAGGATTCCTTTCGCTCCGCCCTCGAAGCGCAGCAGCACGTTGCCATCGTCATCAAGCAAGCGGCCATCGACGAAGGTCGTGATGTCCGCCGCCAGCTCGGCGATGGGCAGTCCGGAAATGAACTCGGCCAGGTTCTCCGCGTGGCTGCCGATGTCGCCGAAAGCCCCGGCGGCACCGGATTTCTTCGGATCGGACCGCCAGGCGGCCTGCTTCTGGCCGGTGTCTTCCAGTTTGGTGGCGAGCCAGCCTTGCGGATACTCGACAACGATCTTGCGGATCTGACCAAGGTCCCCGGCGGCCACCATGTCACGCGCCTGCTTGACCATGGGATAGCCGGTGTAGTTGTGGGTCAGTCCGTAGAGCAGGCCGGTCTCCTCGACGATCTTCTGCAGGGCTTTCGCCTCCGCGAGGTCGAGAGTGGCGGGTTTGTCCGACATCACGTGGAACCCCGCCTCCAGTGCGGCTTTTGCGGCGGGGAAATGGACGTGGTTGGGAGTCACGATCGAGACGAACTCCATCCGCTGGTCGGCCGGCAGTGCGGCCTCCCTTTCGATCATCTCCTCGTAGGTCGCGTAGCAGCGGTCTGGTGCGAGAAACAGGTCCGCGCCCGAGTCTTTCGAACGTTGCGGATCGGACGAGAACGCCCCGCAAACCAGTTCGATCTGGCCATCCATCGCCGCGGCGATGCGATGCACCGCCCCAATGAAGGCCCCCTGGCCTCCGCCCACCATGCCGTATCGGATTTTTCGTTTGAATGCGCTCATCTTGCTGGAAATCACTGGTTCTTGCGATCGAAGGCAGCGTCGAAGGCCGCTTGGTTCACGGGGAAATCGAGGTCCTTCACATAGGCGCAGCTCTCGGTCGCGCCGTGGAAACGGTCCATGCGGCCGTCTTCCCATTCGATGGAAAGCGGACCGGTGTAGCCGATGTCATTGAGCGCCACGATGACCTCCTCGAAATTGATGTCGCCGCGTCCGACGCTACGGAAGTCCCAGTACCTCCGGGCGTCGCCGAAGTCGGTGTGCCCGCCGAACACGCCGGCATCGCCATTTCCGTGGCCCCACCAGGCGTCCTTCATGTGGGCGTGGTGGATGCGGTCGGCGAAGTGCCGGATGAATTTCACGTAGTCCACACCCTGATAGCCGAGGTGACTGGGGTCGTAGTTGAAACCGAACCGCGGGTGGCCTTTCACCGCTTCGACCGCGCGGTCGGCGCTGGCGATGTCGAAGGCGATCTCCGTCGGGTGGACTTCCAGCGCGAAATAGACGTCTTCTTTCTCGAAGGCCTCGAGGATGGGAAGAAAGCGCTTCGCGAAATCGTCGAAACCCGCCTGGAGGTAGGCCTGGCTGGTGGGCGGAAACGCATAGAGCGCGTGCCAGATCGAGGAACCGGTGAAGCCGTTCACCACCGCTTTGCCCGAGCCGGCGGCGCGACCGGCCATGTAGTCCTTGCCGGCATCGAGGAATTTGCGGCAGGCCTTGGCCGTGTCGATGAGCTCCTGCGCCGCGCGCTGGCGGACGCCTTCCGGATCGCCATCGCCCCAGACGTGGCCGGGCAGGATGGCTTGGTGGCGGGCATCGATGGGATCGCAGATCGCCTGGCCGACGAGGTGGGCGGAGATTGAGTAACAGCCGAGGTCGTGCTTTTTCAGCAGTTCCCAGTGGCGGGCGATGTAGCCATCGTCCTGGAGCGCCGCCTGGACGTCGAAATGATCGCCCCAACAGGCGAGTTCGACGCCATCGAAGCCCATGGCTTTGACTTTCGGAAAGAGTTCCTCGGCGGGCAGGTCGGCCCACTGGCCGGTGAAGAGAGTAACGGGTCTAGGCATGATCGGTAAAGACAGTGCGTGAAACTAGGACGCATCCTTTCATGACTGACAGCCAAAAATGCCCACTCGAAATTAATCGGGTAATTCACTCAGAGCCCGATCCACTCCCCCACCCTTACCAGTCCTCGTGTGGCCGAGCTCAGGTAGATCGCCTGGGCACCCCGCACATCTTCGACGGAAAGGACCTTTTCGACGGCTTGTCCGCTCTCAATGAGCCCGCGGCGGAAGGTGCCCGGCAGACAGCCCGAGGACAGCGGCGGCGTGAAGAGTTCACCATCGCGCTCCACGAAAACGTTCGAGCAGGCTCCTTCGCAAAGCTCCCCCTGGGTATTGAAAAACACCGCCTCATCGGCCCCCGCGTGGCGTGCGACATCCAGAGCCATCAGGTTTTCGGCATAGCTGAGGCACTTCACCGCGGTCAAGGGGTTGGCCTCATTTCGTGGCCAGGGTGCCGTGATGACCCGCAGCGAGGAGGGCGGCTCCGGACATGGAGCGATGGTGAGGACGGTCCGCGGATCTTCGCCGCGGAGCTGGTTGAGCACTCCGGAGCCGGCGGTACGGGCGATCCGGACCCGCTGCCTGCCTGATCCCAATTCGGCTTGGAGTGCGGCACGGACCGCCTCGCGATCGGGCGGAACGATGTCCAGCACCCCGCAGCCGGTCTCCATGCGTTCGAAGTGCCATTCGGGGCGCACGAGTTCGCCATCAAGGGCGAGCAGGGTTTCAAAAACACCGAGACCGTGCGTGAAGCCGCGGTCATTGGGAGTCGGCCCGCCTTCGAGGATCCAGGATTTCATCATCGGCGCTCCGTCAGAGGGTTTTCACGAACACCTGCGAGTCGCGGCCGCTGGCCTTGAGCTGCTCACGCCGTGAGGCGGGCAGCACGCTCTTCTCCGCCGGTGTGTAGCCCATGCGGTGTTCGAAAAAATCCGCCGCGCGGTTGGTCAGCGCATAGACCCGCGGCACGCCGCGGCTGATCGCCAGGTGCTCGGCGTGCTTGACCAGATCCACCCCGTAGCCGCGGCTCTCGTGCGACATTTTCACATAGAGGCAGGCAACCTCCGCGAGACCTTCGGCCGGGTATTCGTGGAGTGCGACGCAGCCCACCACGTTGTCGTCGATGGTCATCACGCGGTAGTCGTCGAGCTTCCCGGCAATGTCCTCGTAGTTCCGCGGGACCAGCTTCGTGCGCCGCACCGAGCGACCGATCATGCCGAGCAGCTCCGGGATGTCTTCCTCCCGCAGCGGCCGGATTTCGCGGTAGGCGTCGGCGTGGATCATCGTCCCGACGCCTTCGTTCGAGAAAAGCTCGTCCACCAGCACGCCCTGGCGGCGGCCGTTGAGCACGTGGACCCGCGGCACTCCCCGCTTACAGGCCGCGGCCGCCGCCTTGAGCAAGCCACCACCGGTGACGTTTGACCGCCCGGAAAGCTCCACCGCGTCCGCCGCGCGGACCGCTGGGACGGGTTCGCCATCGATCAGGATCGCCTGCTCCAGCAGTGCGATCAGCTTCAGGGCACCGATGCCGAGGGTGAAATCCACAACTTTCTCGTCGAGCGGATCCTGGGAAGAGGCATCGACGATCACCGTCTGCCCGCGGCCGAGAATGGCCTTGGCTTCCTCCACCGCGCCGGGCTCTCCCAGTTTCTTCGGGCAGCGGGCTGCCATGATTTCGCACTCCAGGGTCCAGTCGTAGAGATCGGCCACGTCGCCCCCGAGCACCCCGAGCACCAGCTTCACGCCGACATCCTCAAGCGCGGCCAGGTCGAGAAGGGTTTCCGCCACCGCGGGCTCCGGCAGCAGTCCGGCCTCGATGAGCACCACGAAGATCCGGCCACGGAACTGCGGCACGTATTGAAGGACTGCCCTGACGTCGCTTTGCACTGCCACGCCCCGGGTCGTAGCAGTCTCCCCCATGCCGGGCAAGTGATGGATGGAAGCGCGCCCCCTCTCTCAAAATTCCACCGTTTCTCCCAGCACGGCCACTTCCACGTCTCCGGCGTGCTCTTTCCTCAGCGCATCCCGGAGAGCCGTCGATTTCTCTTCCTCGCCGTGAACCAACCAGACCTTGGCCTTTTTTCCGCTCATCGCGCGGAAATACTCCATCAGCTCTGAATGATCGGCATGACCGGAAAAAGAGTCGATCGCCTCGACCGCCGCATGGACCCGGTGTCGTTTCCCGAAAATGTTCACCTCGTGCCGGCCATCGCGGATGAAACGTCCCAAGGTGTTCTCCGCACAGAAACCGACGAAAAACACGGTGTTCTTCGAGTCGCCGATGCCGTTTTTCAAGTGATGGCGGATCCGGCCGGCCTCACACATGCCGGAGGCCGCGATGATGATGCGTGGGCCCTTCAGCTGATTGAGTTTTTTCGACTCGTTCACCGCGCGCACCAGATGCAGGCCCTCGAAGATAAAGGGATCGATCCCATCCTCGAACAGGAACTCATACACCTCCTCGTTGAAGCACTCCGGGTGCAGGCGGAAGATCTCCGTGGCCCCCACTGCCAGCGGGCTATCAACGTAAACCGGCACGCGTGGCAGCCGTCCGCTGTGAAACAACCGGTTGAGCACGTAGAGCACCTGCTGCGTCCTCTCGACGGCGAAGGCCGGGATCATCACCTTGCCGCCGCGTTGGAGGGAGCGCTCCAGAACTTCCGCCACGGCCTCGTCGGCCCCGGTCGGCGGCAGATCGTGCTCGCGGCCGCCATAGGTCGATTCAATCAGGAGGAAATCGACGTTCTCCACCGCCACGGGATGGTTGAGAATCTCATTCTCCCCGCGCCCGATGTCGCCTGAAAAAAGAAAGCGCTTCCGTTTCCCACCGTCCTCGTGGTCGGAGACCTCCAGCAGCACCTGGGCCGCGCCGAGGATGTGGCCCGCGTCGAGAAAGGTCAGCGTCACGCCGTCGGCGATCGGCATCGGTCGCTCGTAACCGACCGTCACGAACTGCCGCAGGCAGCGCTCGGCATCGGCTTTGCGATACAGCGGCTCCGCGGGCGGAAGCCGGTCGCGCAGGCGGTGTTTGTTGAGCCACTCGACGTCCTGCTCTTGGATGTGTGCGCTGTCCGCCAACATGATCGTGCACAGATCGCGGGTGGCGAAGGTGGCGTAGATGTTTCCCGTGAAGCCCCTGCGGCTGAGGTTGGGGAGGTTGCCGCTGTGGTCGATGTGGGCGTGGGAAAGCACCACCATATCGATCTCCTGGGGCTCGAAGTGTGGAAAGCAGCAATTGATCTCATAAGCGTCGCTCCGCCGCCCTTGATAGAGCCCGCAATCGAGCAGGATCTTCTTTCCGTTCACCTCCAGCAGGTGCTGGGATCCCGTCGTTGTGCCCGCCGCGCCACAGAACTTGAGCTTCATGCTAACAGCCTCGCGAGGGACGCCGTTCGTGCAAAGCAAGAAGCTGTCATGGCTCCCGCGTAGAAGATTTCAGACTGCGGCGATTCAAGCTCACGCCCCCACCTCGGGATCGAAGTCCTTCGGCGCCCGGACCACGCGGTCGGCGTTGAGTTTGGTGACGATGTTGCCGCGGCTCCCCCGGCTTTTGACCCCGATTTCGCCGAAGTTGAATGGACGCGAAACGTTGCGCAGACGCAGCGCCGGCTTGAGATGGACGATCAGCAACTGATCCGCGCTCTCCTCCTCGCTCTTGTGGACCGCGAAGTAGAACACCCGGCTGCCCTTCTTGCCGCCGGTCAGATCGTATTCCTTGTCGCGGGTCGTGCCACCCACCCGGAACCGCTTCGCCATCAAGGGCCCGTCGCGGCCATCGCGGTAGATCATGGAGTAAATGAGATCCTCGTCCTTCCGGTACACCGCGACCCGCAACGGCCGCTGGCCGACGAAGACCTTGTCCGCCACCTTGGTGACCTTCATCGTGCCGTCGGCGGTGAAAATGATGATGTCGTCGAGCGTCGAGCATCTCTCCAGCGGCTTCTCTTTTTTCAGCCCGTACCCGGCGAAACCGTTCTTCTCATCCAGGTAGAGCGTCTCGGTCGCCAGGATCACCTGGGTGCGGTCGACCCGCTCGAACGACGAGATCTCCGTCTTCCGCTCGCGCCCGGCACCGTGCTTTTTCTTGATGTCCTCGAACCACCGGATCGTGAACTTCGTCAGATTGCGCAGGTTTTTCTCCGTCTCGGCGATGGCGTCCTCCAGAGAGCGGATTTCCTCGTCGGCCTTGAAGCTGTCGAACTTCGAGATGCGCTTGATCTTGATCTCCGTCAGCCGCACCAGGTCGTCTTCGGTGACCTCGCGCTTGAGCAGCTTCCTGAACGGCTTCAGGCCATCATCGATCGCCTTCAGCACCGCTTCCCAAGTCTCGCACTCCTCGATGTCGCGGTAGATGCGGTTTTCGATGAAAATCTTCTCCAGCGAGCTGAAATGCCACTTCTCGTTGAGTTCGCCGAGCTTGATCTCCAACTCGACGCCCAGCAGCTCGCGCGTTTGTGCGGCGCTGCGTCGGAGGATCTCGGAAATGGCCATGAACACCGGCTTGCCCTCGACGATCACGCAGGCATTCGGCGAGATGCTCAGCTCGCAGTCGGTGAAGGCGAACAGAGCATCGCGGGTCGTTTCCGCCTCCACGCCGGACGGCAGGTGGACGAGGATATCGGCGTGGGCGGCGGTGTTGTCCTCGATCTTTGAAACCTTGATCTTGCCCTTTTCGCCGGCGTTGACGATCGACTCCATCAAGGCCCCGGTGGTCGTGCCGAAGGGGATCTCCGTGATCCGCAGTAGGTTCTTTTTCTCGACTTCGATCCGCGCCCGGACGCGCACCTTTCCACCACGCAAGCCGTCGCGGTAGTCGCTGGCGTCCATGATGCCGCCGGTCGGGAAATCCGGCAGCAGCTCGAACTCCTGATTCCGCAGCGCCGCCACGCAGGCATCAGCCACTTCCAGGAAATTGTGGGGCAGCATCTTGCAGGCGAGGCCCACGGCAATGCCCTCGACGCCCTGGACGAGCAACACGGGGAACTTCGATGGCAGCGTGACCGGCTCCCTGTTCCGGCCATCGTAGCTCGGCGTCCAGCGGGTTGTCTTGGGATTAAAAATGACGTCCAGCGCGAATTTCGTGAGCCGTGCCTCGATGTAGCGCGGGGCCGCCGCACCGTCACCGGTGAGCGTGTTGCCCCAGTTTCCCTGGGTGTCGATGAGCAGATCCTTCTGGCCCATGTTCACCGTCGCATCGCCGATCGCCGCGTCACCGTGCGGGTGGTATTTCATCGTGTTGCCGATGAGATTGGCGACCTTGTTGTAGCGGCCGTCGTCCAATTCCTTCATCGAGTGAAGAATCCGGCGCTGGACGGGTTTTAGACCATCAAGGAGGTGGGGAACCGCCCGCTCGAGAATCACGTACGATGCGTAGTCCAAAAAGTAGTCCGAATACATCTCGCCCAGCGAGACGTGTTGATCGGGGTCGTGACTCATGCGGCGGATGCTTAAGCTTTCCTAAGCACCCGGCAAGGGGGAAGTCCCGGGACGGCTTGCCGGGCGGGTGCGGGTGGCTTAGGTCGTGGGCGCGGATGATGGCGTGCGGGATGCGGAGGATGCAAGCGGGGCTTGGCCTGATGGCCGTGCTTTCTTCCGCCGTGGCCGCGCCTGCGGACTGGCCGGAGGCCCCGGCGGAGGCACGTCCGTGGCAACAGCTCGATGCCGTCGCCCTCGCCGCGGGAAAACTGCCGGACCTCCGGAGGCTCGCTGCGGATGGCTTTGGCGGCGTGGTTTTTCCGGCGTGGCATGAGAAAACCGACCTCTGGACGCTCCAAGCCCGTGAAATCGCCGCTGAGGCCGATTTCGCCGGGTTGGGCTTCGACCTGCGCCTCAACGACTTCCCGCGCCCGGACACGATTCTCGACGAACTCCGCGCCCGCACTCTGGAACCTTTCCAACACGCCGTCACCGGCGGCGCGGAGCTGCAACTCCAGCTCCCCTCGCCGGAGATCGACACCATCGGCGCATGGCCGCTGCAAGGCCCGCCCACCGACCTCGCCCGGATGGTGCAAAAGGACGGCACGCTGGTCTGGGACTCCCCGCCCGGAACATGGCGGATCTTCGGTCTCGCGATGCATAAGGCGGACAAGGAGCTCGACCCCTTCTCCGACTACTCGATGGCCCTGTGGCTGGATTTTCACGAAAAGCCGCTGGAGGAGGAAGGGCTGCCGGAGGCACGGGCAAAGGTGTTCGAACGCAGTGCCACCACCTCGGGTGACTGGACGCCCGAGTTCCACGAAACCTTCCAGCGACTGCGCGGCTACGACCTTCGCGAAGAGTTGCCTGCCCTGTTCGGAGAAGGCGATGCCGGCACCGCTTTGCGCGTCACCAGCGACTACCGCGAAACTCTCGGGGACCTCCACCTGAACGCGCTGAGCGCCTGGCACGAGCGGACCCGCGGCGAGGGCTCGCTCAGCCGCTCGGTGTTGAGGGGAAACCCCGGGCACCCCGTCGATCTCCACGCCGTGGCCGACATCCCCGCGGTGCTCTCGCCCGATGACCCTCCCTTCGCCGCCTCCGCCGCCCATTTCGCGCTCAAGCCGCTGGTCAGCGGAATCGTCTCCGGAGGCCTCGCCGCCACGCCCGATGACATCCGGCGGAAATGCGAGGCCCTGTGGATCAGGGGGGCGAACCAGATTGTGCTTGGCCCCGTCCACGAGGCACTCCAGCCCGGAGTGCCGGCGTTGACGGCGTGGATCACGCGGATTCAGACCATCCTCCAATCCGGTGCGCCGGATCCCGACGTGCTGCTCTATTTCCCTTACCACGATTTTCTGGCCAGCCGCGGCGGGCTGCCGGACGATCCCGACGAGCGGCTCGACTGGATTGCCTCCAGCGGTTTCGGCCACGCGTTGCGGGCCTTCGAAAAGGCGGGGATTGAGTGCGACATCGTGAGCGACAAGTTGCTCGCCACCGCCACCGCCGCGAATGGCGAGATCATCCTCGGTGGCCTCACCTACCAAGCCGTCATCCTGCCCGAAGTACGACGTTTGCCGGAGACCACTGCGGCCGTGCTGCGCGATCTTTCCCGCCGCAGCGGAAAGGTGGGAATCCTCGGCGATTGGCCGACGGATGTCCCAGGTTTCCCCTCGCCCGATATCCGCCGCGGCACGTTGGTCCAGGCACTCGAGGATATCCGACGCGTCGCGGAGGCCGACGACCCGCTGAAGCTCGCCGCCACCCTCGACATCAAGGGTGAGGCCTTCG
Source organism: uncultured Haloferula sp. (assembly GCA_965652295.1). Lineage (GTDB taxonomy): Bacteria > Verrucomicrobiota > Verrucomicrobiia > Verrucomicrobiales > Akkermansiaceae > Haloferula. The sequence goes on along the minus strand of CBFGTS010000002.1, from coordinate 67,555 downwards.
CCCGGTTCGGCCTGCGTGGTGTCCGCAGGCACCACGCGGAAGGCCACCACTACTGGATCATCAATCCCACCGGCGAAGCGATCGACGCCACTTTCGAGCTCAGCCGCCCGGCGGCCGCCGCCGTGATGTTCGATCCCGCCGTGCCGGAAAGGATCGGCCTCGCCGGTTCCTCGGACCACGGAAGCCTGACCGTGCATCTCCATCTCGCACCTCACGAATCCCGCCTCGTCCGGACGTTTCGCGAGGCTCCCGCGGATGTCGCCGCCTGGCCTGATCCGTCCGAAGGCCTCGATCTCCGTGGCTCCTGGGAAGCAGGTTTTTCCGGCGGCGACGTGATCGAACTTCCTCTGCTCGGATCCTGGCGCACGCTGGCCGACCCGGCTTTGGCGTCCGGCTCGGGGCCCGTGGTTTACGCACTGGAGTTTGATCTCCCCGAAAGTCCGGAATCCTGGTTGCTCGATCTCGGCAGCTTGGCCCACGTCGCGCGCATTTCGATCGATGGCACCGAGATTGCCGCCGTCTTCGGTCATCCCGCGCTCGTCGGGCTACCCGAACTTCCTCCCGGCCGCCATCGTCTGGAGGTCGAGGTTTCCGCCCTGCCCGATGGCACCGACGCCGGTCTGCTGGGTCCGGCGAGACTGGTTCCGCTGGTCCGTTTAGATCCCTGAAAACATCAAAACCCCTTTCCCCGCCGCTGACCCTGCGTAGGCTCCGCCCATGACCCGCGCTCTCCTTGCCGCCGGACTCGCCCTGCCCATGTTGGCACCCGCCCGCGCGGCGGAGCAGATCGTCACTCTCGGCGATTCGTTGACCTTCGCCTACGAGGCGGAATTCGGGTTTCAGGTCACGATTTTCAATCCGTCCACCCTTCGCTTCGAGACCTACGGCGACGGCTTTGATGCCACCGTTCGAAACTGGGTTGAGACGCTGAACAATCCCGCTTACCGCCACGAATGGTTCGACATCGGTGCCCGGGACAACTTTGCCCTGCTCGGTAAGGAGTATCTTTTCCGCCACGAGTTCAACTGGGCCATCCCGGGAGCGACCGCCAAGCAGATCCACGACTTCGTCACTGGCAGTAAAACCTTCACCGAGATCGTGGCCGAGGATGCGGATGGCCCGGGCTTTTCCATCGGAGACGCCTTGGTGCTTGCCGGCATCAGCGACAGCGATTTCTCGGTCACCGACTTGCAGTCACAGATCGAAAACCAAGCCGAGCGCCTGACCTACTTCGTTGGCGGCAATGATCTTCGCGGTGTTTACGGCGGCATCTACAACTCCAGCCTCACACCCGAAGAGATCGAGGCTTTCGTCGCTGGCTTCGTGGCCGATTCCACCGTGGTCATCAACCAGGTCCAAACCTGGAATCCGGACCTCCCGATCGTCATTGTCGCCGTCCCTCACATAGGGATCACGCCGGAGATCCGTGGAAAATACCCGACCGATCCGGTGAAGACCCGCCGCGTGACCGAGGTCGTGCGCGATCTCAACCAGCGTCTGAAGGCGCTCGCCGATTCCCGCGGACTCGGATTCGCCGATGTGTTCGCCCCCACGCTGCGGCTCCTCAACGGTGCCACCCCGCTCACGATCCACGGAATTCCCTTCATCAACGACGGCAGCACCACCGGGAATCTCAACTACGTCTGGCTCAACGGCGAGTTCAGCGCGAACTTCCATCCGAACACCAACGCGCAGGTGGTGATCGCCAACGCCATCGTCCACGCTTTCAACACCACCTACGGCGATGAGATTCCGCTGCTCACCGCCACGGAAATGCTCGGCGGCGCGCTGAAGAAGTCCGCGGCGCAGATCGACATGACCTTCTCCACCTGGATGACCGGCTTCGGCCTCACCGGACTCGGAGAAATCGACGACAGCGATAGCGACGGCATCCCCGCCGGAGTCGAATTCGGACTGGGTCTCGATCCCACCTACGCGGACTCCGGTTTCGTCACCACCGGCCTCACGGCTGCCGGGCTTGAGCTCAGCTATCCGCTCCGCCTGCCCTCGACCACGAAAGTCGTCGTCGACGCCCAAACGTCGCTCACACTCGACGCCTTCACTCCGCTTTCCCCGCGTCCGCCGCTTGCCGCAGACGGCTACGCTCATGCCTTGCTGCCATGGTCCGGCGACCAAGGCTTCATCCGGCTCGATGCGACGCTCGCGCCGTAGGAGGCGTTCCCCTACCTCCGCCGCGACAGCCACTCGCTCAGCGCCACCGAGACGAACGCGATGCCCGCCGCGAGCGCCGCGAATTTCCAAGCCTGCGCGTCCTTGCCCAACTGCACGAGGTGGTAGATCGCCACCGAAAGGGTGGTCGTCTCCCCCGGGATGTTTCCAGCCACCATCACCGTCGCTCCGAACTCTCCCAAGGCCCGCGCGAAGGAAAGCAGCAACCCGGCGAGAATGCCACGCCAGGCCAGCGGCAGCGTGATTTTGAAGAACACCCGCCACTCCCCGGCTCCCAGTGTCCGGGCTTGTTGCTCCATGGTCTCATCCACCGCCTCCATCCCCGCCCTCGCCGCGCGGACCAGCAGCGGCATCGACATCACCGCCAACGCCAGAACCACCGCTTTCCAAGTGAACACGACCTCGTAGCCGAAGGTCTCCCACAGCCACCCGCCCAGCGGGCCGCGGCGTCCGAAAAGCTTCAGCAGCACCAACCCGGTGACTACCGGCGGTAGCACCAGTGGCAGCGAAACCAGGGTCTCAACCAGCGCCTTGCCCGGCCAGCGGCGCTTTGCCAGCAGCCAGGCGATCGCCACGCCCGACGGCAGCACCAGCAAGGTGGCCAACAGCGCCATGGCCGCGGAAAAGCCCACCAGCCGCCAATCTTCCGCGCTCATTTCTCCAGCACGGTGAACCCGTGCCTCATGAAGATCCCTGCCGCCACGTCCCCCCGCAGATAGGTCAAAAACCGGCCCGCCGCAGCGGCGTGTCGACTATCGGCCACCCGCGCCACGGGATAGAGGATCCTCGGTCCTTCCTCAGTGGGGATTTCCCATACCACCTCGACCTTGCCGGAGGTCGCCGCATCCGTCTTGTAAACGATCCCCGCCTCGGCATTGCCCGATTCCACGAAAGCCAGCGCCGCGCGTACGTTCTCGGCGGGAACCACCTTGGCCGTCACCGATTTCCAAAGCCCCGTTTTTTCCAGATGAGCCTTCGCGTAAACCCCGGCCGGCACCGCCTCCGGATGCCCCAGCGAAAGTCGTCGCACCCCCGCGCCAGCCAGATCCTCAAGCCGCGAAATCTTCGGCCCTCCGGGAGCCACGATCACCACCAGCGAATTCCCCAACAGGTCGCACCGGGTTGCCTTCACGATCCGCCCCTTCGCTTCCAGTGCATCCATCTGGATCTCGTCCGCGGAAACGAACACATCCGCCGGCGCCCCCGCCTCGATCTGTCGCGCGAGTTGGTTGGAACCTGCGAAGTTGAACCGGATCTCATCCCCGGACTCCGCCTCGTATCGTTCCCCCACCTCGTCCAAGGCATTCGTCAGGCTTGCTGCCGCGAAAACCGTGAGTTCTCCGGCTGTCAGGAATCCCGATCCCAGAAAGATGGCGAGCGCGGCGAATCGAGGCAATGACGTCATGATGAAAGCAAAGATCGCCGACGTTCGCGGCCTCGCGGGCATATCCCATCAGCCAGGCATCTGAAACCGCAATTTCTTTCACGGAGATCCGGAGCGGGTCAAAAAACCGCTCCGGCCCTTGCGGGACGGAGCGGTGAATCAAATCCGGATCTTGGAGCGATCAGGCCGGGGCACCGGCGACGGTGCCGGGAAGCGGACCATCATCGTCCTCTTCAGGAGTGCCGGTGCGGGGCTCGGACTTCTTCTTCGGCGGCTCGTCCGGCAGCGACGGCGGCTTCGGCGAGTTCGGCGGATCCTTCATTTCACCATACTCCAGGAGGTCGAAGATGTGGTGGGCGTCGAGCGTTTCATACTCAAGCAAGGCCTGGGCGATGAGTTCCAGCTTGTCGCGTTTCTCGAGCAGGAAGCGCTTGGCCTCGGTGTAGGCGCGGTCGATGACGCGGCGGATCTCCGCATCGATCTTCTGGGCAGTGGCCTCGGAGTAGTTACGGGAGCGGGTCATGTCGCGGGCAAGGAAGACCTCGCTTTCATGCTCGCCATACTCGACCATGCCGAGTTCGTCACTCATGCCCCACTCGCAGACCATCTGGCGGGCGAGGCGGGTCGCCTGGCGGATGTCGCCGGAGGCACCGCTGGTCACGTCGCCGAAAGTGATCTCTTCGGCCACGCGGCCACCCATGGTGACGATGAGTTGCTCGATCCCCTGGCGTTTGTGGAAGTGATACTTGTCTTCCTTCGGGAGGTGGAAGGCGGCACCGAGGTACGGTCCCCGCGGGATGATGGTGACCTTGTGGAGCGGATCGACATGCTCCAACGTGGCCAGCAGCAGCGCATGACCCGCCTCGTGGTAAGCGGTGGTCGTCTTCTCCTTTTCACTGAGCGCCATGCTGCGGCGTTCGCGGCCCCAACGGACCTTGTCGCGCGCTTCCTCAAGCTCGGCGAGGGTGACGGCGTTGAGCCCCTTGCGGGCGGCCAGCAGGGCGGCCTCGTTGATCAGGTTCGCCAGCTCGGCACCGGAGAAACCGGGCGTGCCACGGGCGATCACGCCGAGGTCGGTGGCAGGCGAGAGTTTGATCTTCTTGGCATGGACGCCGAGAATCTGCTCGCGGCCCTTCACATCGGGCAGGGAAACGGTGACCTGGCGGTCGAAACGGCCGGGGCGCAGCAGGGCGGGGTCGAGCACGTCGGGCCGGTTGGTCGCGGCGATGATGATGATCCCCTCCTGGGTGTCGAAACCATCCATCTCGACGAGAAGCTGGTTGAGCGTCTGCTCGCGCTCATCGTGTCCGCCGCCGAGGCCGTGACCGCGGTGGCGGCCGACGGCGTCGATCTCATCGATGAAGATCAGGCAGGGCGCGTGCTTCTTGCCTTGCTCGAACATGTCGCGGACGCGTGAGGCACCGACGCCGACGAACATTTCCACGAAGTCGGAACCGGAGATGGAGAAGAACGGAACGTCCGCCTCACCAGCGATGGCGCGGGCGAGGAGGGTTTTGCCGGTGCCGGGTGCGCCGACCATCAGCACGCCCTTGGGGATCGAGCCGCCGAGCTTCTGGAACTTGCGGGGATCGCGGAGGAAATCGACGATCTCCCAGAGTTCTTCCTTCGCTTCCTGAATGCCGGCGACGTCCTTGAAGGTGACCTTGTTGTGATCGCGCGTCAGCAGCCGGGCCTTCGATTTCCCGAAGGACATGGCACCGCGGCCGGCCGCTTTCATTTGCTGACGGAAGAGGAAAAACAGCAGCAGGATGATCAGCAGCACCGGAAGGAAGGTCAGGACGATGCGACCGAACATGCCGGCGTCGTTGACGTACTTCGCATCGGTGGTGGCGAGCAGGCGGCTGATTTCGTCCGACTGGACCATGAGCGAGGTCTGGACGACGAAGCGGTGCAGCTCTTCCGGCTTCGGGGCGGGCAGCGAGCCGGCCGGGACGCGCGAGAAGCCGGTGAGGACGGCGTCGTAGTCGGTCGAATGCAGGGTCAGCGGGCGGTTCGGGTCGTCGGTGATGACGTAGCCGTTTGCCATGGCTCCGCGGAAATCGGAGAGCGTGTAGATTTCCTCGGTGGAGATCGAAGCCGGGAGATCCTCCACGTGCTGGCGCTGCGGCAGATGCTCGCCGAGCGCCTCAATCACCTGTTGCTCTTGCGCGGTACGGCGACCGAAGGAGATCTGGAACGACTCGATCTTGGTCTCGATTTTCTCCAGATCCGGCTCATCGCGGTACCAGCCGAGCACGCGGGCATTGGCGCTGCCGTCGGCGGTCTCAATGGTGAGGCGCTTCTGGGCATCGTCGGTGATGATGAGTCCCTGATCCCACTTCTTGTGGAATTCGTTGAAGCTGAGTTGGCTCGGCTTGCTTGCGACATCGTTGGAGAAAAACGCGATGCCAAGGGCCAGCAGGGCGAGGCCGAGAAAGATCGCGAGACGCCAGTTGAATCCCGGGACATTGTTCGGGCCGCGGGGGCCGGGACCCTGGGGATTTCGGTTCTGAGATGGATCGGACATGGTGGTTCAGGAGCGGAGCAATCGGTGCACCGCATGGGTGGAGCCTAGCACGAGGTAGCCACCCCGGCAAAGGCGACGGAGACTAGTGCGGCTTGCCTAAAAGAAAACTCCATTTTTCCGCGGATTCCCGCATGGATTTCCCGGGCCGGTTTCCTGCGTGAAGCGGCTTCTTTTCCGGCGGCGGTTCTTGCCGCGCGGGCCGTGTTCCCCAAGCATCCCACCAATGCCCGACCGGCCCGATGATGAGTCCACCGATCTCCCCGTTCCGCCCAGAGCGGTGAAGCGGCGGTTCGGCCGCCGCTCCCAGGGCTCCGCGAGCGGGCGGGTGCTCGGTTTGATGGTGGATGCCTTCGCCGGCTTCGCCACCTTGGATGGCAAGCTCGATCCGGGCGAAGCCGAGTTGATCCTCGACCTGCTGCGAAGCGCCTTCCCTGAGGCGGACCACTCGTGGCTGGCGCGGAGGGTTCGCCGGGCGGTGCGCGAGCCGCGCCCCCTGCCGAATATCGCCGCGGAGTTGCGGGAGTTTCTCACCGACCCGGAGAAGATGGCGGTGGGTTTGCAGCTCTACACGCTGGTCGATGCGGTCGGCCGCACCGAACGGAGCCGCGCGGCCTTCGAGATCTTCATGCGGCGGTTGGGCCGGCCGGACCACGCACGCCAGATCCTGGAGGAAATGGGCGGACTGGCGATGCATCACCCGGCTGCGTTCGAGCGTGTGGTTTTCGGGCGGGCGGGCGAGGCGGATGTGGAACTCCCGGCGGAGGCGGCGGAACACGCTTTCCGCGTCTACCGGGTGGCGGATCTGGTATTGGTGCGGAACACCGGCGATGCGCCGCTATGGGTCCGCGGCAGGTCCCTTGAGGCCGGCAATTTCCTGCGCATGCGGCCGCGCCAGCAATTGGTCGTCCCGGGGTGGACGCTGACCTGCGAGGATCTGGTGTTTTTCCTCAACGTCGCCCTCACCGGAAACCAATCGACCATTTTCCTGGCCTCCACCGAAGAAGGCTGGATCAGCGAGCGCTCGCGCAGCCGGCAAAGTATGATCCGGATCCGCTTCGGACTCTCGGCCGAGGTCGAGGCGCTCAAGCGGACATCAGCGGTCGTGGTGGGCAGGGGTCCATTGGTTCCGGAACACCCCTTGGTTTGCGCGCACCACGAGCGAATCAGTGGCGATCATGGATTTTCAGCCTCGCTGGACCTGCTGCGACGTCGTGCGGCGGAAGCGGGCGGGCGTTTCCGGCTGAATGCGGACCAACGGGATTTCCGCATCTCCAATGATCCGTCAGTGATCGAACGCGGCGACCTCCTGCTCAGTCCCGGCCTCGCCCCGCGGGTGGTGCTGAGGGTCCGCTTCGATCCCGAACGCCAGCGCGGCGACGTATTCGTGCGCGAGGCGGCCGGGCCGGTGCTCGCGGACGGAGTGCCGGTGCGCGCGTCGGCGGAACTCCACGAGGGCTCGGTCATCCGGCTTTCCCGCACGCAGGCGCTGCGTTGCCGGTTCCGCGAGGGCATCATCGACGAGGAACGGAACCTCATCGAAGTGCTGCGCGTTGAAGACCTGCTGCACCATTTCTCCCGGGAAAGCCGCGCGCTCGACAACCTTTCCTTCGAAGTCCGGCGCGGCGAGGTGATGTCGATCATCGGCCCCTCCGGCAGTGGCAAGAGCACCCTGATGAGCATTCTGGCGGGGCACCGCAAGCCGACGCGCGGACGGGTGCTGCTCAACGACACCTCGCTCTACGATTACCGGGAAAAGCTGCTGCCCTTCATCGCGCACATGCCTCAGGAGGAGGCCCTCAATCCCCAGCTCACGGTGCGGGAGCACCTTCGCCACGCCACGGCGATCCGGCGCGCCTCGCTGCCTGCGAGCGAGATCGACCGGCGGGCCGATGGCATCCTGGCCGAACTCGGCCTCCAGGCCCTGGCCCGCCGCCGGGTCGGTGCTCCGGGCGAAAAAACCCTCAGCGGCGGGGAACGCAGCCGCTTGAACCTCGGGCTCGATCTCGGCAGCGCGGCGGAGCTGTTCCTTTTCGACGAACCGATTTCCGGGCTTTCCTCCAAGGACAGCGAACATGTCGCGGAAACGCTGCGATCGCTCGCCCGGGACAAGATCGTCATCGCCTCGCTTCACCGGCCGGGGGCCAACGTACTACGGTTGTGCGACAAGGTGCTGCTACTGGATACCGGCGGGCGACTCGCCTACTTCGGTTCGCCTTCGGGAATGATCGAGTATTTCCGCGAAGCCTGCGAGGAACTGGGCATCCCCCACCCCTCGATCCAGGCCAAGGTGCCGCTCGGCGCAGACTTCGTATTCGATGTGCTGGAAACCCCGCTCGCCCAGATCGGCGGTGGTCAGAACCCTTCCGCGACGCGCCGCTTTCCTCCGAACTTCTGGCAGGAGCGCTACGAAAGCCGGGTGCTCATTCATTCGCTCGGGTCCAAGGGAGCGCCGCCTTCGCGGATCGAGACCCTGCCGGACCTGACCGGCAGGGGTGCCACCACCTTCCGCCGCAGCGGCGGCTCCCTGCGGGCGAACCTGAGAGTGTTCCGCACCCAGTTCCACCGAGCGATCTGGTCGAAGCTCCGCAACCGCGGCACGCTCTACGCCACGCTGATCGAGTCACCGCTGCTCGCGGCACTCATCGCCGTGACCCTGCGCTCCTCGCCCGGTGGTGCCTACGAGTTCAAGACGGCACTGCACATCCCCGCCTACCTGTTTCTGTCCGCCACCGTCGCCATGTTCCTCGGGCTGACGAATTCCGCCACGGAGATCCTGCGCGACCGCCCGGTCCTGCGTCGCGAGCGGAATACCCGCCGGAGTATGGTGCTCTACGTTTTCGCCAAGTTTGCCGCGCTCTCGCTGGTGGCAGCGGTCCAGTGTTTCATCTACACCTTCCTCGGCCACCGGATCCTGGAAATCCACGGCACCTTGCTCGACCAGTGGCAGTGGATGACCTTGACCGCCTGCACCGGAACGGCGCTGGCGCTGCTGGTTTCTGCCGTCGCAAAAACCGAACGCGGGGCGCTCACTGCGGTGCCTCTGCTTCTGGTGCCTCAAATGCTCCTCGCCGGTGCTCTCGTGCCCTTTCGTGAGATGAACCGCGGGCTTTTCGAGGACGCGAAGATCGAACGCGAGCGCGGTGGCATTCCGGTGCCGGCCCGGTTGGTCCCGCTGCGCTTTGCCTATGAGGGCATGGTCGTCACCCAGGCCACCCGGAACCCTTTCGACCTCGAACGGATCCGCATCCAGCGCCGGGTCGACACCATCAAGGAGATGCCCCCTCCTCTCGAACCTGGCGTGGCGGAGCGGTTCGACATCATGAAGGACGCGCTGCAGTCATTGGTCGGCGCCGATGCCCTGAGCCCTTCCGATGCCCGAGAGAAGGCCAGCGCGTTGACCGACATCGCCCGGGGCGGCACACGGTTGGAACTGGAATCCTTTCCCCTCCGCCCGGATTCTCCGCAGGCGCGGCCCTTGTCCGACTTCTTCGTCAACAAGCGCATCGAACTCATGATCGAAGAGGCGCGGGCTTTCCGCATGGACTACCGCAACGCCGACCTGGGACGCGACGGCAACATCTTCCTCGCCGACAAAAAACCCTGGTTCGGCCAGCCGGTATCGACCATCCAGTTTTCCGCGCTGGTGCTTTTCGTGACGATCAATACGGCGTGCGGCTTGGCCACGCTGGCTCTGATTCTCCAGAACCGGCGGACGAGTTAGAGACCTAGTGCCGGACGGGTCTGGCCACCTGCTCCAGCGCCGCGGCCACGGCTCTGACCGCCGGGGCGTCGAGCGGAGTCGGCAACACCGCTCCGAGGACAAGACGGCCGAAGGCGGTGTCCACGGGGACGACGGAAAGGAAGGCATCGGAGCCGACTTTCACGTGCACATTGCCGGCCTCGCCCTTCACCGGCCGGTAGGCTTGCGCGAGACTACGGGCGAGGAAATGAAGCTTCGCGAAGGCCGCATCGTCGATCACCGGATTGCCGTCGCGATCCAGCACGAAAGCTCCCCGCGCCTTGAAGTTCGCCGTCAGCCACTCGCGGAAGCTCTCCATCCTCCGAACCAGGGTTCCCGCCTCCGGCACCGGTGGCGTAGGATCGATTTGCGGATGGGGCGTGGCGGACACGGCACCTGCGATCGCCGCTGCGGGGAATGGCTTCGGCGGAGGCTCCTCGGCAGGCTCCGGTGCACGCTCTTCCAAGACCCGCTCGGGGAGCGGCGGCGGCCGGCTTTCCGTTTCAGGCTGCGGCGGGGTCAACGGCTGGTTCGGAATCACGTAGCCGACGAAAGTATCGCTGAACCCGGCATCCTCCGCCGGCCCCACCTCGGCGGACTGGGAAGGGGAAACGAGTTGCTGCGCCATCTGACGCACCGCTTCCACATCCATCCATGAAACTACCGGATCCATGCCATGCTCAAGCCCGGGATGCCGGTGCCTGCAAGTTGAGTTTTGCCTCCACTTCGACGCGCAGCGAGTCAAACACGGCCAAAGCCCCCACCCCGTCCTCCATCACGCCGACCGGCAGGCCGCGAGCGCTGGCTTTGATGAACAGGGGATCGCGCGGAACGAGCGTCCGCAGCACCAGCGCTGGGGGTAGCAGGCTCTTCAAGGCCTCCACCGAATCCCGGCTCTCCTCCATGTCCTTCTGGACCATCGTGAGACCCACTCCGATGACTTTCAGCCCCGGGTGGATCACCCGCAGGCGATTGAGCCCCTCCAGCATCTTCGGCAACGAGCGGATTCCCAGTGGCTCGGCCTGCTGCGGGATCAGCACCCCGTGGCTCGAGCAGATCACGTCGGCCGTCAGCCCGAAAAGCCCCGCCGGTGTATCGATCAGGCAAAGGTCGAACCCCCGGGCCTCCATCGCCCGCAGAAAGCTCCTCACCCGGGAAAGGTGGACCCCGGTCGGCGTTCCGCCGATTTCATAGTCGCCCCCCTGGCCGGCGGTCACCAGGCTGAAAGTCTCCATCCGCGTCGGCACGATGACACGTTCGAGAGCGATGCCGGGGTCGGACAAATAGTCGTAGAACCCCGACAGGAGCCGCGATTGACGGGTCAGGGAAAGACCCACAGAGCCCTGGGGGTCAGCGTCCACCAGCAAGGTGCGGTAGCCCGCCCGCGCGAACGAGTGGGCGAGGTTGATCGACATGGTGGTTTTCCCGACGCCGCCCTTCTGACTTGATATTGCAATACTGATCACGCTGCTATCCTTCCGAAGCCGCGGCCGAGCCTAGCTCGCGCTTGTAGGGGCGAAAGACTTTTCTGCGAAGTCGGCGGCGTCTTCATCCGAGAGCAATCTCCTCCATTCATGACCACCCTCCATCGCACCCTAACGGCCACCGCCGCACTCCTCGCCCTCACCGCCTGTAGCGACAAGAAGGACGCCGCCGACTCCAAGACGCCGGAGCCGGTGATCGCCTCCCACCTCAAGGCGAACCAGCTCGATGGTACTCCGTCCACCTTCCTTTCCGGCAACGCGGAGAGCCCGATCCATTGGCAGACGTGGAAGCCGTCCCTTCTGGAGGATGCTGACAAGGCCCACCGGCTCATCGTCGCCTTCGTCGGCTCATCCCGCTTCCCCGGCAGCGCGGAAACCCTCGCAGCCATCGAGTCATCCCCCGCCCTCGTCGCCGATTTCAACCGCTATTTCATCCCGGTCCTCATCGACGGGGAGATCAGCCGGGACACCATGCTTCTGAGCGCCGCACTGGCCTCGGAGGTCAATGAGTCGGTCGGTTTCCCTTTCATGGTGGTTCTCTCGCCGGACGGCGCGCCGGTGACATGGAAGGTGCTGAACTACCGCAGCAATGAGGATACTCTCGCCCAGGTCTCGAACGCTCTGGAGGTGATCAAGCGGCTCTGGAAGGATGCCCCTGATTACGTGCGGACCGATAGCCTGGCGAAGCTCAACCGGCGGCGCGAGCATCCGGCGAAACCCGAGCCGCTGTATGAATCCGCGGCTGAACGGCGGACCAAGCTGATCGAGGCGGTCCAGCAGATCAGCAGCCTCTGGGACCAGAGCAGCGGGTCGCTCGATACCTTGGGCGGGCTTTTTCCGGCAGAGGCCATGTCGCTTCTCGCCCGGGCCTCGCGATCGGAAACCATCTCGCCCCGTCTTCGGAAACGATGTGACGCCGCGGCCTCCGCGATGGCGGACCAGCTGCTCGCGAGCGCCATGATCGACCCCCTCGACGGCGGCGTTTACTCCGGCCGCATCGGTCCGTCCTGGGACTTCCCGATCCCGGCGCGGAACTGCATCACTCAGGCGGAAGCCGTCATTGCAATGGTCGATCTCCACCAATTCGCCAACGTCCCCGGGGCCGTGGAGGTGGCGACACGCGCAGCGGAATTCGCGGAAAACATGTTCGCCACCGAAGACGGACTCTTCGCCATCCGGCGCGTTCTGGCACCCAGCGACCCGACCGAGGCCCTGTGGCGCGTCGATGATCTGGAGCTCAATCTTGATGCCGATCAATTCACCGTTTGGAAATCGATGTCAGATTTCAAATCCCTCGGGAACCTCCCTCCGGAGGCGGATCCGGCCAGACGGACCTTCCGTCAAAACTCGCTCCGCATGATGAAAACGCCCGAGCAGGTCGCCGCCGAGGTGGGCATGCCGGTCGAGGACGTGAAGAAGCACCTCGAAGCCGGTCGCAAGAGCCTGCTCAAGGCACGTGCCACGCTGCACCCGCTCCCGCCCAAGGATGCCACCCCCTCCGCCACCGCGAGCTTTTCCATGATCCGCGCCTACGCCGCGCTCTTCACCGCCACGGGCGACGAGAATTGGAAGACCAAGGCGCTCAAGCTCGGTGAGAACTGCCGCGACGCCTTCGGGCAGGCGCGTTTCCTGAACGAACGCCCGGGGGCCAATCCCGACCCGATGAGCGACAGCCGCGCCTTCACCTACGCACTTGCCGCGCGGGCGTCACTCGACCTGGCCGCCATCACCTTGGACGATCAATGGACCCGCTGGGCCACCGACCTGATGACCCTTCTGGGGGAAAATTTCGTCAGCCAGGAGGGCGACCGGCTCTCCGAAAGCCGCGAGGGCTTCGCAATCATTCCCTTCCCCTTCGAGGATCGTTCCATGATCTTCGGCTGGTCCACCGCGGGGATCGTCCGCCAGAATCTCCAGTCGTTTGTGAAAACCGGCCAGCCGGTGCCCCCGGGACTGCGGCGCTGGCAGCAGTCGCTCCCTCCCATCGACACGGTGCCAGTCATCTTCATGGACACCATCGCCGCCCTGCTCGCCGAGTTCGACGCCGGGACCCTCTACCTAGGGGGAGAGGCCCCGCCCGAGGCGATCCAGGCCGCCACCGCCCTTCCCTTGCGCGCTTTCGAGCGGAAAATTGAGGCAACGCAGTCGGAGGCAATCAAATTCGTTGCACCCGGCGGAGAGGAAACCATCTTGCCCTCCGCCGATGCGGTGAAAGATCTCGCAGGCCATTGACCCAAACTCACATGAAGAAAAAGCCCATCGCCCTCCTCGTTCCCATCCTTCTGGGCCTCGCCCAAGCGGATACCTTCAAGCTGAAGGACGGAACAAAACTGGAAGGTACCATCATCTCCGAGACCGACGATTCCTACATCGCGCTGGTCCAGGTCACCCCTTCCATCCGCGACCAGCGCACCATCGCCAAGGCCGACGTCGTGGCGGTCATCCCCGAAGCGAAGGATGAAAAGGAGTTTCCCGAGATCAAGGAACTCGTACCCACGCCCGACCTGCTCGAGCCCGGCGAATACGAAGCCCGCATCAAGCAGGTCGAAAAGTTCATCGAGACCTACCCGGAGAGCTTCCACAAATCCGCGGCCGAGAACATCGCCAAGACCCTCAAGGAAGAGTATGCGGTGATCAAAAACGGCGGCGTGAAATACGATGGCGAATTGATCTCCGCGGACGACCGCCAGGGGGACGCCTACGGCTTCGATGCCCGCCTGGCCTTTGCCGACTTCAAGCAACTCGTGGATGACAACCAGTATGTCGCCGCGTTGCGTGCGTGGGACGAGCTCGCCGAGAAGTTCCCGACCACCCAGGCCTACAAGGACTCGGTGCCGATCGCCTCCGTCCTGATCAAGGAACTCCACTCGAAGCTCGGCGACGAGGTCCGCAGCTTTGAAGAGCGCAAAACCAAGCGGGCCGAGGATTTCAAGAAGCTCCCCACACAAGACAAGCCGCGGACCAAGCAGGCGATCGAAGACCAGATGGCGAAATACGAGGCGCAGCTCGAAGAAGAAAAGCAGGCCGGTGAGCGCTGGATCTCCGTCAACGTCTGGCATCTGGACGCCATGCGCGAAATGCGCGGCACCCTCGCCCAGGAATTCCAGAAGCTGAAGGAGCTGGACGTCTCAGCGATTCCCGATGGTGGCAAAGCGTATCAGGAAGCCTACAAGACGCTCAAGGGCGAGCCGGATGCCGAAGCGGCCGCCGCAGCCCTCAAGTCGGCTCAAGAGGCAGGCGTCCCTGAGCCTTACCTGCAGCGTCTTCAGCAGCTCGCGCCCGAAGGCACCACCGGCTCCTGATCCGGTCTTTTCGACACTCGCGTTGACAGCCGGGCCACTCCGGCTGTCAATGCACGCCGTCATGCCCCGCACCGCCAGCCGCTCCCGCGCCACGGCCGAAACCCGCATCGAGCTCTCCATCGATCTCGACGGCTCCGGCACCTCGAAGATCGATACCGGGGTCCCCTTCTTCGACCACATGCTCACCCTCTTTTCGAGGCACGGTCTTTTCGACGTGCAGTTGAAGTGCGAGGGCGACATCGAGGTGGATTTCCATCACACCGTCGAGGACGTCGGCATCGTGCTCGGTGAGGCGATCCGCGAGGCGCTTGGCGACAAGCGCGGTATCCAACGCTACGGAGCCGCCTATCTTCCGATGGACGAAACGCTGGCCCGGGTCGTCATCGACCTCAGCAACCGGCCTTTTCTTGAATTCCGGGCCGCCGAGTCGACCCCATCCGCTCCCAATTTCCCGTTTTCACTGGTCGAAGAGTTCTGCCGCGCCGTGGCCTCGAACCTCCGCTGCAATCTCCACGTGGAGCTCCTTTACGGTCGCGACGGACACCACATCGCCGAAGCCATCTTCAAGGGCCTTGCCCGGGCCCTCCGTGACGCCTGCGGGATCGATCCCCGCGTGACCGGCATTCCCAGCACGAAGGAAGCTCTCTGATCCCCCGACCCGTGAACGTTGGAATCATCGATTACGGCGCAGGCAACCTCCGCAGCGCCGCCAATGCCGTGCAATCGCTGGGCGTGACGCCCAAGCTGCTGGCCACTGGCGAAGGCTTCGACGACCTCACCCACCTGATTTTTCCCGGTGTGGGGGCCTTCGGCGATGCCATGACGGAGCTGGACCGGCGGGGGCTGATCGAGCCCATCCGCCGCTGGATCGCCGACGACCGTCCCTTCTTCGGGATCTGCGTCGGCTATCAGGTCTTGTTCGAGAGCGGCGCGGAAAGCCCCGGCGTCGCCGGCCTCGGAGTGCTCAAGGGCAAGGTCGTCCGCTTTCCTGAAGACGGCCGCAAAATCCCCCACATGGGCTGGAACAGCGCGCGCCTCCTCCAAGCGGATCTTCCGCTTTGGGACGGTCTCGGCGAGGCCCCCTATTTCTACTTCGTCCATTCCTATTACCCTGAGCCGAGCGACAAGGCGCTCGTCGCGATGGAAACAGAATACGAAGGAACCCGGTTCGCCGCCGCCGTGCGACGCGGCAGGCTCATCGCCACCCAGTTCCACCCGGAAAAGAGCCAGCAGGCAGGCATCCGGCTTTTGGAGAATTTTCTCAAATCCTGAGCTCCGGCCGAGCCTCAGGCGTTGTGAACAACTTCGGCAAAACTCACGCCCCGTGCCAACGTGACGGTTCCGCCATCTTGGTTGGTCCATTTTCTCCGTCATCGCGCCTCGAAGCGTTTCCATTCAAACAAGAGTTCTTCGTTTGGGAATAACTGTGAATAAGGAATGCAAGTCACTTACAACCAATGGCTCTCGAAGCCTTTCAAGGGATTCCACGAGTTTCCCACAAGTTGTTCGCAATTCAGGAACCTCCGGGAAGCGATCACGCAGGGGAGACGCTCCCTTGAGAAGCCCCAAAGAAGCTTCGAACGAGCCGCTGCTCCGGGCTGTGAACAACTTGTGGAGTACGTGCTTAGGGCCCTCCCCCCGGGACGTTTTTCCGAACTTTCATGAACCTTGGTTCGGTCAGGTCGCACGCCCTGTGAGGCCCCCTCATGGCGGCAGCAGCAAGCAGGCGAAAAGATCCCCATTTTCCCGATTGAATAACCGCCCTTGCACGAGCATCTTACCGCCGCTCAGCAAACGGGGGCGTTCTGGTTTCGACGGGATGTTCGACGCGCTGGCTGCACGTGGAGGTTGGTCGGTTGGCCTCCTAAAAAAGCCGTCCAAAACAAATAATTGCAGACTCTAACGAGCTCGCACTTGCTGCTTAATTGACAGCAACGCCTGAACCCCGACGCCTGTTAAGGGGGATGGCGACTACTCAACAGGCTGGCCATCAGATCGGGCGGACCGGGTCGGATGGCGAGACCAAACAGGACGCTAGGAAAGGGAACGCGGCGGATGAGCCGATCCTCTCCGAATCTTCTGATCATCCGCTAAACGTGTAGATGCCAGTGCTGAAGATGTTCCGGACAGGGGTTCGACTCCCCTCGCCTCCACCATTTTAAGTTTACCCGCAACAGACTCTAAGTGAGTAGGTTGCGGGTTTTTTCTGGCCGTTTTGAGGACCTCGGCATTGGCCAAAAATGGCCGATTCTGGCGAAACATCCGTGTGTTTTCCGTGTGTTTTTAGCAGCCTCTCCGGGTGCCTCTCCACTCCACAGATGGCCCGGTCAAGATCTACTCCCCGGGGTCGCCCGGGAAGCCGTGGCGCGTCACCTGGAGTCCACCCGGGATGACCCGGCAGGTTAAGGATCGCCAGGACGAGAAGAGCGCCCTCGCGCTCGCCCAAGAGATCAAGGGTCAGCTCAAGCGGGGCGAGATCGGGCGGATTCACCGAGTCACCAAGGAGGCCCCTGGGGTTGCACGCAACTGGTTGCCTCCAGGTGAGAGAGAATTCGGTGGCGTCTTGGCGTCTACTCATCTGGAAAACCTACATCGGGTAGAAACTCGATCATCCAACTGCGGTCTTCGTATCGCCCCCGTGCTTCGTGATTCGTGGTCGGCACCGGACTTTGACGGCCTCCGTCGAGAAGGCTCGGTCGGTGGCTTTCGCTGACCAAAGGAAGGCATCACCTGGCTGTAACCGCGATAGCTGCTCCGACTGGATCCCCGAAAGCGCGGCGTTTGCCTTCTGAATGTGTTTCAACCAAGCAGGACTGTTGAATCGGTGGAGGATGATCTGGGTGGAGAGTTCGATCAACGCAACCGGAACCGACGGAGGATCTTGGCTGGCGACAAGAACCGAAGTTCCCTTGTGGCGCATCTCACGAACCACGCTCACCAGGCCATCAACCAGATCCGGGCTCTCGATGTATTTGTGAGCTTCGTCAAATACGACGAGCTTGTTGAAGAACTCGCCGTTGTAGGTCGCGTCGGAGAACAACTGAAGCAAGACGACAAAAAGACCCAGTGCCTCGTCCTTTTCAATGAATTCGTCGCGCAAGTCCACAATGACGAGCCTGCCTGGACGAATGACCTCAGAGATTTTGGCTGCGTCGTCGATGTAGGTCGACGCCAGATCGAGACGCATCATAGCAAGATCGCGGAGATTGTCCGTGAAACCGGCATTCTCAACGGCTGATCTGAGCGCTTCTAGGGTGAGATTCTCCCTCATCGAGCGCATGAGCTGATTCAAGCGTCGGATGTAGGTCGCCTGGTTGCCAACTGCGCCCATAAGAAACCGCCAGTGTCCGGCTTGCAGCTCGGAGGACGCAAACTTGAGCGGCAGGACTTCGATGTCAGGATACTCGGCTTTCCGTGCAGCAATCTTTCCTTCTGGAGCGAGGAGCACGAGATCCGAGAGAGGTCTTCCGCTGGCGGCGTAGTCGTCAATCAGCGCCTTGAGGGACTTTTCATCGTCGTTCGGCCGGTTCATGGAGGTGAACTCCGGCTTGTAGTCCTGAGTCTGGCTGTAGTGGAAGACGACGGTCGCAAGAGGCTTCGGCAGCTGATTGATGCCCGGAATCGGCATCGTCGCCATCTCGATGATCGTCCCAAGGGTGTAGCTCTTTCCTCCCCCTTGCACTCCAAAGAGGCTGATGGTCTGCGTTTGGTTCAAGTCCAGTGCGATCGTCCTGCCGTGCAGCTTCGCGATATGCCCGAACTGGGGTGAGGACGATGATGAGCCAAGTAGCACGTCGGGATCCTTAGTCTGAACGTCGACTCCTCCTGATGGCTCTGATGCTGGCACAGATGGTTCAATCGGCTTCTCCGTACTCGAAGACGAGCCGTCTTGGGGAGAGACTTCAGGAGCTGGCTGTTCAGCAGTCGGCGTTGGGGCAGTTGGTTCGGGCGGGGTAGGCGTAGCAACCGGCTTGGTCAGTTCGACAGGCGCCTCGGGCGTCGGTGTCTGAGTAGTTTGCTGCGTGCCGCCATCCTGCACCGCTGGAACCCGGGTCGTGGTCTTGCTCCAAGAAATGGTCCGATCTCTCTTTGGCGGGAGGAATGCCGCCTTCTCAACTACCGGGAAGTCGCGGGAGCGGAGCTCGGAGAGTGTTCTTGAACCTTGCTCCTCAATATCGGTCTTTTTAGCCTGCTTTTCAGTTCCAAACGGAAGGGTTTCAGTGCCCCAATGCTCCGCTGGAAGAGCTTCAACGAGCTGTTCAATCAGATCCCGACCAATTCTGTGGTACTCGATACCGTTCTCCTCGATGCTCTCCTCAAACCCTGTCTTCTCGAAGTCGAACACCAAGGCGCTCTTCGTGAAGCGAAGCCCGTAACCCCTCTCCATCGACCGGAGGAAATACTTGGCCTCTTGGTAGGCATTGCCGGTCAGAAGGCCGAGCCGCCGCGCCCTTTCCACATAGAACTCGAGCAGGTTGCACAACTCCTGAGTGCGAATTACTCGGTCAGGACGGACCGAGTCAGGTGTCACCTCTTGATTGAAGCGCCTTCGGATGGCCTGCTCGCTGCTGTCGAGTTGCTCGGCGATACTTGCTTTCAACGCGCCCAAGGCTTCGAGAGAGCCCCCTGCGTTCTTGTAGCACTTCACCTCGACCAGCCGGCAGACTAGGCTCATGTTCGAAGCGTCAAAATCGAAGAGCGCCAGATCGGTGCGCCTGAGGGACACCTCCTCGGAAAGATCGAGCGGAGCATTTGGGTCTGGCCGAAGAATATCTGTGTGCGAATCCAAGGGCACTACCGCCTGACATTGAAAGGCAGACTGGTACTCTAGGAAGAGCTTGCCAAGCGCGAGCCCGAGAGCCTCAGCCCTGTGTGTCGATGCTGATACCAGCTTGAGAGCGAGCCTTCCCGAGAGAAGTCTGAGTTCAGCAAGCAACCCGGCAGATCGGGATGCGAAGTCCTGCAAGCCGTGCTCGGCAAGCACCCGCTCGAACATCACCCGGATCTCGGTCTGCGATCTGGAGGTGATCACAACCCTTCTTCCGCCGCTTGCCGAGAAATCAGGACTATGGTCGATCAGATACTCGGGCCGGTCGATGCTCGGGCGGTGATCGAAGAACTCGACCCCCATGCTCTTGTCGATTGTGAAGACCCAATCACTTACCTCATGAACTTGGTGTAGCAGTGCTTTCTGCTTCGGCCCGAGCACCAATGTCGAAACCGGTCTTTGCGCCGTTCCTGCCTGACCGGTTGCAACCGTCGCGGCGGCAGTCGAGAGCTGCGTGGCGAGAGCGGAAAGAAGATCCGAATGCTCCTCAGCATCGGGAATAGGGATAGCGCCACCATGACGTGGCGATTTGTGCCACGCAACCCGGTCGCCATCTTCCTCGTAGACGATCGAAAAGTCTTGGAGCAATCCATGAATTGGAGCGGCATCCTCAGCGTTCTCAGGTGGCCTTGTTCCTACAGCTTGTGTGGGGAAGACGTCGAACAACAAGGTGATGTGGGCTCCGAACTCAGAGGGCTGTTCTTGGAACTCCGAGATTCCCCTCAGCGAAAATGTCAATTTGGGGGAGAGGTGGTCTCCGGTTGGGCTCGCAAAAACATCCGCTTCGGCCGCGGCCAAATTGCTGCTTGGAGAAATCAATTCGGAAAGGTCGTCGCCGACCCCTGGTGCCTCTGGATTCGCCACAAATAGCCGGAGGTCGTAGCGAAGGTTCTTGGTGTCGACGTTCTTTTGTAGAGCGAGAAGAGCGTCTGCGAGAATCTTACCCCGGCCCGCGTTGAAGCAGTTCAGACTGAGAGTCTGGATGTAGGGATGTTGGATTACATAGCGGCGCAGACGATTAGCGAGAAACTCACCATTTAGCGAGAATCCACCGACCGGGGCCTCTGGTAGCGAAAGTGCCGTGCATAATTCAGCAACCAGTCCCCGCGGGTCGAGTTCATCGGTGCCAGCGTAGACCGTCCACAATGGATGGATGTTGTCAACAGACTGAAGAATCCGCGCGGCCGGCCCGACAAGCGATGCGGGAAAGTTGATCATCGCGAGCGATTCGAAAAGTGCCTGCCTTACCGAAGAAGCCTGGTTCCGGTTGCCTTTTCGAAGCTGATCGGCCCAGGCATCCGATAGTCTTGACCAACACACGAGCCACAGCATCCGAAGCGGATGGGTGGGCGCGACCAAGTACCCGGTCCGCCGTCCACCTTTGAAGTCGGTGAGCTTCACGATCACCGAGTCGATTGCAAGCGTTGCCGAGAGTGCCTCCAGGGCCGGCTTCTGCTGGTCTGGGCCCGCGATTTCCACCCTGCGCAACGCGTGTGCGACCAACTCCGAGTAAGAGGCTGCATAGTTCAGTGCGGTCTCTTCGATCCTCGCTATTTGAGTGAGTTCGACCAGCCCACGCTCGTCTTCACCTCGAATCATTTCGAAGAGCTTCCCTCTTGAGCCAAGAAACGAATCACACACCTCAGATCCTCCGATCTCACCGGGCCCAGGCGAGATTTCTACCCGATCGGCGTGATTCAGAGAGACGCTCCAGCGTCCAACTGCCCCGGGATTCGAGAGTATCGCCTGCTCTAATTGCCGTAGCGGTCTGGTCAATGGAATGTTCACTGCCCCTTCTCCTGGGAATCGGAACTCCACCAGCTCAAGCATGTCGGAACCCGTCTCGGCAGCTTGCCAATTGACCCTTACAGGGTCGGAAGCTTCTGCTCCCGAGCTGTCCGCCAGATTGCCGTAGAGCTTCCCGATAATGGCATGTTGAAGAGATGGAACCCTTGGCACCGCACGCTGAGGCAGCTCGATTTCCACTTCCTCATCGCAGATCACGTAGAACAGATCGCTCTGGTGAGGAGTTTCGGCATCATCGTCCTCGCCCACAACAGGAATGGCTTCGCCGGCCGCGTTCACGATCGGGAGAATGTCTCCGTCAGCGTTATATGGGAGCACCCGGACGAAGTGCCAGCCCTCTTCCCAATCGAGGCTGCGGACTTTCGTGAAACTCTGGGTGGCTTCCTGCCTGGTTCCTTCCCAGCGCTTCTTCTTTTTCACCGCGCCGGTTGGTCCATTCTCCCGTGACACAATCTGGATCTTGAAGTGATCCAGATCAGGGATTGTCGAAGGCGCTGGCGAACACCTAAACTTCAGTTTAAACTTCTGCGGGCCGCTTCCGCCTATGACAAGCACACGCTGACCCGGGGGTAGCTGGCCGAGTTTTGGATCCGTCTCATCGTTCTTGATTTCAGGGAGGTCCAAGGAGACTACCTCGACGAAAATATTGTAGGCATAGTCCTCACTGCTTCCTGTGCCCCACTTGTCAAACGACAAACCGTATAGACGCGGATCCGAAGCAAGCTGTGAAGTCCACGCTACCGGGTCCTCCAAATTATTTACCGACAAGTAGCCAATCAGAGCTGTCTGAACACTGTCCGTGGCGATCTTCAGGTCGAGGACACGTCCCACCACGCTTCTATTCGAGAAAAGCAGGTTCTTTGCGGATTCATGATTCTTTGAAAGCCGATTCTGCACGATCGCAGGGTCCTCAAGCAGCTTGAAATCGGGGATGAGCCCCAGCTCACAAAGCGCGGCTCCAAGAACTTCGTCGTCGTAGCCGTTGATCTTTATGCTCAGGAGAAATCGAAGAACACCGGTCATATTGGCAATCGGCCACGCGCGCTCCTCCAAAATTCTGATACAGCCTTCCGCTTGGGATCGAAGTCCGTTCGGGACTCCCTCCAGCAATCGTTGCTTGAGCACAGCGTATGAGTCGGTCAATTCGACCTGCTCAAAGGTCGCACCGCTGAACGAATCCTCGGCCGATGTTCGGAGATCATCGGGCACGAATACCAGCAATGGTGGCCTCTGAGTCCCGTCGGGCAGCGGGTTCCGAAGCTCGATCAGCTTACTGCTGGTAATGAATAGCGGGGACGACCCCGCCTCCTCCTGCGTGCCAAGGACGTGTACCATGGCTGATCCGTCGAATCGGTCTACCAAGCTTTCAGCGAGACGGGCCATAAGTGGTCCGGAAAGGCTGCCAACACGCATGCAGTGTCCGGGCTGTCGCGTGCTCAGACTCTCTGAGATCATTTCCTCCAAGACCGGCTGGAGGTGTTTGTCGACGTCGTCTGAGTTGATTCTGCGAAATGTGGCTTCCATGGGTTATCCGATTTGATACCGGGGGCGAACGTGCTGGGTGATGTAGGCGTCCGATAGGTCCTGGAAGAACCCGATCTCCCGAAGCTTTTCCTTGAACGCCTCTTTGTTCTCGCGAAGCGCCTGACGCTCCTCGATCGTGGGCTCTTGAAAGCCCTCGTCGACAGGAAGGCGGTCGATGAACAACCCGTAGCGCCTTTGCAGGACTGTCAGCAGCTTATCCACCTGGATCTCAGCGGACCGGTATTGCCCGGTGTCTGAATTATATTCGAGAACGTTGATCTGTAGCAGCACCTCAAGCAGCCGGCTATCCAGGGTGAATCGGCGGGGTGCCCGTGGAGAGCGAGCCTGAGCAAGCAAAGCACCCGGGCGGTTCTTAAGGGTGAAGGCATCGAGGCATTTCACGATAAAGCGGCGCTGATACTCGCCGCGCTGAGCCATCAGGCATTCAACAAATGTTTCAAGATCTGAGAGGCCGAGGTTTCTGATCTGCTCCCACTCCGCCGGTTCCGAACTGTCGTCCTTACTCGAATCCGGAAGCATGTTCAGCATCCGAGCTTGGAAGTAGAGTTCTCGGTCTTTGGAGTGCTTGTCTGCCAGAAGGCCCAGCACCTCTGGTACGGACATCTGGCGTTGAGCACCGCCAGGCAGCTTGCCCATTCGCAAGCTATCCGACGCAAACTCATCCATCTTCTTCGTCATGTAGTAGGATCTGACGAACCCCGGAATTCTTCGGTAGTGAAACTCAGCGCTGCGTTCGGCAAGTGCCGCCGGAACCGATCCCGGGTGGTTCTTCACATCGAGGAAGAGCCCGATTTGGAAAGGACAGTCGCCGAACGGACACTCGGCGGCTCCGGGTTTGACGGGGCATCGGCCTGTTTCGCAGCTCGGCGCGACGCCCTGCCTCTTCACCATCTCTGGAAGAAGCTTCAAGAGACGCAGGTGGTATAGCGCCAGGTGAAAGCCAATGAGAATCTTTAGGTACTCGACCATCACGGATCGGGGAATCCGTGCCCGGTACTGCATCAACCTTAGAATGTCGTCCGCTAGCAGATCGGCTGACCCGATACACAGGGGGGGCGTCGGCGTTCGCGATCCGTGGACCGGCGCATCCTCCAGCATGTGACCAGGACTCAGGCTCAACAACGCCTGGGTCTCAACGTCGATCTTGACCCCGGCATCTTGCTCCTGGGTGTTGGGGTCGACCCCCTCGAAAAAAAAGCGCTTGAGGCTGCTGATCGCGAGTTTTCCGAGATCGTTTCGGGCATGCCAAAGCATCTCGTAGAGGTGCTCGGCCGAGCCGTAGTCCCGGCAATGTTTCGGGTTTCGGAACCGGTAAGTATAGCCGTGTAGCGGTCGGGGAGCGGCTACTTGCTGGTTGTGCTTACCCCTATTCACCAAGTCGAGCAGATGGCCCTCCAGCCATCCTTGCAGCACATCGGGATGCTTGTCGAAGTCCCGGAACCGGTCAGGTTGCTCAAGGATGTGATCACGGAAGTCCTCGATTGTGGTGTTCGGCTTGGTCAACCGGCTGTCGTGGCCATTGTGGAAGATGCGCGCGAACAGGGCGGTGAGAGTTCGCTCCAATTCAATGGACTTGAAGTCCACGATCGTCACCTTGGGTAGCCGGAAAGCAGTATCTTTAGCTCTTTGTGGCATGGTATTCGGCGGGGTCTTCTGCCAGGCTAATCTTGAGGCTCGCATCTGAGTGGCGGGCTACGGAATAGAACTCGCGGGTGTTTGGCGTCAGGAGGACCTCTTGATAGGGTGCGGATCCGAGGATGTTCTTGAAGACGGCCAGAGAGAGGTAGTAACCTTGCAACTCATCGACCGTAGGCCTGTAGCCCCGATTGAGCCGGTCAAGCATCTCGAACACATCGAGGTTGATCACAAGCTCCCCAGTGAGGTCTGTATCCGGGTTCCGGTAGCGCAAGAGGAGCGCGCTCGGTGAGTGCTCGATGTATCTGGATTCGTGGGCCGACTCCTGAGCGACAAGCGTGAAGTGGCTTGCGTCGAAAACGCGGTAGCTCCGAAGAACTCCGGAGTCCACCTGGCGCACTTGGAGCGCCAACTTGCCTTTTAAACGACTTGTCCGGGAAATTCCTTCTCCGTGATTGATTGCCGCAATGATTTTCAGGGCGGAACCGTCTGGGTCCGGGTTGTCTTGCAAGAGCTCAAGCATCCTGCTGCCTGCGTCGTATGGAATCAGCCGTTTCCAGCTTTTGTCACGAGCTTCGAAGAAATGGCGTCGGCGCAGCATCTCGACGTAGCGTCGGTGTAGAGCCAGCCTGATCGGGTTCTCCCGCGCTGTGTAGTCCAGCGGCAGGTCGGCGTAGACGGACTTCAGAAGGTCCCTATCATAGCCCTCGCGCGAGTCGAAATCCATGAGCGCGGGGGCCGGGTCCGGCGGGTGAAAGTCGAAGGCCCGATCCAGTTTCGGATCGTTGGTCTTGGCGACGTCGATCTCTTTCAGTAAGCGGAGCAGACGGTCCTTGGGCTGGTCCTCACCGACCGCTGAATAGCTATTGAAGTAGAACCCCTGCAAGAACTCTCCAGGCCTGCCCGACTGGTGAAGCTCATGAATTGCATCGCAATCGCGGGTGCCTGCCAGCATGTAAGCCAGCGAAGACCGAAGGTCCCGCATGGTGATGTGAAGCTTCCCGCGGAGGATCACCAATCGGTAGAGCAGTTCGATCCGCTCAATCACCTGAGAGCCCGCCGTTTCATTGGCGAAGGTCCGAGCATTGTGATAGACGTAGCACTTGTCCTTTAAGTCGCACTGCTCGCATGGCTCCCAGAACTCCGGAGCCGAAAGGCGGCGGAGCAAGCTCGAAACAATCGACGGCTGATTTCCGTCAGCGACGACGCTTCGCAAGTTGAGGTTCACGACCGCGACTCCGTCTTCTGGCACCGCGGTGGCAAGACCCCGCTGAATCACGTTGCGAAGATGACGATACTCCCCGCCGAACTGCTCAAGGAAATCGATGAGGCGACCCTCGTTGATTGCAATGATCCGCGTTTCCTCGTCCGCCCAAGCTGAAGCATCATCACCAGCAAACGGTTTGAAGAACTCCTTCAACACCTGATCGTTGACCTTGTCTCCCTCGTCCTGGCTGCCGTCGTAGTTGGTTACGAACTTGCGACCCTCCCACTCGAAGCGGGAGCCATTCCCCGAGGCGATCGGTTCCACTATCCGACCGTTCTTCCGGATCAGCTCCTCGATTTGCTGAATAAAGGCGGTCTTACCGTCTCCGGCATTTCCGCTGATCAATACGAGGCGAAACTGGCCCTGCAACGTGGCGGGCTGAAGCTCGCGGTCCAGGGCGGTCTCGACGTAGATGGCGCGGCCCATGTCATTCAGACCCCGCGTGCCTGCATTGGTTCGCTTGCTTTGGCTGTAGAGCGTGAGGAGATAGGAAACGAAGGGGTTCGTATTCGGCCTGGCTACAGGCAGTGAGATCGCCGGCATCGTCGGCGCCCGTAGAACAGCTGGCTTCCGGAGGGTCGACTGGATCTCGGTCAGCGCCTTTGCTAGGTCCGAAGCACTCGAAAATCGGTCACTCGTTTCCGGGGCAATAACATTCACTAGCAGGGTTGCCAGAGATTCGGACAAGTCCTCGCAGCCACTGAGTTCCCTTGGATCTTTGGCGCCCTTGCCGAGCAGCGGAGATTTCGATCCCTCCCAGGGGTAAATGCCTGTGACAGCCTCATAGAGGGTGACGCCGAGGGCATACACGTCGCGCTCATACCGTTCTTGAGATGTGGAGGGTATGGATCGATCGGTTTCGGGCGGGACGTATTTCAAGGTTCCACCTTCTCTAGCGAGGTCATCGCCATCTTTGACGGAGACATTGAAATCGATGATTTTCACCTCACCCTGCGGCGTCCAGAGCAGGTTGTCCGGCTTGATGTCTCCATGGGAGACTCCGTTCCGGTGACAGTGGTCCAAACCCTGCGCCACCTGGATGCCGAGGCGGATCGTTTCGGCGAGAGACAGCTTCCGTCGGCCAATCAGGTCGAGAGCAGACTCGCCCTCGACGTATTCCATCAGGATGTAGGGGATCGTGTCTCCTTCGAGGCAATCGCCATCGAAGACCCTGACCACGTTCTCATGGGCCGGGAGTTTCGTAAGGACGCGGAACTCCTGCTTCATCCGCTCGCGGGTCGATGAACGATCCTGGGTAATGATCTTCAATGCCCGGGTCTCATCCGCGTAGGTGTCCACCACTTTGTAGACCCTTCCGAATCCTCCCTTGCCGAGCGGTGCCTCGACGAGAAACCGGTTCTTCAGTTCGAACTTTGCTGGCAGATTGGTGTAGTCGATCGGCACCAGCGTTTCCGTGGACTCGGCCTCCTCTTCAGCGGGAATCGCAGGTGGCGCAAAAAGCACTCGAAAACCGGCGAGGGCATCGTGGGCGTCGGGGCGGTCGGATGGACCGAACCGGCAGAGCGATTCCAGCCACGCGTCGAATCCCTCCGGCATGTCTGCAATGACCGCGCCCGCCCGCTCGGGGAAGACGTGGGTCGCGTTCATGCCTTCTTCCAGGCTCTTGAAGGTCGGCTTGCCGGTGAGTAGTTCGTAGAGGGTTGCGCCGGCCGCATAGACATCAGATGCCGCGCTTGCGTTCGCGACGTTGTCCTTCAGCTCCGGTGCGAGATAGGTGTGATCGATGACTGCGACGACTTCGCTAGCGACGGTGCGCTCCCGAGGAGCGCCCGGACGGGCGAAGTCGAAGTCGATCAGCTTTGCCCTACCATCGAGCCCGAGCAAAATACTGTCCGGGGAAACGCCCCGGTGGATCACGCCATGAGCATGGCAATGGGCCAGCGCACTGAGCAGGTCCTCGGCGACCTTCAGCTTCTGATCCATGGTCAGCTGCTGTTGGGCCTTCGCAATGTGGACTCGGAGCGAGCTTCCGGGGGCATCATTGAGAACCAAGACGTAGCCATCCTCGCGCTCCGTCGGGAAGAAATCCCGGGCGGCCGGGATGCAGGGGTGCGGGGGAAGCTTCGTCAGCGCCGTGTAGGCATTTGCGATGCGCACCCGCTCCGCCTCCCGCTCCTCAGCCATCTTGTATGGGTCGGCGCGGTAGAGCCGAAGAATCACCCGCTCGGCCGTCTGGACCGTCGCGTTTCTGGCACGGTACTCGGTGTAGAAGTCGTTCGATGTAAGCCGCTCCTCGCACTGCCAGGAGAGGCCGAGACGCGGCAACTGCTGGGAGGGGCGGGCATTCTTGCCGCTGAAAATCGCCAGAATCTTTCCGAGATGGAGCTGGGTTGACTCTCGGGTGAAGTGGACCTGCGGAAGCCGGGACGGATCGCGCAGGTGCTGGATCGCCTTGTCGATGTGGGACACTTGATCGCGATCCCGCCCTTCCGGGTCGCGGAGCACGGCACTGGGATTTGTCAGGATGATCAGGGCTTCACTCCAAACGTGCCGAAGGCCCTGCGACCCGGGGCCGGCTGCGTCTGCTAACATGCCATGAAAGACCCTCGCGTGCTGCCGCAGCTTGGCTAGTGGTGAAGCATATGGCGTCCTTCCTTCCGGGTGCCACTTGCCGCCCGCCACATGAATCTCCCCGTAGGTCGATTTAACGTCGATGAGGTAAACGGCGTGGGGAGCGACCACTGCCACGTCGATTTCGAACCACTGGCCACCTTCGCCCCGAAGCTCGAAGTTATGCACCACCCGATAGTCGTCGGGTAGGCCGTCACGCAGCAGTGCGATGACCTTGCGCTCGGGGTCGTTCTCCGGTTGTCCGATGGGAATGACTTGGGCCATGGGAAAGTCAGTGATTTAGAATGGCGTTCGAAAGAAGCTCGAGAGCGGCCTCCTCACTCTTATCCGCTAAATCCCAATTCGAGCGGGCCTGATGCATGACCCCTGAGATCTCATTCCGGATTGCGGAGCTAGGCCAAGGAATCTTCAAGCGGCTGACCCGCCCTTCATCAAGGTGAGGAATCGACGATCCAGCTGCCTCACGTTTGAGCAGTCGGATCCCAAATTCACTACTCAGTACGGTGTAAATATAACCGGCCTCGTCAGGATTTTTTGGAAAGACACGAACCATGTTGTTCGTGCAAGAAAAACCAGCAAGGGTGTCACCCACCATGACGGATCTTCCGATTAGCCCGTAACGCTGACCCGCCTCGTGAATCAGGATCATTCCTCGTTCGAGCACCAAGTCATATTTCTCAGCAACTCCTTTCATCAGAAACTGATTGCTTTGCGGTCGAATACAAAACACGTCCGCCCCAGTGATGTAGGGATAGCCGAAGTTGGGGTCTTCGGAATATTGGCGCTTGAAGATTCCGGGGATGAATACCCGAGCAACCTCACCAATCGCTCTGTTTGTTCCAGAGTGGTCGAACGCCTCTCGAGCATCTGTGCAGGGTGGCACGTAAAAGGTAGCGTCCATTCTAGCATCCATCATCCGTGAAGTTGCCCGTCCATACAGCGGCCTAGGATAACTGCGGGGCGGCATGGCAGGCCCAATACCGCATGCTGACTCGAATCTTCGAACAGCTTTCTTCTTGAGTTCACTGGCTTGGCTTCGCAGTCGGCCTGAATCCTCAATCAGTTGATGTATCTTCTCTTCGGTTGCATCACCGAATCTCGGGATAGACAGACCGGAAATGTGATGAGGTTCGATAGACTGGATGATTGAACCGTAGGTGCCCGCCACCACAAGTGGAACGCCGAAACGACTGCTCAGGAACGCGTAGAGGTAACCGGATCGAATGACATCTGGATCCGGAACAACTTTCATAATATGCTGCGACGACCAGATTCCTTCCAGCTCTTGCCGGGCGTATGCCATTTTACCAATAGTTCCAGAACACGTGATAAGCGTCATGCCCTCCCTGATCTCTAGATGACGGAGTTGTTTTCCATAGGCCTGCGATCTGCTCAATAAGGGCAGCTCTTCGAGATCCGCTTTTTGTAAATCGCTGCCTCCAATGAATCTTACCCCGTGCTCCGGATCGTCAACGAACGTCCGGGAAAACTTCGGGCCGTTAAAGATCGCACTAGTAACGCTGCCGAGTGAGTCCTTCCGAACCGGCAATTCTTCCAACAGAATCTCCGTTTCGATCGCCCCACCGAGGTAGGGTGAACAGTCGAGACGGAAGCCGCCCTTCGGCAGCCAAGTGCTCTTGATAGTCGAAGCCTTCACGCGGCACCTCCTTCCGTTTTGGGGAACCATGTTCGGATTGCCGCTCGCATAGAGGTAAAGCCTTCCTCCTGACACAAATCGCAGGCACGTTTCGAAATACCACCGAAGACCCCCCTAAAGATGGGGCTACCTGTCCTCTTGCCTCCAAGCTTGGCTGCCAAGTCGCGCGCTCGCTTGAGGTCGTTCGGCTTGGGAGCACCATCGTCCCAGAGCTGCTTAGCGGCTAATGCCGCGCGCATTTGCTCGAAGTCGTTGTGACCAAAGGCCTTCGCCACGTTCAGATTCGGTGCCCATAGCCAGGCTTCGAGTTCTTTGTCGATTACCACCACACAAAACGAGTTCTCTTCCCAGCCGGCGGCGAGCATGTTTCTTGAAATGTCGGCTTGCAGAGTTTCGGAGCCAGGATGCGGCTCGAAATCGGCATCCAGTACGATCACCGCGCGACGGTATTCCTCTTTGAAGGGCGTGAGGTTCGTATGGGCGTGCTTCCAGAGACCGCCATCGGTGTAGCCTCCTTTGCGGTAAATGTCCCGCTCGCTGTCGGCATCGATTGTGAATTGATCACAGCCAAGCACGTGGTGCCAGTCGGCACGTGCGAAAAAGGCCCGGAAGCCTGCTTCCATGTGTTGATCGGCAAGATGGAAAATGACGTCGCGCATTAGAGGACTCCGGAGCTGAAAAGAACATCAAGGGTGGGAATACCCTGCCATTTGGACAACAAATCGTGCTGGTCACCTCGCACGGCCTCCACGCCGTTGGTCTTGGTCATCGTTAGGCAGATGAGATTTGCAGGCTCAGTTACGGCGACCACGATGGGCGAGTGGGTGGTCACCCAGGCCTGCGAGCTTTCCATGACTTGAAGGGACTCCAGGATCACTTCAACCGCTTTGGGGTGGATGCCATTCTCGGGCTCCTCAACCGCCACCAATGAGGGAACGTTGTCCAGGAAAGGGAGAATGGTGAGGGCTAACAATGAAAAGGTGCCGTCCGACAAGCCGACGGACTTGACGGAAAATCCGGTGCGATAGGCAACTTCGAGGTAGGCGCGATTGTCGGCGGGTTGCGTGGTAGCCGTGACATTCTCTATCAGCGGAAGAGCGCTCGAAATGTGCGACACCCATTCCGCGTGGCTCTCCGCTTTCTTTGCGAGATTCAGTACCGACCATGGGAGTGTGGTCCCGTCCGCCGCGACCTTGAATCCCTCAGCCGGGCGACGCTGGGCATCCCGCATGGCCGGAAGGTTGAGGTTCACGGCGAGGACATCCCGTCCAAGATAATTGCGTAACCAGTCGCTGACTCCGAACTGCCCCAGATCGACTGGTGCTCCGGAAAGCGCAGGCGTCGTGATAGGCATATTGGCACGATGTGGCGTTCCTCGCTTCCCGACCTCGGGCTCCAACAGGCTGACGCCATCACTTCCACGACCGATCACCCGCTGGACGGGAGAGCTTCTTGGGAATTCGATGTCACCCCAAAGACCGTCCGGTGTATCCCCTACGAGATCCCGGTCTCTCGGAAGTAGGAACAACTGCTCCTGAGAGATCGTCACGGCTCCGTCGGCGACTCGGAAGGCCAGTTCGTATCGAACCACGCCAGAGTTGCGTTCGGGGTGTTTCTGTAGCTGGGCTTGTTCACGCTTCGTCGCCTCCTCGAACCGCTTTCGCTCAAGCTGGGTCATGAGCGCGTCAGGAATGGCAGCCTCGATCGCAATAGCAAACCAGTCACCTTTTCCCCCGAAGAGAAGATCCTCAGCAACAACCGCACGCGGTGCCAGTCGCTCACGAGTGCCGAAAAAAGGCTTTTCGATACCTCGAGCTTCCAGCATTTCGCCGATCAGGCCGGGTATATCGAGAAGTGTGGATTTTCCCGCCCCGTTTCGGCCGACAATAACTTGATAGCGACCCACATCGAGCCGAAGGCGCTCGAAGCATTTGTAGCGGTATGCTTCTATTCGCGTGATCATGATCCGGGTTCGGGGTTTTTGCGGCGGAATTCCTCATAGGCATCGCCGATGGTCGGAAAGTCGTCATCGACCTCAGGCTCCACGAGCTGGCGGTCGCGCACGATCGTTTCGCCATTGATCTTAACCTTCTCGGTCACGACGCGAGTGACGACCCTCTCGGTGCCATCAGGATTGCGCTTGTAAAGGGTGTTGCCACGGCGGTCCACGCCTGCCTTCTCCGCCACTGCCATGAAGATGGGATACTCCTTAGTGTGACCTTGGGCTTCGGCAAACATCTCAGCCTCAGTCTTCTTCTTGAGGAAGAGCAGACTTGTGAGGATTCCCACATTTGCCTCCACGATGAACGCCTCGACCGGAACCTCCACGCAGGCAAGCACCCAGCAATTTCGGAGGATCCATCGGCGAATCGGTTCGTCGCCTGGATTTCCCAGGATGCCGTTAGGAAGAACGATTCCCATCCGACCACCATCCTTGAGCCACTTGACCGCCTGCGAGATGAAGAGGACCTCGGGGGCCACTGCATTATGGCGGTTGGTTTGCTCTTCCCACTCACCCTGCTTGTTTTTGGTCCACCGGATTGCCAGCGGGTTGCTGTCGAGGATCGCCGGTTCGGTAATGGGGATTTCGGAGCCAAACGGCGGGTTGGTCATCAGGACGTCGATCGATCCAAACGGAATCTTCCGTTTCGCAGGATCGTTTCCGGCAAGGTGGCTGTTAGGGAAGGCCAGCGAATCCATGTGGAAGATGTTTCCCTCCACATTGGCCGCCATCAGGACGTTCATGGTCGCAGCTCGAACCAGGAACGGGTCGAAATCGGATCCGAAAAGATAATTCCGAGCGTAGTCCTGAAGGCGTTCGAGGATGGTGTCTGTGGTCGTATCACCGGGCTCCCGCTTGTATTCGGCCCTGAACCTTCTGAGCTGATGTGCCAGGGTGGAGACCAGGAACCCGCCCGTCCCGCAGGCGATGTCGACCGCGACTTCGTTGGGTTTGGGATCGAGGATTCGGACAACAAGATCCACGGCACGGCGAGGGGTGAAATACTGGCCCCGGTCGCCCCGCAAATTGGCTCCCACGATCTCCTGATAAGCCGCCCCTTTTGCGTCCACGTCAGAACGGGTGAAATTGTATCGAGCCAGCTCCATCACCATATAGGCGAGAGCCCGGTCGGAAAGTGTGATCTCGTCACTCGGGCGGAACAAGGTCGGATACTGGCGCTTCACCGCCTCGAAGAGAGGCTTGATCCGGGCGCGAATCTTCATGCGGCCCTCTTCATCGAAGGGCTCGGTCGCCTCCGCAAAGAACTGCCGCTTCTCGTTTCGGTTGTGCTTCTCGTCCCACATCTTGGCGAAGATCAGGTAGAGAAACTGCCAGAAGGCCGCGTCTTTCGGCATGCCTTCGTTGCCGTGAATGAAGTTGTGGCAGCGCTGGAAAGCTCGCCTCAGGCCGCTCTCCTCTCCTGGCCGCCCCACAATCTCCGGGTGCTTGTCCGGAGTGGTCATGGTTCCGTCGGCCATCGGCCAGTCGCCATGAGGATGGAACTTGTATTCGAAGCGCTTCTTCTCGCGACGGAGGAAGAACCGCTCCAGACCATTCGTCCACAGGCCCCACTCGCAGGTATCGACCGACTGCATGAAGAGCTTCAGCTCTTCGAGGTCTTTAGCCGCCTGCTTGAAGTCGCGGATCTTGACCACGCCCTTCTTGCTCGTCTTCGGGGCAGGTCGACAGACCACCACCCGGACCAGATTCGACTCAATGTGTTCCTCTCCTGCCTCAAAGATGGCGATGTCCACTTTCTTGCTCCGGCCATCGACCTTGACCTTGAAGTCCTTCTCCATCGACTCCGGGGCGATCTGGTATTCGAAGATCAGCTGGCGGGCCACCTCCTGCCGGATTTTCTCCTTGGGAGTGTCTTTCACCGGCTGTTCGGTGATGATGTCCATGACCTCCCCCGCCTTGAGCAGCCGGTCGGGGTCGGTTTTCTTCTGTTTGGGCATGAGATGATTCAGGGAGACGTTGAGGATTGTTGGCGTGGGGGGAAGGACATCTGTAGGGCTATGGTCGAGAGGAATATGGCACGTTCAGCGTTCCGGCGGGTCGGTCTCCAAGTATCTTGAAACAGCATCCCGAAGCACCCACGCGAGGCTGACCTTCTTTTCCAAGGCGATTTTCTCAAGCGCCGCCTTGTCCACTGCGGGGATGCTGATGGAGAGCCGGGTGACCGCTTCCCGTTGGGCAGGATCGCGACGATTTTTCATGACGCACCACTTCGCACCAAAGTGGTGAAATCAGCAAGGGGTATTTTGGAAACTTGAAGGGTCGACGTCGCCCCTAAATCGAATCGGGAGGCTGGAAGCTACTCGGCACCCAAAAGTTGCTGCAGCGCCTCGGCTACGATGTCCTGCTGGCTCCAGGACTTCTGGCGGTTCTTCCGGCGGTCGGCGGAGGCGTCGATCAGTGCGTGGGCGAGGCTTTCCGGCAGGCGGACGGTGACGGCGATGCGCGGCTCCATGGTCTGGGTGACAGGTTTGGAGGAGTTCTTGGTCGCTGTATTCTCGGGTTGCGGCCTGCCCTCTTGAAGGAAGGCTTGCACGTCGTCGCGCCGTTTCAGGGCTTCGGTCATGCTGTGTCGCTTGGGTTTTGTCGCCATCGGGCTGCTCCTCAACTCATGAACAGGTGCTCGAAGAGGCCGCGCATTTCGGTGGCGGCGGTCTCGGCTTGGCGGTTCATGTTCCAGACCACGGACTTCTGACCGGCGGCATCGGCGAAGGACTGGCGCAGTCCGAGTCCGGGGGTGACGGCGAAGCCGAGGGTCTTGGCGGTGACGAGCAGCTCGTCGGACAGGCGGTAGTTCTTCTGGAGCTTGTTCGGGATGAACGCGTCTCGCGGCTTCTCGCCGCGGATGCGGTGAACCTGTTCCAGGGCGCGGACGGCATCGCTTGCGGCGCGCACGTCGAGCACCGAAGGTCCGCACGGGATCAGGGCCACATCGGCGACCAGCAGGATCGCGCGCGTCACCTCCCCGAGTCCGGCGGGGCCGTCGATGATGACCACCTCTTCCTTGAGCAGCTTGACCTCGTCGAGGATGTCGTCGGCGGTGCGGTAACGGTAGATCGGAGTCTTCTGATCGACTTCGAGCGTCCACAGACTCGATGAGCCCTGGACGTCGGCATCGACGAGCGCGGTTTGAAACCCCCTCTCACGGAACCACTTCGTGAGATGGACGGCGATGGTGGATTTTCCGACTCCACCCTTCTGGTTGACGATTGCGACGCCCTTCGATCCGTCTGCAGTTCGCTATCCCTCGACCCGCCGGTAGTGGGCTCCTCGTCCCTTGCCGCGAAGTTCGGCATGTCCGCTTTCGACCAGCTCCGCGAACTTGTCCTTCAGCGTGTTCCGGTTCGCCTCCAGGGCTTCGGCCGCCTCGCTTACCGACAAGGTTTCGCGCTCCTCAAGGAGGGCCAAGAGCCTTTCGGCGAGAGGAGAGAGCTTTTCATCCGAGGCTTGCACCTCCCGGCGTGCACCGGGATCCGGAAGACGCTCGCGCAGCCGCTCGATCTGCGAACGTAGCGAGCGGAGGAAGAACAGGATCCACGGCTCCCAATCGGAAGTCCCGCCGAAGGAGATCTGGGTCCGGCGGAGGGCCAGGTAGTAGGCCTCCTTGTTGTGTTCGATGACGCTCTCCAGCGAGGTGTAGGAGGCGTAGGCGTAGCCTGCCCGGAGAAGCATCAGGTTGGTTAAGATGCGCGACAGTCGCCCGTTGCCATCTTGGAACGGGTGGATTGCCAGGAACACGACATTGAAGATGGCGATGCGGAGCAGTGGGTGGAGCACCGGGTCGGCCTCTTCCTTGGCATGCCAAGCGAGGAGTTTCTCCATCAGCATCGGGGTCTCGAAAGGCGAGGCGGTCTCGAACACGATGCCGACTTGCTTGCCCCCGGCGTCGAAGGCCGCGACGTGGTTGTCGAGCGACTTCCACTGGCCCCGGTGCCGCTCGTCCTTGTCGCTGTAGCGCAGGAGGTCGCGGTGGAGCTGGAGCAGGATACTCTCGGAAATCCGCAGGTTCGACCAGGCGGTCTGGATCGCATCCATCACGTAGGCGTATCCGGCGACCTCCTGCTCATCGCGCGACTGGAAAGACTCCTTACCAAGCTTTCCGAGGAGGTTCTCGACCTCGCCATCACCGAGCTTCGCGCCTTCGATGCGCGTCGATGAACCGGCGCTCTCGATGGTTGCGATCCGGCGCAGTGAGCGCAGGGTTTCCGGGCCGAGGCCGCCGAGGGCGCGCCACTCGCCTTTGAACTCGTCGATCGCCGCGATCAACGTGATCATCTCGTTGGTCGGCTGGAGATCCGGTGGCAGAGGAATCCGCATGGGCGTGATTCTACCTCCAATTGCGCCCGGTGCCATCCAATTACATCCGATTCCATCCATTTGCTGAAGAGGGTTCATTCAGCGTGGCGAAAACAAATGGGCTCGCGGAATCGGTTTGATCATCACACGCTCTGCTGTGTGAAGGAACCGAGACGATAGTTGGGCTCCGAATCACCGTTTCTGAAAAAAACTCGTGCGTTTGGCGTGTGATCCAAGGTCGAGGTCTTGTAAGTCGCTGAAAACCAGCAAAACCTCGACTCGCCGTCCGCTCCCGGACGCCTGTGGAAAATCACGGACACCTCCCGGGATGAACGCAAATCGACGGCCAAGCTGTCGCCTAAAGATTCACGCGGCGATATTGGGAACCCCGACCTTTTTCCACGAAGTTCGGCGCGACCGCCGTCCCCAGCTCGCTGAACTTGTCCTTCAGCGTGTTACCAACAGAAACTCAGAGTTCCTCGGGCCGCTGCAGATGCTCGGCGATCCGGCCGAGCAGCAGGCCTGCGCCTCCGCCATCCACCACGCGGTGGTCGAAGGTGACGATCAGCTCGGCCTCGGTGGCCGGGATAAAGGCCTCGACCTGCTCGCTCCAGACCGGCCTTTTCACCCCGGCGGCGAGGCCGAGGATGAGGGTTTCATTCGGCAAGGGAATCGGCGTGCCGTGAGTCAGTCCGAAGGTACCGAAGTTCGTCACGGTGGCGATCCCACCCTTGGTGTCGTTTTCCCGCAGGCGGCGCTTGCGCGCCCGCTCGACCATGTCGGCGTAAGCCTGCGTAAGCTGGTCCAGCGTCATGGTATCCACGTTCCGCAGCACGGGCACCACCACGCCGTCTTCGACCTGCACCGCCACGCCGATGTCGAAGGCGCGCGGGTGGACGACGCGCTCGCCGATCAGGAAACCCGAACTGGCAGGGTCTTCGGCGAGGGCGATCGCAAATGCCCGCAGAACGTAAAGTGTCAGGCCCGGCTTGGGATCCAGGCTGCGGCGATGGTCCAGGACGCGGTCAAGCAGCACCGGGCGGCTCACCGTTGCCAGCGGCCGGCTCCAGCTCCGACGCATCGCATCCGCGACCGCCAACCGCATCGGCGAGGCGTGGCTGCTCGGCCAAGTCTCGATGTAGTCGAGGAATTTCTCCAGGTCTTCCACGGTCACGCGGCCGCCGGCTCCCGTGCCCACCACCGCGGAGATGTCCGCCTCGCGCAGACCCATCTCATCCATGCGGGCCCGCATCCGCGGGGAAATGTAATGCGCACCCTTCACCCCGGCCGGCACCGGCAGGCCGCGCACGTTCGGTTCCACGATCGGCTGGCGCTCTTCGTAGCTCTCGTCGTCGATCGCGAAATGCAGGTTTTCCTCGCCGTCCCGGTCGGCCGCCGCCTGTTCCGCCCGCGTTTCCGCCGCTGCTTCCAGCGTCTCCATGCCGGTCCGGGTGACCTCCTCGTCAGTCACATCGAGCAGGCCCAAAGTACTACCCACCGCGTAGGTCTTCCCTTCCTCGGCCAGGATTTCCCGGACGATTCCACGACACAGGGTGGTCACGCCCATCGTCGCCTTCTGGGTCTCCACCTCGATCACTTCCTGATCGGCATCCACCTGGCCGCCGGGCTGGATGTCGATACGAATCACGGTCGCCTCGGCGATGGATTCGCCGAGCTGGGGCATCAGGATCGGGACGGTGGGCATGATTTCTACTAGAAGGCTAGGAGTTCGCGCATGGCGAGACAGATCGTTTCGGGCGTCGGGCGGTGCGCGGACCAGAGGTTGGGATGGTAAGGCACCGGCGTGTCACGCGAGTTGAAGCGTTTCGGCGGCGCGTCGAGAAGGTGGAAACCCTCGCCCGCCACCCGCGAGACCACTTCCGCGGTGACGCCGCCCCACGGGAAAGCCTCGCCCAGCGCGAGCAGGCGGCCGGTCCGCGCCACGCTGGCGAGCACCGTATCCATGTCCAGCGGCTTGATGGTGCGCAGGTCGACGACCTCGATCTCCCACCCGCTTTCCGCCTTCAGCTGTTCGGCGGCGCGGACGGCCTCGTGGACCATCGCACTGTAGGCCACGATCGTGGCGTGTTTTCCCGGCCGGGTGATCCGCGCTTGACCGATGGGCAGGGTCTCGCGCTCGATCGAGCCGGCCTTCAGCCAGCGATACAGGAACTTGTGCTCGCAGTAGACGACCGGATCATCGAGCGCCACCGACTGCACCAGCATGTGATAGGCATCGGAGACCGTGGCCGGCGCGACGACGATCAAGCCCGGGTAGTGCGAATAGATCGCCTCCATGCTCTGGCTGTGGAACGGGCCCGAGCCCGGCGCGCCCCCGGAGGGCAGGCGGACGGTGATCGGCACGGGGATGCCGGTGCGATAATAGTGGGTGGCGGCGTGATTGACGATCTGGTTGAAGGCGACGGACGAGAAATCCGCGAACTGCATTTCCACCACCGGCCGCATGCCTGCCAACGCCGCGCCGATGGCCATGCCGATCATCGCATCTTCGCTGATCGGAGAATCCAGCACCCGTCCCGGATAAGCTTCCGCCAGACCTTTGGTCGCCTTGAAGGCACCACCGAAGCGGCTGATGTCCTGACCGTAGAGGAAAACGCGCGGGTCCTTCCGCAGGAGGTGGTCCTGCGCCTCAAGGATCGCGTCAACGTAAGTGATGCTCATGCTTCGGTTTCAGACGTCAAATGCAGCGAACAGGCTTCCCATTTCTCCGTCCACGGATCCGGCTTCGGATCGCGCTGCGCCACGGCCAAGGCTGCCTGAACCTTGTCTCCCAACTCCTCCTGCCACCCGGCCACTTCCGTTTCGGTGGCGAATCCCTGCTCCAGGAGCTGCCGCACGGCCACATCCATGCAGTCCCGCCCGAGACCGCTTTCCTTGAGGACCGGCGGCACGTAGCTCGCATCATCGTGCTCGCCATGCCCTGCCAGGCGCAACAATTCCGCCACCACCATCTGCGGTCCATGACCGGCCCGCGCCCGGTTCACCGCCCCGGACATCACGCGCAGGCACTGCAGGAAATCCGTGCCATCGACCGCGTGTCCATCGATCCCGTATCCTTTGGCGCGATCAAGCAGATCCGCACACGCGAACTGCCGGTCATTCGGCGTCGAGTAGGCGAACTGGTTGTTCGCCACCACGACGACCAGCGGCAGGCGTTCGACGGCCGCCGCGTTGATGGCTTCGTGAAATGCTCCGGTTGAGGTCGCGCCATCGCCGACGCAGGTCGCGCCCACCACTCCATCGAGTTTTCCCTGAAGCCGCCGCGCCAGCAGCCAGCCGCTCACCGCCGAGACGGACGAGCCGAGGTGGGAAATCATTGCCAGCATGCCCTCGCGAGGACGGCCGCGATGGACGTTTCCATCGCGCCCGCGCATCGGTCCCAGAGCCGAGCCGAGGTAGGTGCGGGTGCAGTCGAGCATGTCCTCACCGAAAGCCGTGCGTCCCGCCTGATCGCGGATCAGCGGGGCGAAAACATCCGTCCCGCGGATCAGGCAGGCCCCCAGGGCCCCGCTGACCGCCTCCTGGCCTTTGCCGAGATACACGCCGCCGACGATCTTCCCCGCCTTGTAGAGGCTGGAGAGCTTGGTTTCCAGAATGCGCGCCTCCAACATGGCCCGGTAGACCTTGCGGGCGAGATCCCGATCGGTGAGTTGCTGGGTGGATTCGGCGGTTTCCGGCACGCGGAGAGGCTACGTCGCCCGCTCCTCGGCGGGCAAGGGATATGCGAGTCTCCGATGACAAGGCTCGGCACTCGACACACGCCGGCCTCCGCCCCTATCACGCGTCCGCAGAGCGAAAACATCCGCCACGACTCATGAAACCGACCCTTCTCGTCCTCGCCGCCGGCATGGGCTCCCGCTACGGGGGCCTCAAACAAATGGATCCCATGGGTCCCAACGGGGAAACCGTGCTCGACTACTCCGTGTTCGACGCGATCCGCGCCGGCTTCGGCAAGGTCGTTTTCGTCATTCGCGAGGACTTCGCGGAGGCTTTCCGTGAAACCGTCGGCGCGCGTTTTGCCGGCCGGATCGAGGTCGCCTACGCGTTCCAGAAGCTCATCGACCTGCCCGAAGGCTTCTCCGTCCCGGAAGGGCGCGAGAAACCCTGGGGCACCGCCCACGCCGTTCGCGCCGCACGGCACGAAATCGATGGCCCCTTCGCCGTGGTCAACGCCGACGACTTCTACGGCGCGGACGCCTACGCCGTGGTCGCCGCCTGGTTCGCCAAACATCCGGGAAACGACGGCAAGGAACACTATGCCATGGTCGGGTATCCGCTGCGGAACACCCTCTCCGAACACGGCTCCGTCAACCGTGGCATTTGCCAGACGGACGAGAAAAACCTGCTCACCGATGTCGAGGAAGTCGTCGAAATCGCCCGCGGCGAGGACGGCGTGGCCCGCGGCACCAGCATCGGCGGCGAGGTCCGCGAGGTCGCTGACGGCTGCCCGGTTTCGATGAATTTCTGGGGCTTCACCCCCTCCTTCCTTGAGCAACTTGAGACCCACTTCATCGAGTTCCTTCGTGAAAAGGGCGGTGAGCTGAAGAGCGAGTGCTACATCCCGACCGTGGTCGACGACCTCATCCGCAAGGGCGAGGCCGATTGCGAGGTGCTGGAAACGAGCGCCAACTGGTTCGGCGTGACCTATCCCGATGACAAACCGCATGTCGTTGCGTCGATCGCCGCTTTGATCCAAAACGGCGAATACCCGACTCCGCTGGTCTGAGCCAGAACGGCACGATTCTCCATTTCCGAAAGGCGCGGGTTCACTCCCGCGCCTTTTTCATTTCCCACAACAACAAGGCCAAGGCCGCCGCGGCATTCAGCGAATCCACGCCCGAGTTCACCGGGATTTTCACCAGTGAATCGCAGGCCCGCCTCCAGAACCCGTTCAGCCCCCGCTCCTCATTCCCGATCACCAGTGCCACCCGGCCTTCCTCGGTCCACTCGTGTTCCGGAAGCGCCGAGGCATCCTCTCCGCCATGCGCGCCGATCAGGGCGAACTTTCCCGCCTTCAGGCAGCGCAGCACCTGCCCGCCGTCCGCCACCCGCACCGGGATTCGGAACAACGCGCCGCCCGAGGCCCGCACGGCTTTCCGGGTGTAGGGCGAAACACCCTCGTCGCCGAAGATCACTGCCTGGGCACCCAGGGCCGCCGCGTTGCGGACCATGGCCCCGGCCGTCGCCGCATCCGCCAAGGACGGACACACCACCACCCGCGCGTCTTGCCCCAGTTCCCCGACCAGCGCCGCCACGTCCGCCCGCTCCTCCGGTAGTTTCGCCAAGCCCAGCACGCCGTGGTGGAATCGATGGTCCGCCACTTCCTCGATCATGGTCCGCGCGACACGCGTCAGCTCGAGCCCGCTCCAGACCGGCGGCGTCCACTCACAATCCTCCGCTGCCAGAATTCCCTGCACGTCCCACCAGCCACCGATCGCTCCCTCCACCGCGTGCTTTCCCTCGAGGACGATCCAAGGATCCGTCCTCTTGCGCACCTGCCGGGCCAGTTCATCGATCCATTCCATCTCGCCCGGCTGCTTACCAGCCTCCCTGCATCCCGGCAAACGAAAGGGGCCACACACCCGTGCGGCCCCTGTTTCGTCATGAAATTCAATCGTGACCTTGCGGCCAACGTGAGAATGGTGCCGTGATCTACCCGATCCGTCATGTCCCAAAGATTTGGGACATGGCCGCTGTTCAGGAGAGATCCAGAAACCCCCGCCGGATCGCCTCGCTCACCGCTGCCGGCAGGCTCCGCACGTGCAGCTTGTCGAAGCTCCGCTTGATGTATTCCGTCACCGAATACTGACTCAGCTCCAATTGGTCCGCGATTTCCTGCCGCGTCAGGCCCTTTGCCGAAAGTGACAACACCTCGCACTCCCTCGCCGAAAGCGCGTCGTTCGAGGGGATCGGGCTCAACCGACGGAAGGTCTGCAAAATCATGCCCGCGATCTTCGGATCCAGCGGCGTTCCCCCTGCCATTACCTCTTCCAGCGTTTCGATCAACCGCGTCGCGCTGCCCGCTTTGACCAAATAGCCGTGGGCGCCGGACTCCAGCGCCGCGAACACCTTCGCCTTGTCCGTGAACGCCGTCAGCACCAGCACCTGCACCAGTGGCATCAGCTCGCGGATCTGGCGGATGCCGTCGATCCCGCTCATTCCCGGAAGCCCGAGGTCGGAGAGCACCAAGTCCGCCGTCAGCCCCCCACGGATCGCCTCCAAGGCGTCTTCCATCGTCGAAAACTCCCCCGCCACCTCATACCCCCGCTGCGCCAGGACCATCGACACCGACTCCCGGAAATCCGCATGATCCTCGATCAGAATCAGCCTCGTTGGTTTCGCATCCTTCGCCACACCCCCGGACATACTCCCCCCGTCTCCGCCGCTCCATGGAAAAAGCTTTCGAGAGCAGGTTCGTGCTCTTTCTTCGTGGAGACGCGGAAGAATGCCCGTTCTCCGGGTTATTCACACTTACCCTCATTGACCGCCGCCGCCGCTTGCCCGCACAGTAGCCCTCCGATGGCCTCCGACACCCGCGCACCCGCCCTGCAGAAAGCTCCACCGCGCGAGGTGGACGACGACTCCTCACGCTCCCTGCCCCACGCCCTCGGACCGGAAAAATCCATCCTTTCCTCCATGCTCAAGGATCCCGAGCAGTGGATCGGCCGCGCCAAGGAAGAAGGCCTCACCCGCGAGCACTTCTATCTTCCCGGTCACGGCCTGCTTTACGAAATCCTCAGCGACCTGAACGACAAGGGCACCGAGATCGAACTCGTCTCGCTCGTCCAGCTCCTCCACGACCGCGGCATCCTCGATCACGTCGGTGGCTCCCAGGCCATCACCGACATCTACACCTACGCGCCCAACGCCGCGCACTTCATCAACCACATGACGATCGTGAAGGACAAATACGTCCTCCGGTCGATCATCAGCACCTGCACCGAGTCGATCTCCGAAGCCTACGACAACCCCGAGGACACCGCCCAGCTCCTCGACCGCGTCGAGCAGGACGTCCTCGCCATCCGCCAGGGCCGCGAGTCCACCCGCGGATTCTCCATCAAGGACTCCGTGCTCGAGGTCTTCACCAAATTCCAGGA
This sequence comes from uncultured Haloferula sp., assembly GCA_965652295.1. Lineage (GTDB taxonomy): Bacteria > Verrucomicrobiota > Verrucomicrobiia > Verrucomicrobiales > Akkermansiaceae > Haloferula. Next base: position 24,165 of record CBFGTS010000002.1, on the reverse strand, counting down.
GATGCTCGCCGGCGAGATGGAGGTCCAGGGCGTCGCCACCGGCTACCCGGTCCTCGACGGCATGTCGAAGGGACTGAAACCCGGTGAAATGTTCGTCATCGCGGCCCGTCCCTCGATGGGCAAGACCTCGCTGATGATGAACCTCGTCGAGCACGTTTGCGTCGATCAGAACGTCCCGACCCTCGTCTTTTCCTGTGAAATGACGGCCTTCCAGATCGTCCAGCGCCTCGTTTTCTCGCGGGCGCGGCTTTCCATGAGCAAGCTTGGCAAAGGCTTCAAACCCACCAAGGACCAGATCGGCAAACTCAAGCGCTCCATCAAGGAGATCGGCGAAGCGAAGCTGTGGGTCGACGACACCGCCGGCATCCCCATCGACACCCTCCGCGCCAAAGCCCGCCGCCGGAAACGCGAGGACGGCGTCGGCCTCATCGCCATCGACTACCTCCAGCTCCTCAAATCCAACAGCCGCCAGGCCGCCAACTCGCGCGAGCGGGAAATCGGTGAAATCTCCGCCGGCATCAAGGCCCTCGCCAAGGAACTCGAGGTGCCCATCATCGTCCTCGCCCAGCTCAACCGGGGTCCCGAGGGCCGGACCGGTTCCTCGCTCGGCGTACCCCGCATGTCCGACCTCCGGGAGTCCGGCACCATCGAGCAGGATGCCGACATGATCGGCCTGCTCTACCGGACCGCCTACTACGCGGAGACCGAGGAGGAAAAGGAAGCCGAAGCCGGCAAGGCCGAGCTGGTTCTCGCGAAGAACCGGAACGGCGAAACCGGCCACATTCCCCTCACCTTCCTTGCCGAACTCATGCGCTTCGAGACCCGCGCCCGCGAAGAAGAGCCCTGACCCACGGCGGACGAATGATCGTGCAGGATTTGTTCGCCATCTCCGCCCCCCGGGCTTTCATTGGCGGGATGATGCGTGCCTCGATTTTCCTGTTTCTCATCCTGCTGACCCGGCTCTCTCCGGCCGCGGATGTCCCCACCGCCCGCGCCGAGTTGGAAAAATCCGCGAATGCCTTCATCGAGTCACTCGATGAAGACGCACGAAACGACACCCTGCTTCCCTTCGATGATGACGAACGGGAGAACTGGCATTACACGCCGGGCGACCGACGCGGGATCATGCTGAAATCCATGTCGCCCGCGCAGAAAAAATCCGCCATGGCCCTGGTCGAGACGGTGCTTTCGGAAAAAGGCATGCTGAAGGCCTCGCAGATCCTGGTGCTGGAGGGAGTGCTGGCTGAGCTGGAAAACAATCCGACCTACCGCGATCCGGGAAAGTACACACTGACCTTTTTCGGCAAACCAAGCCCGGAAGAGAACTGGGGATTCCGCTTCGAGGGGCATCACCTGTCGCTGAACATCACGCTCGTGGACGAAGGATTTTCGGTAACGCCCTCTTTCCTCGGGGCGAATCCGGCGGAAGTCAGAAAGGGAGAACACCAAGGGCTGCGCCCCCTCGCAGCAGAGGAAGATCTTGCGCGGGCCCTGGTGCTCACGCTGGGCGACGATGCCGTGTTCGATGCACGGCCACCTCAGGAAATCCTGACCGGCGAGAAGCGCGAAGCCAGCAAGCTCGAAGCCGTCGGCGTCAAAGCCGCGGATATGACCGAAGGTCAGCGCGCCGCTTTGTTAGAGCTGATTTCCGAATACATCGGTCGGTATCGCGTCGAGTTCGCCGAGTCCGACATGGAGCGGATCAAGGAAGCCGGGGTGGAGAAAATCCATTTCGGCTGGGCCGGATCGCTCAAACCCGGCGAGGCCTACTACTATCGGATCCAAGGTCCGACGTTTCTGATGGAGGCGGCGAACACCCAGAACAACGCGAACCACATCCACGCCGTGTGGCGCGACTTCGAGCGGGATTTCGGCCGCGATCTGTTGCGCGAGCACTACCACGATCACGAATGAAAAAAGCCCGGCCGCTCGCGCAGCCGGGCTTTTCATAAAGAGGTCGATCAGACGTCCGCCACCGGGAGTTGGGTGACCTCGTCACGGACCTTCTCGGCCAGCAGCGTCGAGAGGTAGCGCTCGGTCGAGGAGCAGCCGACGGTGACGATGCGCTTGCCGGCGAACTCCGGGCGCTTCGCGACCTGCAGGGCGGCCCAGACGTTGGCTCCGGTCGAGATGCCGGCCGGGATTCCTTCATCCTGCGCCAGCGCCTGCGCCGTGGCGAAGGCGTCCTCGTTGGTGACCTGGATGGTTTCATCGATGATGTCCACGTTCAGGTTCCCCGGGATGAAGCCGGCACCGATGCCCTGGATCATGTGCGGGCCCGGCTGACCGCCGGAAATGACCGGACTGGCGGTCGGCTCGACGGCGATCACCTTGAGATCGCAGCGGGATTTCAGCACCTCGCCCACGCCGGTGATCGTGCCACCGGTGCCGACGCCTGCGACGAAGGCGTCGATCCTCCCGTCGGTATCCCGCCAGATTTCCTCGGCGGTCGTTTCGCGGTGGACCTGCGGGTTGGCCGGGTTGTCGAACTGGCCGGGGCCGAACGAACCCGGGTTGTCCTCGACGAGTTGCTTGGCCTTGGCGATCGCTCCGCCCATGCCCTTGGCGCGCGGCGTGAGCACGATCTCGGCACCGAGCAGACGCAACAGCACACGGCGCTCGATCGACATGCTTTCCGGCATGGTGAGGATGCAGCGGTAACCCTTGGCGCGGGCCACGAAAGCGAGTGCGATGCCGGTGTTCCCGGAGGTCGGCTCGATGATCAATCCGCCGGGCTTGAGCGTGCCGTCCTTTTCGGCGGCCTCGATCATGGCCTTCCCGATACGGTCCTTCACACTGAAGAGCGGGTTGAAAAATTCCGCCTTCACACAGACCTCGGCGTCGAGTCCGGCGGTGAGTTTGTTGAGGCGGATGAGCGGGGTGTTGCCGACGGTGGCAACCATGTTCTCTGCGATGGGCATGGTACTAGGGATTTAGGAGTTCAGATCTGGAAGTCGGTTTCGCCGGACTCGAGGTGGAGTCCGCATTCGTATTTCTGTCCGTTGAAACGGGTGGCTTCGGCGTCGAGGCCGTCCGCGGCGGGTGCCGTGCTGTGCCAGTCACCCATCGTCACGTAACCTTGAGCCGCCAACGGATGCGGCGGCAAGTGGCGATCGTGCATGTAGGCGGAAACCTGCGCGTCGGCCCAATCGAGGATCGGGTAGACCTTCATCATGCGGTTCTGCTTCTCCGCGAACGGCCGCTCGGCCCGGGTGCTGGAGTGGCTGCGGCGCAAGCCGCTGATCCAGGCGGTAGCGTCGAGATCCTTGAGCGCGCGGTCCATCGGCTCGATCTTGGTGAGGACTCCGTAGCGGTCGAGACCCTCTTTCCCCTGTTCCCACAGCCTGCCATGAACGGCCTCGATCCGTGCGGAGGTTAGCTTCGGCATGTAGACGCGAAGGTCGGTGCCGAAGCGCGCCACCAGCTCCTCGGCGTACTGGTAGGTCTCAGGAAACAGGTAGCCGGTGTCGATGAAGATGACCGGCAGCGTGGGCGCGTGCTCGGCGATGAGATCCAGCATCACGGCTGACTGCAGGCCGAAGCTGGTGGACGCGACGAGTCCGTCGCCGAACGCCTCGACCAGCAGGCGCAGCCGGTCACCGGCGGCGAGCGGGGCGAGTTCGGCGCTGAGATCGTCAGCGTGGATCGTATCGGTCTTCATGCAGTGGCGAGCGCCTCGGGCTTGATGTTGGCGTGGAAATCCGCGCCCTGCTGCGTGGCAACCACATAGCCGGCGCGGATCACGAAATCGCCGAACTTCTCCCCTTCCTCCCGCTCCTTGGCGTAGCGTTCGAGGATGGGTGAAAGCGTCTCGATGATCTCCGACGCCGGCAGGTCCTGGCGGTAGAGCTTGTTGAGCCGGTCACCGGCGTGACCACCACCGAGGTAGAGGTTGTAGCGGTCCGGGCCACGACCGACGAAGCCGATCTCGGCGATGTAGGGACGGCCGCAACCGTTGGGGCAGCCGGTCATGCGGATGGTGATCGAGTCGTGCCGCAGGCCGAAGCTTTCGAGCTTCTCCTCCAGCAGCGTGATCACGTCCGGAAGGTAGCGCTCGGCCTCGGCCAGGGCCAGGCCGCAGGTCGGCAGGGCGACGCAGGCGATCGAGGCGAGGCGCAGCGCGCTGCGCTCATGACTACGATGCATCCCGTATTTCTCGAGCATCGCCTCGATTTCCGGACGACGTTCGTCGGTCACGTTGGCGATCATGAGGTTCTGGTTCGCGGTCAGGCGGAAGTCGCCCTGATGGACCTTGGCGATCTCCCGCAGGCCGGTGCGCATCGGATAGCCGTGGGCATCGACCACGCGGCCGCCCTGCACGAAGAGCGTGAAGTGATGCACGCCGCGGTCGTCGGTGGTCCAGCCGTAGCGGTCGCCGTTGTCGGTGAACTCATAGGGACGTGCTTCCTCGAGATCGTAGCCGAGATACTTGTTCAGCTCCGCCTTGAACCACTCCACACCGCGGTCTTCGATGGTATACTTCAAGCGGGCGTGCTTGCGATCGGTGCGATCGCCGAAGTCACGCTGCACGAGCACGACCTTTTCCGACACGTCGACGATCTGCTCGGGCGTGCAGAAACCGATCACGTCGGCCAGCCGGGGAAAGGTGGCCTCGTTGCCGTGGGTCATGCCGAAGCCGCCGCCGACCGCGACGTTGTAGCCGACGAGTTCCCCCTTTTCGACGATGGCGATGAACGACAGGTCGTTGGCGAAGATATCGACGTCGTTCGATGGCGGAACGGCGATGGTGATCTTGAACTTCCGCGGCAGGTAGGTCTTGCCGTAGATCGGCTCGACCTCTTCCTCGGAGCTGGCGAGCTTTTCGCCATCGAGCCAGATCTCGTGGTAGGCACGGGTCCGCGGCGTGAGGTGATCGGAAATCGCCTGGGCGGCACGCTGCACCTCCTCGTGGATGGAGCTGAGGTGCGGGTTGGGATTGCACATCACGTTGCGGTTCACGTCGCCGCAGGCCGCGATGGTATCCATGGCGGTGTCATTGATCTCCTTGATCGTCCGTTTCAGGTTCGACTTGATGATGCCGTGAAGCTGGAACGCCTGGCGCGTGGTGAGCTTGATCGTGCCGTTGGCGAACTGGTCGGCCATGCGGTCGGTTTCCAGCCACTGCTTCGGCGTCGCAAGGCCGCCGGGCAGGCGGATGCGCAGCATGAAGGAGTAAGCCTTGTCGAGCTTGTGGCTGCGGCGGTCGGCGCGCAGGTCGCGATCGTCCTGAAGATAGGTGCCGTGGAACTTGAGGAGCTGGTTGCTGCCCTCGGTGACCGCGCCGGTGGACAGATCGGCCAGTTCCTCGGCAATGGTGCCGCGCAGGAAATTCGAGGCGGTTTTGAGGCCCTCGTTGGCGGAAAGTGGTTTCTCGCTCATCGGATTGAAGATGGTGGTTTGAAGATTGCAGATGGGGTTCAGTAAACGTCGCGCTGGTAGCGCTTGGACTTCTTGAGGTCCTCGATGTAGGCCTCGGCCTCTTCGCGTTTGCGGCCGCCGGCGGAAATGATGGCTTCGATAAGTGCCTCGTTGACATCGTGGGCCATGCGCGAGGCGTCGCCACAGACGTAGAAATGGGCCCCCTGCTCCAGCCACGCGAAGAGCTCGCTGGCACGTTCGCGGATGCGATCCTGGACGTAGACCTTTTCCGGCTGATCGCGGGAGAAGGCGACGTCGAGCTTGTGCAGGGTGCCGTTCTTGAGGTGGTCCTGCCACTCGAGCTGGTAGAGGAAGTCGTAGGTGAAACGCTGGTCACCGAAGAACAGCCAGTTTTTTCCCGTGGCTCCGGTCGCGGCACGGTGCTCGACGAAGGCCCGGAACGGCGCGATGCCGGTCCCGGGGCCGACCATGATGATCGGGGTATCGGAGGCTTCGGGCAGGCGGAAGTTCTTGTTCGGCTGGGTGAACACGGGGACCGAATCGCCCTTCTTCACCAGATCGGCGAGGTAGGTGGAAGCCACGCCCTTGCGCAAACTACCATGAGCATCGTAGCGAACGGAGGCGACGGTGAGGTGGACTTCGTCCGGATGTTCCAGCGGGCTGGAGGCGATCGAGTAAAGCCGCGGCGGCAGCTTGCGCATGATGCCGGCGAGCGCATCCACCGGGAGACCGTCGGGCGCGAACTCGGCAACGGCATCGGCGATCCAGCGGCCCCAGAGGTATTCGCGCAGGTCTTCCTTGGCGTCATCGGCCAGCAGTCCTTCGAGCTTCTTCGAGGGCGCGACGTCGAGCAACTTCTTGAGCACCGCCTTGGAAAGTGTGGTGATCTCGAAGTCCTCGCGCAGCGCGTCGGCCAAGACCTTCTTCTCGCCGCCCTTCAGTTCGACGGTTTCCGAGCCGCTGAGTTTCGAGGCCTTGAGCAAGCTCTCGACCATGTCCGGCGCGTTGACCGGCAGCACGGCGAGTGCGTCGCCCGGTTCATAGACCAGACCGGAGCCTTCGAGGGAGAGTTCGTAGTGCCAGGTTTCCTTCGCCGTGCCCTTGCCGTTGAGCAGCACCTTGTCGAGCAGCTCCGCGGGGAACGGGTTCTTCTTTCCAAACTGCGAGCCGATCGCGGTCGGCACGGCGGCAACCGGCAGCGCGGCCGCCTGGGCAGGCGCGAGCGCGGAGAGCGCGGCCTCGGCCCACTCGCTGTAAAGATCCTCGTAATCGACGTCGCAATCGCGGCGGTCGGCGACGCGCTTTCCTCCAAGCTCCGCGAGGCGGGCATCGACGTCCTTGCCGGTCTTGCAGAACTGCTCGTAGGACGTGTCGCCCAGCGCGCAGACGGAGAACGAGATCTTCGACAGATCCACTTTCTCACTCATCAGGCTCTTGTAAAAAGAGACCGCGGCTTCCGGCGGTTCGCCATCGCCCCAGGTGCTCACGATCACCAGCAGCCGCTCGGATTTCGCGAGGTCGGCGGGGGCGAGGTCGGCCATGTTCTTGACGGTCGGCTTGAAGCCTTTCCCCTTCGCCGTCTTGGCGGTTCGGGCGGCCAGCTCCTCGGAGTTTCCGGACTCCGTGCCGTAGAGGATGGTCAGTGGCACCGAAGCCTTCGGCGCGACGGCAAGCGCGGGCGCGCCTCCGGTGCGGGCGGTCAGCCATCCGCCAAGCCAGGATTGCTGGTCCGGGGAAAGTTCGGCGAGCAGCGCGTCAAAACGACCACGCTGGTCGAGAGTCAAAGGGGCGTTGGGCGGAAGCATACCTTAGTGTTTTGCTTTGTTTTGTAATCTTTCGTGTGCCGGGACTGTGCATTCCCTGCTATGCGGTGCAAGGAGTTTTCCCGGAAATGTGCAGCGCGAGGTGTTTCAACCGATCCAGCGCCAGTTCAGCTCCACTTCGATTTCGGGATGAATGCTCTGAAAGACCGGGCAACCTCTTCCGGCTGCTTCGAGCATGGCGCGCTCCGGGTGATCGGACGGGAGTGGGATTTCCAAATCGACTTCGAGCCGGGAAATCCGACGGGGCGTGTCGGCGGACATGAACTTGCGGACGTTCACCCGGGCCCCTTCCATCGGCAGTTCCTTGCGTGCGGCCACGATGCCCATGATCGTGAGCATGCAGGAGCCCAGCGCGGTGGCGACGAGATCGGTGGGCGAAAAGGCCTCGCCGCGCCCGTTGTTATCGACTGGAGCGTCGGTTTCGAGGGTGGAGCCGGAGGGCCCGTGGACGGCGGCGCAATGCAGGCCACCCTGATATTCGAGCTGAATGCTAACCATCTTCGGCCCCAGCATCTTGCGTGGACGCCGCGGAAACAATGCGTTTCGCGAGTACGACGCGGAAACCGTAGGTGGAGTCGCGCGCCGCGGGCGGCTGGGGGTTGCGTGCGCCGATGTAGAGGTCCTTTTCCTGATAGCTCCGCCAACCGCCGCCGCGGAGCACTCCGGTCTCGATCGCCAGAGCGCTGGAGCTGTAGGAATCCGTCACCCATTCCTGGACGTTGCCGACCAGATCGTAGATGCCATCCACCGTCGGCGGAAACGAGCCGACGGGCGAGGTGTTGACGAAGCCATCGTGGTAGCCGGGGATCATGCGGTTGCTCGGCAGCCCGGCACCGATGCCCGCCAGATTTCCGACCACCCCGGGAGGCGGCCAGGCATTTCCCCACGGGAAAATCCGCGCCTTCATCTGATCGCGCCGCGCCGGAGAGATATTCTCCGGCTCCTCCACTCCCGCGAGCAGACTCCATTCGCGGTCGGTCGGCAGGCGGTATTCCAAGGTGGGCCCCAAGCGGTCCTCGGAGCGTTCCTTGAGCGTCAGCCAAGCGCAAAAGCCCTCGCACTCGTCACGTGAGACGAGGATCACCGGGTGCAAATCGAGAGAGTCGCCCTCCTCAAGCTCATCCGACCACTCCGGCGTCGGCGGCATCGGCTCCCGCGTGGCCTCGCAGTAAGCCCGATAGTCGACCCAGCGGGTTTCCCACGCAGATGCCATCCAATCCTTGCCGGCCGGGATCAGGCGCATGCCGAGCGAGTTCTCCCACTCACGATCGAGCACCGCGCTGAGATTCTGTTGGAGCGGGATTTCGACACGCGCGGTCTCGCGGGGATCGAGAGTGAGGGTGCGGCTCTCGGACTTATAGCCCTCCAGCACCGCCCTGATCTCGACCTCGCCGGGCTTCACCCGATCCACGACCAAGGCGTTTTCAGCGGCCCCCTCGCTACGATCATTGACGTAGATGTCAGCACCCGGCGGGACGGTCCTGATGACAAGCCGCCCGTAGGGAATGGGCCGCACCAGCAGGCGGAACGGTTTCCAGTCCTTGCCGCGGTTCGCCTCCGATAAGAGAACGTCGGAGAAGTTCCCCACGGGTCGGGGGACGGCTTCGTGGTCGGCGGTGAGATAACCCGCGGCGAGCCCGGTGGTGACATACCACTTGCAGAAAGCCCGGGCAGCCTCGGGCGAGACGGCCACCGTCTCCGGAAGCTCCCCGGCACCGGTCAGGACTTCGGATTGCTCGCCGGTCATCTCGGTCGCGTCCACGAACCTCCCCCAAGCCTCCGGACCCACCGGCAGAAGGCTTTCGTGACCCTCGCCCAAGGGGCGGAATTCCTCGTCGAGGTGATCGATCCAAGGCGTGTCCTGCTGCGGCGGCGAAAAGACGCTGAGCAGGGCGGTGATGGTCAGCGGTTCATCCCGCGCCGACATCGGCACCACGGTTTCCAGTTCGTAGGGTCGATAGCCGTCCTTGACCATCCGGAGCGAAAAAGGACGGCCCACACGCGTCTCGATGACATCCGTGGGCGTCCTGCCTAGAAACTCCGCATCCCCTTCCCCGGTCACTTGGAAAACGTCGGCACCATCGGGCGTGCTGGTGACCTTGATGAAGGCCACCCTTTCCGGCACCTCGACGGACGGCGGAGCCAGGAAACCGAGACGCGTCCCGAGATCGAATCGATGGAATGCCTCCCAGCCGGCCCACGTCAGGCCTGCCCCAATGCACAACGAGGCCAGAAACGCACCCACCGGCCGACGGCGGCGACGACGTTTCCCCGCACGCAGGTCGGCCAGGGCCCGGGCAAGATCGCCGGCGGAAGTGATGGTACGCCGCGAAATCTGCGGATCGCAAACTCCGCAAATGATGCGGTTCAGCTCCAGCCACTCGCGGCGCTCCGCGCCGGGCGGGAGTTCGTCGGGCAGCTCGGGGAAGTCCAGGCGGTCCTTCCCGGTGGCCATTTCATAAAGCACTTTTCCCAGCGAATAGACGTCCGCCTGCGCCGAGCCGGGGCCTTCCGGCGGGACGAAGCCCTCCGTTCCGACAAAGGTCCGCTGCCCACGGATCGCCACCAGCCCGATGTCGGCGAGCTTCGCCCGGTCGTTGACGAAAATCACGTTCGACGGCTTCACGTCGCGATGTGCCAGCCCGAGATCATGCAGGTGCTGAAGCGCCTCGGCGAGCCGCTGGCCCACATCGATGCAGAAGGCCGTCTCCAACGGTCGCTTGCCCGCGTTCTTGATGTCCGAGCCCAGCGTCCGCGCTTCGTACTCGATGGGATTGATATCGGCACCGGTGACGATGTCGTCCCCGAGCTCCATCACGTAATAGTAGAACGCCGGTGCGCCCAGGCTGCGACCGACGTGGAGAACGTTCACCAGTCCCGGGTGATCGCGCGAGACGGGTTCGTATTTCAGAATCCCCTCGAACTCCCGCTCGAAGCCCCGTTCGTCCTCGAAGTCCTCGCGCCACAGGACCTTCACCGCTCTCAGCGCTCCGGTGACCCCGCGCGCCAGCCACACCTCTCCGTAGGCGCCTCCACCGATCCGGCGAAGCACCTCGTGGTCAGGGATAACCGGGTCAGGCCGGAGTCTCGTCGTCGGCATTCTCCTCCAATCGGGCTAGCTCCTTTTTCAATACAGCCCCGACCCGATGCTTGGCGAGATAGACTTGGGCCATGCTCACGCCGAGGTGGTCCTGGACCCGCTTGGCATCCCACTGGCGGATCACGTAGTAGTCGAAGATCTGATACTGCTTGGGCGAGACCTTGGCCTTCACCCGGGCCAGCGCCGCATCCGCGACGTTTTTCTTCCACTCCACGTCCCAAAGGCGCTCCAACAGGTCTCCCTTCGGGTCTTCAAAGCGATCGATCACCGCCGTCTTCCGACCATCGTCCCAATCCCCGCCCGCCATGGCGGTGTCCTTCTTCCGCTTCCGGAACTGGTCGTTGATCCGCCAGCGGGTCATGTTCATCAGCCACGTTTTGAACGAACCCTGCTCGGGATCGTAGAGCTTCTTTTTGCTCTGCTTGGCGATCGAGAGGATGGTTTCCTGAACGCAATCGTGAGCTTCTTCCGGCCGCAACCCGGCCTTGATCGCCACCGCGTAGATCAGCCGCCAATAGGTCTGGTAGAACTCGTCCCAGGTGCGCTGGTCCTCCCAGTTGTCGAGCCGGGCGATGAGGCTCTTGCGGGTCCGCTCGTAAGCTTCCTTCAACACCTTTTCGCGCTCCTTGTCCTCTTTCTCCTCGTCCGGCATGCGGGGCACTCTACCACGCTCCCACCCCGATGTCTTTCACCGCCTCGTCATAAGGAGACGTTAAAAAATTCCTTTCACCTCTCCTAACCGTCGCCGAAAGCGAAATGCCAATCTTCCGCTTTCCTGGTCCTACGGGATCGCGTAATCATTCCGTGTTCACCCCCCGCGTGCGCATCACCCATGCCACACTCACCCCCTGATTCCCCCACCCGTCAGGTCGAGAGAATCCGCGAGATCCTCGTCGGCCGACAGCTCCAGCAGGTCGAGCAGCGCTTGTCGCGGCTCGAAGGTTCGCTGCGTCCGATGCCGGTCGCCGGCAGCCCGGCTCTCCCCGATCCGGGCGAAGCGGTGATCGCCCTACGCGATGAGTTTGATGCCGAAAAACTCCGGCAGATGGAGGAAACGCGGCGGCTCGCCCACCAGATCCAGACCATCGCCCGCCAGCGCCGCGAGGTCGCTGAAGAAGCCCGGCAGGCCGTGATCGATGAGCTCAAACCGGGCTTTGAGCGCTGGCAGGAGGGGTTCATGAGCTACCTTGAGATCCGCGAGAACAAGCTCCGCTACGACGTCCAGACCGCTATCAGGGAACTGCGCGAGGAGCTTCCCACCGGCCGTCACGAGCTCGACGAGAACGTCCGGATCGCACTGGCAAATTTCGCCGGGGCCGCCCGCCAGCTTTGCGAAACCCTCCATCCCGCCCCCGGATCATGACGGTCGCCGAAATCTCCCCCCTTCCCCTCGGAACCTTCGCTGCCCCGGCGAGGGCGAAAACCCCGCTGCCCGCGCTTCCGGATGCGAACAATCTGCCGCTCGTTGCTCCCGCCGACCCGCTGCCGCGCATGGAGCAGGAAGATGCCTCGACCGCCGACGGCCGTCCTCCGGAGCCGGATTTCACCGATCAGGATCTGGTGGATGCTCTCGCGCCGTTGGTCCGGAACTCCGAGTTGGCGCCGTCCGCGATCTTTGCCGACGATTTCGAAGCGATGCTGCGGACCTCGCTGCGCCGGGCCCTCGCCCAGCACACCCGCGGGCCTTTCGAGGAGCCGGATCTTTTCCAGCGCATGCGGTGGCGTCTCGACGCCCTGTTCTCCAGCCGCAGCTATGAGGAGGTCGTGGAGGCACGGAGCCACCGCTTTCACATCGAGGAAGCCCATCTGCTTGATGATCAGCGCCTTTCCTCCATTTCTTACGCAAGTGCCAACCTCTCCCGCCACCTGCATCCCCGGCGTGCGATCGGAACCGCCGATCGGATCGCGACCCGCCTGCGGGCGCTCGGGCAGTCCGCCCCCTTGGAGTTCACCACCGACGATGGCTTCCATTGCGTGGTGCTGCCGCAGGCCAACACGCTACTGGCTGCCTTGGTCCGCGGCCGCCCGGATGCCGAGGCTCTCGTCGACCTCGACTGCATCCACCGCCGCATCCACGCCCGTTTTGGCGACCGCCTCGCCCGCACCGAGCCGCTGTTGGAGGAAATCCAGCCGCTGCTGGAGGAGTGCCTGCTCATCCACTCTCCGCTCGCCCCGCTCGCAAGATAGGCGGAGAGCGCCCTTGACCGCCTCACGCCGCCCCAGTACCCACGCCGCCTATGGGTTTTGACACTCTCGGCCTTTCCGATGCCGTCCTCCAAGCCGTCCGTGAGTCCGGCTACGACAATCCGACGCCCATTCAGGCGAAGGCCATTCCGCTCATCCTCGAAGGAAGGGATGTGATCGGGGCCTCGCAAACCGGCACCGGCAAAACCGCCGCATTCGCCCTGCCTTCCCTTTCCAAGATCCAGCCACTCGGCAAGCCACAGATTCTCGTGCTGGAGCCCACCCGCGAGCTGGCCCACCAGGTCGCCGAACAATTCGAAAAATACGGCAAGCAAACCGGTTGCAAGGTCGCCCTGCTCTACGGCGGCGTCGGCTACGGCGAGCAGAATCAACAACTCGATGGTGCCGACATTGTCGTTGCCACCCCGGGCCGCCTCGTCGACCACTTCTACCGCGCCACCATGCGCTTCGGCGAAATCAAGGTCCTGATCCTCGACGAGGTCGACCGGATGCTCGACATGGGTTTCCTCCCCCAGGTGCGGAAAATCGTGAACCTCTGCCCATGGGAAGGCCGCCAGACCTTGTTTTTCTCCGCCACCATGCCGGCCGCCATCCAGACCTTCGCCATGTGGTGCCTGGTCGATCCCGTGGAGGTGGAAATCGCCCGCCGTGCGGTACCTTCCACCGTCAATCACGCGTTCTACCCGGTCTCGATGGACCAGCGCGACCAACTGCTGCTCGCCCTGCTCGATCAGACGGACTACCATTCCGTGATGATCTTCACCCGCACCCGCAAGGAGGCCGACTCGGTGTGCGCGATGCTCAAAACCAGCGGCCACCCGAAAGTGGTCGCCATGCACTCGGACATCAATCAGGCCGACCGCATGAAGGCCTTGGCGGGTTTCAAGTCCGGCGAATACGAGGTGCTCGTCGCCACCGACGTCGCCGCGCGCGGCATCGATATTTCCGACGTGTCCCACGTCATCAACTACCGCGTCCCTGAGAACGCCGAGGACTACGTCCACCGCATCGGCCGGACCGGTCGCGCGGAATCGGAAGGTGATGCGTTCACGATCCTCACCGCCGACGAGCTGGATTACGCCAAGTCGGTCGAGGTCTTCATCGACAAGAGCATCCCTCGCCGGAAGCTCGACAACTTCGACTACGTCTACACGGCGCTGCTCGACGAAGACCGCAAGCCGTTGCGCAAGAAGCGTCCCGCCGGCAAAAAGCGCCGCCGTTGAGGCCATGTCCTCAGGACACCCCACCCGTGCCACGCCCCTCGGCTGCGCGGTCATTCTCCTGGGGCTCCTGATCCCCATGCCCGTGGCGCTCCTCTGCGGGTACGGGCTATGGAAATGGTTTGCCGCAGCTCCTTCGGCACGCCCGGAACGAAGCTTGGAACTGCTGGCAGGAGGCTTGATCGGCGGCCTCGTGCTGGTGACCGCCTGCTTCTGGATCGGGATGAAAATCCTTCGCAACACCGATTGGAAACGCTTCGATCGTGAAGACCCCCGCTCGCTGATGTAACGCATGCGTGTCCTTTCCATCGACCCCGCCATCCGGAACACGGGATACGCCGTGATCGAGGGCGATCACCGCGGCGCACGGGTCATTTCCTACGAGGTGATCACCATTCCCTCGAAGATCCCGCAATCCGCCGCCCTCGCCGCAGTGCGCACGCACCTCGCGAACGTCATCAAGACCCACGAGCCGGACGAAGTCGCCGTGGAGGGCATCATCTATGTCCAATCCCATCGCACCGCGATCACCATGGGGGCCGCCCGTGCCGCCTCCTTGATCGCCGCCGCCGATGCCGGGCTGCCGATTTTCGAATACGCGCCCAGCAAGGTGAAGCAGGCGGTCGTCGGCAACGGCCGCGCGGACAAGGCCCAGGTCGCCTTCATGATCCGTGCGCTGCTCGGTCTGTCGGAAACCCCGCCGCACGATGCCGCCGACGCCCTCGCCATTGGCCTGGCCCACCTCCAGGCAACCGATCCGTTGAAGGCACGCCTGCTCGACCGCAAACCGATCTAACCATCACCGATCCCACGAACATCCTCGTGACCTTTTCCGGCAGTAACATTCACCAGTGGCATGACCGTCCCGGTCATGAGAGGGGAAAGCTAGGAGCAACCATCAGAATCTCGATTTCTCCCGGCAACCCGCGCTCTCCGGGTTCATGACCGGGACGGTCATGCCACTGACAGATTGACGGACTCGCCTCATGGAATCCCGACCCCACATCGAGCATCCCTCCCACCTCCACGGAGCCGCAGCATGAGAGTTTCCCACCTCCCGCACCCCGTCCCCTACGCCGAAGGTCTCACCCTCCAGGAAGAAGCCGCCACCGTTCTGTTAGAGGGTGCCGGCCCGGAGACTCTGTTCCTCCTAGAGCACGAGCCCGTTTACACGATCGGTCGCCGCCGCGACCAATCCTCGCTTCAGAACCGCGCCGCCCTGCCGGCTCCCGTGTTCGAAATCAACCGCGGCGGCCAGGCGACCTATCACGGGCCCGGCCAGCTCGTCGGCTATCCGATCCTCGACCTCCGCCAGCGCGGCAAGGATCTCCATGCGCATCTCCGGAGCCTGGAAGACTCACTCATCCTCACCTGCCAGGATTTCGGCATCGGGGCCGGACGCCGTGACGGCATGACCGGCGTGTGGGTCGAGAACCGCAAGCTTGCCTCGATCGGTGTCGGCGTCAGCAAGTGGATCTCGATGCACGGCTTCGCGATCAACGTCACCCGTGATTGCCTGCTGCCGTTCTTCGCGATCACCCCCTGCGGCCTCGATGGCGTGGTGATGACCTGTGTGGAAAACGAGGCCGGTCGGCCGATCAGCGTCACGGAATTCGCGGAAGCTTACGCTCACCGCTTCCGCGAGTGCTTCGCGATCCTCTGAGGAGTCGCCTTGCGATACCCAGTATGGCACCCATATCGGGTATGGCGTGAAAATGACCATGCATATCGATGAGGCGTTGTTGGAACGCGTCATGGACATCTACGGCTTGGAGATCGAACCGTGATTTTTCCCACCGAGCGGTTAGGAAATGATTCTTGCCCGGGTGCCCCCCGAAGGTATTTTCCTGAGAAAACCCCTTTAGCCGCTCCCATTTTCCGGAGAGTGGCTGACAAAACCCATGTCCGCCTCCCCATTCCTCCGGCTCAGTGCGTTCGCTTGTTTTGTGACTTCAGGACCGCTTCAGGCGCTCACGCTCGACAACGAGTCCGCCACGCATTCCTCCCTCAGCGGGGAAACGATCACCCTGACCGGGCGGGCTGAGCTCCACCTGACCGGTTCCGGCGATCCCCTCGCCGGCTGTACCGTCCATCTTCAGTCGGAGGATGCCTGGGTATTCTTTGCCAACGTCCGGCCGTCCTACGTTTCCTCCAACATCCTGTCCCGCTTCCGCGTCAGTGGCTCGCTGGCGGTGGCGGGCGGAAACGTTCGCGTCGTCCAGTACGGGGACGGTGCCGTCGTGATCCCCCACTCCCCCTCCTTCCAGCCGCTTGAGGTTTTCACCGGCACTCATTTCAGCGGACCCTCCAAAAAGCTCGGCACCTACACCGCGTACGGAGAAACGGCATTGGGGCATTTCAACGATTCCATCCGCTCGTTCATCCTCAAGCGCGGCTATACGGCGACCTTCGCCCGCCTCGAAAACGGCACCGGCGACAGCGTCAACTACGTCGCCCAGGACGGCGATCTGGAGATCCCGGTGTTGCCCTCTTCCTTCAGCGGTTACACCAGTTTCGTCCGGGTTTTCCCATGGCGATGGGTCGGGAAAAAGGGCTCGTGCGATGTCGGGCCGACCGCACTGAACGCCTATTGGCATTACAACTGGTCGATCAGCCAGAATTCGACGCTCGACTGGGAGTATGTCGGCATCCGTCAGCAGCGGTATTGGCCGGACTTGAATCAGAACTGGGCGACCCGCGGCGTCAGCCATCTCCTCGGATACAACGAGCCGGACAACCCGGTGGAAGACGCCTACACCACCCTCGGCAACGGCTCCCGGGATCAGGCGATCGCCTCCTGGCCCGACCTGCTCGCCACCGGCCTGCGGGTGGGCGCACCGGCGGTCACCGACGGCGGCACCTGGTGGATCACCGAGTTCATCAACAAGGCGAACGCCGCCAACGTCCGCGTTGATTACGTGCCGGTCCATTACTACCGCAGCTACGCGAACAACAACGACGCGAATGGTGCGGCCAACCAGATGTACAATTTCCTCAAGGCGATCCACGACGTCGCCCAGAGACCGATCTGGGTGACCGAGTTCAACAACGGTGCCAACTGGACCGACAACGCCCACGATCCGAACACGACCCAGAACCGCAATGTGATCCAGGCGATGGTCAACATGATGGACGACACGCCGTGGATCGAACGTTACGCACTCTACAGCGACGTCGAATGGTTCCGCGACACGCATTACGACGATGGCAGCCTCACCCCCATGGGCCAGATGTATCGCGATCACAAGGCTCCCATCGGCTACCTCCAGTCGGTCCCCAACTCCGGCAGATCGGGGAATGCGGACTTCCTCTTCGAGGGCGATTTCCGGGACACCTCGGTCCATGGCAATGCCGCCATTTCCTATGGCACGCCTCGCTTTGTCCCAGGAAAGACGGGCACCGCGGTGTCGCTGGATGGCACCGACGACCAACTGCGCCTCTCCGGCCGATTCGGCGACAGCTCCGACTTCTCCTTCGCAGCCTGGGTGAAATGGAACGGCGGCGGCAACTGGCAGAGGATTTTCGATTTCGGCAACGGCACGGCCCGCAACATGTTTCTCACTCCGCGGTCCGGCGATGGCACCCTGCGCTTCGCCATCAAGGCCGGCGGCAGCGAACAGCAGCTGAATGCCGCGGCCCTCGCCCCGGATGTCTGGACCCACGTCGCCGTCACCATCCAGGGAAACACCGGCAAGCTTTTCGTCAACGGCACGCTGGCCAACACCAACACGGGCATGACGATCAATCCGTCCGAAATCGGCACGGAAGCCAACTACCTCGGAAAGAGCCAATGGCCGGACCCTCTCTACAACGGCTTGCTGGATGACGTCCGGATCTTCAACTCGGCGATCTCCGACGCTCAGGTGACCGCCCTGGCCAACGGCAGCAGTGCGCCGACCTTTGTTTCGGATCCGCTCACTCCCGGCAGCGCCCTCCCCTCCCAACCGTTCACCGGCTCGCTTGCCGCCTCCGTCTCGGGCGGCAGCGGCGCTCCCGTGTTCACCAAAATCGCCGGTCCCGCCTGGCTGGCGGTAGCGACCGACGGCAGCCTCACCGGCGTCCCCGAATCCGGCCAGACCGGTCCGCAATCCTTTCTCGTCGAAACCGCTGACAGCCTCGGGCGCGTCGACCGCACCACGCTGGAAATTCCCAGCGCGGAAGCCCCCGGAATGGTCACCCGCTTCCCCTTCAATGCCAGCCTCCAGGCCTCGGTCGGAGCCGCCCACGGTGTCGCCACTGGAAGCCCGCTCTTCTCCCAAGGACGCTATTCCAACGCCATCGAATTGGACGGCCTCGACGACTACGTCCAGTTGCCCTTCGGCGTGGCGAATCACGAGGAAATCACCATCGCCACCTGGGTCTGGTGGGACGGCGGGAGCGCCTGGCAGCGGATCTTCGACTTCGGCAACGGCACCACCGAAGCCATGTTCCTCACCCCCCGCTCGGGCGGCAACACCTTGCGGTTCTCCATCAAGGACGACGGCGAGGAGCAGCAACTCAACGCCCCGCAGCTGACTGCCAACACCTGGAACCATGTCGCCATCACCCTCGGCGGAGGTACCGGCCGGCTCTACCTCAACCAGCAACTCGTCGACACCCAGCCGGTCACCATCACGCCGCGTGATCTCCTTCCCGCCACCAATTTCCTCGGGAAAAGCCAATACCCCGACCCTCTCTTCGACGGCCGACTCGACGAGTTCGTCATCTTCAACCACGCGCTCGATCCCGCCGGGATTTCGGCTCTCTTCACCGCCACGCCCGACGCCGGAACCCCGACCTCCTTCACCCCACCTACGGCACCCCTAGGAGATCCCTATGCGGAAAACCTCGATCCGCCCGGAGACGGCGCGGTTTTCTCCAAGGCATCCGGGCCGCGTTGGCTCGCCATCGATGCCAACGGCCGCATCTCCGGCGTTCCCGGACCCTCCGACACCGGCACGAACCGCTTCATCGTTCGGACCACGGCCGCAGGCGGCTATGCCACGGATTCGCCGATGTCTCTCACGGTTCCAGCGCCCGCGGGACTGCTGGCCCACCATCAGTTCGATGGCAACACCACCGACGCGGTCGGAAGCGCGGACGGCGTGACCTCCGGCACCCCGGCCTACACCGCCGGGCTTTTCGATGAAGCCATCGACCTCGACGGCGGCGATGATTTCGTCACCCTCCCCAACGGCATCGTCAACAGCGTGAACGATATCACGGTCGCCACCCGCTTCCGCTGGGACGGCGGCTCGGCCTGGCAGCGGATCTTCGATTTCGGCAACAACACCAGCCAATACTTCTTCCTCACTCCCTCGTCGGGCAGCGGTACGCTGCGGTTCTCCATTTCGCTCGGCGGCACCGCAGGCCAGCAGTTTCTGGAAACCTCTCCTCCGCCCGTCGGCGAGTGGACCCACGTCGCCATCACGCTCTCAGGAGATACCGGCACGCTGTTCGTGAACGGTGCCGCCGTCGCCAGCGGAACCATCCCGCTCAACCCCTCGCAGGTCGCACCGGGTCTCAACTACCTCGGAAAAAGCCAGTTCCCCGACCCCTACTTCAATGGTGCCATCGACGACTTCCGGATCTTCGACCGCGCGCTCGATGCCGCGGAAGTGCACGCCCTCGCCGTGCCGCCCGCCGCCATTCCGGTTCCAGCGAACGACTACGCCGCCTGGGCCGGCGCTTTCGAGTTCGAGCCCGGCACCGAAGGCCCGGAAGCGAACCCTGACGCCGATCTCTACGTCAACGCCTTCGAGTGGCTTTTCGGTCTCGATCCGGCCGCTTCGGATGGCAACGATGCTCTCAGCCTCGCCCGCAGCGGAGGTGCGGAGCTCGGTTTGCCCGAGGAAAACACCTACCTGACCCTCCGGGCACGGGTTCGCAAGGATCGCAGCGGCATTTCCCTGGTCCCCGAAGGCGCGGCCCATCTCGACGATCTCGGTAACGTCGGATCGTCCGATAGCATGATCCAAGCCGGACCACCGACCGACGACGGGGAGTTCGAGATCATCACCTGGTACTACGAGATCCCGATCGCCGACGCCGCCCAAGGCTTCGCCCGCCTCCGCGTCGTCATCGAGTGATCGTGGCGGCGGATTCCATCCGCCATGCCAATCTCACTGCGCTCGGAGGGTGGCTCCGGGCGTCTGCGTTCATGATCGGGACGATCATGCCACTGGTAGGCAACCGACGCTCTTATCCGATGTTCGTGAAGACGACCTGCACGTCGTCGTCATCCTCGATCTTCTCCAGCAGCGCCTCGACCTCCTCCATCTGCTCGTCGGTCAGTTCCACCGGCTGGGTCGGGATGCGCTCCAGGCCCGCCTTTTTCGGGGCGATGCCCAGCTTCTCGATCCCGGCCGTGAGATTGGCGAACTCGCTGTAATCGGCGATCGCCCGCGCCACGCCGTCCTCGACCTCCAACTCTTCGAGACCGTGGTCGATCAGCTCGAGCTCGATTTCCTCCAGATTGACTCCTTCGGCCTCGAACTCCACCACGGCCTTCCGCGTGAACATGAAATCGAGCTGGCCGCTGTTCACCATCTGCCCGCCGTTCTTGTTGAAAATCGTCTTCAGGTTCCCGACCGAGCGGTTGGTGTTGTCGGTCGCACACTCGATGTAAAACAGCGAGCCGTGCGGACCTTTCCCCTCGTAGCTGATCTCGACGATGTTCGCCGCGTCGGCACCCGAGGCCCGCTTGATGGCGGCATCGATCTTTTCCTTCGGCAGGTTCTCGGATTTCGCCGTCGCAATCGCCAGCCGCAGCGCCGGATTCAGATCGGGATCCGGTCCGCCGTTCTTCGCGGCCAGGGTGATCGATTTCGACAGCTTCGGAAACACCTTCGACATCTTGTCCCAGCGCGCTTCCTTCGCCCGGCGGCGACATTCAAATGCTCTTCCCATATCGTGGTCGTGTTCGAAGGAGAATTCAGCCGATCCGCCGCGAATCCGCAACCGCGGAGTCCTGTTTGCCTGAAAGCGTGGCTGCGGCGGCCCGCCGCAGGCCGTGGAGGAGCCGGGCCGGCTCCCTCTTCAAAAAGGATGGAACCGCCAAGTCGCTAAGAACGCCAAGTTTTCACCCCTCGTACGTGGCCTGCGGCTTCCAGCCGCAGGCCGTCCCGGAGCCATCCTGGCTCCTTCTTCCTCTTCGCCGGGACGGCATGGAGTGGAACCCACCCGAGATCCATGCGGTCAAAAGGCTTGGGGAGACCCGCCGCAGGAGTGGGTCAAAGGTAGGAACTGCCATGGTTGGAGTCTTTCACTTTCTACTTTTCACTGCTCACTCGCCACTCCCGCCGGAGGCGGGCATCAGCGCCTCCTCCACCGCCCGGAACTCTTCCAGCGCGGCTTCCAGGCTCACCACGATCTCGGCGGCCAGCTCGGCCGGAGGCGGGAGGTTCTCACTGTCTTCGAGGGACTCGTCCTTCAGCCAGAAGATGTCGAGGTTGGCTTTGTCCCGCGCAATGATCTCATCGTAGGTGAACTTCTTGAAGCGCTCTGTTTCCTTCCTTTTCCCATGGTAGGGCGGACCGGCCCGGTCCGCCGACTTGGTCGCCTTCGGCAATGATTTCGGACCCGCGGGCCGCGCGTCCCTACCTTGGCAACAGGCGACAAAGTCCCCCAAATCCGACTTCTTCAGCGGACTCCTCTCATCGCCGCCCTTGCCTCTCAACTCGGACCAACCGAATTCCTGCGGGATCGGGTTGCCTGTCCCGGCGTAGTCCTTGGACGAAGACGGATCGAAGCCCAGCTCGGTCATCTCAGAGCCTGCCCGCCGAAGCCTTGGCGAAGGAGGGGCGAGCTTGAGGAAGAGCAGGTAGGTGATCTGCTCGACGTAATCGCCGGGTCCCCCGACTCGTCGGCGGTAACCGACCCCCGCGTTCTTGAGGACGTGGGCGTAGTTCCAGACTTTGGAGACGATGGCGGAGGAGTCGTTGGGCATCTCGCTAAGGATGAAAATTGAGATCGAATAGCCGATTCAAGATCTGCTCGATCGTATCCCGGTAGATGGCTACGTCCGCGTCAGTAATGCCGACAGTAGCGCGCTCGTGAATCAGCTTGTTTCTCAAGCCGTAGTAGTGATTCGCCTTTTCAACGAGCTTCTGCGGCAGCTTTACTTTGTTCTTAACCTCCGTGACTATCTTATAGCGGCGGGAGAACAGATCCTTGATTTTTGCATCGTCGTAGACCTTGGGAGTGAAAAGATCCGACCGGTGGATCACGAACTCCTTGAGACCAATTTCGAAATTGCTGTCCAATAGGATCAGCGCGATGCGGTTCCGGGTCTCAAGCTTGAGCTTTTGAATTGAATCGACCGCTGAGACTGCCTCCAGCAGGCCCAACGTCCATGGGGCGTCCCTGAGAACTTCCGCATTGGCAATCTTGAGCTTCGCCGATGCAGGCTTCCTAACTTTAGGCAATGGCGGGAGAATCAATCTAGAGCCCTTGTCAGGCTCCTCCGAATCGGCACGCTCGACCTCCCCTTCTCCGCATGCAAAAACCTTAGCGTCCCATTCGTCTTTTAGTCGCCGGGAGAGAGAACTGTAGTGCGACACCAGTTTGATGAGAGTCGGTCGCAAGGCGGAGAAAACCGGGTGATCGAAGCGGACTGCAGACTTGCTGCTATGCCACGGCATGTATTTAGTACTCCCATTGATACGGACGATTACTCTGCAGAGCGACGCGTCTGGGTGAGGAACGCCGGCTTCAGAAGTCACAAAGTAGCCAACTTCTCGACACTTCAGGTTCTTAACGACCAGTCGATTGTTGCAGTAGAAGTAGACCCCGTAGTTCTCGCTGACTGGATCTCGATCAGTAATCAACCCGCCGGAGACTTCGATCGAAATGGTCGCACCATCGACGTTCTCGGTGAAGCGAGCTTCGCGAGGAGGGTTTTGGTCAGGATATGCCCAAGTATCGAACTCACGCGGTTGGGCAAGAATATCGTTGATCGAAACATTGCAGTCATCGATCGCGAGAAACCAAGCATAGACCTCAGCGACGTGTGCCATTAGCTCGTCAACGTCGAGATCGCTGATCCGCATCCGGAGAGCAGAAAGCCTAATCGACGTGGTGCTCGGGTTGATCGCAGGGATCCTGTAATGGGGAATCTCCCATTCCGGAGATTCCAACCAGTCGTTGTTGATGTCGATCTGGAATGCCGGTCCATCTCCATGCCGAGTCTTGATGCAAATATCCTCAGCAAGCGCGACAACGGCCCTTTTGCTCCCTACCCCGAAGATCCCAATAGTTTCGCCGCTTGGATCATTTCTGCTGGCGCCCGGCGCGATCAGGTTGGGTAGATTCTCCTCCGCCACTCCTTGAATTCAGAAGGTAAGCGCAACGGCCTGGTCGCCATGATGGAGATTTCGGACCGTCTGCGGAAGCATGAAATACCAACAGCTGAGCCATGAGGAGCGCTACCGAATCGGAGCGTTGAGGTGCGAGCGGAAGGGTGTACGAGAAATTGGCCGTCAGCTCGGAAGATCGGCATCGACGATCAGCCGCGAGCTCCGGCGGAATCGCTATCCGACCGACGGCCGCTACCGAGCCCACCATGCCATCGGGATGACCAGCGGCCGACGTCGTCGCGCCCGCCAGGGCGGGAACTTCGATGAGAGGGCGTGGAAGGAGGTGGAATCGTTGCTGAGGCAGGACTGGAGTCCGGAACAGGTGAGCGGCCACCTGCGGAGAACCGACGGACTACGAATCAGCCACGAGACGATCTACCAGCATGTCTGGAGGGACAAGGCGGCTGGTGGGGATCTCTGGAAGCATCTGAGAGGTTCACGCAAGCAACGTCGAAAGAGGTATGGAGCCTACGACAGCCGTGGGAGGCTGGCCGGGAAACGCATGATCGGCGAGCGGCCTGCCGAGGTGGAGCGCCGGATTACCACGGGGCACTGGGAGATTGATACGGTGCACGGTGCAGGAAAGCACTCGGTGGTGACCCTCGTGGAACGCCGGAGCGGTTATTTGGAGATGGGCAAGATCCGCGCGGTGACGATGGCGGAGACCACCCGCTCCATCCTGAAGCTGATGGCTCGCCATCTCGGCAGCTACAAGACGATCACCGCGGACAACGGCAGCGAGTTCCACGACTACCTGACCGTCGAGGAGATCACCGACGTGCCGTTCTACTTCGCCACTCCGCATCACTCCTGGGAGCGGGGCACCAATGAGAACACCAACGGGCTGATTCGGCAGTATCTGCCCAAGGGAGCAAGCCTGACCGGACTGACTCAGAGGCAATGCGACGCCATCGCCGCGAAGCTCAACAAAAGGCCGCGAAAGCGCCACGGATATCTCACCCCGAATGACCTGTTTCTCACCGAGACTTAGCGTTGCACTTCACTCTTGAAGTGAAGCTCCGCCGGAGTTGTCCGCAATAGTGATGATCTGTAAGCTTCCCCTGTTCTGAAACAGCGGGAAATGAGAGGATTCGGGCCGGGAA
>CBFGTS010000001.1:0-652492 GCA_965652295.1 uncultured Haloferula sp. | reverse complement strand
CGGGAAATAATTCGTGCTATCGGACGAATCCTTCGTCTGCGCGTAGGTCAATTCAGCTTCCAGCCAGGATGTCGTTCCCGCATCATCGTGTAGCACTTCGTAAAAAGGTGCCGAAATCGCCTTCAGTTGGCCGACCACCAGAGGCGCGTGGTTGGCATCCACTTCGGTCTGATTGCCCGGCGGAAGAAGGGAGAAGATCGGCTTGTTCACGCCGACGAGATCGGACTCCACCAAATCGGCCAGGTCCGGACGCTCCACCCGCATGGCAGAAAGCGCCGCGGCCACCATGTTCTTGGCTTGGCCCAAATTCGCCGGACCCGCGTTGTTGGTTGGATTCGAGTTCAGAACCGCCGTGTCTCCCCATGTCCACCATGCCGGGTCCTGAGCTGATAACGACGGACAAGCCGCCAATGCCGCGCCAGCGAGCATCTTCCATTGCCGTAGGGTTTCCATTTTCTTATTGAGACCGTTTCTTTCATGAGCCCGCACGGGGCTCTCATCCGCTTCTAGCCCGAACCTCATTTCAACCTACCAACAACGTCATGGTCAGGAACCCGAATAGATTCCCATATCGATGTCACCTTGCGGCTTGATCCGGATCGTTTCTCCATCCGCATCGATTTCAAAGGCGTAGCTGCCGCTGCCATCGTCACCCATGTGGATCGTCCCGTCCTTTAGGATCTCCATTTCATTCTGGGTCGTCACAGAACTTGTGCCGTTGCCCACCACAAAGAGGTCGGTGCCAGACGTGTTCTTGTTCCAGCGACCAAAGACGATCGAATTACTATCGTAGAGATTGAGAGAGTACCCTGCTATAAGCGAATCAGACACCCAATAAGGCAGATTGATATTATTACCGACAATCAGCAGCCCGCTACTACTACCGTACCCCCCCGAAGAGGAGGAGCTATAATAGCCACCGATCTGCGCCCAATACTGGACATGGGCGTCATAGAAATAATCTGCCAAAACGGTAACGGGAACACTGGCAAGCGCGACAACTGCAATGGCAGCACGAGCTCGCTTTGGATTGATCTTCATTTTCATCGTGTCGGTGGCGGGGTGGAATTGGTCGAATGGTTGTTGGTCGCGGCAAGCTCCGTTTCCAACTCGGTGATCCTTTGGCGAATTCTTATGTCCGGCGGAGGAGGTGCCTCCTTTTCCGTCTCAAGCTCTTGAGTAGCAGCAACATGAGCCAGATCCATCCTTCGCCGAACTTCCTCAAGATCATCGTCCCTACCTTCCTCGACCAGAGCCTCCCATTCCCGGGCGACCATTGCCGCAGCCGCTTCTCCGGTGGAAAGGTCCGTACCGTCATCCGTCGGCAAGACCCTACCCTCCTCTTCAGGAGCGGTTGCCTGAGCCAGCTCCTCACGCACCTCCTCCAATTCGATAAGCAGTCCCTTCACCGACTCCTTCTCAAGCATTTCCGCATAAAGCTTGCGAGCTGCGTCAAGATCTCCCGACGAGCGAAGATCCCGCGAACATGCGGCTTGCAGCCCAGCCATGAACATGGTCGCCTCATCAAAGAACTCCTCCGCTGTCAGCCCCTCCCTTAACGGCAAAACCAGTTCCACTGGCTCCAACGCCTCTGCGGAATCCTCCTCGACGGGGCTTACAGGCTCATCCACAGGCCCATGGTCTTCGATGATACCTGCAAACACCCGTCTCTTCTCATCCAGATCCGCCCCGGCATTCACAAGCCCGAGATCAGCCTTTGCCAATTTCAACTCCAGTTCAACCCGCGACCGGCTGCGAGGCGCTTCAGGCGACTGCCGCTCAGAAGCGTCCCTTTCTCCCTGATCACCAACCATTTCCGCTGCTATCGAAACAGCGGTTACGGAAAGGATAAACGGCCAGACTCTCATATAAGGCCCTCTGCTAAGTGGTGAGACCTCAGGGAACAAGCGGAAACTTCTCTGCGATCAATTTTTTCCCATGGCATGTTCGGAGGCCGGGCTGCTGAGGTGAAGCTGCGTCAGGATGTCACCTCAGCATCGTTTCTCCTCCTTCGGTTTTTTGTAGCATCGACAAGAGCTTCCCTACTCTCGGCTCCCCCGGAAGTTCGCTTTCCAAGCTATTTAA
The DNA here is from genome assembly GCA_965652295.1 of uncultured Haloferula sp. Taxonomy (GTDB): domain Bacteria; phylum Verrucomicrobiota; class Verrucomicrobiia; order Verrucomicrobiales; family Akkermansiaceae; genus Haloferula. Next base: position 650,407 of record CBFGTS010000001.1, on the reverse strand, counting down.
AAGCGCCTTCGCGTCGTCATACCTTCCTCCTTCGATTGCCACCTCCGCCATCAACATTCGAACGAACGGGTCATGAGCATATTGTACAAGATGTTTACGAACAGTCACTTCAGCCTCCTCCTGATGGCCGGATCTTACCAAAGCCAAAGCAAAATCGACCTGAGCTGAACGCTCCTCTGGAGCCCGTTGTGCGATTTCGCGGAGGGTGTTCAATGCTTCCTGCGGCCTTCCTTGCTCCAAAGCAACCAGCGCTAGAAGACGGCTTCCCGCCCGGACTGCAGCCTCGTCTTTTAGAGCGGTTCCCATGGCTTGGAGCGTACGACCGCAAGCTTCTGCCTTTTCGAACCGCCCTTCATGGAGATGGACTATTCCCAGATTCCCCCATGCCTTGCCGTTCCTCGGCTCCTGCCTCACCACGTTTTCCCAAAGTAACGTTGACGAGGCATAAAGCCGGTTCCGGCTCCTGGTGAGCCCTGTGAGAATCGCGGCGATGACCAGAAGCACCCCTATCAAGACCATTGCCTGCATCGCCCCGCGGGCTCCTCTCGATGCCCGGGCGATTGCCCTACCCAGAAGCACGACCAACGTCACAAGAACGGCGAGGGAAGGGAGATACATTCTGAATTCGGCATAAGGCTCCAAAGGGATCGGTAGGATCGAAGTCGTCGGTGCCAGAAGGCCCAGAAGGAGAACTGCGCAGGCCCAGAGCCACTTCTCCCTTCTGCCGTGAATGATCACCGCGGCACCCAGAGCGAGGAGCACTCCCAAGGAGGGAACCCATTTGGCCGGCGCATCCCACCCAAGCGGCAGCGAGAAGAAGTTCAAACGGTGAGGCCAGACCATCAAATACAAATACTTCAGCAGAGCCGAGCACTGGAACTTGAAATACCCCCATGGATGATCCCAATACATGCCGGTTTCGGCTAATTCGCTCATTCGCACCCCGGTTAGGATCCATAAGGTCAGCACCCCATACCCCACCGCGAGGATCCCGTAGAACCATCCTCTTTGACGAAGAAGCTCCCGAAAGGACCTGAACCACGCCAATCTTTCCAGGAGTGGAGCCACAACGATAAAAGTGAGCCCCGTTTCTTTCGAGAGGACGGAGAGCACGGCGGCACAGCACGATAGCGTGAGCCAAAGGACGGATCGGGTCCCCTGGGCTTTCGCGAGCGCCAGCAGGGCCAGAACGTAAAAGAGAGACATCAACAACTCGTTCCTCTGGAAAATAAAGCTGACCGTATTGGTCGCGATGGGATGAATCGCCCAAAGTAGGACGGTTACCAGTCCGAGAAGGCGTGGCCACGGGCACCCGAAGCGGGGCGCCAGTTTCACGATGAGCCAAAACGCCGAGCAGGCGGTAAACAGGTGGAGAAACAGGTTGGTAATGCGATAACCGGGAGCCCGAAAGCCGTGGATTTTGAAATCCAGCCAGGTGACGAATCCCGGGACAGGCCGGCGATCGAAGTGAAGCGAGGTTTCGTGATCCCGGAAAAACACGGACGGATTGAAGTCGGTCCGCAAATCCGGATTGGCCGCGATCGCCTCAACATCATCAAAAATGAACGGGCCCGGAAGACTTGTGGCGTAGGCAAAATAGAGAAGTTGGAACCCCAGCGCCAGAATCACGGCCAGAATCCATCCGGAGTAAAAGTGCTCTGCCTTCGTAAGAAGGTCCCGCCCACGCTCCGGGTTGCCGGCAGCCTTTTCTGGAGGTTCGCCCAATGATTGTCCGTTCATGCAATTCCTTTATTTTCAGCGCCTTCAGCATTCAACATTGCTCCCTCGCTTCGACAGGTACCGACCAACTCTGATTCCTGATACTGGGTGAAGTCGGTGTTCACCGTCCACAAATCGTGTCCCGCCCCATCGACAACGTTCTCGGCAGCCAGCATTCCCATAAGGATACTGTGGTCCTGATTGTTGTACCTGAAGGCTCCGTAGCGACCGATGACTTGGAGCCCCCGGATTTTGCGGAGTTCGTCGCGAATCGGTGTCAGCAAATCCTTGTATCCCCGTTCGTAGACGGGATAGCAGCGGTTGATCCTCTCCACATGCCCCTCGATCACAGGCGCATTTCCAATCAACCCGGTCTTCCGGATTTCGTCCGTGGCCACTCCGATGTGAACTTTATCGTCCGCTTGCCACTGGCTGTCGCCACCGTCACACCAGTATTCGAGAGCGAGAATACTTTGATCGTCGTCGGACTCGTTTTCGTTCCCCCAGTTCGAGAAATTGGTGATTCTCCCCACTCTGAGATCGGGCGAGTGCACGTAGATCCAGTTGTCGTCGAACAGATTCCTGCGTCCTATCCGCAAATAGACGATGATCGTGTTCCTGAACTTCAATTGATTCGCGGAGCTGATCGCCCTCCGTGATATTCCTTCCAAGCCTTTTACCAAGCGGGTAAGAGGCATGGTTGACACCACGTTTCCGGCGTCGATCCGACCACCATCGGAGAGCTCCACACCGGTCACCTGGCCGCCGGAGAGCAGCACTCTCTTCACCGACGTTCCCAGGCGTACGTCACCGCCAAGTTCGCCGATTCTTCGCGCCAGGTTTTCATAAATCATCCCCGCACCTCCGGAGGGATAAGCGAAGCGGTCAACCAAGGTGGCGTGCTTGCGGCGAAGCCCTGGAACTGCATGAACCAGCGCTTCCCAAAGACTGAAGCCTTGGATTCGTTGAGCGGCGAAATCGGAGTCGATCCCGGCACACGGTATTCCCCACAATTTCTCGCTATAGGTTTTGAAGAAGATTTCGAACAACCGGCGACCGAAACGCGAAACCACCCAATCTTCAAAGGACTCATGGCCGCTGGCCCGCTTCGGCTTGAGCTTGGTGGCCGCATGGCTGAGAACGCAGCGTGCCGCTTCAGGGGCACCCAGTTTCCCAAGCACCTCGAAGGGCTTCAAGGGGTAGGAGTAAAGGTCATCTCGATAGAGTATTCTGGTCAGTCGCGTCACCCAATGGCATCGACCTTCAGCCATCTCGTGCCAGAAAGCGTCCACCCGGGCATCGCGGCTGAAAAACCGATGAGGACCGAGATCAACCCGTTGCCCCCAGAGGGTAAATGAGCGGCTCAGGCCACCCACCGTCGGAGCCACCTCAAGAAGAACCACAGACCTTCCCCGCCGCGCCAGCTCGTAGGCAGCGGTGAGCCCGGCTGGACCAGCACCAATCACGACCGTCTGTGACATATTCCGCAAGATGGATGGATTCGGAAGCCCATCGCGTAACCCGTCCAGCACAAACTCGATCTCTCCTCGATATCACGGATATGTCTCCGGTTGCGGCCCTGCCTTGAACCTTGAGGAAACTCACGGCCGCCACTCCAGGATCGATACCTGCTGTGGCGGCAGGTCTTCGAGGCCTTCGCCATCGCCTTGACCGACGCGTTGAACAAACACGTCGAGCACCCCTTCCGTCCGCCACCGCTCCATATCCAAGGTCGGTTCCCACGAGCCGACGCTTTCCTCGGTAAGATCCACCAGTTCCCAATTCCGGTAACCCAGACTTTTCGAAACCGCGGCCGTAACGCGTCCGCCACGCTCCTCGTCGCGGAAGATGACCCGCAGCTCGCCTCCTTTTCCCGCCACCACCTGCGGACGGGAAATCGGAATCCGTTTGGTGCCGCCGCCACTGAGGCTGAATTTCCCCTCCCGCTCGCCGACGCGGGCCGACCGCCAACGCCCGCGCTCCCGCCACACCACGCGGTATTGCGGCGCGGCCGAGTCCGACTCCGTCCAGTAGCTCGCGATCACCGGATCTCCTGAAAGGCTCGCCGCCATCGAGGTCTGGTTGATCAGCTCGCGTCCTTGCGGAATCCGCCACGCGACCTCCGCCGTCGATTCGGTGATCGGCAGCTTCAACTCCGCTCCCTTCGAGTCCGTCCACGTCACGCCGCCATCCGGCGAAAAGGCGTAGCAAAGATCGTGGTTCGACGCGACGTCCGGCGACTCACGCCACACCCAGGACACGTGGACGCCACCCCGGGCATCCACCGCCATCGTGTTCAAATACGGATTCCGCCGCCCCTCGCCGGAAATCAGCGGATGCTGCACGGCCTTCCATTCACCGGTTTTGACCGAGTAGCGGTTGAGCATTGCATCGCCGCGGCCCGAGGCCCCGTCCCGATACAGAAAGAGCAGGTCTCCATCCGCCAGCCGGTAGAACTGCGGATAAGTCACCTGGGCCTCATGGCGTCCGGTCATCGGCAGCTTATCGGTCAGCTCCAGGCTTCCGGGAGCCACGCCCCTGGCATAACGAAGCGGGTGATTGTGGTGATCCCAGGAAACGTGGATCACGCCGCTGCCGTCCACACCGATCGAGATCGCATTATGGGCGTCCCTGACATTTCCCTGATACCGGGTCCGCCGTACTTCCCATTCCGTCGAGCCGTGCTTCCGCTTCGCCAGCACCACGTAGCCCTCCTCATCGTAGTAGGACGTGAACTGGAACCCGGCGTGGGAGGTGGTGCTCGTCCGGAAAACCACCGCGTTCACCGAGTTCTTTGCCCAGCCCTCGCCCACGGGAATCATCCTCACATCCTCCGCCACCTCCGCGCGGGAAACCCCGGCCGGGACAGCCCCCACCAGCAGCAGGCAAAACAGGCGAACTCTCACGGGTCGGAGGCTAGGCCCCGGTCCGAAGTGCCCGCAACGCCTTTCGCTAACCACTTCCCCCCCCGTTCGTGCGGCCCGTGCGCAAACTTCCCGGTGGTACGCCGTGCACGCGCTTGAAGACCCGGGAGAAATGGTAGGGATCGGCGAAACCCACGACCTGCCCGGCCTCCCCTACCCCGAATCCCCGGCGCAGGATCAAATCCGCCGCGTGACGCGTCTTCAGCCGGGTCAGCATCTGCAGCGGGCGTTCACCCCCGAACCGTTTGAAAAGCCGCGCCAGGTACGCCGGGTTCACATGGCAGCCATCCGCCACCTCCGCCACCGAACTGACCTCAAGGTAATGATCGTGGATGAAAGCGCGGCAGCGCTCGAAAGTTTCCCGCCCATCCGTGCGACGTTCGTCCATCGGCCAAGCGTCCGTCCGGAGCCGCCACAAGATCAGCTCCATGAGCCGCGTGCCGATCTCCCGAACCTCCGGATCCTCCAGCAGCGCGCCATCCAGCAACTGCTCGAACAAGTCATGAATCCACCGGGTTTGCCGCACCCGCCGGACCGCGCAATGCTGGAGCCGGGCCTCGGTGATCCAGCGTTCCGCCGCGCCGCCCGTGAAGTTCATGAAATACTTGATCCTTTCCGGCCCCTCGCGCGCCTCCAGCGAATAGGACGTCTCCGGTCCGTACGCGAACACCGCCCCCGGGCCCATCGGTACCTGCCGCCCCCGGTGCCTGACCTCCCAGTTCCCGCCCAGAACGAATTCCACGGTGTGATACATGAAACCCCGGCGGTCGATGCGGTAGTCCGGCGTGCACAGCTCGCGCCCCGCGCCCACCAGCACCAGCTCCTCACCGGCGGGCGGATGGAGGTCGAGAAACAGGTATTTCCCCTCCCGGGTGGCGGGAGAAATGAACGCGGGCCTCACCTGATTCGTCATGACCGAGAAGTCTAAAATATCCATCCATTCGTCAATTCGGACCATTCACAGCCTCGCTGCGTCCGCTACCATCGGACCTTGATCCCCGGACCGCGCGCCCACCGCCGTTCCCGCCCGAAACCCACGAACCCAGCCGACTCATGACCCAGCACACCCTCCTGCTCACCGCAGCCCTTTTTCCCTGCCTCGTGGCCACCACCCACGCGGAGAGCATTCCGATCGACGCGGAGCCCGCGGTCATCGTCGATACCGGAACCGAACCTGTCGCCGAGGGTAAGTTCGAGCCGACCTGGGATTCGCTCCGGCAGTACGAGGCTCCCGACTGGTTCCGTGACGCCAAGTTCGGCATCTGGGCTCACTGGGGCCCGCAATGCGAACCGGAAGTCGGGGATTGGTACGCGCGCCACATGTATCTTGAGGGGGACTGGAAATACAACTTCCACTGCGAGCACTACGGTCATCCCTCCGAGTTCGGCTTCAAGGATGTGATCCACCGGTGGAAAGCGGAAAAGTGGGATCCCGAGAAACTCGTCTCCCTCTACAAGCGGGTCGGGGCCCGCTATTTCTTCGCGATGGCCAACCACCACGACAACCTCGACATGTGGGACAGCTCCCACCAGCCGTGGAACTCCGTCGATGTCGGCCCGAAAAAGAACATCATCGATGGCTGGGCGAAAGCGGCCCGCAAGCACGGGCTTCCCTTCGGCGTCAGCGTGCATGCCGCCCATGCGTGGTCGTGGTATGAGCCGGCCCAGGGAGCCGACCAGAAAGGTGACAAAGCCGGCGTGCCCTACGACGGCAAGCTGACCGAAGCCGACGGCAAGGGAACTTGGTGGGAGGGGCTCGATCCCCAGGACCTCTACGCCCAGAACCACGAGCCGAGCCCGAATTTCCTGAACGCCGGCAGCGTCCACTCCCGTTGGAACTGGGGCGGTGGCGTCTCCCAGCCGGATTTCGCCTACTGCCAGAACTTCTACGACCGCACCGCCGAGCTGGTCCGCAAATACCAGCCGGATCTCCTCTATTTCGACGACACCGCGCTGCCGCTGTGGCCCGTCAGCGACGCCGGGCTCAAGCTCGCCGCGGATTTCTACAACACGAACCTCGCCAAGACCGGCGGCAAGAGCACCGGCGTGCTTTTCGGCAAAGTCCTCAACGACGACCAGCTCGAATGCCTGACCTGGGACATCGAGCGCGGCGTGCCGGACCGGACCCTGCCTCACGCCTGGCAAACCGACACCTGCATCGGCGGCTGGCACTACGACCGCGGCGTCTATGAACGCGGACACTACAAAAGCGCGAAAACCGTCATCCACATGCTGGCCGACATCGTCAGCAAGAACGGCAACCTGCTCCTCAACGTCCCCGTCCGCGGCGATGGCTCGATCGATGAAAAGGAGGAGGAAATCCTCGAAGGCATCGCCGACTGGATGGACGTGAACCAAGAGGCGATCTTCGAGACGCGTCCTTGGAAAACTTTCGGCGAAGGTCCCGCCAGCGACGGCGTCCCGCTCAACGCCCAGGGGTTCAACGAGGGCAAAGGCAAACCTTTCACCGCCGAAGATGTCCGCTACACCACCAAGGGCGGTGATCTCTACGCCATCGTCCTCGGCGTGCCGGAAAAGGCCCTGTCCCTGAAATCCCTCGGCTCGAAGGAGGGACCGGAAGTCATTTCGGTCGTCCTGCTCGGCTCCTCCACCAAAGTCACGTGGTCGCAAACGGACAGCACGCTTGATATCAAGCCGCCCAACCGCGCGCCCGCTGCCGATGCCGCCATCGTCTACAAGATCACCCTGCGCTGACTCATGACGCCGCCCCGCATCCTCGATCTGTCGATGCCCTTGTCGGATGGCACGCCGAATTGCCCGGTCCATCCGCCGGTCTCGCTGCCGGTCGTGGCCGACCACCCCGCGGACGGTTGGCGGATGGAAGAGTTCCACATGGCCTCCCACACCGGGACCCACCTCGATGCCCCGCTGCATAAAATCGCCGGCGGCAAATCCATCGACCAGATCCCGCTCGACGCCTTCATCGGCATCCCCGTCGGCCTCGATTTCAGGGACCGCGTCTCCGCTTCCACGCCCATCGATTCCTCCCTCCTCGAATCCGCCTGCGCCGGACTCGAACTCGGAGACCGCATTGTTTTGTTAGAGACCGGCTGGGGCCGCAAGCGCGCAGCCACCCACGAATGGCTCTACCAGTCCCCCTACCTCGCGCCATCCGGTGCCCGGTGGCTCGTCGATCGCGGCATCCGCGCCATCGGCATCGACCACTTTTCCATCGGCGGCATGGACGAGGTCGAGAACACCCGCACCCACGAGATCCTCCTCTCCGCCGGCGTCTGGGTCATCGAGGAAGTCTCGTTTCCCGACGGCTGGCTGGAGTTCGCCAAAGATGCCTTCTTCCAGGCTCTCCCCCTCCACCTGCCCGGCTTCTCCGGCTCGCCCTGCCGCGCCATCCTTTTCCAAACCTCCTCAACCTCATCGTGAAAGCCGTCGCTCTCGAAAAGCCGGGGAAACTCGGCTTCGCCACTCTCTCCCGCCCGGCCGCCCCCGGTCCCGACGAAGCCCTGGTGCGCGTCCACCGGATCGGCATCTGCGGCACCGACATCCATGCGTTTTCCGGAAAGCAGCCCTTCTTCACTTACCCGCGCATCCTCGGCCACGAACTCGGTCTGGAAGTGATCGCAACCGGCGATGACGTCACGAACGTGAAACCCGGCGACCGCTGCTCGCTCGAGCCCTACGTCAATTGCCGTACCTGCATCGCCTGCCGCCGCGGCCGCGGCAACTGCTGCACCCATATGCAGGTCATCGGCGTGCACAGCGATGGCGGGATGCGCGAGGAATTCCTCGTCCCCGCCCGCAAGCTTCATCCGTCCGCCACGCTCGGATACGACCAGCTCGCGCTCGTCGAGCCACTCGGCATCGGTGCTCATGCGGTGGAACGCGCGGCGCTCGAAACCGGCGAGTTCGCCCTCGTCATCGGTGCCGGCCCGATCGGTCTCGCGACGATGCAGTTCGCCTTGGAAAAGGGCGCGCAGGTCATCGTGCTCGACATCAACGACGCCCGCATCGCCTTCTGCCAAAGCCAGCTCGGTGTTCCCCACGCCATCAACGGCGCGAACGAAAACGTGCTCGAACGCTTGGTCGAGATCACAGGCGGCGACATGCCCACCGCGGTCTTCGACGCCACCGGCAGCCCGCGCTCCATGATGGCCTCCTTCGACTACCCCGCGCACGGCGGCCGGCTCGTCTTCGTCGGCCTGTTCCAGGGCGAGGTCACCTTCAACGACCCGAACTTCCACAAACGCGAGCTGACCCTGCTGGCCAGCCGCAACGCCCATCCCGCCGACTTCCCGCGGATCATCGAACTCATCGAGTCCGGCCGCATCGACACCACCCCGTGGATCACCCACCGCGGCGGCTTCGAGGAAATTCCCGACCTCTTTCCGTCATGGACGAACCCGGAGACGGGCGTCATCAAGGCCATGATCTCGCTTTAAATTTCCGCCACCTATCCATCCAAAAACCATGCATCGCGCCAACTCTTCGAGCGGCGTCCCACGGGTGATTCCCGCGGGATTCCTCCTTCCGTTCATTCTGGTCACCAGCCTCTTTTCCCTCTGGGGCTTCGCGAACGACATCACCAACCCGATGGTGGCGGCGTTCAAGAACATCCTGCTCATCAGCAACTTCGAGAGTTCCCTGGTCCAGTTCGCGTTCTACGGAGGCTACTGTTTCATGGCGATTCCGGCCGCGCTGCTCATCAAGCGCTTCTCCTACAAGTTCGGCATCCTTACCGGCCTCACCCTCTATGCCGCCGGCTGTCTGCTCTTCATCCCCGCAGGCAACATGATGGCCTTCTGGGCGTTTCTCATCGCCTACTTCATCATGACCTGCGGCCTCTCGTTCCTCGAAACGAGCGCCAATCCCTACATCCTGTCGATGGGCGATGAAGCAACCGCCACCCGCCGCCTCAACTTCGCCCAGGCCTTCAATCCGCTCGGCTCGCTCACCGGGATGTTCATCGCGAAAACCTTCATTCTCGCAAAGCTCGACAAATCCACCGAGGAAGAACGCCGGGCGATGTTCGAGACCGCGCCCGACGAGTTCGCACGGCTCCAGGAAAGTGACCTCGGCGTCATCATTGGCCCCTACACCATTCTCGGGCTCGTCGTGCTCGGCGTGCTCTTCGTCTTCGCCCTCGCCAAGCTCCCGAAGGTGGCGGGCGAGGACGACCGCTCGATCAACGCCGGCCCCACCCTCAAGCGCCTCTTCACCAACAAGCGCTACCTCGAAGGTGTCATTGCCCAAGCCTTCTACGTCGGTGCCCAGATCATGTGCTGGACCTTCATCATCCAATACGGCGTCAACGAACTCGGCCTCACCGCCGAGACCGCCCAAGGCTACAACATGATCGCCATGATCATCTTCGTCTCCTCGCGCTTCATCTGCACCTACATGCTGAAATACTTCAGCCCCGGCCGTCTGCTCTTCGGCCTCGCCATCGGTGGAGCACTGCTCACCCTCGGCACCATCTTCATCCAGGGGATGACAGGCCTTTACTGCCTCGTCGGGATCTCCGCGTGCATGTCGCTGATGTTCCCCACGATCTACGGCATCGCGCTCGATGGCCTCGGCGATGACGCCAAACTCGGTTCCGCCGGTCTGATCATGGCAATCGGAGGCGGCTGCCTGATGCCGCCGATGCAAGGTTGGATCATGGACCAGCAGATCGATTTCCTATCCCCGACCCGCGTCTCTTTCGTCCTGCCGCTGATCTGCTTCATTGTCATCGCCATCTACGGAATCCGGACCTACCGGATCCACCACGAGCACGGCGAGGAAGCGGCGAAGATCTAACCCACCCGTTCCGATGCTCAAAGGTATCTCACCCCTCCTTTCACCAGAACTCCTCGCCACGCTCCACCGCATGGGGCACGGCGATGAGATCGTACTCGCCGACGCGCACTTTCCCGGAGAGTCCTTCAACGACCGCATCATCCGCGCCGACGGGCTCGAAATCGTGCCGCTGCTCGATGCGATCCTTCCGCTCTTCGAACTCGATGCCTACGTTCCCGATCCCATCGTCATGATGGACGCCGTGGAGGGCGACACGCTCGATCCCGAAGTCGGCAAGCGCTACCTCCGGTCGATTCGCAGCCACTCGCCTTCGGCACCCGACCCGGACCTCATCGACCGTTTCGCGTTCTACGAACGCGCCAAGCAGGCTTTCGCCGTCGTCATGACCGGCGAACTCGCGAAATACGGCAACATCATCCTCAAGAAGGGCGTCACACCCGTCACGGCGTGAGGTCGCCCGACTTCCGACGTCACCCGATCATTCATGAGAAGAAATCTTTTCTCGCTCCCGCTCACCGCCTGCATCGCTTGCAGCCTTTCGCCCAGTCTCCTCGCGAAGGTAGAAAAGGTCGATCCGCTCGCCGACGGAGCCACCCTCACCCTTTCTGATGGCCATTTGCAGGTCCGGTTCGTCACCGGCCGCATCGCCCGCGTGCGCGTCACGCGGAACGACCAGTGGTCCGACAAAGAGAGCCTGATGCGGGTCCCCGTCGAGGAATCCCCCGGCGAGATCGAGGTGGAGGAGAAGGACGGTTTCATCGACCTGAAGTCGGATCAACTCGTCGTCCGCATCGACCGCGCCACCGAGGCGGTCTCGTATTTCACTCCGGAGGGCAAACCGCTCCTCGCGGAAGATCGCCGGGATCCGCGCGCACTTGAGAAAGTGGACGTCATCAAATCGATCGCCGATCCCGCCACCGTGAAAAAGGTGCAGACCGTGGACGGCGAGCGCGAGATCGTCGGGAAATACGTCCAGGGCAAGGACCGCGAAGCATGGAAGGGCACCGTCTCGTTCGATTTCTCCGACGACGAGGCGCTCTATGGTCTTGGATTCGATGAAACCTCCGACCTCAACCTGCGGGGAACCGCCAAACGGCTCTATCAGCACAACCTGCGCATTCTGGTTCCCTCGCTGGTTTCCACCCGCGGCTACGGGCTGCTCTTCGATGCCTACTCCGCGATGACTTTCGCCGACGGTCCCGAGGGCGGTTCAATGAGCTTCGATGTCATCGACGACCTCGACTATTATTTCATCTACGGACCCGACATGGACGGGGCCGTGGCCGGCTACCGCCAGCTCACGGGCGCGGCGTCCATGCTGCCCCGCTGGGCCTACGGCTACGTGCAGTCGAAGGAGCGCTACAAGACGCAGGAAGAGCTGATCGACACCGTGAAGGAGTTCCGCAAGCGCGAGATCCCGCTCGATGTCATCGTTCAGGACTGGAACTACTGGCTGCAATGGGGCGGAGACGTGGACAAGAAACGCTACCCCAACATCGCGAAGATGACGCGTGAGATTCACGATCTGAACGCTCACGTGATGATCTCGATCTGGCCGAACCCGAGCGACCAATCGGTGGCGGGCAAGGCACTCAAAGAGGCCGGCTACATGCTGGCAGGCTCGGCGAACTTCAACCCCTTCGACCCGAAGTCGCGCGAACTCTATTGGAAGACCGTGGCCTGGGAACCCTTCGGCCAGCACGGCATGGACGGTTGGTGGTGCGATTCCACGGAGCCCGAAAATGCGGATTGGAAGAAGGACCGCCCTGCGGATGCGGACGCCGCCAACATCGCCGGCCTGGCGAAAGTCGTCGATCCCCAGATCCTGAACGCCTACGGCCTGATGGACGCCGTCGGAATCTCCGAAAACCAGCGCGAGGACATGCCCGACAAACGCGTCCTCAACCTCACCCGCTCCGGCTATGCGGGTGGCCAGCGTACCGGCGCCATGCTCTGGACGGGAGACACCACCGCAAGCTGGGATACCCTGGCCCAGCAGCTGGTGGCGCTGCAAAGCATCAGCGCGGCGGGCTATCCCCACATCACCATGGATATCGGGGCATTCTTCGTGGCGTCCAAAACCCAATGGTTCTGGAAAGGACAATACAACCAGGGGTGCGAAGACCTCGGCTATCGCGAACTCTACACCCGCTGGCTGCAAGCCGGTGTCTTCCTGCCGATGTTCCGCAGCCACGGCACCGACACACCACGCGAGCCATGGCGCTTCGGCGAACCGGGCACTCCATTTTACGACGCGGTCCTCGCCTCCATCGACCTGCGCTACCGCTTGCTCCCTTACTTCTATTCACTGGCCGGCCGCGTTTCGCTCAACGACGACATGTTCCTGCGTCCGTTGGCATTCGCCTTCCCGGAGGATGAAAAGACACACGACCTGAAGACGCAGTTCCTCGTCGGCGACGCCTTCATGGTCGCTCCGGTTCTCGCGCCGCAACATTACGGGCCCGACTCCCAGCCGATCGAGGACGCACCTGAAGCGCGCGAGGTTTACCTGCCGGAGGGTGCGGCTTGGATCGATTTCTGGAGCGGCCGGCAGCACTCCGGCGGCCAGACCATCCAGGCCGAGGCACCGCTCTCGCAGATTCCGCTCTTCGTGAAGTCCGGCAGCATCGTGCCGATGGGGCCGCACCAGCAATTCACCGGCGAAAAGCCGGACGCTCCCATCGAATTGCGCGTCTATCCCGGAGCGGATGGCACGTTCACCTTCTATGAAGACGAGGGCGATGGCTATGGCTACGAAAAGGGAGCCTTCGCCACGATTCCCATCGCTTGGAATAAGGAGACGAAAACCCTTACCCTCGGCGCGCGCAGAGGCGCCTTCCCGGGAATGGCGAAGCAACGGACATTCCGGGTGATCCTCGTTTCAGAAGATCGCGGCACAGGCTCGAAGGAGACCGAGAAACCGGACGCCGTCATTCGTTATACGGGCACCGCGACCACCTTCACCGCACCCACCAAAACAGACTGACATCTCGAAGAAACATTCATGAACCTACGGAAACTCTTCTCCCATTCAGCTCTGGCTATCCTCCTGACTTCCGCCGCACAGGCCCTGGAGCCGAAGGAGGAATCCCTTGAAAGCTACAACTCGCGGATGAAGTGGTTCGCCGAGGGCCAGTACGGGATGTTCATTCACTTCGGGCTCTACTCCCGCTTGGGCGGCGAGTGGAAGGGCGAACAGGTGGGCTGGTATTCCGAGTGGATCCAGGCGAGCAAGAGCATTCCCCGCGACGAATACGCGAAGATCGCCGAGGATTTCAACCCGACGAAATTCGATGCGGATTTCCTCGCCCGGACCGCCAAAGAGGCCGGGATGACCTATTTGGTCATCACCAGCAAACACCACGAAGGCTTCTGTTTGTGGGACAGCGAATACACCGACTTCGACGTCGCCAGCACTCCCTTCGCGGGCCGCGACATTCTCCGCGAGTTGAAAAAGGCCTGCGCGAAACACGGGATCAAATTCGGCATCTACTACAGCATCATCGATTGGCATCACCCGTCGCAGGACCCGAGATTGGACCAGAAAGGCACGTTGAACCGCTGGGGAAACACCGAGATGCTCGACGGAAAGAAGGAGGAATATCTGGCTTATCAGACCCACCAGATCCTCGAGCTGATCGAGCGCTACGACCCCGCCCTGCTTTGGTTCGACGGCGACTGGGCCGACTGGTGGGAGCTGGATGATGGAATCCGGCTCTACAACACGATCCGCGAGGCGGATCCCGAAATCATCGTCAACAACCGCGTGGCCAAGCGCGACGAGTTCCATTTGGACTACGTCACCCAGGAACAGGAGCATTTCGACTCCGGTTTCCCCAGACACTGGGAGGCTTGTTATACCATGAACGAGTCGTGGGGATACAAGAAGCACGACCACGACTGGAAGAGCCCGCAAACGGTTTTCGACAAGCTCGAGGACATCAACCACAAGGGTGGCAATCTGCTGCTGAACGTGGGCCCTGACGAAAACGGCGAGGTCCAGCCGGAAGCGATCGCGATCCTGAAGGAGGTCTCGGAGATGTTGGTCGCCGATCCGGTCGAGAAGAAGATCCCGGTCATCACCAAAGTCCACGACGATGAGTGAGGTCGACCCTGAGTGACCGGCCGGGAAAGCAAGCCCGACGCAGTTTGACAGGGAAACCTACGCTCTCCGCGAACCCTCACAAGATCCCCCCATCATCCCCGTATTTCAGTCCATGATCACCCAACGTTTCATGGCAGGCCTCACACGGCTCGTGCCGCTGGTTGTCTGCCTTCTCGGCATCATCCGTTTGGACGCCGACGAGCCGCCACTCCGCATCACCGAAAACTTCAACCGCGACTGGAAATTCCAGCTCGGCGATCCGGCCGGGGCCGATGACGCGGCATTCGACGACGGCGCGTGGCAGCCCATCGGACTGCCGCACTCCTTCAGCATGCCCTACTTCATGCACAACGATTTCTACACCGGCTACGGCTGGTACCGTAAGTCGTTCGAAGTGCCCGAAGCGTGGGAGGGCAAGCAAATCTCGCTGGAGTTCGAGGCCGCCTTCCAGGACGCGGAGATTTTCATCAACGGCACCAAAATCGCCGGCCATCAGGGCGGCTATGTCGGCTTCCCCGTGGACATCACCGACCACGTGAAGACCGGCATGAACCTCGTCGCCGTGCGCCTCAACAACCTCTGGAAGCCCGGCCTCGCCCCACGCGCCGGCGAGCACGTCTTCAGCGGCGGGCTTTACCGGAACGTCCACCTCGTCGTCACCGATCCGCTCCACGTCACTTGGTTCGGCACCTTCGTGACCACACCGAAGGTTTCGAAAACCTCCGCCTCGATCAAGGTGCAGACCGAAGTCCGCAACCACCGCAGCGAGCCCGTCGAAGCCGAGCTGCGCACCGCCGTTTTCGGTCCCGACGGAAAAATCGTTTCCAAAACCTCCAGCAAGCAACGCATCGCGCCCGGTGCCACCGTCACCTTCGATCAGGACCTTCCCGCCGTAAAAAACCCACAACTGTGGGACATCGGCCAGCCGAACCTCTACCGCGCCGTCAGCCAGCTTTACCCAGGTGGTGACGAACCAATCGACCGCTACGAGACGACCTTCGGCATCCGCTGGTTCGAATGGACCGCGGACAAAGGATTCTTCCTCAACGGTCGCCACGTCTACCTGCGCGGTGCGAACATCCATCAGGACCACGCCGGCTGGGGCGACGCGGTGCCCGACTCGGGCCACTACCGCGACGTCCGGCTGATGAAGGAAGCCGGCTTCAACCTCCTCCGCGGCTCCCACTATCCGCAGGCCCCGGCGAAAACCCGCGCCAGCGATGAACTCGGGCTGCTGTTCCTCTCGGAGAACTGCTTCTGGGGCATCGGCGGCTCCAACAAAGCCGCGAGCGAGGGAGGTTGGAACGCCAGCGCTTACCCGATCCACGAGAAGGATGAAGAACCCTTCGCCGACAGCCTCAAGCACTCGCTGCGGTCGATGATCCGCATCCACCGCAACCGTCCCTCCATCGTGGCCTGGAGCATGTCCAACGAGGCCTTTTTCAGCGAGCCAAGCGTGATGCCCAAGGTCGCCGGGCTACTCAAGGAACTGGTCGCGCTTTCCCACGAACTCGACCCCACCCGGCCCGCCATGATCGGCGGTGCCCAGCGGCCGATCGACGAAAACCGCATCGACCTCCTCGGCGACATCGCCGGCTACAACGGCGACGGCGCCACCATCCCCGCCTTCCAGGATCCGGGCAAACCGAACATGGTCACCGAATACGGCAGCGTGGCATCCGACCGCCCGGGCAAATATCAGGCGAACTGGGGTGACCTCGTCCGATCGGAGAAAGAACCGGACTGGCGCGCCGGGCAGGCGATCTGGTGCGGCTTCGACCACGGCAGCATCGCCGGCGCGCAGCTCGGGAAGATGGGGATCGTGGACTACTTCCGCATCCCGAAACGCGCCTGGTATTGGTACCGCAGCGAATACACCGACACCAAGCCGCCCGAATGGCCGAAGGACGGCAAGCCGGCCGGGCTCACGCTCGAAGCCGACAAAACTCGGGGCATCCGCACCGACGGCACCGACGACGCCCACCTGCTCGTCACCGTGGTCGATTCCAAAGGCGCGCCGCTGAGCCACTCGCCGCCGGTCGAGCTGACGATCGTTTCCGGCCCCGGCGAGTTTCCCACCGGCCGCTCGATCCGTTTCGCGAACGACAGCGACATCCGCATTCAGGAAGGCAAGGCAGCCATCTCCATCCGTGGCTGGCACGCAGGCGAGACCGTGGTGAAAGCAAGCTCGCCCGACTTGAAGGATGCCGAACTGGCCCTGCATTTCACCGGCGGCCAGCCCTACGTCGCAGGCGAAACACCCACCGTTCAGCCGCGGCCCTACGCCCGCTTCGACAAAGGCAACCAACCCAAGCTTCCCGCCACCTACGGCCCGAACAACCCGACCTTCGCCAGCAGCTCCGTGGACGGTTCCTCTCCCGGCTTCGCCGCCGATGACAAGCCGGAGACCGCCTGGAGACCCGCAGCCTCCGATGCCGCTCCGTCGCTCACGCTCGACACCGAAAAGGGCCTCGTGATTTCGCACATCCGTCTCTCGTTCCCCGAGGAGCGCGTCTGGCAATACCGCGTGGAAGTTTCCGCCGACCGCGAGACATGGCATGCCGTCGCCGACGCCGGCAAGAACGAGGCCCCTCGTGCCACCGCCGACATCCAGGTGCCTGCCGGCACGCCCGGACGCTACGTCCGCATCTCCTTTTCCAAGCCCGACGCCGCCGCACTCAGCGAAATCCGCGTCACCGGAACCCTTGCCGACTGATTCATGAAGAAGACTCTTTGCTACCTCGCCTGCCTGACGGCGGCATCCACCGCCACACCTCTCACCCTTCGTTTCGACGAACCGGCAAAAGACTGGGAAAAGCACGGCCTGCCCTTGGGCAATGGCACGATCGGAGCCGTGGCCATGGCCGATCCCGCCCGCGACCGGATCCAGTTCACCGTCGATTCGCTGTGGACCGGCGACGAGAACCCGACCGGCGGCTACGACGCGAAAGAGAAGAGGCGCGGTCAGGGAAGCTTCGGAGCTTTTCAGACCATGGGCGACCTGACGTTCACGGCCGCGGACTCCGACGAGGTTTCCGATTTCCATCGGGAACTCGACATCCAGCAGGCCGTCCACACCGCGAGCTGGAAAGCCGGCCGTTCCGCCCACACCCGTGAGGCCTTCGTTTCCTTTCCCGACGAGGTCCTCGCCTGGCACCTCTCCGCCGAGGACGGGACGATCGACGGGCTGTTTGAGCTCAAGGGCCAGCACGGCACGCGTGACAAGATCAAGTGGGACGGCAGCGACCTGCGTCTCGTCGGCGAGCTTCCCAACGGCCTGAAATACGAAGTCCGCCTCCGCGTCTTCGTCCACGGCGGCAAATGGGTGAAGGACGGCGAAGCCATCCGCTTGACCGACTGCGAACAAGCGCTCGTCCTGCTCGCCGCCGACACCAACTACGTGAAGGACCCCGACGCCGGATGGATGAAAGGCGATCCGGCCGACGAGATGAAACGTCGGCTCGACGAAGCCACCAAACACGGCTGGAAGGAACTGCTCGCCCGCCACGAAAAGGACCACCGCAGCCTGTTCGACCGCGTTTCCATCGATCTCGGCAAGAGCGATCCCGAGGTCGTTTCGCTGCCCATCAACCAGCGCATCCAGCGCTACCGCAATCAAGCCAAGGAACTTCCCCGCCCCTGCCTCGACCCCGAACTGGAAGCACTGCTCTTCCAGTATGGCCGCTACCTCCTCATCGGTTCCTCCCGCCCCGGCACGCTGCCGGCCAATCTCCAGGGGGTGTGGAACGACAGCAACAAGCCCGCCTGGTACAGCGACTACCACACCAACATCAACCTCCAGATGAACTACTGGCTGGCGGAAGTCGCGAACCTACCCGAACTCTCCAAGCCTCTGTTCGAGTTCCTCAGCGTCAGCGCGCCGATCTATCGGAAATACACCATCAAGGAATACGGCGAGGATACCGAGGGGTTCGTCACCCGCATGTCGATCAACCCCTTCGGCGGCACCGGCTGGAACTGGAACATCGAGGGCACCGCCTGGCTCGCCCAGCATTTCTCGGAACACTACGCCTTCTCCGGCGACCGCGAGTTCCTCGAAAACACCGCCTGGCCGTGGCTGCGGGACGTTTCGAAATTCTGGCTCGGCCGCCTCAAGGAACTTCCCGACGGCCAACTCGTCGTCCCAAACGCTTGGTCGCACGAGCATGGCCCGCACGAAGACGGCACCGCCCACGCCCAGCAACTCATGTGGGATCTTTTCACCAACACCCTCGTCGCGGCGCGCGAACTCAAAACCGACAGCGACTTGCAGAAGCGCCTCGAGGAAGCCATCACCAAGCTCTACGGCCCGAAGATCGGCTCGTGGGGCCAGCTCATGGAGTGGATGGAGGAAAAGCCCGAGTTCGAGAAAAGCAACCACCGCCACACCAGCCACCTCTACGCCGTTTACCCCGGCGTCCAGATCAGCCAGACGGACACGCCCGAACTCGCCGAAGCGGCGCGCGTTTCCCTCACCCGGCGCGGTGAGGTCGGCGACAGCCGCCGCTCGTGGACCTGGGCCTGGCGCACCGCCCTCTGGGCCCGCCTCGGCAAGCCCGAACGCGCCCACGGCTGCGTCGCCGGGCTGCTCGCCTACAACACCCTCGACAACCTCTGGACCACCCACCCGCCGTTCCAGATCGACGGCAACTTCGGCATCACCGCCGGCATTTCCGAAATGCTCGTGCAGAGCCACGCCGGCGAAATCGAGCTGCTCCCCGCCCTGCCCGAAGTCTGGCCCGCCGGCCACGTCAAAGGTCTGCGCGCCCGCGGCGGCTTCGAGGTCGATGTCGTTTGGGAAAAAGGGAAGCTCACTTCGGCCGAAATCCGCTCCATGAACGGCGAGCCGCTCAAAGTCCGCTTGGGCGAGCGCGTGGTCCCACTGCCGACCCGCCGGGGCGAATCCTACCGATTCGGTCCGGATCTTACCCGTATCCAATAACCCTCCGCGCCATGAAACCCACCCGACGATATCTCACCACCCTTCTGCTTGCCGGCTGCGCCGCCGTGCCGGCCAAAGCGACAGCGGCAGAGAATGCTCCCTCCATGGAGGCTGGCTCGAATGCCGGGACGACCCACGCGCTGCAGTTATGGTATCCGCAACCGGCCAAGGTCTGGACCGAAGCGCTCCCGGTCGGAAACGGCCGCCTCGGCGCGATGGTCTTCGGAGGCACCGCGGAAGAGCGCTTGCAGTTCAATGAAGACACGGTCTGGACCGGAACTCCGCACGAGTACCAGCACGAAGGCGCGGTGGAAGTCCTGCCCGAAATCCGACGGCTGCTTTTCGAGGGGAAACAGAAAGAAGCCGAAGCGCTCGCCAACGAGAAGTTCATGAGCGTGCCGTTGAGGCAGCATAGCTATCAGCCGCTCGGCGACCTTCGGCTTCGCTTGGACGGCCATGAGAAGGCGAGCGACTATCGTCGCGACCTCGACCTCGATACCGCGGTGGCGACCGTGCGCTACCGGGTGGGCGATGCGACCTATACCCGTGAAACTTTCTCCAGCCATCCGGACCAGGTCCTGGTCGAGCATCTCTCGGCGGATCGCCCCGGCAGCGTGAGTTTCCGCGCGAGCCTCACCAGCCCGCACGAGGATTTTTCGGTGACCGGCCAAGGTGACAGCGAAGTGCTGTTGTCAGGTCGGGTGCAGGGAAGAAAAGATGGGCTGCCATTCGCAGCGCGGTTGCGGGTGGTCACGCAGGGCGGACGTTCCTCCGTCGATGACGAAGGAAACATCCGTGTCGAAGGCGCGGATGCCGCGACCTTGCTGGTGACGGCGGCGTCGGCTTTCGAGAACTTCCAGGAAATCGGGGGCGATCCAGAGAAACGATCCCTCGACGCGATGAAGGCGGCGATCGGCAAGGATTTCGCCGCTCTGCGCAAAGCCCATGTCGCCGACCATCAGCGGCTTTTCCGACGCGTCGCGATCGATCTGGGCGCAACCCCGGAAAAGACGGCGGCGCTCCCAACGGACGAGCGGATCGCCGCAGCCGACAAGAGCGGGGATCCCGACCTGGCGGAACTCCTTTTCCAATACGGACGCTACCTGCTCATCTCAAGCAGCCGTCCCGGCACCCAGGCGGCCAATCTCCAGGGCATCTGGAACGATAAACTCAGCCCGCCGTGGGGCTCGAAATACACGACCAACATCAATCTGCCGATGAACTATTGGCCGGCGGAGGTCACGAACCTTCCCGAGTGCGCCGAGCCGCTCTTTTCCCTGATCGACGACGTCGTTCTCAGTGGCCGCAAGACCGCCGAGGCGCACTACGGCACACGCGGCTGGGTGCTCCACCACAACACCGACCTCTGGCGCGGCACGGCTCCCATCAACAATGCCAACCACGGGATCTGGCCGACCGGCGGAGCCTGGCTGTGCCAGCACCTGTGGGAACATTGGAGGTATTCCGGAGACCGGAAGTTTCTCGCAGAACGCGCTTATCCTGTTTTGAAGGACGCCTCGTTGTTCTTCGTCGATTTCCTGATCGAAGACCCGGAGAGCGGTGCCTTGATCAGCGGACCCTCGAATTCTCCCGAGAATGGCGGCCTGGTGATGGGACCGACCATGGACCACCAGATCATCCGCAGCCTCTTTTCCTGGACGGCCGAAGCCGCGCGTCTCCTGGACAAGGACGAGACATTCGCCGCTCAACTCGACAAGCTGCGCGCTCGCATCGCGCCCAACAAGATCGGCAAGCATGGCCAATTGCAGGAATGGCTCGAGGACAAGGACGACCCCGACTACCAGCACCGGCACGTTTCGCACCTTTGGGGAGTCTTCCCGGGCGAAGACATCACGTGGGAGACCCCGGACTTCATGAAAGCCGCTCGGCAGTCGCTGATCTTCCGGGGCGATGGCGGCACCGGCTGGTCCCTCGGTTGGAAAATCAGCCTGTGGTCGCGATTTCTTGAAGGAGATCATGCCTTCCAGCTTTTGATGAATCAGCTCAAGCTCGTCCGGGAGAACTCCGACGAGAACGATACCACGTGGAAAGGTGGAGGCACCTATCCGAATCTTCTCGACGCGCATCCTCCCTTCCAGATCGACGGAAACTTCGCCGCGACGGCCGGCATCTGCGAGATGCTCGTGCAGAGCCATACCGGCGAGATCGTGCTTCTGCCCGCCCTGCCCTCCGCCTGGCCCGAAGGGTCGGTGAAGGGACTGAGAGTCCGCGGTGGCTTCGAGGTCGACCTGACATGGCAGGACGGAAAGCTCACCAAAGCCGCCTTCCGCTCATTCGCCGGAGCGCCCCTCAAAGCCCGTCTCGATGACCGCGTCATCGACCTTCCGACCCGTCGGGGCGAGACCTATCACTTCGGTCCAAACCTCCTGCGCCTCCATTGAGCTTTGACGCTGTGAGCGACTCCCCCGGATGGAACTGATACCCCAGAACCCAAACAGGAAAACAGAACCGCAGATGCACGCAGATATTTAAAGAGCGGGGTCGACTTGAGGGTTCACCCGCAGGGCTGCTCTCAAGATCTCCATAACACTCTTAAAATCAGCACACATCTGCGTCCATCTGAAGCTCATGTCTCTTGCTAGGATGAAATACCGAGCATCTACCAATATCCGCGTGCTCGGCGCTCTCATCGCGTTGACGTTCGCGCCAGCCTCCGCCCTCCTCGGTGGCACGCCGTCGTTGCCCTTTGTCTTCGACATGGTTCATCACAACCCGGGCGAAGCGAAGTTCCAGACCCGGTTCCTCGATCCCGCACGACTCAGCGCCTGGGGCTTCAACGGCAATGTCCCGCGCGAGTTCGTGCATAGCGCCATCACCTACGACTCCTTTGACAAGGACATCTTTCCGGTCGGCAGCAAGGAGCGTGCGTGGGTCGAGGACTACGCTCGGGAAATCGATGCTTTGATCAGCTCGATGAAGGCGGAAGGTCAAACCTGCTATCCGTTCACCGATTTCATCGTGCTGCCGAAACGCCTGGTCGAAAAATATCGGGCTGAACTCTGCGACGAGAAGGGCCGCGTCGATGTCTCCCGCCCGCGGACCAAGGAGGTCCTTCGCGCGATGATCGCCGGGATCTTCGAGCGTTTCCCCGACCTGGGCGGACTCACGGTGCGGCACGGAGAAACTTATCTGCATGACGTCCCTTACCACACCGGTGGCAACCCGATCCTCAACGGCGAGGCCAGCCATATCGAGTTGATCAACCTTCTCCGCGAGGAAATTTGCGTGAAGCGTGACAAGCGGGTCTTTTATCGCACCTGGGACTTCGGCCACATGCACGACAAGCCCGGGTATTATCTCGGCGTCACGAACCACGTCGAGCCGCACCCGAACCTGATCTTCTCGATCAAGCATCAACTGGGCGACTTCCACCGTCTGTCGCGCTTCAACCCCTGCCTGGGCATCGGCAAGCACCGCCAGATCGTCGAGGTCCAAGCCCAGCTCGAAGCCTATGGGAAAGGCGCCTTTCCCTACTACAACGGCCAAGGCGTCATCGACGGCTGGGAGGAATACGCCGGGCACACCGGCCCCAAGGGTCTGCGCGATCTCGTCGGCGATCCGCGCTTCGCCGGCGTCTGGACATGGTCGCGAGGCGGCGGATGGAAGGGTCCCTACATCCCCAACGAATTCTGGATCGAGCTGAACACCTACGTCGCGGCCAAGTGGGCGCAAAACCCCGCGCGCACCGAGGTGGACGTGTTCAACGAGTTCGCCCGCGAAATCGCCGGCATCCGCGATCCCGCCGACCTTGATCGCTTCCGGCGGCTCGCCCTGCTCTCGGCCTCCGCCGTCCTGCGCTCGCAAAACAGCCTCGTCCACAAACTCAACGTATGGTGGAACCGCGACCACTATTTCGCCGATATCACCCGTGACCTCAAGAAGGTTGCCGCCGACGATCAGACCACCGCCTTTCTCGCAGAAAAAGCCGAGGCCTCCACCCAGTGGCGTGAGATCGAAAACCTGGCCGGCCAACTTAAACTGCCCGACGCACGCAACTCTGAATACGTCCGCGTTTCCTCCACCTACGGCCGCATCAAGGCGGAAATCATCGAACAGATGTGCCGTGCGATTCTCTTCAGTCTGGAGAAGCCCGCCGCTCAAAAACCCGATCCTCGGATCGCAACGGCCATCGCCCGCTACGACGAGCTCTGGACCGAGTGGCGCCAGCTCCGCGCCGACCATCCCGACTCCTGCGCCACCCTCTACAGCGATCGGGAGTTCGTTTACACCCATGGAGCGGTCCGTGACCGACCCGGCATGGGTGCCGCCATCGACCGACTCCGATAATTTTGATGCACCCACTCAGATCACGCACCCGACCAAAAATGAGCCGACTTTCCTCCATGCTCGCCGGCGCACTCGTCGCGCTGGCCTTCCTTCCCGTCGCGCATGCCGGCTTCAAGCATCCCGGCTGCCTCTCCACCGAAGCGGATCTCATCCGGATGAAGGAAAAGGTCGCCGCAGGTGAGGAGCCTTGGAAGAGCAGCTGGGACAAGCTGGTGAAAAACACGGACAACTTCGTGAACAACGGTCCCGGTGTGCAGTCCCCCATCAAGGCCGGTGGCGGCGGCGAGAACTACATCCGCTTGGCGCGCGATTGCGCCAAAGTCTATCAACTCGCTCTCCGCTACCACGGCTCCGGCGAAAAGAAGTTTGCCGATAAGGCGGTGGAGATCCTCAACGCCTGGGCCTCGAAGCACAAGGAGTGGGCGGGCGACTCGAACGTCGGCTTGAGGGCGGCGATCTACGGCTATCAGTTCGCCTGCGCCGCGGAGTTGCTGCGCGACTACCGGGGCTGGCAAAGGTCCGACTTCCGCGCGTTCCAACGCTACATGTTGGAGCAGTTCTACCGCATCAACAAAGATTTTCTCATCCGACGCAACGGCACCGTCCCCACCCACTACTGGGCGAACTGGGTGCATGCCGCTCAGGCCTCCATGATCTCGATCGGTGTGCTGTGCGACGATCGCAAGATCTTCGATGAAGCTATCGATTATTTCTACAACGGTGCCGGAAACGAGAACATCGAGCACGCCGTCCACTTCGTTCATCCCAACGGCCTGGGGCAATGGCAGGAAGCCGGACGCGATCAGGGTCACACCCTGATGGGTCCGCAACTCCTCGGAGTCACCTGCGAGATCGCCTGGAACCAGGGCGTCGATCTGTACGGCGCCAAGAACAACCGCTTTCTGACAGGAGTCGAATACATCTCGAAGTACAACCTCGCCCACGACGTCCCATGGGTCACCTACGACTACGTTCACGGGCACCCCGGAAAGGAGAAGCACTGGATCCAATCCACCGTATCCTCCCACGGTCGCGGCATGACGCGCCCGGGCTGGGACCTCATTTACAACCACTACGTCAACCGCCGCGGCTTGTCGGCTCCGTGGACCCGACGCTTCGCTGAGAAGACGCGCCCGGAAGGCGGGGGATTCAACTACGGCGGTAGTAGTGGTGGGTTCGATGGCCTTGGATTCACCACGCTGACCCACAGCCGCGAACCGCTCACGAAGGGTGCCGTGCCGAGCGCGTTGCGCCCCTACGTCGAGGGTCGCCAGATCACCCTTTCCTGGGCCGGGTCCGCCGGTGCGAAAAGCTACAACGTCAAGCGCGCCACCGCGATAGGCGGTCCCTTCACCCCCATCGCCACGGTCCAGGCTCCCACCCAGCACTACGTCGACCCGGGGCTCGAGGCCGGCACCACCTACCACTACGTCGTCTCGGCCAACCATGCGGATGGCGAGAGCGCCGACAGCAAACCGGCACCTGCCATGACCGACGGACAGCTTCACGGAGCGGTCATCGGCACCGACGGATCTTACCAGAATGCCGGGGCCGACAAGTTCGAGGTCTTTGATGGCTCGCTGGACAATTACTTCGATCCTCCGGAGAACAACGCGTGGGTAGGGCTGGATCTCGGATCCGGGGTGACAGCCATCATCACGGAGATCAAATACTGCCCTCGCGTCCACGCGGCCTCCCGCATGGTCGGCGGAAAATTCCAAGGCTCCAACATGCAGGACTTCAGTGATGCGGTCGATCTATACACCGTCCGCAAAGCTCCCGAGGCTGAAATGCTGACCTCGCAGAACGTCGAGGAGAGCACGCCGTTCCGCTTTGTCCGCTACATCGCTCCGCCTGACGGCAGAGGCGATGTGGCAGAAATCCAGTTTCTCGGTAAGGTCATCGGCCTGAACGCCCCGGCCGCCCCCGAGGGGCTCACCGCATCTCCAGCCGGTAAATCCCGGATCGACCTTTCCTGGAAGCCGGTTCCCGGAGCAGAAAGCTACAACGTCAAGCGAACCACCCCGAACGATGGCCCCGACCTCATCGTGGCGAACGTAACGGACACCTGTTACCGGGATGAAGATCTCATTCCCGGGTTCGCCTACAACTACATGATCTCGGCCGTCAATTCCGCCGGAGAATCGGTCGCCTCCGACCGGGCAAGCGCCACGACGGAAGCCTCTGACGCCATCGAGGCCGAGAACCACGATTGAACTTTTCGCCCTGACATCATCACTCATATGAGCCCAGCACCAGTATTCACCTCGTTCCCCAAGATCGGCATCCGTCCGACCATCGACGGCCGCCTCGGCGGCGTGCGCGAATCGCTCGAAGCGCGCACCATGCAGCAGGCGAAAGCTGTCGCCGAACTATTTGCCAAGGAACTCCGCTATCCCGATGGCTCGCCGGTCGAGTGCGTCATCGCCGACACCTGCATCGGCGGCGTGAAGGAAGCCGCGGCCTGCGCCGACAAGTTCCGCGCGAACAACGTCGGCGTCTCTCTCACCGTCACCCCCTGCTGGTGCTACGGCTCGGAAACGATGGACATGGACCCGCACACACCCAAGGCGGTGTGGGGCTTCAACGGCACCGAACGCCCCGGCGCGGTCTATCTCGCCGCCGTCCTCGCCGGTCACACGCAGAAAGGCCTGCCCGCCTTCGGCATCTACGGCCAGGACGTTCAGGCGGCCAGCGATACGGAAATCCCGGCGGATGTTAGAGAGAAACTCCTCACCTTCGCCCAATGCGGACTCGCCGTCGCCCTCATGCGCGGGAAGTCCTACCTTTCCATGGGCGGCACCTCGATGGGCATCGCCGGCTCGGTCGTCGATCCCGCGCTGTGGGAAAAATGGTTCGGCATGCGCGTCGAAGCCATCGACATGACCGAGATTGCCGGCCGCATGCGCAAGGGCCAGTTCGACCAGGCCGAATACGAAAAGGCGCTCGCCTGGGTGAAAGACAACTGCCCCGAAGGAAAAGACTACAACTCGCCCGACACCACCCGCACCCGCGAGCAGCTCGACTCCGAGTGGAAGGACAGCGTGAAAATGGCGCTCATCGCGCGCGACCTGATGGTCGGCAATCCGAAGCTCGCCGAGATGGGCCTCGGCGAACAGGCGCTCGGTCACAACGCCATCGCCGCCGGTTTCCAAGGCCAGCGCCAGTGGACCGACCACTTCCCGAACGGCGACTTCATGGAGGCCGTCCTCAACTCCTCCTTCGACTGGAACGGCAAGCGCGCCCCCTACATCGTCGCCACCGAGAACGACGCCCTCAACGGCGCCGGCATGCTCTTCGGCTGGTTGCTCACCAACACCGCCCAGATCTTCGCCGACCTGCGCACCTACTGGAGTTCCAGTGCCATCGAAAAAGCCAGCGGCAAGGCGCTCAGCCACCCGCTCGTCCAAGACGGCATCCTCCACCTCATCAACTCCGGTCCCGCCGCACTCGATGGCACCGGTGAGCAGGAAGCCGACGGCACACCGGCCATGAAGCCGTTCTGGGACATCAGCGACGCGGAAGTCGAAAAGTGCCTCAAGGCCACCACCTGGCACCCGTCGATCACCGAGTATTTCCCCGGCGGCGGCTGGTCCACCCGCTACCGCACCAAGGGCGGCATGCCCGCGACGATGATCCGGCTCAACCTTGTCGATGGCCTCGGCCCGGCGCTCCAGATCGCCGAAGGCCACACCATCGACCTGCCCGACGCCGTCCATGACGCGCTCGACCAGCGCACCAACCCGACCTGGCCGACCACCTGGTTCGCGCCGATCCTCACCGGCCAGGGTGCCTTCCGCAGCACCTACGAAGTGATGAACCACTGGGGCGCCAACCACTGCGTGATGACCTGCGGCCACGTCGGCCACCTCTACCTCACCCTCGCCTCGATGCTGCGCATCCCGGTTTACATGCACAACGTCGCCGAAGACCGCGTCTTCCGCCCCAGCGCCTGGCGTGCTTTCGGAACCGCCGATCTCGAAGGTGCCGACTTCCGCGCCTGCGCCAACTACGGCCCCCTCTACGGAAAAACCTGACCCGCCATGAAACCCCGCCTCCCCGCCGCTGTCGGCCTGCTCTCCACCGTCCACGCCGCAGAGCCGCTGATGTTCTGGTACGATCAAGTCACCGACCTGCCCCTCGCCAAGGGCGAGGAGTCCAGGCTGCTCCCTTCCCTTGAGCCACAGTGAACGTCCAGCTTCTGAGCACCGTCACCATTTCCCGATGAACGACATCACCCTCGCGCTGCAGCAGGCGAGCCGGGATGACCCGGCGTCGTCCTCCGAGCTGCTCGCGCTCGTTTATCAGGAACTGCGTGCTCTGGCCGCGGCGCGGATGGCCAGGGAATCGCCGGGACAAACCCTCCAAGCCACGGCTTTGGTGCATGAAGCTTGGATCCAACTCGTCGGGGAAGGAGATCGCACGTGGGAAAACCGCGCCCATTTTTTCGGCGCGGCAGCCCAGGCAATGCGACGCATCCTTGTCGATGTGGCCCGTCGCAAGTCGCGCTTGAAAAGGGGTGGTGATCAGGAGCGGATCGATGTCGGCGCGATCGAAATCGCGGACACCAGTCCATCCGAAAATATTCTCCTGATCCACGAGGCGCTGACGAAGCTTGAACAGGACGATCCCGAGCAAGCCCGCGTCGTTCTGCTGAAATTCTTCGGAGGAATGACCAACGAGGAGGTCGCCACCTATTTGGATATCGGCGTCCGAACGGTGTACCGCCACTGGGTGTGCGCCCAAGCCCGGCTTGCTCGCTGGATCCAGCAGACCCCGGATGAGGACATGACATGAGCCGCGGCAAACAACTTGAGGATGCGCTCTTCTTCGCCGCTCTTCACATTTCCGATGTGCGGGAACGCGAGGAGTTCCTCGACCGCGCCTGTCAGGATGATCCCGCGCTACGCAATACAATCGAGGAACTGCTCCTCGCCGGGCAAACTGGAGACCATTTCGTGGACCGTGGCTATGACGCCATCGCCCAGAGCGGCGAAGCCCTTCGCGAACTTCAGGGAGAGGGAGACGTCCAGGACCTCGAAGTCGTGGATGAACGGATCGGCACCCGCATCGGTCCCTACACCCTTTTGGAAAGCCTCGGCAAGGGAGGGTGCGGCGAGGTTTACCTGGCTGAGCAAACGGAGCCCGTGAAGCGCCACGTCGCGCTCAAGGTCATCAAGCTCGGCATGGACACCCGCAGCGTGATCCGTCGTTTCGACGCCGAGCGCCAGGCGCTGGCCATGATGGACCACCCCAACATCGCCCGTGTCCTTGACGCCGGAGCCACCACCCGCGGCCGGCCGTATTTCGTGCTGGAACTCGTCCGCGGCATGCGGATCACCGACTACTGCCACCAACATGGCTGCACGCTGCGGCAACGCGTGGAGCTGGTCATCCAAGTATGCCGCGCCATCCAACACGCGCACCAGAAAGGGATCATCCACCGCGACATCAAACCCTCCAACGTGCTCATCGCCGAGCAGGACGGCGTCCCCGTCCCCAAAGTGATCGACTTCGGGATCGCCAAAGCCATTGAAGGCAGGCTCACCGACGAAACCCTTCACACCCAGCACGAACAGCTTCTCGGCACCCCCTCCTACATGAGCCCGGAGCAAGCCGCCATCGGTGACGCGGACATCGATACGCGGAGCGACATTTACAGCCTCGGAGCCCTGCTCTACGAACTCGTCACCGGCAGTCCGCCGTTTGACGCCGAATTCCGTGCCAACAGGGGTGCCGTTGAAATCCGTCAGATGCTCCTTGGGCGCGAACCCAAACGACCGTCCGTTCTCCTGGCTGAAAAAAGGAAAGCCTCGCTGCCCAATGGCGGAGTTTCCGCTTCCCCCGACCCGGCGCAAACCGCCACGAAGATCGGAGGAGAGCTGGATTGGATCATCATGCGGGCGATGGAGAAAGACCGGACCCGCCGCTACGACACGGCCAACGGCCTAGCGCTCGACCTTCAGCGGTTTCTCCAAGACGAGCCGATCGCCGCACGCCCTCCCGGCCATCTCTACGTCCTCCGCAAGCTCATCCGGCGCAATCGCGTCGTCTTCGCCTCCGGGGCGCTGATCCTGATCGTCCTGACCGCCGGCTTCGGGACCTCCACCGTGCTCTACATCAAGGCGAAAAGGGCCGAGCTGCGCCAAGCCGAGCTGCGCCAGACCGCCGAGTGGGCGCTCACCAAGGAAGCGAAGCTTCGCCGCGACGCCGAAGTCCGCGAACAGCTCACCGAAGCAGTCGCCCTGACCCGCCAAGACGACTTCGAAGCGGCGGCCCTCGTGCTCGGCCGCATCGACGCCCCGCCGCGCAAACCAAGTCTCGACGCCGTCACCGCTTTGCGCGACGTGGGTCAATGGCTCGGTGCCCAGCAACGCTGGGAGGAGGCCGGAAAGTGTTTCGAGTGGCTGTTCGAGATCGACACTCTCGACCCGTGGCAGACCGTCACGCTCAACTGCCAGGCCTACGGGGTACTGTTGGTCGAGATGGGGGCTTTCGAGAGGTACAACCGCTTCTGCCTTGCGGTGAGTAGCTCGGATCAAGAGCACCATGGTGGCGATGAAGCCAGCCGGCTTCTGAAATCCTGCCTCCTGCGTCCATTGACGCCGCAGCTCGAAGAGAGCCTCGAACCCCTCGCGGTTTCGTCACGGCACTGGTTCACGACGATTCCGACCGGCCAAAGCACCGGATGGCCCGGCATCGCCCCCTGCCTCTGGCTCTACCGGACCGGCGACAATCACGGCGCGATCCAAATCGCCAAAACCGCCAAGAGCGGCTCGACCGCTAGCATGGCCCACCGTCCCACCTACGATGCCATCCTGGCGATGTGCTACCTCCGGCTGGACGACATTCCCACCGCGTCGCTTCACCTGAAGTCCGCCCGCACCGCCGTCGATGCCAAGTTCTCCACATCCCTCACCGAAGACGCGGGCAATGCCGGTCGGTGGTATGACTGGCTTTTCGCACGCATCCTGACCGAGGAGGCATCCGATCTCATCCCGGCAGCCGAAGTGACGGAAGATCTCTCCTCTCCGCGGTAGCGGCATTCGCTCCCCCAGCTCCTCATGCAAGAGGAGCGGCGGAACGTGTCCACCGGGGAGCGGTCCCTGTCGGCGGCCTTCCCCGGTGGCTCCCGGCGAACGCATTTCACCGCCCATCTCAGCGGCTGGCCCATTTGCCATCCAGGTCACGGATGGAGGCCGGCACCTGCTCGAAAGCCACCAGGACATCTGACCGCGAGCCAAAAAAATTCGGTAACGGTGGCAGGTTCGCACCCTGCAAAAGCGCGTTACCTCATGAAATCCATCCCTCTGAACGCTTTCATGAAAAACCCCTCTCAGGTGCTCCCTCGCGCACCCCGGTCCTCACGTCCCCACCTGCTCGTCCTCGCCGCCGTCTGTTCAGTGGCTTCAGCAGCCGACATCGTTTGGCAGACACCGGCGACCGTCACCGACAATGCCGACGTCAACCTGGTCGGCCTGCTGGTCCATGCCGGCAACTTCCGCTCGGACAATCAGGAATTCACCGTATCGGTGGGTTCCGAAAGCATCCTCTTTGAAAACCGGCAGGCTCAGAACGACGCCGGCGAACTCCTCGAAGGCGAGGAAGCCCGGGTGATCGCAGGCTCAGGAGGGCGTCAGGTGAATGCCGGCCTTTTCAACGCCACGGAAACCACCGTTTCCCCGAACCTGGAGGCCGTCCTCGACGGCTCCGCGTGGGAAAACGTCGACGCGGGTCCGACACCTGGCGCCACGGACATGATCCTCCGGGTGACGGGCCCCAATGGGAGCACGCTGGTCGAAGGCCAGGAATACCAGATCCAGCTCTTCTATTCCGACGACCGCCCTACCAGCTCGACCCGGGGGCAGCTCTACCACGATGGCGCGGGAAACAGCAGTGATTCGCTCCTGGCAAGCGACAGCACCCAGACCATCGGAACGTTCACCGCAGACGCCACCGGCTATCAGGACGTCCACATCCAGAACACCACGGGGGAAACGAACTTTCCGGTAGGCATCAACGCCTACGTGCTGCGCGCGATCAATCCCAACGACCTCGACAATGATGGCCTGCCGGACATCTGGGAAGTGGCCAACGGCCTCGACCCGGAGGACGATGGCACCACCGGCGAATCCTCACCCGGAGCCAAAGACGGTCCGAACGGCAGTGCCGGCGATCCGGACAACGATGAGGCCACCAACCTTGAGGAATACCAAGCGGGTTCCGATCCCCAGGACCCTTTCTCGGTTCCCGGCGACATTGATGGAGATGAGCTTCCCGACTCGTGGGAACAAACCTACTTCGGCGACCTCTCCGCGAATCCATTCGACGACTCCGATGGCGACTTCGGCTTCAATGACGACGAATTGGCGGACGGGACCGATCCCACCGACCGTCTGAGTTCACTGGATGCCGAAGACGGAACGGGCGACGGCATGGGGGACTATTGGGAGGAATTCTATTTCTTCGACACCTCGCGCGACGGCACCGGGGACTTTGACGACGACACCGTGAGCGACCTCGAAGAATGGCTCGCGGATAGCGATCCCACCGATCCCGCGGACCCTAACCCCGGCATCGCTCCGGTGACTTGGGGAACGCCCGCCGCCGTCACTGCCGACACCGACATCCTGACCTCCGGCACGTTGGTCCACGCGGGCAATTTCCGCGCCGACAATCAGAACGTCACCGTCACCGTGGGAGCGCAGTCGATCCTGTTCGCCAACCGACAATCCCAGAAAGCCGCAGGCGACCTCCTCGAAGGCGAGGAAGCACGGGTGATCGCGAATTCCAACGGTCGCCACTCAAGCGCCCCGGTCTTCGACGCCTCGGGCACTTCGGTTTCCGTGGAATTCGATTCCGTCCTGGATGGCTTCGCCTGGGAGGACTCGCCCGATGCGGGTCCCGCCCCGGGCGCGACGGATATGGTGCTCCGCGTCACCGGCGCAGGTGGCACGCCCCTCGTCGAGGGTACGCAGTACCGCATCCAGCTTTTCCACTCCGACGACCGCGCCGCCAGCGCAGGCCGCGGGCAGCTTTTCCATGACGGTCTCGGAAATGCCTCCGACCCCACGTTCACCCCTGCGAGCTCATACGTGATCGGGACCTTCACCGCCACCTCCGCCGGCTACATGGACATCTTCATCCAGAACACCACCGGTGAGACCGACTTCCCCGTCGCCCTCAATGCCTATGTTCTGCGCACCCTGCCGGCTGGCGACACGGACGGCGACGGACTCCCCGACGACTGGGAAAACGCCAACGGCCTCGACCCGAATGTCAACGACGCCTCGGACGATGACGATGGCGACGGTCTCAACAACTTCGGCGAGTTCGCCTTCGGCGGCGACCCGCAGAATGCTGCGGACAAAGGAATCAGCGGCGTATCGCTTCAAGATACCGATACCAGCGGCGAGGACGAACTCACGATGACCATCGCGGTCCGCAATGGTGCCACCTTTGGCCCCGGTGCGAATGGCACCCAGATCGCCACGATCGACGGAGTCACCTACACCGTCCGCGGCTCGCTGGATCTTGATGCCTTTACCAGCGCCGTCGCTCACGTCGGCTCTACAGCCTCCACCAACCCGGACTACGAACTGCACACCTTCCGCCTCACCGCCTCCGAAGGCCTTCCTGATCGCGGCTTCCTCCAAGCGGACGCGGTCCCGGCCCCATGAAACACTCCCTCATCCGCTCCACCTGCTCTCCCAACCCCCAATGAAAACACCAATGAATACATCAACTGTTAGGAACACGATCTGTGCTCTTGCCGCCTGCACCGTCGGCATCAACGCAGCCACCATTAGCCACATCTCGAACACAACCATCACCTCGGACGCCGTTCTGGACCAGCCGCTGGTTCTCTTCCCAGGAGCCACGTTCGAACAAGCCGCGACGTTCGGTGGCAGCGCCCAGACGGTGAACACCCCGGGCGGCCAAGCGATCACCTTCGCCCTCGGCGCGACGGACAACGACGAAAACATGCCGGCAGCCCCCTCGTCATCGACCACCATCTACAATGGCGTCGGCCAGGGTCCGAACAACGCCCTGTTCCCCGGCACCACCGGTGACACGCAGTTCGACACGGTCCTGCGCACCAACGCATGGCACAACGACGGCAGCGATGCCGTCCAGCCCCTGGGCTTGCGCGTCGCGGGGCTTACCATCGGCCAGGACTATGTGATCTCGCTGTTCTCCGCCGATGCCCGCCAAGCCGATCGCGATCAAGCCTACTGGGACACCTTCAGCGCCGGCACCTTTAGTGGCGGCACATCCGGATCGTTCTCCCAGACCTCGGCCACGATGTCCATGTTCACCTTCACGGCCGACGCCGGTTTCCAGGACATTTTCGTCCAGGCAACCGACATTGTTGGCAATGCCGACACTCACCTCGCCGGCTTCACCCTCTACTCGGTGCCGGAGCCGACCACATCCGCCTTGGCCGCGGGGGGACTGCTGCTTCTCGGGCTGCGCCGTCGCCGCTAAGAAATCCCACAGTTTCGCATCCTCTTCATCGCGCCACTTAAGGGGTTTTGTGGTCAGGAAAAAGAGGGTGCCGCCCTGCCGCAGCTCGTGGGCCATCGCCCCCGTGCTGCGGCAGATTCATCTCTCCCATGATCTCACCAGGTTTCCATCTCACCATCCTCACCGGCCTCTTGTCCGTGGGTTCCGCTTACGAACTCCCGCCCCTGCCCGATTTTCCCGCCATCCCCGAACCGCAACCGGTGAATTCCGTGCCGCTGGGGGATATCAACGCCTTTCCCGAAGTGAAGATGGATTTCCCCATCGCCTCGGGTCCCGTCGAGCCCACCTGGCCCTCGATCGCCTCTCATCTGCCGGTGGACTCCGCCCAATTGCGTGCGGCCAAGTTCGGCATTTGGGTGCATTTCGGCCCGCAGGCCGCAGGCGAGAGTGGCGACTGGTATGCGCGTCATCTCTACAAACCTGGCCACACCGCTTACAACAACCACCTCGCCAACTACGGCCACCCATCCGAGATCGGTTACAAGGAAGTCCTGCGTGACTGGAACCCCACCGGACTCAATCCGGCCGGACTGGTCTCGCTCTATCAACAGGCCGGCGCGCGCTTTCTCCTCATCCAGGGCGTGCATCACGACCAGTTCGACCTCTGGAACTCCCGCTATCAGCCCTGGAACTCCACCCAACTCGGCCCGCGCCGTGACATCCTCGGCGAACTCACCACCGCGGCCAAAAATGCCGACATGGCCTTCGGCATCACCTTCCATCATGAATACTCGTGGTGGTGGTGGCAGACCGCTTTCAATGCCGACGCCCCTGACGGCATCATGCCCGGCGTCCCTTACGACGGACACCTCACGTTGGCGGATGGCGTGGGCGAATGGTGGGAAGGCCTCGATCCCCGCCTGCTCTACGGCATCGATCTGCGCGAATACCAGGGCGTGAGCGCTGCCGCCGCGAGTCCGTGGAGCCCGCCGCCCGCCGGACTCTTCAGCAACCACCTCGACTACGCCCATTGGTACAACACCTGGTGGGCTCTGCGCATGATCGATGCGATCGAGCAATACGATCCCGACTTCGTTTACACCGACGGCACCTCCTCGCAGCCCTTCAGCGGCGGCGGCACCGGCACCGGCTACAAGAGCGATGCCATGCAGCGCGTCCTCGCCCACCTGGCCAACCGCTCCGTCGAGCGTCGTGGCTCCGTGGAAACCCACGCCGTGGTGAAATTCCATTCCGGTGACCGCCTCACCACCACCTTCGAAAACAACTTCCCGTCCGGCATCAAACGCGACCAGCCCTGGATCGGCGAAGTGCCCGTCGGTGACTGGTTCTACGCGCCCGGCTTCAACTACGACCCCGGCATGGTGATCCGTTACCTTCTGGAGTGCGTTTCCCGCGACGGCGCGGCCGCGATCTGCATTTCCCCCACGGCCGACGGCAGCCTCGACGCCGGCAGCACTTCCATGCTCCAGTCCATCGGCCAATGGATGGACATCAATGGAGCCGGAATTTACGGCAGCCGCGCATGGAGCCAGCATGCCGAGGGCAGCCGCACCCTGCCCCACGGGAAACTTGGAGGGAACCAGGCGAACTACGCGTTTACCCATGCGGATTTCCGCTACACCGTCGGAGCCGACGGCTGCCTCTATGCCTACTGCATGACCGTGCCCTCCGCCGGCACCGTCGTGCAACTCCCGGCACTTGGCACCGCGGATGGCAAACTCGCCGCCCCGATCACCTCGGTGGAGCTGCTCGGCAGCACCGAGCCCTTGATCTGGAAACAGACAGCCACCGAACTCAGCATCACCTGTCCGGACTCAATGCCGTTCCAAACCGCTGTCTGTTTCAAAATCGGCCCCGCTTCCATCATCGCCCCCGAAGCCCCGGAGGCCCTCCACACCACGGACTCGCCGGACTCGATCAGCCTGAATTGGTACGCGCCGCAGAACGACGTTACTTTCACAGTCAAACGCGCGGTCACGAGCACCGGACCTTACGGGGAAATCGCCACCGGCCTGACGGAGACGACCTATGTCGACGATACCGCCACAGCGGACACCCCTTACTACTATGTCGTTTCCGCATCAAGGGAGGGAGCAGCCTCGTTGAACTCGGATTATGCCGTCGGGTTGCGCTCCACCCCCACCACCTGGCATTCCCTGGACATCGGGTCGGTCGGAGCCAGCGGGTCCCACACAGAATCCGCCAGCTACCATGTGGTGAAAGGCTCCGGTGCCGATATCTGGTCCACCAGCGATCAGTTCCAGTTCGTTCACCAACAGCTTTCGGGTGACGGAACCATCATCGCCCGGGTCGAGAGCATGCAGGACACCGCCCCTTGGGCGAAGGCCGGCGTGATGATCCGGGAGTCTCTCGACACCAACTCGAAGTACGCCATCGCCTACCTCTCTCCTGACAACGGGACAGCACTGCAAATGCGCGCCTCCACGGGTGGAGCAGCTTCGGGAAGCTCCAACATCACAGGCATTGACGCACCCTATTGGCTGAAACTGGGCCGCACGGGCTCAACCATCACCGCCCGACAATCCGTGGACGGGGTCGTTTGGGAGAACCTCGGCACCATTACGATCCCGATGACCGAGGACGTGCATGTCGGCCTGGCGGTCTGCAGCGTCAACAGCGGCACCCTCAACCACGCGGTCTTCAGCAACGTGACGGTCACTCCTGACGCACCGCCAGCCACCGGCATCTGGAACTCGCCCGGCACCGTGACTTCGGATGCCGACATCGATCTTGGCGGAACCCTGGTCCACGCAGGAAACTTCCGCAACGGCGGCGGATCGATCGTCGTCATGGCGGGGGGAGAAAGCATCGAGTTCGAGAACCGTCCGGCCCAGAACGCGGCCGGCAACCTCTTGGCGGGCGAAGAGGCGCGGGTTATCGCCGGCGCAGGTGGGCGTCAGACGGAGCCCGCGCTTTTCAACGCCAACGGCACCACGGTTTCGCCCCCTTTCGAGTCAGTGCTCGATGGCTCCGCTTGGGAGAACACCGACCCCGGCCCGGCTCCCGGAGCCACCGACATGATCCTCCGGGTCACCGGAGTCGACGGTGCGCCGCTGATCCAAGGCCAGCGCTATCAGATCCAGATTTTCTACTCCGATGACCGTGCCGCAAGCGCCGGTCGCGGGCAGCTCTACCACGATGGCGATGGAAACCTGAGTTCTCCGGTGCTGGCGCAGAGCAGCACCCAGATTCTCGGCACCTTCCACGCGAACTCCTCGGGTTATCAGGATATCCACATCCAGAACACCACGGGGGGATCGAACTACCCCGTCGCCATTAATGCCTACGTCTTGCGAGCTTTCGCTGAAGCCGACACCGATGGCGATGGCATGCCGGATGTCTGGGAAATGTCCCACGGTCTCGATCCTCATCTCGATGATGCGGCCCACGACAACGATGGCGACGGTTTGGACAATTTCGGCGAATACGCCTTCAACGGCGACCCTGTGGATGGCTCGGACGGCGGTCGCATCACCGTGTCCACCCAGGACACCGATTCGTCCGGTCAGGGCGACCTCACCCTGACCGTCCCCGTGCGCAACGGCGCTCATTTTTCCGCCGACACCCATGGAACCCAGACCTCGGTCGTGGACGGCATCTTCTACCGTATTCGTGGCTCATTCGATCTCGTCACCTTTGAAAGCGAAGTCATCCATGTGGGCGGAATCCCTTCGGCAGATCCGGAATACCAGCTTCACACCTTCCGTCTGGCTGCTTCCGAAGGCCTCCCGGACCGGGGCTTTCTTCAGGCTTCCGCCGATCCAATCCCATAACCCTATCTCAAAAACCCATTGAGCCATTCCGCCCTGAAACGAATCTCGCTGCTTCTCCCCCTCCTGCTCCTCGCATTTGCCTTCGTTTCCCTCGCCGACAACGAGGCGGAGAACGAGGCGAAGATCAAAGTTCTCATCGTCGAGGGCGTGACGAACCACGCGTGGGAAAAGCGCCTGAACATCGTCCGCGCCATTCTCGCCAAGGACGGTTCCTTCGACGTGGACTTCACCGTCACGCCCACCGCGGCCGGTGACCCGGCATGGAACGCCTGGCGTCCGGAGTTCAACGACTACGACGTGGTCATTTCGGGCTACAACAACCTCGGTGGCCTGCCCTCATGGCCGCAGGAAGTGAAGGACTCCTTCGCCGCCTACGTCCATGGCGGCGGCGGCTTCTACGCCTTCCACGAGGCGAACAACTCCTTCGCCGAGTGGCCGCAATACAACCAGATCATCGGCCTCGGCTGGCGCGACAGGACCTTCGGCAAGGCGATCACCGTGAATGCCGACGGCAGCATCAACGTGATCGCCGCCGGTGCCGGGGAAAGTACCAACCATGGCGCGCGTCAGGACGTGCTCGTCTCCAAGCGCGGCGATCACCCCATCCACGCCGGACTACCCGCCACCTGGATGGTGGCCGACATCGAGGTCTATCGCTACGCCCGCGGTCCGGCGGAAAACCTGACCGTGCTGTCGTACGCGGCCGACCGCGACGGCACCCGCTTTCCCATCGACTGGACCGTCGAATACGGCGCGGGCCGTACTTACGCCAGCAGCTACTGTCACGTCTGGGGCGATGTCGCCGAACCGCCGGGCGCGCGCTGCGCCGCCTTCCAGACCGTCTTCATCCGCGCGATGAAGTGGCTCGCCAAGCGAGATCCCGGCGCTGCCTTACCCGCCGACTTTCCCACGCCCGCCGCGACCTCGCTGCGACCCTATGAGGAAGGTGTCAGCGGCCTCGACTCGGCTCCCGCCGCCGATCCCTTCCACGGCGGCATGCTTCCCGAAAAACCGACTCCGGTGAGCACCGTCGCCGTCGAGCGGGCTTTCCCGGATCTTTCCTGGGATTCGCCGATCCAGGTGTCGCCCTTTCCCGGCTCGACCGACCTCCTGATCGCGGAAACCGACGGCCGTCTTTATCGCGTTCCCGACGATGACACCACGACCACCCGCACCCTGCTTCTCGATATCCGCGAGCGGGCCTGGTACTACAACTGGTCATCCAACGACAACGGCACCAAGCACGGCGGCATGCAGACCTTCGCCCTCCATCCGCGCTTCGGACAGGGCGAGGACAAGGACTTCATCTACGTCTTCTACCTCCACAACGAGAACGACGCCGCGAACGCAAGCACGCCTTACTACGACCGCCTGTCTCGATTTTCCTGGAACCCGGTGACCTCGACCTTCGACCCCGGTTCGGAACTCATCCTGATCAACCAATACGACACCGAGAAAGGCCACGACGGCGGCGGCCTCGCGTTCGGCGATGACGGGTTTCTCTACATCTCCTTCGGCGATGAAGGCATCCAGGGCACCGGCGCCAACGACTTCACCCAACTCCTCTACTCGCGCGTCCGCTCGGGCGTCTGGCGCATCGACGTGGACCAGCAGGGCGGAGCCGTCAGCCATCCCATCATCCGCCAGCCCTACAACGCCTCGTCTTCGCATGGATCGTTCACCCAGGGATATCACATCCCGAATGACAACCCCTGGGTGAATCCCGACGGCACGGTCTTGGAGGAATTCTACGCCATCGGATTGCGCCAGCCCCACCGCATGAGCTTCGATCCGGCCACCGGCTTCTGGATCGGAGATGTCGGTCACGATGCCCGCGAGGAAATCGACCTGCTCGATGCCCCGGGACTGAACTTCCAGTGGAA
This sequence comes from uncultured Haloferula sp., assembly GCA_965652295.1. Lineage (GTDB taxonomy): Bacteria > Verrucomicrobiota > Verrucomicrobiia > Verrucomicrobiales > Akkermansiaceae > Haloferula. The sequence continues at coordinate 610,466 of CBFGTS010000001.1, read as the reverse complement.
CTACATGGAAGGAACCGCCCCCGGCTTCCGCGCCGCGCCCTCGCCGCTGATCGGAACCGAGCGCGGCCCGATCTTCGACTACAGCCACTCCGGAGCCGACTCGCTCGGCAACTGCGTGATCGGCGGCTACGTTTACCGGGGCGATGCCATTTCTTTTCTGCAGGGAAAATACATCTTCGGCGACAACGGGTCCCAAGGCATCTACGCCCTCGATTTCGACCCGGTGACCAAGACGGCGAACTCAGTCACGCGCATCGGACAAGCGCGATCCGGGAACATCTGGACCGGCATTTCCTCCTTCGGTCACAACGCGGACGGCGAGCTCTTCGTCACCCAGATGGGTGCCGGTCAGCCGGGCAACGGACGCATCTTCCGGCTCAGGCCGGACACCGGTGCCATCGAGGACTCCGTCTTTCCCCCAACGCTGTCCGCCACCGGACTCTTCAGCGATCTTTCAACGCTCACGCCCATCCCCCAGCTCATCCCCTACGAGGTGAACATGCCCCTCTGGTCGGACGGTGCCGTGAAATCCCGCTGGATGATGATCGCCGGCGACGGCACTCCCGACACCGAAGCGGAACGGATCACCTACAACGACAGCGAGCGCTGGAACCTCCCGATCGGCTCGGTGCTGGTGAAGCATTTCGCCCTCCCCGGCAGTGGCGCGAAGCTCGAAACGCGGGTCCTCATCCGCGGCAGCGATGGTGTCTGGGGCGGCGTGACCTACCGCTGGCTTCCGGATCAAAGCGACGCCGTTCTGTTGGAGGAAGGCGCCACCGAATCTCTCAACATCGGCGGCGAGTTCGTCGACTACCTCTTTCCCTCGCGGGCCCAGTGCAACGCCTGCCACAACACGAACACCGGCGGCGTCCTCGGCCTCAGCACCCGCCAGCTCAACCGCAATATCCTCTACCCCACGACCGGCCGCGTCGCCCATCAGGTGGAAACCCTCAGCAAGCTCGGCTTCATCGCCACGCCCCGGAGCGAGGTCTCGCTGCGCAACGCCCTGACTTCCGCCGACCGGGAGGATCCGGCGGTGTCCGACGCGGACTTCGTACGCTCCTACCTCGACAGCAACTGCTCCCACTGCCACACGCCCGGCGGGACCCGCGCGCTCTTCGATGCCCGGCTGACAACGCCGCTTGCCGTTCAAGGCCTGCTCTGTGGCCCCGTGAACGACGATCTCGGCATCGAGGGCGCGAGGGCGATCAAGCCGGGCCTGCCGGGGCAATCCGTCGTCCTTGAGCGCCTCAACACGATCGCCGCCCACCGCATGCCCCCGATCGGCCGCGGACGGGTGGACGACGAGTCGGTGGTCCGGCTCGCCAACTGGATCCTCGGCATGGAAGTGGACTCGTGCACCGGCCCCCAGGGATCGCTCGCCGCGTTGGAAAGCCACGCCATCGGCAACGGCAACCAACCGACCGGCACGGTGGCCGCCGACACCTGGCAGTCGAACATGGTCATCAACAGATCGGACACCTTCACCAACACCACCGGCGCACCGCTCGACATCACCCTCGACCGCTTCCTGTTCCACGCCTCCAACGTCACCGGCACCCCGATCACGCCCTTCGTGGTCCGGGTGAATGCCGGGACCGACAACTTCACCGTCCGCGCCATCGGCGACACGATCACCAGCCATGCGCTCGGCACCAACGACCTACCCTTCTCCGCCTCGCCGGTCGCCCTCACCCTGGCCGCCGGTGAAACGATCGCGATGGGTTTCCTCGATGCTTACCCGGATGGCAGCGGTGCGGCGGGAACCGGAGTCATCTCCTACGACACCGCGGCACCGACCGATTCGATCCACTACTCCGGGGCCTCCGGCACCGACGGCTCGTTCAGCGTCACCGTCGGCTCCGCGCCCGACTTCGGCTCATCCGTCGTCACCAATCTGGGACGAAACTACTACTTCTCGATCACTTTCCTCGCACCGTGGCGGATCGGCAACGAGCAGCCTCCCGGCTCCTCGCCCGCGGCCGACACCTGGTCCTCGAACATGGTGATCAACGAGACCGACACCTTCACCAACACGAGTGGAGCGCTTCTCAACCTCACCGTGGACCGTTTCCAGTTCCACGCCGCCGCAGTCACCGGCACGCCGCTCACCCCCTTCGTCGTACGCGTCAACGGCGACAACAACTTCACCGTGCTCGCCGTCGGCAAGACCGTCACCAGCCACGCGCCCGGCTTCAACGACGTCGCCTTCAACGATTTCCCGGCTCCACTCACGCTCGCCCCCGGTGAAACGGTCGCCATGGGATTTCTCGACGCGTATCCCGACGGCTCCGGCGGTGGAGGTGCCGGCGCGATCACCTTCGACACCGCGGCCCCCGCGGACCAGATCCACTACTCCGGCAGCAGCGGAACAAGCGGCTCGGGCAGCGTCACCGTTGGCCTCGCGCCGGACTTCGCCAGCTCGGTCTTCACCAACTTCGGCCGCAACTACTACTTCTCCCTGGTCATCACCCCGACCGTCAGCGAATCCGACATGGACGACGACGGCCTCCCCGACACCTGGGAACTCGCCTACGCCGCCGATGTCAGCCTGTTGTCCGCCACGCTCGACAGCGATGGCGACGGCTTCACCGATGACGAAGAGCGCCAGCTCGGAACCCACCCGCTTGATTCCACCAGCCGGCTCCGCGTCGTCGAATGGCAGCCGGATTCCGCCAACGGCGTGGTGCTCGGCAACTTCGATTCCATCCCCGGCCGCAACTACCGGATCCACATCTCCGAAAGCCTCACCGAATGGACCGACTACGGCCTCATCCGCGCCGCCGACTGGCCGGCGACCGAAACACCCTTCGAGCTCCAATATGATTCGAGCGGTGAGGTGCCCGTACAACTTTTCGTCCGCTTGTCATCGATTCCCAACTAACATTCACCACCCCCCCGTCAATCATATGATCAGAAAGGTGCTGGTTCTAGGCAGTGGAAGCGCGGGGCTTCTCGCCGCGCTCACCCTCAAGAGGAAGATCCCGTCCCTGGATATCGAGATCCTCCGCGATCCCAATCTGGGCGTCATCGGGGTCGGGGAAGGAACCACTCCGAACGTTCCCGAGCACCTCTTCGATTATCTGGGGATCAAACAGGAAAGATTTTACAAGATGGCCCAGCCGACCTGGAAACTGGGCATCCGCTTCGAATGGGGAAGTCGTGAAATCTTCAACTACACCTTCAGCCACCAGCTCGACCGGCAGTACGATGACCTCAAGATGCCCAGCGGCTTCTACTGCGACGAGGATTTCAACGATGTCGATCCGGAGTCCGCGCTGATGAGCGCCGGCAAGGCCTTTGCACGCAACGCGAACGGCAGTCCCGTGATCCCCTTCAAGACCGCGTTTCACATCGAGAACCACCGGTTTGTCGAGACGCTGGAAAAGGAGGTCATCGAGTCCAAGGTCGTCATCACGAACGGAACCATGTCCGGCGCACAACGCGGGCCCGGAGGCATCACCGCCGTTCACCTCACCGATGGCCGGAAAATCGAGGCGGACCTTTACGTGGACGCCAGCGGCTTCGGCAGCGAACTACTGGGCAAGGTGCTCGAAGAGCCTTTCGAGAATTTCAACAAAACCCTGTTCTGCGACCGTGCGGTCGTGGGCGGATGGCAGCGCGGCGACGACGAGCCGATCATGGCCTACACCACCGCCGAGGCGATGAATTACGGGTGGAGCTGGAAGATCGAGCACGAAGAGCACGTGAATCGCGGCTATGTCTATTGCTCGGACATGATTTCAGACGACGCGGCGTTTGGAGAATTCCGCCGGAAGAATCCGAAGGTTCCGGACTCGCCCCGAATCATCCGTTTCCGCTCCGGGTGCCATCGCCGCACCTGGGTGGACAACGTGATCGCGATCGGCAATTCCTCGGGATTCGTCGAGCCGCTGGAAGCCACCGCGCTGATGATCATCTGCTCCCAATGCCGCGGACTGGCCGGTCTTCTCATTCATTCGCAACTCGAGCCGACTCCCGCCGTCCGGCAGCTCTACAACGAAAACCGCTACCGAAACTGGGAGATCATCCGGGATTTCCTCGGCCTCCACTATCAGCTCAACCAAGCGGGAACCACCGACTTCTGGCGCCGGTGTCGGGAAGAGACCGATCTCTCCGGCATCGCCGAGCTCCTTCAGTTCTACCGGGAAACCGGGCCCTCGAATGTCGCCCGGCATTTCCTGCCTCCGGCGTCCAACGATTTCGGCATCGAGGGCTTCCTCGTCATGCTCGTCGGCAACCAGGCACCGTATGAGAAACATTACGAACCCTCCTCATTCGAGCAGCGGACCTGGGACAAGCGGAAAGCGCTCTTTGCACGAAACGCGCGGAAGGGCGTGGACGTCAAGGAAGCCCTCCAATGGATCAGAAGATCGGACTGGAAGTGGCAGTGAGGGCGGTCCGAGCTCGCCAAAATCGTTAGAACATATCGAGGTTACCCCTCGAGATCTCGTCAAAGCCCCTTTCGCGACTCTCGGTCTGACGCTTGAATGTCATGCCGTTTCCTTACCGTCGAATAGGTGTCTCTGGAATCCTGTGAAGAGATTTCGGATTTTGGGCGCTTCTCCCAATGCTTCCCCGGCGTCGTGCAGGCTGTGATACTTGAGTTCCAGTAGGGCGGGCAGTTTCTCCACCCCCAGTTCCTCAACGCCCAGCTTCACATACTGAGCCAGCACGAAGTCCAGAAACGCCTGCTGCTTGTCCTCGTAGTGGGAGAAAATCAGATCCTTGTGCTCCACCACCCGCTTCTCCCGCGTCACGGGCTCAAGCGCGAACGACACATAGGCCAGCACGTCAAACAGGTCGCTGTTTTCCGCACCGATGAGCTTTCTCATCTGCTTCAAATGCTCTGAAGAATAGCCCTTGTCCGCCAACCCCTCGAACAACCGCTTACGGGTCGTCGGGTCGCTCCAGAGATCACGTAACTCCTGCTCGTCCCTGAAAAACTCCGGCAGATCCCCGTAGAGTCGCTGCAAGAATTCCTCCGAGGACAGCGGCGTTCCATCCGGGCCCCAGAAGCTGGTTTTCACCATATGCTGGATCTGCCTTGCCTTTCCATCCGCCAAGGTCACCCGCGCCATGCGCGAAGCCGGCTCGGGGCCGCCGGTGGGAGGGAGCACTGGAGGCTCGCCATCGCCTCCCGGCTGTCTCGGCTTCGGGGTCTCAGGATCGACCGGCTCTCCATCCCATTCCGGGTCCGAAAAGTGGGTGTAGGCCTTCACGAAATCGTGGATCGTGAAGTAATCCTTGCCGTCAAAGAGACGCGTCCCGCGGCCGATGATTTGCTTGAACTCGATCATCGAGTTCACCGGCCGCATGAGCACGATGTGACGGACGTTCCGAGCATCCACACCCGTCGAGAGCTTCTGCGAAGTCGTCAGGATTGTCGGGATCGTCTTCTCGTTGTCCTGGAAATGCTTCAGATGCATCTCGCCCAGGGCCCCGTCATCGGCAGTCACCCGTGCGCAGTAGTTCGGGTCGTTCACCGTCTTCATCTGATTGATCAGGTCCCGCACGACCAGCGCGTGAAGCTGTGTCGCGCAGAAAACGATCGTCTTCTCCCGCGGGTCGATCATTCCCATGAAGATCTCCACCCGCTTGGCTTCGCGCTCACGGATCTCGATCCGCTTGTTGAAATCCTCCTCGTCGTAGAGTTTGCCGACTTCGATGTCGCCATCGATGAGCTCATCATCCGCCGTGTAAACGTAGTCGTCCAGCGTGGTCGAAATCTGGTTCACCTTGAACGGCGTCAGGAAACCGTCGTTGATCCCGTCCTTCAGGGCATAGGTGAAGATCGGCTCACCGAAGTAGGCGTAGGTGTCCGCGTTGTGCTTGCGTAGCGGCGTCGCCGTCAGACCGAGCTGCACTGCCGGGGAGAAATACTCCAGAATGCCCCGCCAGGTGCTCTCATCCTTCGCCCCGCCGCGGTGGCATTCGTCGATGACGATGAAATCGAAAAAGTCCGCCGGATAGTCTCCGAAATAGGGCTTTGCTTCATTCGTCGCGTAGTCGAAGCCCGACATGAAGGTCTGGAAGATGGTGAAAAACACGCTGCCATTCTTCGGCACCATGCCCTTCTTCCGCACCGCATCCGGCTCGATTCTCACGAGCGCGTCGTCGTCAAAGGCCGAGAACGCATTGAAGGCCTGGTTCGCGAGGATGTTGCGGTCGGCCAAGAAGAGGATTCGCGGCCTCCGCGTCGGCTCGCCGCCGATGTTCCACTTCGCGTGGAAGAGTTTCCACGCGATCTGGAAGGCAATGAAGGTCTTTCCTGTTCCGGTCGCCAGCGTCAGCAGCATCCGCGTCTGTCCGGCGGCGATGGCATCCAGCGTCCGCTGGATCGCAAGATCCTGGTAATACCGGGCCTGGAAGGTGCCGCCCTTGTCCTCGAAGGGAATCGCAGCGAACCGATTCCGCCAATCGCTCTCCTCGGCGAAGGTCCGCTGCCAGAGTTCTTCAGGAGTCGGAAAAGCCGGAAGCTCCGCCTCCTTCCCCGAGTCCATGTCGATCTCATACACGCCAAGACCGTTCGTCGAGTAGGCGAATCGCAATTGCAGCTTTCCCGCATACTGCTTGGCCTGCCCCACCCCGAGCGTCAGCGGAGCATCCCGCTTCTTCGCCTCGATCACCGCCAGCTTGCGGTTCCGGAACACCAGAATGTAGTCGGCGATCTCCGCCTTGGCCCGCTGTCCCGCCCCTTGCAGCCGCCCCGGCGTGATCTGGCAATTCCGCTCCCGCAGAATCCGGCTGCCGTCGGTCACCCCCCACCCCGCCGCCTTGAGGGCAGGGTCGATCAGTTCGGCACGGGTTTCGGACTCGTTCATGAACGGGCTAGCTCTAACCCGGAGGCGCAAGTATGCCTAGCAGAAGAAGACAGCTCCGAAAGGAGCTTCTGAAGCATTCTGGTCTTCTCAACCGAAGAGATCGAGTTCCTGCTGCAGTTGATGGTCGGGATAAAACACCCCGATGATCACGAAGGGGTTCTTGCCTCGGCCGTGCCATTCTCGGGTCGTCCCCAAGAAGAGGTGAAGGTCCTTCTTGATGAAATTGTCCCAATACTGCTCGCGAACCTTCTCCAACGCCGAGCTCTCATCGCCGTAGGACTTCAGGGTGTTCCAGTAGAGCGCCCCGATCTCCCAGTCCTCGATCATCATCTTCGACTTCCGCCCTTCGTCATCTTCGATCAGGTAGGAAAACTTGAACGGCAGCTTTTCCACGAGCTTGGTCAGCTTCTCCGGGCGGAACTCGGGAAACATCTCCTCTTGGAGCGAGGCTTGCGAGATGGCGGCCACCTTGTCCGGCGACCACTCCCGTTCATCCGCCTCCACCACGAAGTCGAGCATCCGTGCCGGCTTGAAAGTGGCTAGCGAGAGGCTGTTCTCGCGGTTCGCCAGCTCGATCAAGCGCGTAAGGTTCGTGTGAACCTCTCCTGCACCCAGCACCCACCGGCGCCGCTCGCGCCAGCAGTCCTTCGTGTCGAGCCGGTCCTCGGCGAGCTGCAAGGTGGTGATATCGATCTTGTGGCTCTCCGGGCGGGAATCTCTGGCGTTCCGGTGGACGTTCACCGTGATGAAGCGCCATTTCTCGAACCTCTTGTATTCTTCAAGGCTACGGAACGGGATCGGGTAGATGCGGATCCACGATCCGTCCTCGCGCAAGCCGGCGGTGCAAACGAGTTCGCCGTATTTCGAAGAGAGCGTCGGGTAGGTTTTGACGGTGATCAAAATACGCTCGGTGGCCATGGTGGAGAAACGGCTAGATGTGTTGGGCCACCGGACAGCCAGGCAGCTTTTCCATGGCCTCGGCCACGCAGTGGCGGTGGCAGCAGTGCGGTTCCTTCTCGAAGCAGGTAAGCGCAATCCGCTCATGTTCATCCAGCAGGTTCACCAATCGCGCCACCGCATCCTCCTGCTGTGGGAGGTCCTCCACCTCATACTCGGCGAAGAGCGCGTCGTAGTCGGCCTGGCTGTTCAGTTCCATCCGCCGGTGGCCGGGAATGCCCAGCTCCGGCACGTGGAGGTAGCCGATACCCACCCGGCTGCAATACGTCGCAAGCTGGTTCTTGGAGAATCCTGTCTTCCGGCTCAGCGGATTCCGCCTCACGTCGCAAAGCAGCTTCACACGGTTCCGGATGAGGCGCTGAAGGTAGCCATCGATGCTGTCGCCCTCGTAGCCGATCGTGAACAAGGCTCGCCCCGTCGGGACAGGGACCGACGAAAGCAGGTCTTTCCGCTCCTTTGCCGAGGGAATCACTTCCGGGAGCATCTCGCTGCGGGTGGCGAAAAACGGATCCTCCCGATAAACGCGCTCCACCAGAGCCCTTCCGCGCTCCGGCACCGTGCGGTCTACGAAGATCCGTAACCGTGCCGTCACGTCCTGCGGCACGAAGGGCTTGGCTTTGGCCGTGATCTCCCAGCGGTTGTTCTCATCGACCACCAGCAATCCCTTCTGCTCCAGATACTTACGATCCGCGTAGGACTGGAACGAAAAGCATCCGAATCGGTAGGGCACGAATTGGAATGACGCCTCCCGCTCCCACTTCCGCGTGTAGAGGAAGAGCAGCTTCTGCACGTCCGTGGCACCCAGCGTCCCTCCCGCCGCTTGGACGAGGGAAAGGAGGAGCTTCTGGCGATGGAGCAGGCGCATGATGTTCTGGTGAATAGTATTTCCGTCAGCAGCGTGACAAGCCCGAATCCGGCAAGTGACCAGAACAAGCGGTCCGCTTCTACGTCTGGTCCGGATCTTCTTCCAGAATGCGCCGAAAATCCGACGCCACAAACCTCTCGAACTGCGGCTTCACGTGCTCGGTGCCTGCCTTGGTGTTCTTGCCGTTGAACCACACCGTGCGTTTACCGGCATTCTTTCCGTTCTTGTTTTGGTGCGAATGCTCGATGAACTCGTTCGACGACATGATCCAGATCGTCTCCATCCGCTCCGAGTAAAAGACGAACCAGTAATTCGGACGGAGCTCGTGCGTCAGGGCGGCAAAAAGGGCCCCGTCACCGAAATTGCAGTTCTTTGACCGCGCCTTGATCTGCACCTCGACGAAGCGTCCGTCCGGGCGCTTCACCACGGCGTCGATGGGGTTGTCGTCCACCAACGGCAGATAAACGTCCAATCCCTCTTTGAGCATGAGACCGACGACGTAGAATTCGATTCGTTTCCCGAAGGCAGCGGAGTGGCGGAAGGTGGGAGGCATGGCTACAAACGCGCTTTAGGTGAAATCAACAAGGTGACTTCTCCATCGTTGGCTCCAGACCTTGCGAACACAGCTTTCAGGGACCCCAAGTTCTGTGAGCAGAGCCGCTTCGATGACGTAGCGAAGGGCCTCGGTGAAACAGAAGAGCTCGTCGTCATCCAGCACCTCTGGATCCGTCGCCGGACTTGGCTCTCCGTAGTGGGTCCAGTAGTTCCGGGTCTTGCGGTAGCGCTTCTTGAAATTCCGCTTCTTGCCCAGGATCTCTCTCAATTCCGGGGGGGCTGCCTCCCAAGCACACTTCGCCGCTGTGGCCAAATCGACCTGTCCCGCGACTCCCTGCTTGGCTCGATGCATGGATTCCAATCCCTGAGCCAAGAATAGGAATCGCTCGTTGATCCAAAGGTCCCGAGGAATCATCACCGCATACCATCGATGCAGCACGGCATCCCACGAATTCCGAAGATTCTGCCAGCGCCTCACGATGTCAGGAAAGTCGGCCTCCGTGTCGGGATAAGTGAAATGAAAGCCCTCGCTCCGAAACTTGGAATCGCGAGGCGTCGGATTATTCCTCCTTCGAACCCACACCGGATACCCTCCGTTCGGAAAGCCATCATCCTCTCCACCACTTGGATAAATTTCAAGGTAGGCAAGATCCAGCGTATCTCCCGCGGCAAGACTGAAGAACCACTCCCAGCGATGCACATGCTCCATCAGCTCCCAGAACGGCAGGGGTGTCTCGAACATGAGGTCCAGATAAACGCAGCCGCTCATCTCGAATCTTTGGATGTCATAGCTCATCGTGTAGGAGCAGAAAAACCGACTCCCCCGATAGCCCGGCAACCCGAGAGAAATAGCGCCATTCCGCGCAACCGGAATCGTGACCTTGGACAATCGCCGGCGGCCGTCTTCCTCAGAGAAGGTCTCGTTGAAGTGCTGGAACGCACACCTTCCCAACCATTCGTCGAGGTGATCCACCCGCATTCGCAGCCCTGCAAACGAGGCTGCTTGAGGATCGAAGTTCTCGCCAAAGATCACGGCTTGGGACGAAAACTCCAAGCGGCTCATGGCAAGCGTGCTCCGGCTGGACCTTGCCGACGCACGCAGCAGAGTGATCTTTTTCCCATGCTCGTCATGCCCGTGAAGCACCTTGTAGGCTGGGAGACGCCGGGCAGCCTCGAAAGCCTCTCCCTGCAAATGCAGCCCCTCTCCATTTCCTGACCGCTTCACACTTGGAAACATGTTCAACATTCCCAAATCGTTGAATTCGTGAGTTTCGAGATGAGCAGATTGGCCTGCTTGCAAACGAAGAATACCGGAAAACTCGTGCTCGTCTTCCTCACCAGGCAGCCAGAACCGTCCAATGATCGGCTCTTGGTCGGCGGTCAGCGTGTAATCCCGATTCATGGCATCGTCTCAAAGCTTCCCGGAGAAAGCGCGGTGGAGGAGGGATTGCTTCAGCTCCGCCAGCGCGGCGAGCTTGCGCTCGTAGATCGCTTCCAGCCGCCGTGTCTCCGCGGACAGGGCGTCGAGCTTGGCGACGATGGCCTGTTGGGTGGCAAATGATTCGGGATACGACAAAACAGCAGCACAAATCCTCTTTGGTGCCGTGTGCTTCACCATCGTGCCGGTCGCACTGGATTTAACTCCCTCCAAAAAGTGCGGTGTTCGAAAGTAGTAATACAGGAACCTCTTATCCACCTCAGCATTCCTAAAGACCACCCGCCCAATCCGTTGATTATGAAGAACGTTCTCCCGCTCGATGAAGGCTGGCTTCCCGAGGATTTTCATTTTTGAAGAAAGGTCTGTCATTACCACTACCAGATCGCCTTTCTCAAACGTGTAGTCCTTCGGGGGTGAACTCGTCAGACGCTTCGTATTCTCCCGATCGAAATCGAGCCGAGCATCTTCGGTGAAATCTCCGGGTGTAAGCACGATCGGGAGCTCGGGATCGGCCGACTTTGCGAAATCAGGCCCTTTGAACGCGAAGCCGTGGGTGATTTCGCAGATCTCACCAACTGTCGTCTCCACCCAATCCTCGCCCTTCTGCCGGAAGGTGGATTGGAGGACGCTTTGGAAGAGTTCACGGGCGTTGTGGAGGTTGCGTTCGGCGTGGGCGGTGGCGGTCGCGATCCCCTCAAACGCTTCATCCAGAATCCCCACGATCCGCTCCTGCTCGGAGAGGGGCGGGACCGGGACCGTTACACCTCTAACCAAATCAGAGTTCAAGTTGCGCACGACGGACCCGCCAGCAAGTTGGTCAAACTGTTGAAAAATCAACGGCGATCCAAGGAGGTAATAGGCAAAGTTCTGATCGAAGCTCTTCTCCCGGGGCTTTAGCACCAACCAACCGTCGTGGATGCATCCAGTCGTCCGCATGATATATGGACGCCCGAAGCTCATCGAGTTCGAGAGGATAAAATCACCCTCGTTCACCAATCGGGATTTTTTCAAACCGCTCGGTTTGATCTTTTGTTCGGTCTTGAAAATATACTTGGAGCCCGGTGGGGCATCTCCGATCCGAATCCAATTCAGACCGTCTGGCGCGGTCGTAACGAAGGATTTAATAGGCCTCGGCGACCCGCCTCGGGCAATTTCATAAAGTTCCCCAAGGGTACTACTGGGCCATTCGTTCATCGGCTCGTCGCTCCGGGTTGTTTCAGATTGCTGTCGCACTCACCAAAAAGGGCCGCAATCGACAACAAAACTTCTTCACTCTCCTTATCCAACTTCCGGATCTCCGCGATGATCGCCTCCGGCTCCCGTAGCGCGTCCTCTTCCTCGACGTTCGGGTTCTTCACCGACAGGTCCCAGGTCGCGGGGTCGATGTCGGCGAGCTTGACCGACCAACTGCGGTCGGAGTCGGCGAAGCGGGCCTGCTTTTCGACGAAGTCGGCGAGGTCGGCGTCGTTGAGCGGGTTGGTCTTGCCGAGGTTGCGGCCGGGATCGAGCTGGTAGTACCACACCTTCCGGGTCGGCGCGCCTTTCTCGAAGAACAGGACGACCGTCTTCACGCCCGCGCCTTGGAAGGTGCCGCCGGGACAATCGAGCACGGTGTGGAGGTTGCAGCTTTCCAGCAGCTCGCGGCGCAGGGCCACCGAGGCGTTGTCGGAATTCGAGAGGAAGGTGTTCTTGATCACGATCGCCCCGCGACCGCCGGCGCGCAGCATGCGGATGAAGTGCTGGAGGAAGAGGAAGGCGGTCTCGCCGGTCTTGATCGGGAAGTTCTGCTGCACTTCCTTCCGCTCCTTGCCGCCGAAAGGCGGATTCGCCAGCACCAGGTCGTAGCGGTCCTTCTCCTGCACGTCGGGGTCGTGGTCGGCGAGGGTGTTGGAGTGGACGATGTTCGGTGCCTCGATCCCGTGGAGGATGAGGTTCATGATGGCGATGACGTAGGCCAGGCTCTTCTTCTCCTTCCCGTAGAGGGTGCGGCGCTGGAGCGTTTCGAGCTGCGAGGCGCTCAGTTTGTCGCCGCTTTTCCCGTCCGCCCCGTGGCGGAGGTAGTCGTAGGCCTCGCACAGGAAGCCGGCGGAGCCGCAGGCACCATCGTAGATCCGCTCACCGAGTTTCGGCTTGGACACGGCGATCATCGCGCGGATCAGCGGCCGAGGCGTGTAGTATTCGCCGCCGTTGCGCCCGGCGTTCCCCATGTTCTTGATGCGGGTCTCGTAGAGATCGGAGAGCTCGTGCTTCTCCTTCTGCGAGCGGAAGCGGAGCTGGTCGATCAGGTCGAGCGCGTCGCGCAGCGAGTAGCCGGAGCGGAACTTGTTGGTCAGCTCGCCGAAGATCTCGCCGATTTTGTATTCGATGGTGTCGGGAGCCGAGGCGCGGGACTTGAAGCCCTTGAGGTAGGGGAAGAGGTCGTTGTTGACGAAATCGATCAGATCCGGGCCGGTGTCGGCGAGGTCGTGATCGAGCCTCCCGTCATCGTCCTTCGGTGCCGCCCAAGTGGACCAGGCGTGGGCGTCGTCGATGACGTACTCGTATTTCTCGCCGACCAATTCGGCCCGCTGGGCTTTCTCGCGTTCGAGGTCGTCGAGGTATTTCAGGAAAAGGAGCCATGAGGTTTGCTCGGTGTAGTCGAGTTCCGACGAGCAGCCGGCCTCCTTCCAGAGGACGTCGTCGAGGTTTTTGAAGGCTTGTTCGAACATGGGGAGTCGGCGGGATGGATATCGGAAGTGAGCAGCTTTTTGACAAGCCGCACCTGTCCCCATCCTTCAAAGGGTGCAGAAAGAGGGCAAATCCCCTCCCGAAGCGATGCCCCGGAACCGCGCGCACCCATTGTTTCGTTGCATTTCCCCCTCTTCTCGCCAGAGATCCTCCAGCCCCGCGACCTCATGCTGGAGATCCACGAAATCCGCAAAAGCTTCGGCTCCTTCACCGCCGTGAACCACGTCTCGCTGAACGTGGCGAAGGGCGAGACGGTGGGCCTGCTGGGCGTCAACGGGGCCGGCAAGACGACGCTGATGAACATGATCCTCGGGCTGATCACGCCGACCTCCGGATCGATCCACGTCTTCGGCCTCGATCTCGCCAAGCACCGTATCAAGATCCTCGAACGCACCAATTTCTGCACCACCTACGCGACCCTTCCCGGGAACCTCCGGGTCCGTGCCAATCTCGAAATCTTCGCCCGTCTCTACGGTGTGAAAAACCCCCGCCGCAAGGTGGACGAGCTGCTCGGGATCCTCGAAATCGAGCGCCTCGCCGACAAGGTGACCGGGCAGCTCTCGGCGGGCGAGAGCACCCGCGTGAACCTCGCCAAGGCGCTGCTCAACGACCCGGAGCTGCTGCTGCTCGACGAGCCGACCGCGTCGCTCGATCCCGACATCGCCGACAAGGTCCGCAAGCTCATCCGCCGCGTGCAGCGCGAACGCCATCCGGCGATCCTCTACACCTCCCACAACATGCGCGATATCGAGGAAGTCTGCGACCGCGTGCTCTTCCTGCACGAGGGAACGATCCTCGCCGAGGGCACCACGGCGGAGATCACCCAACGCTTTGCCGGCCGCGACCTCGATGAGGTCTTCATCAAGATCGCCCGTTCCGGAACGGGAACGCTGGGCTGATGAGCCCGCATGGCGCGGACGAAGCCGCCGGTTTTCCAGGGCTACGTTAGGGAGAAAACGAGGACCACTGCTGTTGGTGGACCAGGATGGATAGGATGGATGAGATATTTTGAAGCTGCCGGATGCGGTTCCCTGCATTTCCATCCTATTCATCCCATCCATCCTGGTCCCGAAAACCATTTTGTTCCAAGCAGGGCCCGGCTCGCTCCCTAATGGAGGAGCCCTGGCCGGTTTTTCTCTCAAGGTGCCGAGAGCCGCAGGAACTGCCGCGGCCCGGAGGCCGGGACGCGGATCTCAACCCGGGAGACGCCGGCGGAAACCGGAGTGACGGAGAGAATCTCATACTGGCCCGCACCGAGCGGCGTCCATACGTCGAGCCCGTCGGTGAGCTGCACCTGGTAGTGCTCGTCCAGCGCAAGACCGTTGCGGACGTTCCAGGCAAGGCGCTGTCCATCGGCACCGGTTCGGTGGGAGAGGGCCAACGTGGCCGGCTGGTCCGCCACTTGCGGATCCCCGCCGCTGAGAAACTCGAAGAAATCCCGGACTCCGTCGCCGTCGGTATCGGCCGCAGCGTCCAGGCCGAGACCGAAGGTTTGCTCCCAGACGTCGAAGGTGCCGTTGCCATTCGCATCCGCAGTGGCATCGGGTGCGGTCTCGTCGATCAGATCGATGACCACCGTGTGTTGCGTTACGCCCGGGTTCGGTTCGAAGCCATCGTCCACCTCGAGGGTCAGCAAATACTGAGTTTGCCGTTCATAGTCGAGAATGCCGTTGACCTCGAGTTCGCCGGTGGACTCATCGATCCCGAACAGCCCGGCTTCGTTTCCACCGGCGATCCGGTAGCGGAGCTGTGATTGATCCGCCACGCCATCGCGCACGTCGGGATCGGCGGCGGAGGCAGTTCCAAGCAGGTATCCCACCAGTTCGTTTTCCGATACTTCCGCCGCGGCAAGGCTGCCACTGGCAGGCACGGGCGCCACGTTCGCGTGATGATCGATCCACTCGGCGATCAGGGCGATCGCCTCTTCGTCGAGAACGTTTGAGCCAAGCGGCGGCATTTGCGTGTAGCCGTTATAGGTGCCGTTGATCGCACCGCGGGCGTTGATTTTGTTCCACAGCGCCGAGTGGTTCTTATCTCCCGGCCGGATCAGATGATCGGAAAGCGAGGGGCTCCCCTCACTGAGCAACGCGCCGTAGAGCAGCCCGGTCTGGGCGAGCGAAAGATGCGCCCGGCCATTCCACGAAGGCGGCGCGCTGCCGCCGGCCTGGTGGCAGTAGGCGCAATTGACATCAAGGTAGGAGCGCACCCGCGCCTCGATATCGATGTCCGTCTCATCCGGGCGGTGGTGCTTTTCCAGCGTCGCGGGATCGTCGGCGAATCCGGCGAGGTAGCCGGCATCGGAGAGAAGCCCGAGCAGGTTGCCCTCGCGTCCCGCAAGGGCGGCGGGGCGATTGAACTGCCGCGTGTTCATGCTGAGCGCGTGACCGCCGGACTCGGTGTGGCAGGTCATGCATTCGGCCCGCGCCGGGATCTGCCAGGTGAGACTTGCCGGAGATCCATCGGCCTCGGTGTAGTCGATCGGAAATCCCTGCCCCTCATTGGGCACCAGCGTCGCGCCCGTTCCCTCCTCATTCCAGCGGTAGGAAACGCCATACGCCCCCCCGGCATTGCGGACGAGCACCCGCGTTTCCAAGCGCTTCACCTGGCTGCCCGGCTGCGACCGGTCGAGGTCGAAATCGAAGTGCTTCACCCACACCATGCCCTCGGGAAAACTCCAGTTGCCATCACGCGAGTAGCCCATGGTATCGCCGAGGTCCGGGATCGAAAACCAGCGCGACTTGTCCGCGCCGTCCGACCAAAAACGGAGGTTCACCTCGTAGGGCACCACCCCGGGATTGGGGCTGAAGTCGGCGAGGTCGGCGAAGATGCCCAGCTCGGAGAGCGTCTGCGGATAGTCCTCCTGCGCCACCTCCTGCAAGGTGATCCGCAAGACCCGCGGCAGCGCGCCGCCGGACCAGGTGTTGTTTTCCAACACGAAGATATCCCCTGTGATCGGGTCGGGATGGAAATCGACGATGCGATTCGAACTTTGGCGCAGCCCGGTGAGTTCGACCACCGACGAGCCATCGCGGCTGATGCTCCATATGCGGCCGGAGCCGAAGTCGCCGGCGAGGTAGCGGCCGGTCAGCGAAGCGAGCCGGGTGCCGTGGTAAACGATGCCGCCGGTGGCGGAGTTGTTGCCGCTGGTGTGCGGGTAGGCGAAAACCGGCGGCGCATGGGGATTCGAGCCGGCCGGCTCGGGCGGCGTGTAGTTCAGGTCCGGCGTGAGGATTTCGCCCTCGTAGAAGGCCCAGCCGCCATTGCCGCCTTTCTTCAGCACGGTGAATTCCTCGCGGTCGTTCTTGCCGACATCGCCAACCCACACCTCGGTCTCCCCGCTGCCCTCTTCCTGGTCGATGTGGATTTTGAACGGGTTCCGCAAGCCCACCGCCCAAATCTCATCGCGGACCTGATCGAGCACCGCCGAGTGGTCGATCCCGTTGAAAAACCCGTCCCAGCTTCCGCCCCTGGCCGGGGTGACGAAAGGGTTGTCCGCCGGCACGCGGAAGTTGGGTTCCTGCACCGCCGCATCGGTGAACGGCGTGTTCGGACTGTGACTGCCATTCAAGGGACCGACGGCGATGGCGTAGTGCGGATTCGGTTTCGGATTCGTCGATGCAGGATCCACGTCGATGCGGATCACCGAGCTGTACTGGTCCTTGGTGATGGTCTGCGTGTTCCGGTACGGCGCACCCTGATCGCCCTCGTCGCCAAAGCTGACGTAGAGGTAGCCGTCCGGCCCGAATTTGGCGTCGTTGATCGAGTGAAAAAAATCCTGCTCCGCGAGATTCAAATACGGCCATTCGGTCGCGAGAACATCCGCGTTTTCCCCACTGCTCAACCCATCCATCGCCCCCTCGAGATGGGCGGGCGAAAGCGTGAAACGGGAGATCCGCAGGTCGCAGGTGATCGTCGAATAGGGCTCGCCATCCTTGTCCAGGTTCGGGATCGACGAAGTCGGCTGCGGTAGCCGGGTGGCGTCGCCCTGATAGGTCACCACGATGTGGCCGGTGGTCGCGAAATCCGGAAAGCACTCCAGTGAATAGATGCTGCGCCCGCGGGTTTCATTCGTCAGGGAATCGAGATTGAGCACCAGATGGCGCGTCGGATTGGCAGCGGTGGAGTCCGGTACATACCAGATGTCGCCGCGGGTGCTGGCCACTAGCAGCGATTCAGGGCTGCCGGGGATGGTCGTCATGGCGATCGCCTCGGGAAAGGTCAGCCCCGGAAGGGCATCCTCGATCACCATGGTGCCCGTGGCCGCGGAGGGCGGCTCGGCCGGGACCTGGAGCGTCGAGTTCGCGAGACGCATCGCGTCATGGATCGAGACCGCCACCACAGCCTCGGCGTGGGCCGTTCCGGGCAGGTTGCCGACGCGGTAGCTGAAGCTGTCCGTCGCCGCCACGCCGCCATCGTGCCGATAGACCATCCGACCGTCCGAAACCGTGGCCGTGCCGTGCGTCGGAGCGGCAATGATTTCCAGAGAAGCGGGGTCGAGGCTGCCCGTGTCGTTCGCCAGCGGATCGAAGCGGATCGCCCCGCCCACGCCAACCTCGACCGCATCGGTCTCCGCCACCGGCTGAAGAGCGGAGATCGGCGGAAAGCCGAGGTTCTCGCTACCCGAGTCGGCGTAGATGTTGTCGATCGCATAGATCGAGCCCGAGTTCGTCCCGAGGTAGATCGTGTCGATGTTTCCGGAAACCGTGCTGCGGAAGCTGATGTCATCTTGAACCAACTGAGGAGCATCCGCGCCGGTTGAAGTGTACAAATCCCAACGGTTGGTGTCGTTGTCGATGACCACCCAGAAATTGTGAACCGTGTTCAGTTCGACCGAGGTCCCGGTATTGACGTATCCTCCGTCGTGGACCTCGAGGATCAGGTCCGCGGGCAGGCGGAAGAGCACCGAAAGCGAGGAATACTGCGTCACCCCGCTACGCCCGAATGCGAACAGCAGATCGCTGCCCGTGGCGACGGCCGCGGCTTGGAAAAAGAGCGTCCCCTTCCCTCCCTCGGGAGCGATCACCCAGGGAGCGTCGCTTCCGCTCAGCCGACCGCCGCCGCCGCCTCCCGTGACGCCGAGACCGAGACCATCGACCAAGGGATCCGAAACCACGGAAATGATGTCCGGATCGCCGAAAATCTGGCTGAAACCACCGCTGTCACCCGGTGAGAACCCCTCGAAATCCTCAATCAGGCTCCAGTCCGCCACGGCCCACGAGCCGAACCCCAGCCATCCGAGGATGACCGGGGCCGCAAGTCGCGAAGAAGCTTGGTTTCGTTTCACGCAGAGACCTTACCCCGGGATCAGGGCTCCTCCACCCGGAAGAAATCCCTCTCCGGAGCCAGTGCCGACGCCGGCACCGTGAAGGTGTCGATCCCGTCGTACGTCGCGTTGGTTTCCTCGACGAAGGGCGAGACCAGATCGTTCGAGGAGGTGAGCGTGAAGCCGGTTCCGCCGGGCGTGAACCGGATCTTCAGATCGCCGCTCTCGAAAAACACATCGGTGATCGTCGGGGCTCCCGTGACCAGAACGGGTTTGGCCGCCGCGGGTGTGGTGAGGTTGGAGGCACCGGGATCGACATAGACGTTGTCGAAGAGCACCGGCAGCTCGGTCCCGCCATTGTGGGCGAAATACAAAGTGGAGAGCGCCTCCAGCGTGCCGTTTCGGAAGTTGTATGCATCCGTGCCAAAATCGTCCGTGATCTCCACCTGACCGGACTGCGCCGCCGGGCTCTGCACGAAGACCCTGAGGGTATCCGTGCCGTTGTCCGCCACGATCCAGACATTCATCCACTCGCCCACCCGATGGGTGCCTCGCACCCGGAAGGCTCCGGCATCGCGCACCCGGAGTTCATTCGCCGCACCCGCCATGACGAGCTGCGCTTCATATGCCCCGAAGTCGAAGCCCGGAGCGGACACGTCGGAGAATCCGAAGCTGTTGTCCACGCCGCCGATCGGGACGTAAAGCTGCATGAACAACGTGCCCGTGTTGCCCTCGAGCACCTGATATCCCAGGTTCGCGATCGAGCGATAGAGTGACGACGGAGCCTGCCCCGTGGGCCGGACGAAGGAGCCGATCTGATCGCCGCCGGCGATCGGCTCATCCTCCACCACCGCGGCATCCGAAATTTGGGCCACCCAACCGTTCACGCCATTGAACGTCTGGCCAATGACCATGCCCGTCCCTTCGAAGTCCTCCACCAGCTGGAAGCCTTCGGGTTGGGTGGGAAAATCCGCCGCGTCGTCGGGATCGGTTCCCTGCTCCACCTCGTAGCCATCGAAAAACCCGTCGAAGTCCGTGTCCGCCAGGTTCGGGTCGGAGTTGGTGGGCGTCACGCCCTGCCCGGGGAAACCGGGACCGCCGTTAAACGTGCTCAGATCAAAGTTCTCCTCCCCGTCGAGTAGGCCATCGCCATCGGTGTCGGGGTTCGTGGGATCGGTGCCGGTCGCTTCCACATCGCCCCACGAACCAAATGAATCCTCGACCTTGTCGCTCAGGCCATCGTCGTCGGTATCAGCGAGATCGGCCCGGGTTTGCGGAAACGCCTGGTACTCCTCCAAATTGGTCAGTTCATCTCCGTCCCGGTCTCCGGTGGGAGCCTGTGTCGGGTCACCACTGCCATCGTCGTTCGGATCGAGCGCCGAACCGGAAGTATTGCAAAGCAGCTCGTAGGCATCGTCCATGCCGTCGCCATCAGTGTCCGCGACGTTCGGATCGGTCGGCTCGTTGGAAAAAGCCGTGTTCAGCGAGCCGTTTTCCTCGAAATCGTTCGCGCCGTCGCCATCGCTGTCCGCCAGCAAGGGATCGGTCGGGGTTCCCGAGGCAAACGCGTTCAAAGTGCCGGCGATTTCCTCGCCATCGGTGAGCGTGTCCCCATCCGTGTCCGGCTCTTGGGGATCCGTTCCTGCCTGATACTCGCCGAGGTTGGACAGCTCGTCCTCATCCGGGTCGCCCAAAGCGCCATTCGGACCGTCCTTGGCACCCGGTGAACTCTCCCCGGTGGTGCCGTCATCGTCAGGATCCAGGCCATAGGTGAGTTCCCAGGCATCATCCAGGCCGTCTCCATCCGTATCGGTGAAAGCCGGATTCGCGAGGTTGGAGCCGGTTGCATCGATGTAGATATTATCGATGAAGCCGGTAGAACCCCCATTTGTTCCCAAGTAGAAAGTGGAGATGTCTCCCGCCGTTGCATTGCGGAACGCAAAGCCCGCCTGGATGGAGATCGGCGTTGCCTGGGAATTTCCCGCCGAATAATAGAGCGTCGCTGTATTCGCCGCGTTGTCGATGACCACCCAGAAGTTGTAGAGGGTGTCGGCCGCCAAGGTGGTTGCCGTATTGGCATAGGCACCGTTGTGAACCTCGACAATCAGATCGCTGGGAACCCGGAAAAGCACCGCGAGATCTCCGTAGGCCGCGAGTCCGGAACGGCCGAAAGCGAACAGGGTGTCGGAACCGGTGGCGTCGAGGTAGGCTTGGAAGAAAATCGTACCGACCGCTCCCTCGGCGGCGATGGTTCCGACGTTGGAGTAGTTGATCTGTCCTCCACTGCCTGCGTGGGTATAACGAAGCGCCTGGCCGGCGGCATCATCGGGTCCGATGACCGTCGTGGTCGCGTTCGCGCCGCCCGCAGGAAAGCCTTGGACCCACGGCGGCGTCGTCGTGTTGCCGTTGACTCCAGCGGTGTAGCTTTCGAAGTCATCGACCAAGGTGAACTGCGCTTGAGCGGCACCAATGAGACCCAGCGCCAGAGGAGCGAGAAGGGCACGGATTTGGGTATCTGAGTGTTTCATCCCAGCGTATGGAAGAGTTGAGGAATACAAGGGGGCACGCGCCACGCGCGTGCCCCGGATGAAGTTCGGGCTGATCTCTTCAGCGACGCCGACGGATCAATCCAAGCACGCCGAGACCACCGAGCAGGGCGATGGAAGGCTCGGGGACCGGGTTCGTGAGATTCGCGCCGGTGGAATCGACGTAGATGTTGTCGAGGAAACCTACTGATCCCGAGTTGGTACCCAGATAAAAGGTATTGATGTCCCCGGAGGTGGTGTTCCGGAAGACGAACCCGGATTGAATCAGGGTGGGGGTTTCACCGGGGCCGCCCGCCGAATAATACAGCGAGGAGGTGTTGGCTGAATTGTCGATCACCACCCAGAAGTTATAGAGCGTGTCCGCCGCGATCGTGGTCGAGGTATTGGCGTATCCTCCGTTGTGCACCTCGACAATGAGGTCGCTTGGCACCCGCACAAGCGTCGCCAGATCTCCGTAGGCGCCCAGCCCCGATCGCCCGAATGCGAACAGCGTGTCGGAACCGGTGGCATCCAGGTAGGATTGGAAGAAGATGGTCCCGGTGGAGCCTTCCGCCGCGATCGTTCCCACGGAGGAGTAATTGATCTGCCCGCCACTGCCACCATGGGCGTAGTGAAGGGCTTGGCCGCTGCCGGTATCAGCACCCACCACGGTGGTAGCGCTATTGGATCCTCCGGCGGGAAATCCTTGATTCCAAGCCGGGGTCGTGGTGGTGCCATTCACGCCGTCGGCGTAGCTTTCAAAGTCGTCAATCAGGACGAAACTGGCTTGGGAGGTGCCGACGAGGCTCAACGCCAGGGGCAACAATAGGTAGGTAGGATTCTTTTTCATGGATATGGGGCTTTCGGAACCCCCCAAGCCCCCCCGGCAAGTGCTGGGGCAGAATGGAGGATTCACGGAAAGAACGAGAAGCCGCCGGAAATCCCGACACGGGAGGCGCGTTTTTTCCACCGCTTCCGAAAATAATGCCCGCCGCTACTCACTCGGCCGGGCCAGCATCTGTTCCGCCTCTTTCAGCAGAATCCGCGCATTGCCCCAGTCGAACCAAAGATCCACCGTGGAACCGAGCTGAAAGGATTCGCTTTCCCAGCGCTCCACGGCCCGGCGCGCCTCGGTCAGAGCGGCCCGGGCGTCGTCAATCCGACCTTTCTGAAGGTCGGCCATCGCAAGCAGGATCCGGTTGGATGCCGTGAGCGAGCCGGTGCCGACCGGCGACGTCGAACTACGGCGAATCCAGTATTCCGTGGTGTCGAGGCGACCCTGCCGGTAGGCCAGCAGCGCGAGCGAGAACTGCCGCCACGCCGAAATATAGCGATCTTTCACCATCTCAGGCCGCTTCAGCCCCTCCTCAAGCACCTCCGCCAATGGCGGCAGCGCCCGCAGCGTCGCTTCGTCGGCCGGCTCCAGCAGGACGGATTTGATCGCCTGCGAAGCGACGGCATCATTCGAGGAATCTCCAAACCGCTGGATCGCCAGTTCACGAAGCCGACCGTATTGCCGCGGTTCGCCCCACTCCTTGATGGCAGTGGCGGCGGGCATCAGGATGAACGACATCCGGTCGGTATCGGTCATGTCCACGCTGGTGATCACCGGCACCAATGCGCTGAAGCGCTCCGCGGCGGCCTTCCATCGGGCCTGGGTCAGATTCCAGTCGGCCACCGCCTTCAAGGTGTCGGCAGCCTCCAGCGAAAGCGGCACCTGCCTGGGTGAAAGCCCAGCCAGCAGCGCATCGGCTTGTTCCAGTTCGCGGTAACGCACCAGCACCGCCGCCTGCGTCACCAGGTCGGCTGCCTCGGCCTTCTCGCGCAAGCGGATCTCCACCGCCCGCGCCTTCTCCGCCTCCACCCGCAACCGCGCCTGCTCCTCATGGGCTTCCCTTTCCCGCAGGAACAACCAGGTCGAAACTCCGAAGCCGCCGAGCAAGCCGAACATGGCCACTCCGCCCGCGATGAAGGCGATCCGGTTGCGTCGGAAAAGCTTCGCCAGCAGGTAGCCGCGGCTCGGCGGGCGTGCCAACACTTGTTCCTCGTTCAGGCAGCGCCGCACGTCCATCGCCAGCGCGTTGGCCGTCCCGTAGCGGCGTTGGCGGTCCTTCTCGATGGCCTTCATCACGATCCAGTCGAGATCACCCGCGAGTTGCCCGGGCAGCTTTCTCGGATCGGCTGCGCGGTGCCCGGCGATCCTGCGGATTTCGTCCGGGGAATTGCCGCGCAAGCGTTTCGACGGCACACCCGCCTCCTCCTCACGCAGGATGGCGCGGATCTCATCGATCCCACGGTCTTTGAACTGCTCCGGGCTGAACGGCGGCCGCCCGGTCAGCAGCTCGCACAGCAACGCGCCAAGACTGTAGATGTCGCTGCGCGTGTCGATATCCTGACTACCTTCCGCCTGTTCCGGGCTCATGTACGACGGCGTACCGACGAGCTGCCCCAGGCGCGTGAACGTCGCCTCGCCGTCGAACCCGCCGGCCGTTGCCTTGGCGATGCCGAAATCGATCACCTTTGGAACCGCGCGGCCATCGTGGTCGCGCACCAGGATGTTCGACGGCTTGATGTCCCGGTGGACCACGCCCTTCTGGTGCGCGTGTTGGATGGCCTCGCACACCTGCACGAAGAGCAGCAGGCGCTCGCGCAGGCCGAGCCGCTTGCGGTCGCAGAAATCCGTGATCCGCTCGCCATCCACCAGCTCCATCACGAAAAACGGCCGCCCCGACGATGTGGTGCCGGCGTCCAGCACCCGCGCGATGTTCGGGTGGTCCATGAGCGCCAGCGCCTCGCGCTCCATGGCGAAACGCGCGATCACACTCTCCGTGTCCATTCCCAGGCGGATGATCTTCAGCGCCACCTTCCGCTTCACCGGCTCCTGCTGCTCCGCCAGGTAAACCACGCCGCAACCGCCCGCGCCGAGACGGTCGATCAGCCGGTAAGGCCCGATCCGCGCACCCAGTCCGCCATCCCCGTCTCCCGACGTTTCCGGCACCGGCTCCACCTCCGGCTGGAATTCGAAAAAGTCCTCCGCCTCGCCCCGAGCCTTGAGCAACGCCATCAACCGCTTCAGCCGCGCCTCGTCGCCACGGCAGGCGTACTCCAGAAAGATCCGCCTTTCCTCAGCGGAGGAAAACCCCGACGCGGCGATAAACAGCAGGCGATTAATCGACGGCAGCTGTTTCATGTCCCGTTTCCTCGCGGATCATCTGATAGAGCAGCGCCTTGGCATAGGACCAGTGGCGCTCCACCGTGCGCTCGGTCACGCCGTCCATCGCCGCGATCTCCCGGTTGGTCAGGCCGCCGAAAAATTTCAGCGTGATCAGTCGCACGCTGTCCGGCTCGTCCAGTTCCAGCCGGGTCATCATCTCGTCCACCAGCAGCACGCGCTCGTCCAGCGTCGCGTCGGCGAGGTCGAATTGCTGCATTTCGAAAACCTCCGGGTTCACCACGCGCTTGTGGGTGGCCTTCGCCCGCGCCCGGTCCACCAGGATCTGGCGCATCGCCTGGGCCGCAGCGCGAAAGAAATGAGTGCGGTCGTTCCACGAGCGCGCGTCGTCGCTGGACAGCTTCAGCCAGGCCTCATGAACCAGCGCGGTCGGTTGCAGGGTCTGGCCGGGGGCCATTGCCGACATCCGCTCGCGGGCGACGTTCCGCAGTTCGTCATAAACCAACGGCAGCAGCTCCGCCGAAAGAGGCCGGGCGCGTCCGCCGGCCGATTCCAGAATGCGCGTGAGTTTGCTCAAAATCGGGTTTTTCACAGCCTAGGATCGAAGATGAAGCCTGTCGATGGGAGAGTGGTCGCGACCACCGACCCGGTTGCATCATCAACGAGATCCCGCCCGGAAAGCCGACATCTCCCGCTGGCGGAAGAACAGCTTCATTCCGGCCGTTGTTTCCCCCACGAGGACAAACCCTGAACCTCGTGGGGAAAACGACCTGGGAGGCAACCCTCAGGGTCCGGCCTGAGCGACCGCCACCCGGGTGAACAGCTTCGAGGGGACGGTGCCGGAAATCGTCGCCGTCACCGTCGCGATCCCACTCCCCTGAACGACCTCGAAATCCACCGTCGCGCCGCCGGCCGCAGCGCCATCGGCATGCCATGCCGCGAGATCGAGCGACCACTCGTAGGCAGCGGTCACATCGCTCGCTGGAATGGCATTGAGAGGATGCTGGAAGGTCACGGTGTTACCGCTTCTCGCGACTTCGGTCACACCCGCGTTCGGCTCACCGGGGTGGGTTCCGAAGTAGTTCTCCACGCCGTTCTCCAGCCCGTCGCCATCCGGGTCTTCGTCGAAACCATCCATCTCACCCACTCCGGGATAGGACTGGATCCAGGCGGCGAAGTTGTCCGGTGGATTCGGGTTGAGCGTGACGCTGTCGAAGGTGCTGCCCCAGCGCACCTCATCCCATGCCATCGAGTTGCTGGCATAGTCGGAGAACGCGAGTGAATCAAAGGCAACGTCCAGGAACTCCAGCGAGACGCCCCCCGCCGGATCGCCTTCGCCACCAAGCTGGGGATCGAGCCACACCGTGACCGTGTCGGCCGCGAATTCATCACTGAGATCAAGTTTTACCACGAAGAGGTGGACGTCCGAATCCACCGGCACACCGAGATCACCGACCTGCGAATCGTTGTAGCGGAAGGCGAAGTTCGTGGTGCCAAAGTCCGCGTCGGAAATACCGGCCTCGAACGTGCGCAGCGCGGCATCGCCCGCAGGAGCAACCCCGCCGGTATCCTGATAGAGCGAGAGCACGGAGTGCACGGTCGGCGCATCCGCAGTTCCCTCGTTTCCATGGCGATAAAGCCAGCTCAGGTAACGAACTCCCGAGGTATTCTCCGCCACCACCAGCTCCGGGGCGAGCTTGCGATAAACACGCCCGCTGGTGGAAACGGCGATCCCTTCGACATCGGCGGATTTTCCGACGCGATCGCCGCTGGAGCCGAGATAGAGAGGATCGGGGTAAACCAAGGAGCTTTCCATCACTTGCGGCTCGGCATCGCCGAAGTCCACATCCGTCCACGGCCCGTCGTAGCCGGCGATGGCGGGCTCCTGAAGCGGCAGCTCGCCGAGGACATATCCGGCTGAGGTATCGAAGGGGTCATGGCTGACCAGCCCGTCCCACGCTTGATAGGTGAAGACATTGACGGTGTCCGAGTCACCGAACAAATCCGGTTCAACGTCGTCGGTGACCCGCAGGAAATACTCGCCCTCGTCGTCCGCCCCCACACCGACGAGCGTGAGCGTCGCGCTGGTTTCGCCCGGCAGGATCTCGCCGTCCTTGTACCATTGGTAGCCGGGGTTTCCATAGGTGAAGGCGTCCGCCGTCAGCTCCACGGTCGAGCCCTCCACCGCGTAGGTGTTGGCAGGTTGTTCGAAGAATTCCGGGGTGGCGTAGAAGACATCCAGATGAGCCGGATCGCTCGCCACGGAGCCGTTGTCATTGGTGGCGATGAGGCGATAGAAACCTTCATCGGAGAATTGCACGGCGAACAGTTCGAGCGTGGTGAAGGTTTCCCCCGGAAGTTCCTCCCAGTCATTCACCCCGTCGGCGGAAAACTCCCACTGGAACGTCGGAGCCGGATCGGCCGCGACCCCTGCGGAGAACTCCGCCGTGCCATCCACCGCAGCCGAGGTGTCTTCCGGCTGGGAGCCGAATTCCGGCAGGACGCCCAGGTTCGCGACGATCTGAAAGCCGGCGATGCCTCCCCACTCGTCGTTGTCGCGCATCTGCACGGTGATCGTCTGGGTGGCACCGCTCAAACCGGAGAAGCGGGCGTAGTTCGCCGCGGTGGTATAGGTGCCCTCGGTGTCCGTGGTAGGCGTCAACACCGCGTTCGTTCCGCTGACACTCGGGAGCCCGATGGTGTTGAATGAATAGGTGGTGACACCATCGGTCACATCGCCTTCGCGGCCCGCCACATCGGCCGAGAAATAGACGATGACATCGTAGTTTGCATAGGGGATCTGGGAAAGGGTGACGGACGTGCTGGTGGTGGGCGGATTCCAGGCCGCAGGTCCGGCGTTAAGATAGCCGTTGAGCAGCTCACGGTTGTAGGTGCCGTCGGCATCCTGACCGGGATTCGGTCCGGTGTTCCCGTTCACCGAGTAGTTGTTGAACGAGGTGTAGGCGATATCGAGGGTGGTGGGATTTCCTTCGTCATCGATCAGGTCGGTGCGCGGATCGGAGGGCCACGAGTTGTTCCAGTTCGCCACCGGCTCGATTCCGGCGACACGCTCCGCGGACACCGTACCATAACGGTCGTAGTTCCAGCTGATCACATCGGCGTGGGCCTCCGCCAACAGAAGCGCACCGAGGCAGAGAGAAGGCAGGGTTTTCATGAGGAAAAGGCAGGATGGGTTTTGAAAAGGAAGATCCGCGGTGCCTCAAGCCGGGCACCGCGGATCAGGAATGGCGCATCAGATGCGGCGACGGCGCAGGAGGAGCGCGACACCGAAGACTCCGAATGCGATGGAGGACGGCTCGGGCACCTGCACGACCTGAAAGCCGGCGATGCCACCCCATTCGTCGTTATCGCGCATTTGCACGGTGAGCGTCTGCGAGGCTCCGCTGAGGCCCGTGAAAATGGCGTAGTTCGCCGCGGTGGTGTAGGTGCCGCCGGTGTCGGTCGTCTGGGCGAGCACCGCATTGCTGCCGCTCACGCTGGCGGGGCCCACGGTGTTGAACGAGAAGACCGTGCTCCCATCGGTCACATCGCCCTCGCGACCCGCCACGTCGGCGGAGAAATAGACGATGATGTTGTAGCTGGCATACGGGATCTGGCTGATGCCCACCGAGCTTTCGGTGGTGGGTGGATTCCAGCCCGCCGGGCCGGCATTGAGGTAGCCGTTGACCAACTCCCGGTTGTAGGTGCCATCGGCGTCCTGCCCGGGGTTGGGCCCGGTGTTTCCGTTCACCGAGTAGGTGTTGAAGGAGCTGTAGCTGATGTCGATCGTGGTGGCGGATCCCGAGTCATCGATCAGGTCGGTAAGCGGGTCGTCGGGCCACGTATTGTTCCAGTTCGCCACCGGCTCGACGCCGGCGACGCGGGCGCCGCTCACGGTACCGAAACGGTCGTAGTTCCAGCTAACGGTGGCGGCGGACGCGGTGGTCACGGCTCCCAGCACAAGGCAGGGAAGCAGGGTTTTCATCGGGGGTTTCATGGGTAGTCGGGGTTGGTTGTGTTTCTTTGTTCAGGGGCGGGTGAGTCGGAAAAACCGGGCACCGCCATCAGTGGGGATCTCCATCGGCGGTGCCTCGGGCTGGGGGTCGAAAGGGGTCCACTCGACGAGATCGGTGCTTTCCTCCAACAGGACGTCGCCCAGCCCTTCGGGCCACGACAGCCAAGCGGGATCCCCGCCTACAGCATCGATCTCAAGGCGGGTGCTGAGCAGCGGATCGGTCTTCGGCACGAGCTGGATGCCGGCGATCCCGCCCCACTCGTCATTGTCGCGCATCTGCACGGAGACCGTCCGTGAGACTCCGCTGAGGTTGGTGAAGATGGCGTAGTTCGCGGCCGGGTAGCTGTCGGGGCTGGTCTGCGTCGTTTCCACCAGAACGGCGTCGGTCCCGGAAACACTCGGGGGACCGATGGTCCGGAAATAGTAGGTGGTGGTGCCATCGCCCACCTGACCCTCGCGATCTGCCACATCGGCGGAAAAATAGACAATGAGGTCGTAATAACCGTGGGGGATTTCCGAGAGCGTCACGGAGGTGCGGGTGACCGTCGGCCCCCACGCCGCAGGCCCGGCGTTGAGGTAGCCATTGAGCAACTCGCGGTTGTAGCTTCCGTCCGCATCCTGACCGGGGTTCGGACCTCCGCCGCCGTTCACCGAGTAATCGTTGAAGGAAGCGTAGCTGATATCCAGTGAGGTCACGGTGCCGGAGGCATCGCTCAGGTTGGTGAGCGGATTGTCCGGCCACGAGTTGTTCCAGTTCGCGGCCGGCACCACGCCGGCCACCCGGTCTCCGCCCAAGGTACCATAGCGGTCGTAGTTCCAGCCGATGATGCCCGCCTCACCGACGGGCAGAGCCGGCAGGGCTCCGGAGTCCGGTGTCTCCTGACCCGAGACGGTGGCGGAGACGGCGTAATAATAGGTCGTGCCGTTGGTCACCGAGGTATCAGCGAAGGTCGTTTCCGTGAGATCTGCGGCGATCAGCTCGAAGGGCCCGGTTTCCGAGAGGCCGCGCTTGAGATGGTATGCCGACGCTTCCGCAAGTTCCTCCCAGGCAAGAGTGACTTCCCCATCCGACCCGGTGGCGGAAGCCAGCCACGGCGTGGGCAGTCCGGGCCCGGAAAGGCGGAACAAGCGACCCTCATGCGACGCCACCGTGGGCTCGAAGCTGCCGGTCACGCTGCCGAGATCGCTCGTTTCCCACAGAGACCGGACCTCCACCTCGCCGGTGAAACCGAGCGCGGAGAGGTCCACCGCGACGGTCGTGCCGGAGCCGCCCGTGTTGAAGACGCCGAGGTATTTGTCCGCCGAACCCTCAACGTCGGCGACCCACGCCACCTTGTCGCCGTTGCGGAAGAGCTGGCGGTTGTGCGTGCTGGCCTGGTTGACCGCGATGACCTCGTCGTTCGTCAGCAGCGAGAGCGTGAACGAATCCATCTGCGTCATGTCTCCGCCGTGGATGAGCGGCGAGCGGGCGATGGCCCACAAACTCATCAGGGTGTACTGCTCGCTGGCCGTGAAGTTGGTACTACGTCCACCCGAGGTCACGCTGCCTCCCTGGATCTTGCCCAGCGGAAGCATGTCGGCGTCCGGGAAATGCCCGCGGCCGCGGTAGGGCGTCCAGTCGTGGAGGCGCTGGAACTGGTCGTAGAGGGCCGGCCAGTTGTCCCAGAAGTCGTCGCTGATCCGCCATTGGTTGGCATGGAGCATCACGTGCGGGCCGGCGCTCACGGGGGTCTCGCCGGGAGACGTGCTGAGCACGATCGGCCGGCCGGTCTTGTCGATCGCCTCACGGATGCCCTCGATCTCCGCGAGATGGTAAGGGCGGCTCAGGTCGTCGATTTTGACGAAGTCCACGTCCCACGACGCGACCAGCTCCAGCAGGGAATCATAGTAGGCCTGCCCGCCCGGGTGGTTCATGTTCACCCCGTACATGTCCGGATTCCAGGAACAGGTGCTGGAGGTATCGGCGATGTCGCGGGCGGTGTAGGCGGTGCCTTTCACCGGCAGGTCCTGCTCCCACGCCTGACGCGGGATGCCGCGCATCATGTGGATGCCGAACCGGAGGCCCTTGGCGTGGACATAGTCGGCCAGCGGCTTGAATCCCGCTCCACCGGACGCCGAGGGAAAGCGGTTGGTGGCTGGCGTGAGCCGGCCCCATTCGTCCATCACCAGCGTGGCATCGGCGTCGTAGTTGAAGCCGCTCGCGTTCGGCTCATACCACTGGATGTCCACCGTGATGAGGTTCCATCCGTGCTCCAGAAGCTCTTCGGCCATGTAGTCGGCCTGGGCCTTCGTCCGTTCCTCATTGAGAGTCGTGCCGTAGAAATCCCAGCTGTTCCAGCCCATCACCGGGCGCTCGGCCCAGTCGTGAAAAACGGGCTCGGCTCCGGCGAGGCAGGACAGGGAAAGAAGAAGAGAGGCGGCAGATCGACAGCAGAAAGACTTCACTTAGGGTTCCACGGGTTTCCCGCTTTGGCGGAGTTCCCCCGAAGCGGGGGTCCGGGTCACCAAAGCGGTCTCACGTGGAAGACGTGCAGCGCCGGTTCAAAACCCGACACGGCTCCTGAAAAAAAAGCGGCCCTCCGATCGCCATCGGGATCACTCCACCGGCCGCAGGCGGTAAAGACCCGCTCCGTGCAGAGGCAGCTTCTGTGAAAACCGGCCGTCGAAGGTGCCGAGGTTTTTCCGCGCCCAGAGGTCGCGGACCATCGCCTTGCCGGAGAGGCCGATGTCCTTGAACTCCACCGCCACCTCACTGGTGTCGGAAATCTCCTCCGCACTCCGATCCACGAGCACGCCGAAGACCACCGAGCCTTCCTTCATCATCACCCCGGTGGCCGTGAACGTCTCGTATCCTTCCGGCAGATCATAGATCACCACCGATTCCGCGTGGGTGCCGATGCCGTTGACGCGCTTTCCGCCGATCTCCAGCGGCTTGTCATCGCAGGTCCGGTCCACACGGGTTTCACCCCACCCCGCCTTGGCCATGCTCCATTTCAGATCCGTGAGCTTCATCTCGCCCCGCGGCCCCCGCAGCACCGGGTCCACCCATGCCGCGTGATCGAACGCAAACCCGTCACCGCCATCACGGACGAAAAGAACAAGACGCTTACCACCTTTGACCGAAACCTCGACCCGCTGCGACTGCCCGGCGCCCGCAATCACCGGGCTGGCATAATCGGCATTGGCGAAATCCACGTGATCCCCCCTGCTCTGTGCGTTGAAGAGCGCCACATACTTGTCCTCGCTGTCGGGAACATCCGCGGTCCAGACGATCAGATTGTCCTCCCGCGAGACCTGGCGGTTGTTGGTGCTCCGCTGGTTCACCGCGAGCATCTCGGGGTGGGTCAGCATTTCCTTGGTGAAATCATCGAGCTTCGTCATGTCACCTCCAAAGATCAGCGGCGAACGGGCGATGCTCCACAGACTCATCAACGTGTATTGCTCGTCCTTGGTGAACCGGGTGGGCCGGCCGAAGTCCACCACTCCGATGGGCAGCATGTCGGCATCCGGCCAATGCCCCGGACCGCGGTAAGGCGTCCAGGCATCCACCCGCTCGAACATCGCATGCAGCAGCCCCCAGCGATCCCAGAAATCATCGGTGATCCGCCACATGTTGGCGTGCTCCATCACGTGGGGTCCGGCGCTCACCGGCGTGGCGCCGGGCGAAAGACTCAGCACGATCTTGCGGCCGGTCTTGTCGATCGCTTTCCGGATCGCCTCGATCTCGGCCTTCTGGACGTCGTCATACGGACGTGAAATGTCGTCCACCTTCACGAAGTCCACGCCCCACGAGGCGTAGAGCGCGAAGATCGAATCGTAGTAAGCCTGCCCCTCCGGCTTCGTGGCATCCACGCCATACATGTCCGGATTCCACGGACAGGTCGAATGGGTCAATGCCACATCCTGAGCCCGCAGGTCGGTTCCCAGCACCGGAGTGTTTTCCTCCACCGCTTGCCGGGGAATCCCGCGCATGATGTGGATGCCGAAACGCAGTCCCTTCGAATGCACGAAGTCGGCGAGCGGCTTGAAGCCCTTGCCCTTCGAGGCGGAGGGGAACCGGTTGGTCGCAGGCATCAGGCGCCCGTATTCGTCCATCTCCAGGGTCGCGCCCGGCGTGTAAGCGTGACCTTTGGCCTTCGGCTCATACCATTGGATGTCCACCGTCAGGACATCATACCCGGACGGCAGCAGATGCTCCGCCATCGCCCCCGCCTGCTCGCGGATCTGGCGCTCGGTCACGGTCGTGCCGAAAATGTCCCAGCTGTTCCATCCGAGCGGCGGACGCTCGGCCCATGAGTGAAAGGCGCTGTCGTGCGCGAGGGAGAGGGAAGGAATGAAAAGAAGCGAAAGGGAGAAAGAACGGAGAAACTTCACAGCTCGATGAAATGATGGAGAATGAGGGTGACGGCCGCACGCGCGACCTTCGAAGAACGTGCGATGGAACGGAAAAACCCGACAGGAAATTTCACGGAGGATCCCTATCGCTGCTGTTCAACAGCGCTTCCGCCTCGCGGATCATGCCCTGCGCATTCAGCCAATCCTGCCAGGCAGGTTCGTTGTGAGCGAAAATGCCACCGTCCTCCGTCATTGCCTCGGCCACGATGAACCGCGCCGCAGCAAGATCCTGCCGGGCGACATCCGGGTGCCCCAGACGGTGGCGGAGCATCGACCGCAGCGCCCACGCGATCGCAGCACGTGCCGGATTCTCGTGAGTTCCACACGTACACTGTTCGATCCATTCGTAGCCTCTCTCGAAATTCCCTTTCCGGTACTCGATCAGGGCGATCGCGAACTCGCGCCAGGACGCCAGGTTCCGCTCGAAATCAGTGGCCGGAGCGTGAGTCTCATGATGCGTCAACATCACCTCCTCCAGGTGGGCGAGGCCCTCCAGAACCTCTGTTTCCGCCGGCACCAACAGGCAGGGTTTCACCACCTGCTCGGCGACGATCGGATTCGAGCTTCCACCGAACCGCGCCACCGCCATCCGACGGAGCTTTTCGTATCCTTCCAAGTCGCCAGCCGCACACAGGGTCGAGGCCGCGGGTTGGATATCGATGGAAATGTTCTCGCTGTCCGTGCTGTCCGCGCTCGCCATCGAAAAGGCCAGCGCCGCGAACCGGTTCGCCGCCTCCTTCCACCGACCCTCGCGGGCATGCCACAGGCCCAGCGCCCGGGAGACCTCGGCGCTTTCCAAGGAGGGCTCGATGTCGGCGGGCCCGATGCCCGACAGCAACTCGTCCGCTTCCGCAAATTTCTGGTAACGCACCAGCACCGCCGCCCGGGCGATGTTCTGCCCGATCTCCGCCTGTTGCCGTAGCGCGGCCTCGTTCGCCCGCGCCAGCTCCGCCGCCTCCCGCGCCCGGTTCGCGCGGAAGTACATCGCCGTCGCCGCGCCGAGACCCAGCACCAGCGAGGCGAAAACCACCACTCCCGCCGCAAACGCCGCCCTGTTCCGACGGACGAGTTTCCCGAAACGATAGAAGCCTCCCGGAGGACGCGCGGAAACCGGCTCGTCATTGAGAAAGCACAGCACGTCCGCAGCCAGCGCATCCGCTCCCGAGTAGCGGTGCTGGCGGTCCTTCGCCATCGCCTTCATCACGATCCGGTCAAGATCGTCGCGGATCTGACCCGAGAGTTTCTGAATTTCACAGCCCCGCCGGGCGGCCACCTCGGCCCGCACGTCCTCCGAAAGCAACCCGAGCGCCACCGAAGGTGCCGCCGGCTCCCTTTCACCCAGGATCGAGCGGATCTCTTCCGCTCCCAGCTGGCGCAGCTCCACCGGGTCAAAGGGCGGCTGTCCCGAGAGCAACTCATACAACAGCGCTCCAAGACTGTAGATGTCCGTCCGCGTGTCGATATCCAGCGCCGTGCCCGCGGCCTGCTCCGGACTCATGTAGGCAGGGGTGCCCACGAACTGTCCGTCGGAGGTAAAAGTCGCCCGCCCGTCCAATCCCGCGTTCGTCGCCTTCGCGATCCCGAAGTCGATCACCTTGGGCACCGCCTCACCGTCGTGTTCCCAGACCAGGATGTTGGAGGGTTTGATGTCGCGATGGATCACCCCCTTCTGGTGAGCGTGCTGCACGGCGTGGCAGATGCGGATGAAAAACATCAGCCGCTCCCGGATTCCGAGCCGCTTCGCATCGCAGTAATCGGTGATTTTCTCACCGTCCACGAGCTGCATCACGAAATACGGCCGGCCGCTCGTCGTCGCCCCCACATCGAGCACCCTGGCGATATTCGGATGGTCCATCATCGCCAGCGCCTGCCGCTCCATTTCGAAGCGGGCAATGACGTTCTCCGTGTCCATCCCGAGCCGGATGATCTTCAGCGCCACGCGCCGTTTCACCGGCTCCTGCTGTTCCGCCAGATACACCACGCCGCAGCCGCCCTCGCCGAGCCGGCCCAGCAGCCGGTAGCGTCCGATGCGGGTGTCGCCGTCCTGATCATCCGCCTCGTCGCTGCTGGCCATCGGGGCCGGTTGCATTTCGAAGAACTCCCGCGCATCGTGGCGCAGCGCGAGCAGGCGCTCCAGCCGGTCTCGGAGGCCGGGGTCATCGCGGCACGTGAAATCCAGGAACGCCTCGCGTTCCTCGCGGCTCTCCAACTGGCTCAGCGAGTCAAAGAGGACTCGCAGCGGCGGGGTGGACTTCCGGCTATCCATGACGTCTCAGATTTCATCCCGGATCACCTCGAACAGCAGCGTGCGGGCGAAGGCCCACTTGCGTTCGATCGTCCGTTCCGTGACTCCGTCCATACCGGCGATCTCCTGATTCGTCAGGCCTCCGAAAAACTTCAATGTCACAATCCGCGCGCTGTCGGGATCTTCCGTTTCCAGCCGCTTCAGCGCCTCATCGATCAGCAGGATTCGCTCGTCCGGCTCGGCTTCAGCGAGTTCCAGGCCCTCGAAATCGACCCGCTTGAACTCGGACCCACGTTTCAGCGATGCCTTCCGCCGGGCGTTCTGGACGAGAATGCGGCGCATCTCCAGCGCCGCGACGCGGAAAAAGTGGGCGCGGTCGTTCCACCTCCGGCCGCCCTTTGCCGCCACCCGCAGCCAGGCTTCGTGCACCAGCGCCGTGGCCTGCAGCGTCTGCCCGCCGGCCTCACCCCGAAGCCTCGCCGCCGCCACGCTGCGCAGCTCATCGTAGACCAGTGGCAACAGATCCTCCGACGGAAGGTCGCCCCTGGCACCCGCCGTTTTGAGAATCCTGGTGAAATCGCCTTCTTCGTCCAAAGCCGCCCGCAGGCTAGCGCCGCCGTCAACCGCTTGCGAAGGTTTTCGCCACCCGCGGCTCTCAGCGTTTCCCGGGGAAGGCGGGCTTGAGATCGGCGGCGGCGCGGTGGGCTTCCGGTGTGTCCAGCGGCGGGCCGGAGACAAGTCTTTCAGCCCCCAAAAACTCTCTCAGTGTAGTTTTCACTGGATAAGACAGCTTATGCACATTTATGAAAAACGCCGATGAAATCCACGGCACCCACCCATCGTTCCACGAATTCTATCAGAACAGGCGGTTTGGCCGCTGCAGCAGTCATTGCTCCTGTCTCGGGAGCCGTGATCATTCATGATCCCGTGGACGTCACCATTGATTTCACCGCCGGAGAACAGTTCTACTTCATCGATGTCGATAATGGCTTGGTAAGCCACACCAACCCAGGCGACAACTCTTACGCTCTGGGTCCCTATGATTTCGTCCTCTATGCTTACGACGGAGGAGCATCGGGAACCACCCTTGCGATTGAGAGCGGCCCGCACGTTGACCCTGACACGCCCATCGATCTGGGGGATCGGCTCGGCTTTGGAGTCAAAGGCACCTCTCACAATCTGACCCCGGATCGGCTCGGAGTGAACCATGCCATTGGGTCCGGAAGCTCATATCTTGGCACCTCTGGAGGCATTCATACCGGCGATTCAACGGTGAACACGGACTGGGAGGTTGACGCCGCGGACAATGGCGGAACGATTCAAGGTTTCTATGGCTTCCGTCTTGAAGAAGATGACGGGGTTGCCGGAAACAATACCGGCAATGGTAATTTCCACTTCGGCTGGATCGAACTCACCTTCGACGCCAACAACTCTTCCATGACCGTGCACCGTTGGGGCTACGAGACCACTCCTGGGGTCGCCATCACCACCCCGGCCGAGCTTGTCCCCGAGCCTTCCTCCGCCGCGCTTCTCGCGCTCGGGGCCGGGGGGCTGGCCACACTGCGCCGACGCCGCCACGCCGGGCACTGACACCGTCATGGAAACGCTGCGCTGTGGAGTCCCAAGCACCGATTGGGAACGGCTCCGCTGTCGCAGCTTGACGGGGGACGCTGACAGCGGGTCCCACTGCTGGGCAGCTTTCGCACGGACTCACGCGGTGGATCACTGCGTTGCCTCCGCAACCTGGCGGCCGACTCCGGGCATGGGGCCCGCTCGATTCCTCATTTTCCTAAGTCCGGTCCTGGATGAGGACTCCGCCCGTTCATTGATCTTATCCTTCGTCTCCCAGGTCCGGCAGGAAGGAGAAACGGGGCTTCGAACGGAACGAGCCTTTCCCTTCGAGCATCCTTCGGCGAGGGCATTGCGATCCGCCGGTTTTTCCCCCTCACCTGCCCAGCATCGTTTCCGCATCCGGATCAGCAGCATCCGTCAACGACTCGGGCGATCCCGTCTCATCGGATCGAGAAAAACCTCCCTCCCGATTCATTTCAAAACCCTCCGCGAAGTTCATCCCGCCTTGGTGGCCCCGTTACTGGCTTCGTTCTCCCTTGAGGACGGCCTGCTTCGCAGTGGCTGCCAGGAGGACTTGTCTCTGGTCATCCTTCATGGAGACACGGTTGGTGCCGTGGCGATCCTTCATCGGACCTCGCGGGACGTCGTCAGCTTTCATGTACGCGCGGTGGCAAGAGACTTTCCCGGGGGAAGAGGACTGGGAAATCTGTTGTTGCTTCACGAACTGGAGAGACGGTTGCCTCCGAGCGTTGCGTTCTGCGAGTTCGAAGCCCGTCCCGACGAACACCGCGAGACTCTTAGCCTCGCCCGCCGGCTCGACGCCGAGGAGTTGCCTGCCGCGTGGGTCTGGAGTCTTTCGTTAACCCCCCGCCCCATTCCCGCATGAAGCCTTTCCCGGTGATTCTGGTAGTGATCGAAGGACTGGATCCGGCCGGCTTCACCCGGCTCGTGAGCGCCATGAATGCAAGCTATGGTCAAACCACCGTTCTGTCGCTGAGCCTGCCACCCCCCCGCTTCGGGGAAGCACTGGAAGACTCCCTGCTGACCAGCCTGCGCGCCCACCACCACGGCCGGCTGGTCCCAGACTCGTCTCGGGCCATTCAGGGATCCTGCCTTGAGCTGCTGGCATCGTCACCCGGGGAAAGCGTGGCGAGCGCGGGTTGGGCGACGCTGCTTCCTCCTTTCCCAATCGCTTACGATCCACCAGACGTCGCGGTCATGCCGGATGACATCGATGCTTCGATCCTACGCGAAATCCTCTCGCCCCCGCAGTTAAAGCACGCCGGCGAAGAGCTGCTGGAGTGGGCCCGGTCGATCCTGGCGGAAGCGTTCACCACGCATCTCCATATCACCGAAGCCATGGAGCGGGGCGAGTGGACCGTCGCATCGGTGAGATTCGTATTTCCCGCCCATCTCTGCGAACGCTTCGACCTTCCGGAGTCGAGTGGTGCGGGCTTGCTCACGATGATGG
Source organism: uncultured Haloferula sp. (assembly GCA_965652295.1). Taxonomy (GTDB): domain Bacteria; phylum Verrucomicrobiota; class Verrucomicrobiia; order Verrucomicrobiales; family Akkermansiaceae; genus Haloferula. The sequence continues at coordinate 572,442 of CBFGTS010000001.1, read as the reverse complement.
TCGCAAGATTAACCCAGTTGGCAGGTCCTCTTCATCGGATGCTGTTGGTTTCCCTGCGCAGCGAGTCATTCTCGCGGCCGGAGCCCGGGGCCGCGCGGGCCGAAGCCATTCTCGCCGGTTGCGGCCTCCTGCCTTCCGCCGGCCCGGGAGGTGCCTCGATCCTCGATATCGCCCCCACTCTTCTCGCCAGCCGCGGGGTCGCAGTGCCGCCGAAAATGGAGGGCAAGCTTCTCGATGCTTGGTTGGCAATGCCAACTCGCCGCGAGACGTCCCGGCGTCGCCGCCAGACACGCCTTCTCCCGTCTCCCGGACCAGGGCCCGACCATCTTGAGGAACACTGGAACCTCGCTTGCAGCCTGATGGATGCCAACCTGCTTGAGGAAGCGTCCAAGCATCTTGATCACGTATTCCAATGCTATCCGGAGCACCCGGACTACGGTCGCACTCACGCCCGTTGTTTACTCGAACTGAAAAGGCCTGCTCGCGCCCGCGAGGTGCTGGAAATCCTGAAACATTATTCCCACCCACCCGGGGCTCTCGGCGTGCTCGATGCGTGGACGTGCTTTCTGGAAAAGGATTCCCGGAGGGGAATCCCTCTATTGGACGAAGTGCTCCGATTGGATGAAATCAATCCGTCCACCGCTCTCGATCTCGCCCTGCTTCTCTACCGGATCCGGGACTGGCAACGGCTGTCGCGACTCTCCAGCCGGATGGCGACCGAGCTCCCCGACGATCCCTTGGTCCGGCTCGGGCTTTCGATTTCTTCAGCGGCTCAAGGCGACTTGGAAACTTCGGTGGCGGAGGCCCGGCAAGCCATCGATCTTCGCCCCGACATTCCTTTTGCGCACACCGTGCTCGGATCCGGTCTCGCCAAGCTCGGGCACCTCGACGAAGCCACGGCGTCTCTCTGGAACGCGCTCCGCCTCATGCCAGCCGATCCCGACACGATCCGCATCCTCGCAAATATCCTCGAAGAGACCGGCGACATCGCCGCCGCCGCCTCGCTCAGAAGGCAGTTGGTCACCAAAAGCCAACTCGATCACCGCTGATGCGCAGGATCTGAAGAATCCCGTCCATCGGACGCAAGCGCGCCCCCCTCGCACCGTCCAAATCGCGGTCTTCAGCGTTTCCCCGGAAAGGCGGGCTTGAGATCGGCGGCGGCGCGGTGGGCTTCCGGTGTGTCCAGCGGCGGGCCGGGATCAAGCTGATCGGCGAGGTGGCGGTCGAGTGCTTCGGCCAAACGCGCCTTCATTTCAGCATGATCGGGATCTCCGGCCAGGTTGTTCATTTCAAAGCGGTCCTCGCCCGTATGATACAAATGCTCGGCGGGGCGGCGGAGAAAGCGTTCGACGAGACGAAGCGTCCGCGGGTTTTCGGCAGCGTGGAATAGCCAGGTCGGCCAGTAGCCATTGTGCTCGGTGCGGCCGAGGAGGTGCTTCTCGATGTAGATCCGCTCCGGCGTGAGGTTGCGGATGTAGCGCCACTCGCCGTCGGTGACCGAGCGGATCGGATACGGCGGGCCTTCCGGGTAGTTATTATGCATGCCGTAGGCGAAATCGCGGTGGCGATCGGATTTCTCCCACAAGACGTCGGCAAAGCTGGAGCCATCGAACTGGTCCGGATCGGGCACGCCACCGCCGACCTCGATGAAGGTCGGTAGCACATCGGCATACTGGACGAGCGCGGCGGTGCGGGTTCCGGCACGGGTCACGCCGGGCCAGCGAACGACCATCGATGTGTGCAGGCCGCTGTCCCAGTTGGTCCATTTGTTGCCGGGAAACTGGGCGCCTTGTTCACTGGTGAAAAGCACCAGGGTCTCGTCCGCGGCTCCGGTTTCATCCAGCAGCGCGAGCAGCTCTCCCACCTGCAAATCCATGAAGGTGATCTCCGCGAGATAGGCGGCGAAATCCTGCCGGGTACGCGGGGTGTCGGCGAGATAGGGCGGCAACTTCAGCCGACGCGGCGGGTAGGCGGAGCGGTCGCCCATGACCCACGGGGCATGAGGCTCCACGAGGGCGACGACGAGGCAGAATGGCTGATCGCCCTCCCGCGTGATGAAGTCGCGGACCCCGGCAAGGTCGTGCGGATCTGTGGGATTGCGCACACAGTTGTCATCAAAGCCCGGGACCTTCTCGAAAGGGTAGACTTTCCGCGGGCCGATGTGGGTCTTCCCCGCAAGGCCCACTCGATAACCGAGCCCGCGGAGGTGATGCGGCATGCTGCGCGTGCCGGGTCGCGAGATGCCGTGATTCCATGCGCAGCCGTTCCGCAGCGGCAGCCGCCCGGTGTAGAGCTCGGACCGCGAGGGCGAGCACATCGCCATGCCGACGTACGCGCGGTCGAAGACCAGCGATTGCTTGGCAAGGGCGTCGATGTTCGGCGTCTTCGCGTTCTCCCCGCCGTGGATCGGAAGATCGCTGAAGGTGCAATCGTCGGCGATGATCACCAGGATGTTCGGCTTTTCCGCGGCGCGGGCCCCGACGATGGAGAGGAAACACGCGGCAAGGAAGGGCGCGAGACGATGGGTTGCGGGAACGTTCATGGACGGACGAATACGGGAGCCGGAGGCCGGCATTGCAGAAGAGGATTGCGCCGGATCCCGAAACGTTCGGAAAAATCCCGTCAAAGCCGGTTGAAATGCCGACCCCACCCGCCCCGTAGCGGTACGGTTCCTACCCGTCTCATGCCATGAAACCGCACTGCCCCGGCAATCCGCTCGAACGCTACTCGACCCGTCGCGAGTTCTTCTACGTTGGTCTGCTCGGCGGCCTCGGTCTCACCCTCCCGGGCTTTCTCGGAAAAGCCAGCGCCGCCCAGAAGTTCTACGAAACCAAGGAGGGCGTCGCGAAGGGGATCATCCACATCTTCCTCCCCGGCGGAATGTCCCACCAGGAGTCCTTCGATCCGAAACCCTACGCCCCGGCCGAATATCGCGGACCGTTCGGCGCGATCGACACCTCCCTCTCCGGCGTCCAGTTCGGCGAAAAACTCCAGCACCTCGCCAAGATCGCGGACAAGACCACGATCATCCGCTCGATGTCCCACGGCGAAGCCGCCCACGAACGCGGCACGCACAACATGTTCACCGGCTACCGCCCCTCGCCCGCCGTCGAGTATCCTTCGATCGGCTCGGTCATTTCTCATGAACTCGGCCCGCGCAACAACCTCCCGCCGTACGTCTGCGTGCCCTCGGTTCCGAACGAATTCGCCAATTCCGGCTACCTTTCCTCCGCCTTCGGTCCGTTCGCACTCGGCTCCGATCCCGCGCGCGGCGATTTCCAGGTGCGGGACCTGAACCTGCCGAAGGGCGTCGATGACCACCGCTTCGCCCGCCGCCGGTCCCTGCTGGAAACCGTCGACCACCATTTCCGCCACCTCGAGTCGTCCGACGCGCTCGACTCCATGGATGCCTTCTACCAGCACGCCTACAAGCTCATCTCCTCGCAGGCCGCACGCGAGGCCTTCAACCTGAAAGCCGAGCCGGACGCGATGAAGGACCGCTACGGTCGCCACGCCCCCGGCCAGCGGATGCTGCTCGCCCGGCGTTTGATCGAGGGCGGCGTGCGCTTCGTTTCCCTGACCGCCGGTGGCTGGGATCACCACGACAACATCAAGGGCGGCGTCGAACGCGAGCTGCCACCGGTCGATCAAGCCATCGCCGCCCTCATCACCGATCTCGAAGAGCGCGGCATGCTCGACAGCACGCTGGTCATGGTGACCTCCGAATTCGGCCGCACGCCGAAGATCAACCCCACCGGCGGTCGCGACCACTGGCCGCGCGTTTTTTCCGTGATGCTCGCCGGCGGTGGCGTGAAACGAGGCCACGTCCACGGCTCGTCGGACGCCCTCGGCGGCGAGGTCGATACCGATGCGGTCAGCGTCGCCGACCTGGCCACGACCGTTTACCACCAGATCGGCATCACCGCCGACAAGGAGCTCATGGCACCCGGCAACCGCCCGATCGAGATCGTCGATGGCGGCAGCGTCCTCGAAAGCATCCTCGCATGAGTATGGGGAGCGAGTTTGAAACTCGCTTTTCTTCCACCTCGCCATGAAAGCCCTCCTTCTCTTCCTCGCCGCACCCGCCCTCGCCTTCACGCCGGATGTCCAGCACGTCCAGCCCCGCGGCGGCCAGCGCGGCACGGAGATGGAGATCCGCTTTCATGGCGGGCGGCTGCACGAACCGCAGCAGATCCTCTTTCACCATCCCGGCATCGAGGTCCTCGAACTCCATGGGGAGGACGACGGCAAGCAGGCCATCGCGAAAATCCGGGTGGCCCCCGACGCCCCGCTGGGCGAACACCCGCTGCGCCTCCGCACCACCGGCGGCGTCTCCTACCTGCGCACGCTCTGGATCGGCGCGCTACCTTCCGCGGAGGAAGCCGGGCCGAACAACTCCTTCGACCAAGCGCAGAAAATCGAGCTCAACACCACCGTCCATGGCACTGTCAAAAGCGAGGACGAGGACTGGTTCGTCGTCAGCCTGAAGAAAGGCCAGGCCTTCTCCGCCGAGGTCGAAGCGATGCGGCTCGGACGCACATTTTTCGACGCCCACCTCGCCATCCTCGATCCCAAGGGCTTTGAACTCGCCGCCTGCGATGACGCCACGCTGCTGCGGACCGACGCCTTCGTCTCCACCGTCGCGCCCGAGGATGGCGACTACCGCATCGTCGTACGAGAAGCGGCGTACGAAGGCAACGACGCCTGCCAATACCGCCTCCACCTCGGCACCTTCCCCCGCCCCTCCGCCGTTTTCCCTCCCGGAGCGCGCCCCGGCGAAACCCTCACGTTCGACTTCGGAGATGGCATCCAGAGCCAGATCCTGGTGCCCGAAACCGCCTCCGGTCTCCACCCCCTTTTCGCCGAACGCGACGGTCTCATCGCCCCTTCACCCAACTGGATCTTCGTTTCCCCACTCACCACCGCCGTCGAAGCCGAACCCAACCCTCGCCCGAAGGAAGCCACGCACCTTCCTATCCTGCCCTGCGCCGCCCACGGCCGCCTCGGCGAAACCGGCGATCGCGACGTGTTCCGTTTCGCCGCGAAGAAGGACGACAACCTCGAGATCCGCGTCCGCGGCCGGGAACTCCGGTCTCCGGTGGATGCCGTACTTTCTCTGCGCGGGTCCAGGAACAAACGGCTCGCCGCCAACGACGACCAAGGCTCGCCCGATCCGGTCATCCAGTGGACCTGCCCCGCCGACGGCGACTACTTCCTCTTCGTCCACGACAAACTCAACCGCGGCGGTCCGGACTTCACCTACCGCCTCGAAATCGACCGCCGCAGCCCCTCCATTTCCGCGGCCCTGCCGGTCTTCGAGCGCGACAACTCACAAGCCCGCAAGGTGATCCCGATCCCGCGGGGCAACCGCTACGCCACCACCGTCAACCTCACCCGCACGAATCTCGGCTGCGACGTTTCCTTCGAAGCCGGCTCGCTTCCGCAAGGCGTCGTCATGCACGTCCCCCCCGTCCCGCGCTCGACCAACAGCTTCCCGGTCGTCTTCGAAGCCGCGCCCGAGGCTCCCGTCGCCGGCGGCTGGCACCCCTTTACCGTCCGTGCCATCGGCGAGAATGTCCCCGCCGTCTCCGGGCCGCTGCGCGAAACCATCCACCACATCGAGATCAACAACCAGGGGCCGTATCACTCGACCGAGTCCGACAAGATCGCCGTGGCCGTGACGAACGAAGCCCCCCTTACCCTGCACCTCGACACGCCACCCGTGCCCGTGGTCCAGCGCGGCGTGTTGAAACTTCACGCGCGGCTTGATCGACGCGAGAGCTTCAACGCGCCCGTCACGCTGCGCATGCTCTGGAATCCGCCCGGCATCGGCTCGCCCGCCACCATCCGGATCGAGGAGGGGAAAACGGAAGCCGACTACGAAATCAACGCCAATGCCGATGCCCCGGCCGCCGATTGGCAGGTCGCCGTCCTCGCCGAGGCCGACACGCCTCAAGGTCCGGTCATCGTTTCCTCCTCGCTCGTCCCGCTGCGGGTCAGCGAGCCATGGCTCACCGCCTCCATCGATCTCGCCGCCACCGAGCAAGGCCGTCACGTCTCCGTCCTCTGCAAGCTCGATCATCTCCGCGAGTTCGCCGGCATGGCCCGCGCCGAACTACTCGGTTTACCGCATGGAACGAAAACCCAGTCCGTCGAGTTCGATAACGACACCACCCAATTGACCTTTCCCATCGAGGTCGCGGCCGATGCCGCCGTGGGAAAGCATGGCGGGCTTTTCCTCCGCATCGAGGTCCCGGAAAACGGCCACCGCGTGCTCCACCAGACCGGCCATGGCGGCACGCTGCGGATCGACAAACCCACTCCCGAAGTCGCCGGAAACAAGCCGGCCGAAACGCCCGCCGCTCCGCCCGGAGAGAAGCCGCTCTCCCGCCTCGAACAACTCCGAGCCCAAGCCAAGTAGCCATGAAGTTCCTCCTCGGACCAATGGCTTCGGCCACCCTTCTTTTTCCACCGCCGATCGCCGCCGACGATTTCACCGCCGCCCGGGCCCTCCTCGAAACCCGCTGTCTTTCCTGTCACCACCCGGACAAGAACAAGGGCGATCTGATTCTCAGCACCCGCGAGTCCATGCTCACCGGCGGCGATACCGGAGCTGCCATCGTTCCCGGAAAATCCGGTGAGTCCCTCCTGATCGAGCGCGTCTGCCTCGGCGAGGACGATCCCGACATCATGCCGCCCAAAGGCGATCCCCTCACGGCTGTCGAGATCGAAACGCTGAAGGCCTGGATCGCCTCCGACGCGCCCTGGCCGGAGGGCGTCACCATGGCCCCGCGGCCCAAGACCGCGCTGCCCGAATGGAACGCCGACCCCGATCCCGCCATCACCTCCATCGAGGCCTTTCCGAAAAAAATCACCCTCGAAACGTCACGGGATTTCCACCGCGTGATCGTGCTCGCTCACTTCAACGACGCCGCCACGCACGACGTCACCCGCCAGGTGAAGCTGACGCTGGAAGACCCTGCGCTCGCCTCACTCACCGACACCACCCTGCGTCCGCTCAAGGACGGAAAGACCAACCTGCGCATCGATTACCGCGGCCTTGCTACCACGATTCCCGTAGTCGTGAAGGACGCCGCCGAACCGCGGCCGGTCTCCTTCCAGCTCGACGTGATGCCCGTGCTCACATCCGCCGGCTGCAACACCGGCTCGTGCCACGGTTCGGCCCGCGGGCAGGACGGTTTCCACCTCACCCTTTACGGGTTCGATCCCAAGGGCGACCACTTCCGCCTCACCCGCGAGATGCCCGGCCGCCGCCTCAACCTCGCTCTGCCCGAGTCCTCCCTGCTCCTCACCAAAGCCACCGGCGAGGTTCCCCACACCGGAGGAAAACTGTTCGAAAAGGACAGTCCGAACTACCGCACCCTCGTCGAGTGGATCCGTAACGGAGCTGCCTACGATGCCGATGACATTCCGCAACCTACGTCGATCACCGTAGAACCACCGCAGCTGGTGATGAAGGGCCCCGACCTGAAGGTACCGCTCACCGTCCGCGCCACCTATTCCGATGGCACCGACCGCGACGTCTCCCCGCTCTCGTCCTTTTCCACCTCCAACGACAACTCGGTCGAAATCGACCACCTCAAAGGCCTCGCCACCTCCGCGAAACGCGGCGAGGCCTTCCTGCTCGCCCGCTTCCACACCTTCACCGAGGGCGTCCAGGCCATCGTCGTTCCGAAAGACCTGCCCTACACCCGCCCCGAGATGCCGGAGTTCAACGAGATCGACCACCACGTCCACCAAAAGCTCCACAAGCTCCGCATCGTCCCGTCCGAGGTCTGCTCGGACGAGGTCTTCCTCCGCCGCGTCTACCTCGATGTCATCGGCCGTCTGCCCACGCCCGAGGACCGCTCCCGGTTCCTCGCCAGCGAAGACTCGGACAAACGCGTCGCGCTGGTGGATGAACTGATCGCCCGCAAGGAATTCACCGAGATGTGGGTGATGAAATGGGCCGAGTTGCTCCAGATCCGGACCTTCAACAACGGCCCCAACCAAGTCTCCTACAAGGCCGCGCTCGGCTACTACGGCTGGCTGCGCGAACGCATCGCGGCGAACGTCCCCTTCAACCAGATCGTCCGCGAACTCCTCTCATCGGAGGGCGGCACCTTCGACAACCCGGCGACGAATTTTTTCCAGGTCGAACAGGACACCCTCAAGCTCACCGAGAACGTCGCGCAGGTTTTCATGGGCACCCGCATCCAGTGCGCGCAATGCCACAACCACCCCTTCGACCGCTGGACGATGGACGACTACTACGGCTTCGCCTCGTTCTTCGCCCAGGTGAAACGCAAGCCCGCCGAGGACCCGCGCGAGAGGATCATCTTCGATGGCGGCGGCGAGGTGCAGCACCCGGTCACCAAGCAGAACGCCAGGCCCCGTTTCCTCGGCACACCGACGCCGGATGACTTCGGAGGGCACTCACGCCGCGAAGCCCTCGCCCACTGGCTCGCCTCTCCCGAGAACCCGTGGTTCGCACGCAACGTCGTCAACGTCACCTGGGCGCACTTCTTCGGCGTCGGCATCACTGATCCGGTCGATGACGTCCGCGTCTCCAACCCGCCCTCGAATCCGGAACTCCTCGACGCGCTGGCCGGGCAGTTCGTGGAATCCAACTACGACATCCGCCGTATCGTGCGCGGGATCTGCACCTCCCGGACCTACCAGCTCTCCACCCGGACGAACGAAACCAACGCCACCGACGAGCGGAACTTTTCCCACGCCCTGATCCGCCGCCAACGTGCCGAAGTGCTGCTCGACGCCATCTCGCAGGTCACCGGGACACCGAACAAATTCAAGGGCCTGCCGCTGGGCGCGCGCGCCGTGCAGATCGCCGACGGCAACACTTCGAACTACTTCCTCACCACCTTCGGTCGCGCCTCCCGCGCCACCGTTTGCTCCTGCGAGGTGAAAATGGAGCCGAACCTCTCCCAGGCGCTCCACCTTCTCAATGGCGACGCCACCCATCAGCGCATCCAGCGCAGCCCGGTGATCAAACGTCTGCTCGATCAGAAAACGGAGCCCCGAGAGATCGTCAACGCGCTCTACCTCCGCACCCTCGGCCGCGAGCCCACCACCGCCGAAGCCAACGCCCTCGGCAAGGAACTGGCCGCTGCCGGAAACCGCAAGGAAACCCACGAAATCCTCAACGACATCTTCTGGGCGCTGCTCAATTCGAAGGAGTTCCTCTTCAACCATTGAGCCCCCGCTTCACGCGGATCGGAAGAAGCCAGCCCGTCACGGCGAGAATCGTGACGCCCATGGCGACCAGCATGGCATCGACACCACCGCGGTGGAGCGCCCACCACGCGGCCACCGCCACGAGGGCGGTTTCAACCAGCTGAATACGGGCGAGCGTTCTGACCTGGCCGGTGCCGATCATCAGGACGTGATTGAGGTGCCGCCACGCGTGGGCGGCGAAGTAGAAGGCGAAGGCGGCCATGAGCGTCCGTGGCAGGCCGGTGAACTCATCGCCCAGCCACAGGTGCAACACCCACGGACCGAGCGTGACCCACCCCACCGCCGCGCACGCCGCGAAACCCATCCCGAGCAGGTAAAGCCGCTTCGACGCGTGGCGGGCCCACGCGACATCCTCGCGGGCCAGCGCCTCGGCCACGGCCGGCCAGGTGGGCGTGCTGAGCATCATGACAAAGCCGAGCTGCATGACGCTGACCTGCACGAAGATCATGTAGAGCGCGACGACGTCGGGTCCGCTGCGGTGCCCGACCAGCCAAGTGCAGACGTTGTATTCGACGAAACCCACGAGCAGGGCGCAGGTGGCGAACGCCGCTCCATCGCTCACCAGCAGACGCGCCAAAGAACGATCGAGGGATTTCAGCCGCGGTCGCAGATCGACGTGCCGTCGCCACAGCGAGACGGTGTTCCCCAGTTTCGCCAGGACCACCGAGCCATGGACGGCGAGGACCAGGTACCACACCTCGGGAATCCATAATACGCCGATGCCGACGGCGATCGCCGCCAGCACATTGCCCGCCGCGCCCCAGGTATTGGTGGAGGCGACCTCCAGAAGCCCCTCACGGAGCCGGTCGGTGAGGTTGAGCAGATAGAGCCCGAGGAAAAGACCGAGGCCCAGCCACAAGGCCGGCCGCATCGCCGCCTCCGTGCCTGCGTACTTTTCGCCGAAGAGCGAGGTGATCGGAACGGTCAGCAGAACCCCGCTGAGCAACAGCCCCGCCAGCACTCCGATGGCCGCGACCAAGAAGAATGCGGTCGAGGCAAGACGGCGGCGGAGATCGTGGTCATCCGTGGCCCCTGCCTTGGAAATGCCGTGGGCCAGGGCCGGGCCGATACCGATCTCCAACAGATGGACGGTGGCGAGCGCGGTGCTCACGGTGCCGAAAATCCCGAACTCCGCGCGGCCCATCACCCGCAGGGCTGCGGGCAAGGCGATGAGTTGCAGAAGCACCGTGCCGCCCTTCGAAAGGAAGGAGGTCAGCACGGCGAGCCGGATCGACAAATCCCGCCGCGCGCCGTGATCGACAGCCTCCGTTGTTTCCACGGGGTCGATCATAAACATCCGGCGCGGGCTGGGAAGCCGCGATCAGCAGGCACCCTTACGCTTGAAGAAAGTCAGGAACATGATCTGGACATCGAGCCAGAAGTTCCAGTTCTCGATGTAGTCGAGGTCGAACTTCACGCGCTCGCGCAGGCAGGTGTCCCCGCGCAGACCGTTGACCTGGGCCCAGCCGGTCACGCCGGGCTTCACGTTGTGACGGACGTTGTAGTAGCGGATGTCCTCCTTGAAATCCTCGATCAGCTCCGGGCGTTCCGGACGCGGACCGACGAGACTCATCTCGCCGCGCAGCACGTTCCAGAACTGCGGCAGCTCATCGATGTTCCAGGCGCGCATGATGGCTCCGACCTTGAGACGGCGCGGGTCGTCGGAAACCGTCCAACCCGGAGCACCGCCGGACTCGGCATCGAGCTTCATGCTGCGGATTTTCAGGATTTCGAAAGGCTTGCCGTTGAGGCCAATGCGGCGCTGACGGTAGATCACCGGACCGCGGCTTTCGAGATAAACGAGGCCCGCGAAGATCGCCATGATCGGGGCGAAGAAAAGAAGCCCGAAGAGCGCACCCAGCACATCCGTGACGCGCTTCGCGGCGTTGTTCATCGCGTGGTGCAGCGGCAGGTGGCCGACACCGAGAACCGGCACCCCGTGGACGGTTTCCAGCTGGAGACCGGAGACGAGCACCTGAAAGCAACTGGGCATCAGCTTGAAGTCGATGAACTCCTTGCCGCAGGTCTCCGCCAGTTCGATCATCTGGACGCGATCGAGGGCACCATCCACGGCCATCACCACATCGGCTCCGGTTTCGCGAAGCAGATGGCGGGCGTCGGAGAAATCCCCGAGGACCGGCACGTCACCGACGGTCGCTTCATCGCGATCCGTGGCGATCCGGCCGAGGACCTGGAACGCATGGGCCCGACCTTCCGAGAAACGGGCGGCACCGCGTTCACAGTCCTCATTCCAACCCACGAACACCACCTTCTGCCGCAACGCGGAGGCGATCGGTTCACGGCGCAGCAGGCAATAGAGCACCCAACGCCAGAGGCTCAGGGAAACGACCGCGAGCGACGCGCCGATGATGCAATACATCCGGCTGATCGGCGGCTCGATTTTCAAAAGCAGCGCCAAGCCGAGGAACAGCACCAGCCAGATCGCGACCGACTTGAAAACCAGGCAAAGCGTACGCCGGATCGCCAGGAAATTGCGGGGATCGTGGGCGCGGAAATTCGCCAGCAGGAAGATCATCAGCACGCCGCCCAGGATGACGTGGCCGGCGTAGTCGCGCATGTCGATCGCATGATCGAGCACGCCCACTTCGCGGAAGCTGGTCTCGAATCGCAGCAAATACGCCGAGAGCAGGCTGAAGAGAACGATCGCGGAATCGCCGAGGAAACTCAGGGCGACCAGTTTCTGGTGCGCCATCCAAGTACGATGGCGGTGACGCAGCGTAAACAAACGCTGCCTTCGTTCAGGCGCGGTTCCCGTAGAAACGGGAGATTCGCACGACCGGGGGGGTGTCGTGAGGTTCATTTTGGGGGGTGGGGGGGACAGCTTGGGGAGCGGTCTACGCGCCGCTAAACGCGGTGAGGGACCCGCATCATTGCGCAGAGGTCTTAAATGTCAAGATGAAGTGCGGTTAGGGGGAGAAACAATCAAGTCGTCGTGGGAATTACCTGCGATTCCCTCCCGCGCGACGGCCAGCGAAGGGGCCTCGCCGGGCCCAACCGGATGCTCGTTCCAGATGAAGCCGACGAGATTGCCGCCGGCATCGCGAAGGTGTTTGGCCGCCTCGCGCAGCTCGCGGCGGTTCGCGCCTGCCTCGCCGACGACCAGGCAGGTCCGGTCGGCGCTGCGTGCGACGACCTGGGCGTCGCTGGATCCGAGCACGGCCGGAGCGTCGATGACGACGCGGTCGAACCAACTGCCCGCCTCTTCCAGCAAGGCCGGAAGCCGGGTGCGGGACAGCAATTCGGAGGCATCCCCGCGCATTTCACCGGAGGAAATGAGGTAGAGCGCCGGGACCGGTGTGCGGACGCAGGCGTCGGCAGCGGTGGCCCGTCCTTCGAGGTAGCCGCCGAGTCCGAGGTGGCCGGCCCGCTCGCGCAGGTGCTCGCGGCTGATGCCCGGAGTCCGCAGATCGGCATCGATCAGCAAGGTGCGATGGCCCTCCAACGCGAGCGAGACCGCATGGTTCACCGCACAGAAGGAGGCTCCCTCCCCCGCGGTGGCGGAGGTGAAGAGAATCGATGGCACCCGGCCGCTCTGCGGGCTCGGGGAAAGCACCACGCGGAGGCGGCGGAAAGCATCGGCCAACGCCGAACGGGGATCGGAAAGCACCACAGCCCCGGAGCGCCCATCGCCCGCCGGAAGCTGGCCCAACATCGGAACCCCGGTCGCCCGCATCGCGCTGGCCGCACCACGGACTTTCCGATCCGACATCTCCAGGCCCACCGCAGCGACGAGTCCGAAGAAGAAGGCCAGCACCGAGCCCAGCCCGACCATCAGGACCTTGCGGGGACGGGACGGCTTCTCCGGCACCGTCGGTTGATCGCGCCAACTCAGCACCGAGGCCGGCACCGAGCCGGCGAGGTTCGCCTCGCGCAACTGCCGCGAAACCTGTTGGTGGAGTTCCACATTGTTCTCCGCCAGGCGCATGAGCCGGACGAACTCGCTCCGCATCCCCTCGACATCCACCGCCTGGGTCTTGGCGGCGGCCACCTCGCGCTCGAGCTTCTGCTCGTTCTCCAGCGCGATCCGGTAACGTTTTTCGATCGCTTCACCGGCGGTCACCATCGCGGCCTTCAGGCTCCTCATGGTTTCAGTCAGCTCCGCCTCGGCGCGCTGGTATTCGGGGTGCTTGAAAAGATAGCGTTCCTTGACGCGGGCGAAGTCGAGTTGCTTGGCGCGCACCTCTCTCAGAAGCCCCGCCACCTCGGTCGCCGTCTCGCTTTGCGGCAGGCCGGCAAGGGCATCCGGATCCTCGGGATCGAAGCGCGCGAACGCCTCGCGCTCGGACTCCAGCTTCATCCGCCCCGTCTTCGCTTCGGTGAGCTGCGCTCCCAGAACCGAGAGTTCATCGCGGGCGCTCCCCGTGCCCGGCTGACCATCGAGGCCCGGCTCCGGATGCTGCTCGCGGAAATCCCGCACCGCCTGCTGCGATGCCTCCATCTTGGCCCGCAACCGGCGTTCCTCCACGTCGAGGCCGGCAATCATCTCCTGCAGGATGACCTCCTGACGGTCGGCGCTGAGCGACTCGTATTCCTGCTTCACCGCCTCGGCGATCCGGCGGGCGCGCTCAGGGTCGGTGTCTTCCACGGTGATATCGATCAGTCGCGTCCCGCGGCGCAGGGCCACGTCCACGCGGTCCGCGAGCACCTCCAGCCTCTGCTGATCCGTGGTCGCCTCCGGGGCGAAGCCCGGATCCTTGGCCAGACCCAGCCGGTCCGCCACCTGCATCAGCAGCATGTTGGAAAGCATGCCCTGCTCGACCGACTGCATTTGCTCCAGATCGCGCGATTCCTCGGTGGTCGATGCCTGGATTTCGGAAATCCTGGGCGCCTCCGTGCTGACGTAGACCGATCCATGGGAGACGTAGTACTTCGTCGCCCGCTGGGCGATGAACCAGCCGACCAGCCCTCCGAGGACGGCCAGCGCCAGCGGCAGCCATGCCCAGCGGCGCAGGAACCCGGCGACGCGGGAAACCTCGACTTTCGGCAGGAAAAACGTCGGATCCGCGCCACCCGCCGGACCGGGCGCGGCGGGGGAAACCTGGGGTTCCGTTCGTGATAGGTGATGATTCATCGAGGTCGGATCAAAACATGCTTTCAGGGATCGTGATCACGTCGCCATCCCGCAGCGGGATGTCCTTCGCCTCGCCCGAGGTGATGGCGCGGAGGTCCACCCGGTAGGGTTTCGCCGAGCCCTTGCGCTTGAGAGTGATCTTCTTCGCGTTGGCGATGCGCGTCATGCCGCCCGCCAAACCGATGGCCTCGACGATGGTCAGCTCGCGGTTCGGATCGAGCTGGAACACGCCCGGTCTCTGCGCCTGACCGAGCACCGTCACGGTTTTCCGGACGCGTCCGGTGATCGCCACGCTCACCTCGGGCTTCACGAGGTAGCCATCGCGCAGCTTCCGCTCGATCACGCGGCCGGCTTCGCTGGTGGTGAGACCGGCGATTTTCACCGCGCCGATCAGCGGCATTTCGACCTCCCCGGTGGCGGAGAGCTGGGCGCGGGTGGTCAGGTCATCTTCGCGGAAAACCCGGATTTCGACGCTGTCGCGGCTGCCGATGATGCCGGACGAGGCTTCCTGGGCCGATGCCGGAACCAGGCCGACCCCGAGAGCCAGCAGGCAGCCCAGCCAGAGATGCTTCAGATTAAAATTCATATTCAAGTTCCACTCCCATCTGGTGATTGTCGTAACCGAACGCGGCGGCCGTGGACGCGTTCCTTTCATACCGATAATACGTGCCGAGCCGGAAATCCTCGCTGATCGAATACTGCAATGCCGGCCGGACGAAGATCACCTCGTCACTGCGGCCCGCCGTACCCGCCCCGGCGACGACCTTGTAGTCGGATTGCTCCAGGCCTGCCTCGACCGTGGCGGTCCAGCGCTCGCCGAGCTTTTGCCGCACACCGGCGCTGACACCCGTGACTTCGATGTTCTGCCCGGCGAACACCGCTGAAACGTCCTCACGACGGTAGCCCGCAACGAACAGCGAGGTGCCGGCGCGTGCAGCCCATTCCACACGGGCGTCGAACACCCCGTAGGCATCCCCACCCTGCGCGTAGTCGCGCCATTCCACGCCACCTTTCAGGCTCACGGTCCATTTCTCGCGCGGCTGCCATACCATCTGCAACGTGGCCTGATCGAAGGTTTGCTCCGGCGAGCGATCCACCTCGAACCTGCCGCTGCGATAGGCGGCGATGAAGCGAGTCTTCGGCGAGTAGGCATATTCCAGCGCCGCCTCAAGATAAAGTGATTCGGACCCCGCCAGGATCGGTTCGTCGTAGTCCCGCGTCGTTTGGCCGACGGCCACCTGCACGCCGATCTTTTCCTTCGGCTTCCAGATCAGTCGCAGCTCGTTCGCGGACTCGGTGCGATCGGACCGGATGCCGCCCAGCTCGGACGTCGGTTCGCCGAGGCGGCGGAAGCCTCCTTGGTAAACGACGCCGGTCCGGGGTCCCTCATACCCCGCCGCGACCGTCAGTTCGTGATCGATCCGGTTGTCGCCACCGTGATCGAGATAGACCACGCCGGACGGACGGTAAACAACCGCCAGATGTGCGCCTTCGTCGCCCTCCACGCCGTGGACCCACTCCACCTTCGGCGTGAGGCGGATCACCACGTCGGCCTCGGGGTTCGAGCGGCTGAGAAAAATATTGTCGTTGTAGGCAGCGTCCAGCTGCACGCCGATGTTCCAACCCTGCTCAACCGGCTCGGGTTCGAGCTCCATTTCCCGCGGCGGGAGCCAGATCGCTTCACCCATGGCGGCGTCGACGCGTGAGTCCTCGACGCGCTGGACGGGGTGATATTCCACCAGTTCGTCGAGCCCCTGCTGGGCACGGCTCATCGCGGTCAGGCCCGTCAGCATCAGACAGGCGACCATCGCCGGAATCCGCGAGGATCGGGTTGGAAGAAGATATTTCACCGGGGGGTCAGGAAATAAACAAAGGGCGGAATGGATTCAATTTCAGTCAATATCACTCATGCTAAAGATCGGGGTTTTCAAACCATCATCGGCGGTTGAGGCGACGGCCGAGGGCCGTGCTGAGACAGCGGCTGAACTGGTCGGCCAGCGGTGAAACGTTGCCATCGTCGAAAAGGGTCAGGTGTTCCCCGGGAACCTCGACGATCTGGAGATCATCGACGAGTTCGCCCCAGCCGTAGTCGCTCGGGACCTCGAACTTGTCGTTCACCTCGGTCGCGCGGAAGACGTGCATCCGGCCGTGGAAATGGCCCGGGCGATAGGCATCCATCGCCGCTTCATGCGCCTCGCGCAGCAGAATCGCCCGCTGCTCGGAGTGCGCGGCGGCCCGGGCGCTCCGATGTGCCGCGGCGGACTCGGATTTCACCCGGAGATGCGTGTTCACGCCTTCGGCGAAACGGTTGGCCAGCTTCAGGATCCTCTCACCCAGGGAGAGATCCTGGCGTGCGTTCCAGTAGACGGAGACGCGCTCCGTCAGAGCATACGGCCGCACGGCCGCGGCGGGGTTGATCGTATCGAAGACGCCCAGGAACGGCACCTCCTCGCCGGCATCGGCAAGCTGCCGCGCCATTTCGTAGGCGACCACGCCGCCATACGAGTAGCCCGCCAGCAGATAGGGGCCTTCCGGACGGTCGGCGCGCAGCATCTCGACGTAGCGGGCGGCGGTTTCCTCGATGCTGGCGATCTTGATCTCCTCGTCGCGACCGAGGTCGGGCGATTCGATGGCGATGAACGGCCGGTCCTTCGGCAGGCGCTCGGCGAGTTCGCGGTAGAACAGGATGCCTCCATCGCCCCCATGGATCGCGCACAAGGGCGCGGCCGAGCCTTCCGGCTGGATCACCGCCAGATGATCGCCGGGCACCGTGGAGACCGTCGCTCCCGAAACGGAAGGCGCCTCCTCGATGGCCACGGCCAACGCGGCGATTGAGCGGGCGCGGAGCAGGGTGGCGAGCGGGAGCATTACGCCGAACTCACGGTGAATTCGGGCGAACATGCGCAGCCCGCCGAGCGAGTTTCCACCGAGTTCGAAGAAGTCGTCGTGACGGTGGACGGAAGGAATGCCGAGCACGTCCCGCCAGATCGCGGCGAGGCGGATTTCGGTTTCGCCCTCGGGCAACTCGACCATGCCGGTGGCCACACTCACGGATCCGGGCTCCGGCAGCGCGGCGAGGTCGATCTTGCCGTTGGCGTTCACCGGCAGCAGATCGAGGCGCATCACGCGGTCCGGCACCATGAAGGTGGGCAGGCGTTTCTCCAGCCAGGCGGAGACGAGATCCTCGGAGACCGCTTCCGTCGCGGAATACCAGGCGAGCAGGCGTTTGCCGGCGGCACCCTGACCGCGGACGGCCACCTTGCACTGACGCACGCCTTCGCAGGCCTGGAGGCAGGCCTCGATCTCGGCGAGCTCGATGCGGAATCCGCGCACTTTCACCTGATGGTCCTTGCGGCCGAGAAACGCGATGCTGCCATCGGGCCGCCAGCGGCAGAGGTCGCCGGTGCGATAGACGGGGCCGCGGCGGGTCTCGACGAAGCGCTCGCTGGTGAGGTCGTCGCGGCCGATGTAGCCGTGTGCGAGACCTGCGCCGCCTGTCCGAAGTTCGCCCGGCATGCCGACGGGAACCAGGCGGCCGTTTCCATCGACGATCTCGACGAAGGTGCCGGCAATCGGTGAGCCGATCGGGAGAGCCCGCCCGCCGAGGTCGCTTTCCTGAATCGTGCGGGTGGTGGTGAAGGTGGTGTTCTCCGTGGGCCCGTAGCCGTTGATGATCCGGGTGCCGCTGAGCGCGCGATAGGCGCGTTGCACGTGGAGCACGGAAAGCACGTCGCCACCGGCGAGGAGCTGGCGCAAACCCTTGAGGTCGTCGAGGTGCTCATCGACCATCAGCTCGAACAATCCCGCGGTGAGCCACACGGTGCTCACCCCCTTGTCGCGGATCGCGGTGGCGATGTCCGCCAGCGAGGTTTCGCCGGGGTTGAGGAGAACGAGCCGGCCGCCATTGAGCAGCGGGCCGAAGATCTCGAACGTGGCGGCATCGAAGGCCGGAGTCGCCGCCTGGAGGAAGGTTTCCTCCGGTGAGAACTGGCAGTATTTCGTGTTCGTCACCAGCCGAATGATGCCGGAATGCGGGACCACCACACCCTTTGGCACCCCGGTGGTGCCGGAGGTGAACATGACGTAGGCCGGATCGTGCGGCCGGCGGCGGACCGGCCCGGCCGGACCGGTACCGACCGTCGACGGATCGAGCGTCGCGCAGCCATCGCCATCGCCGCAGGTGAGCACGAGGCGCACATCGCATTGGTTGAAGACCTGGCGACGGCGGTCGGCGGGAAAGCCGGAATCCACCGGCACGTAGCAGCCGCCAGCCTCAAGCACGGCGAGGATGGAAATGATCAACTCCGGGCCCCGCTCGAGGTGGATGCCCACGCGGTCGCCGGGCTGCACGCCGCGGGCGATGAGTTCGTTGGCGAGACCGGACACGCGGGCGGCAAGATCATGGTAGTTCATGCTGCCGCCGTCCCAATCCAGGGCGGTGCGCGTGGCGTGGGTCTCGGCGGTTTCCCGGAAGCGGTCGGACACGCTTACGGGAAGCACCGTACTTCCTCCCTGGCTCCACGATTCGATCCGGGCACGGGCTTCGGAGCCGAGAAGGTTGAGCAGACCGACCGGCTTGGTCGGATCCTGGGCGGCATCAAGCAGCAGCTCCCGGAAGGACTCGAGCCAGGCCATCATCGTGCCCTCGTCGATCAACTCACGGTTGTAGGTGGACGACAGCAGCAGGCCGTCCGGCATGATCATGAGATTGAGGAAGATCGTGGAATTGCTGTAGCGGGCCGGAACGGTTTCCACCTTGGCGCGGAGGTTGCCGATGTAGCCGGGATCGCCGGAAGGCTCGAGGTTGAAGATGATCTCCATCATCGGCCGGCGACCGCCATCGCGACCGAGCTTCAGCGCGCGCAGGAGCTGCCCGTAGGTGATCTCGCCGTGCTCGAGGACGTCGAGCTGGTTCGACGACGCCTTGGCGACGACTTGCTTGAACGAGGCCTCGGGGTCGACCTCGGCGGGCAGCGGCAGGAAATTCACGCAATGACCGACGAGGGCCTCCTCGTTCGAGCTCATCTGCCCGGCGGAGGGGAAAGTCAGGACGAACTCGGACTGTCCCGTGAGCCTGTGGACGAGCGCCTCGAAGCCACCCAGGAGCGTGCTGTTGAGCGTCGCGCCGCACTTGCGGGCGAGCTCCTTCATGCGCTCGGCGATGGTGCGGTCGAGCATCAGTTCGCAGGTCGCGGAACGGTAAACCGGCTCCGCGCCATAGGGCTTATTGAGGGGCAGATCGGCCTCGATCACGCCGCTGGCGAAGCGTTCGCGCCACCAGTCCAGCGCGGCTTCGTCTCCCCCGCCCTGCTGGTGTTCGCGCAGCGCGCGGTCGACGATCGACGGCGCTCCCTTGAGGATCGGCTTCATGCCGACCTTGCGGGCTTCGTAGCAGACCTTGAAGTCCTTCATCAGGACCTCGAATGACCAGCCATCGGCCGCAAGATGGTGGGCGACGAATTGAAGCACCGTGAGGTCGTCGCGCAGGCGGGCGACCACCACCCGGAAGAGTGGACCACGGGCAAGATCGAAGGGCGTCTCACGTTGTTCGAGGCCGGCCTCGACGAGGCTCTGCTCGGCATCGGCCAGCCCGCGGAAGTCCTTTTCAATCAGACAAATCTCCTGCCGCGAATCGACCACGAACTGCGGGCTCTCCTGCGAAGGCACGCGGAGACGGAGTGCGTCGTGACGATCCACGAGGTCCTGCAAGGCGCGCCGGACGGCGGCGAGATCGATGCTTCCTTCCAGCCGGAGCTGGAGCATTTCGTTGAAAGCAAGGTTCGCCTCCTCACCGAGCAGTGAGGCGAGCCAGAGCTCGGACATCGGCTCGGTCATCGGGAACGGCCCTCGCACTCCGGGAGCCGCTTCGGTTTCCGTGGAAATGGAGAGCCGCGGGAAGAAGCCGCCGTCCTGGAGTGCGGCGATCGTTTCGCGGAAGGCATTGATCACGAAATCAACATCGGCGTCCGTATGCGCCGCGGTCAGGTAGAAGGGCAGCCCCTCCATCGCGAACACCCCGCGTTTACGGAGATGATAGTAGATCAGGTTGCCGTGCTTCTCGCTCTCGCCGACGCGGAGATACATCTGCGAGTTGAAGTTCACCATGCGAACGTCGATCCCGTGGTCGCGGAACATACGGTCCACCGTGCGGGCGAGGCGATCGGCGCGCGCACCGATGTCCTGCCAGTAGGATTTCGGCTGGGCCTGGACGTGCTTCAGCACCGCACGGCAGGCGGCCATGGCGAGAGGCAGACGGACGAAGGTGCCGGCGAAGAAAGTGACTTCCTTTTCCGGGAAGGAATCGTCGCCATACTGCCACTGGCCGCCGTCGAAGGTGTCCATGTACTTCGCCTTGCCACCAATGATGCCGATCGGCAGGGCACCGCCGCCGAAGACCTTGCCGTAGGTCGCGAGGTCGGCGCGGATGCCGTAGAGGTCCTGCGAACCGCCCGGTCCCTGGCGGATGCCGGTGATGACCTCGTCGAAGACCAGCAGGAAGCCGCTCTCCTCGGAGATCTTCTTCACCTCGTGGACGAACTCGATCGGAATCAGCTCCGGCTGGCGGCTCTGCACCGGTTCGACGAGCACGGCGGCCAGCTCGTGGGCGATCTCGCGGATCATGTCGAGCGCCTCGGGTTTGCCCCACGGCACCACGATCACATCACCCACCGCGCTGTCCGGAATTCCGGGCGCGAGCGGCAGCGTGCGGCGGCGCGCGCCCTTGCCGACGGAGCGGACGAGGACCGGGTCGAAGTTGCCGTGGTAGTCCTTGTCGAAGACCAGGATCTTGTCGCGGCCGGTGACCGTCCGCGCGATCCGCATCGCCGCCTGCACCGCTTCCGAGCCGGTGTTGAGGAAACAGACGCGATCGTTCCCGGTGACCTCGCAGAACAGCTTGGCGCACTCCATGGCGGTCTCGCACTGCGGGCCGATCTCAAGACCGGTGGCCAGGGCTTCCTGGATGGCTTCGGTGACGTAGTCGGGCGCGTGGCCGAGAAAGTTCGGGCCGAAGCCGTTGACCATGTCGATGTATTCATTGCCATCCACGTCCCACATCCGGCTGCCCTTCATGCGGGTGGCGACGATCTGATAGACCATCTCCTTGTAGAGCCGGTTGAAGCCATTGACCGTGCGCGGGTCGGCATGCCACTTGCGGAACTGCTGGGTCTTGGCTTTCGAGGTCCGGGTCTTCTCGCAGTATTCGGCGATGAGTTGCTCGAGGTGGGCGCGCTGTGGCGGCGTGAGTTCGTCTCCGCTGCGGGTGCGGTCGATGCGGGTGCGCGGGCCGGAAACTCCGGACTCTTCCTCGGGCTGATCCGGGGTGGCCGGAACGGCAACCGGTGCCGCTTTGGCGACCGGAGCGGACGGCGCGGCAGTCGCATTGGCTTCAAGGTGAGCGACCAACTGGGCGAGCGTCGGATAGCTCTGCATCAGGTCGCGGAAGGCGATCGGCACGCCGAAAGCCTTGCCGAGCTCTCGCGCGGCCTGGGTGAGCAGCAGCGAGTCGAAGCCGAGTTCGAGGAAACCGGAGCGTGGCTCCATCTCTGCGGCCGGGATCCCGGAGAGCGCCTCCAGCACCTCGCGCACACGGCCGAGCATGTCGGCGGGAGCGGCGGCATCCTGCGGTGGCGTCACTACGACAGATGCCGTAGCCGGAGCCGGCGCGGCGGCCCGGGCAACCGGCGCGGCGTGCTTTTCCAGATGGGCGGTGAGCTGTGCGAGCGTCGGGAAATTCTGCATCAGATCTCGGAACGCGATCGGCACGCCGAAGGTCTTGCCGAGCTCCCGCGCGGCCTGGGTGAGCAGCAGCGAATCGAATCCGAGCTCCAGGAAACTGAAACGCGGCTCCATTTCCTCCGCAGGGATGCCGGAAAGGCCTTCGAGCACTTCCCTGACCTGATCGAGCATGCTCGCGGCGGCGATGACCGGGACCTCCGCGATGTCGGCCACGGTTCCGGATTGCGGCAGCGGTGCGAGGCGCTCGACCGGCCGATCGAGCAGGCGGCACTCAAGCCACGCGCGCCGGCGTTGGAAGGGATAAGTCGGCAGTGGCACGCGTTGCGCCGGTGCATCGGCGTGGAAACGGGCGAGATCGATCTTCGCGCCATGGGCCCAGAGCTCGCCGGCGGCGAGCAGCAGCCGATCGTGGTCGGGCGCGTCGGAGGCAGGGTGATTGCAGCTGGCGACGTAGCCTTTTCCGAGGCGGCCGGCGGTCTGGCGGGAAAGCGTGGTGAGCGTTTGACCGGGACCCACTTCCAGATAGAGGCGACCTTCCTTTTCCCCGGCCGCGGCAGCGATGGCTCCGTGGAAATCAACGGTGTGGCGCAGGTGCGAGGCCCAGTATCCGGGATCAGTCGCCTGCTCGTCGGTAAGGCGCGAGGCGGTCACCGTGGAAAGAATCGCCATCTTCGGCGTGTGGAGTTTCACCCCCTCGATGACCTTGCGGAAGCGCTCGACGACGGGATCCATCATCCAGCTGTGGAAAGCATGCGAGGTATGGAGTTCACGGACGTTGACGCCCCCCGTCTCAAGCTGCGCGGCAAAGGCGGCGACCGCATCGCGCTCACCGGCGACGACGCAGAGGTCGGGTCCATTGCTGGCGGCAAGGTCGACGCCCTGCGGCAAACGCGGACGGAGCTTTTCGGCGGAAAGACGGACCGAGAGCATCGAGCCGCCGGGCATGCCGCCCATCAGCTTTCCGCGGGCGGCGAGGATCCTCAGGCCGTCTTCGATCGAGAACACACCGGCCAGGCAAGCGGCGGTGAACTCGCCGACGCTGTGGCCGATCATGAGTTCCGGCAGCACGCCCCAACGCGCCCACTGGCGGGCCAGCGCCCATTCGACGACGAAGATCGCGGGCTGCGCGAGCACGGTGTGCTTGAGTCGCTCGGCGGCGTCGCCGTCCTCGGCGAAAAGCGTGTCGCGCAGGTCTTCGCCGAGCAGCGGCTTGAGGTTGTCGGCACAGAAATCGATGTCGGCACGGTAGTCCGCCTCGGCCGCATAAAGGTCGGCTGTCATGCCCGGGTGCTGCGCCCCCTGACCGGGGAACATCCAGACAAGTCCGGGAGCGCTGGCGGCGGATTCGATCGCGGCGGGGCGGGCATCCCGCAGCGTGCTGGCGAGCGAATCCCAATCGCGGGCGACGACGACGGCGCGCTGGGTCATGGCCTTGCGGCCGAGCGACATGGTGCGGGCGGCGGCGGCGAAGGAATCGCGGCGGCCACCTTCTGCGAAGGCGGCGAGCCTCCCGGCGAGTTCATCTACGGCGGAAGTCGTACGTCCGGAGAGGACCCACAGGCGCGGACCCTGCGGTTCCTCGCGCGGCGTGACGTCGCGCGGCGCTTCTTCGAGCACCACGTGGGCATTGGTGCCGCCGACGCCGAAGGAGCTGACACCGGCGCGGCGCGGTGCGCCCCCGGCGGGTTGCCATGGCCGGAGCGTGTCGTTGACGAAGAACGGCGAGCCGGCCCAGTCGATGCGCGGGTTCGGCGTCTGGAAATGAAGCACGGGAGGGAGTTCGCCATGCTCGAGGGAAAGCGCGGTCTTGATGAGTCCGCAGACACCGGCGGCGGTGTCGAGGTGACCGAGGTTCGATTTGAGCGAACCGACGGCGCAAAACCCGGTGTCCGCCGTACTTTGACGGAACGCGGCGGTGAGGCCGGCGATTTCGATCGGGTCCCCGAGCGGCGTGGCGGTGCCGTGAGCCTCGATGTAGGTGATGGTGCGGGGGTCGACACCGGCATCGAGATGGGCGCGGCGGATCGCGTCCGCCTGGCCATCGACGCTCGGCGCGGCGTAGCTGTGTTTGGTGCCGCCGTCATTATTGAGGCCGTAGCCGCGGATCACGGCATGGATGTGGTCGCCATCGCGGATGGCGTCCTTGAGCCGCTTGAGCAGGACCACGCCACCGCCGTTGGAAAACACCGTGCCGGAGCTGTCGGCATCGAAGGGCCGGCAATGGCCGTCGCGGGAAAGCATGCCGCCTTCCTCGTGGTGGTAGCCGCGCTTTTGCGGAACGGTGATGGTGATGCCACCGGCGAGCGCCATGTCACAATGGCCGGCGCGCAGCGACATCGCCGCATGGCCAACGGCGACCAGCGAGCTGGAGCAGGCGGTCTGGACGGTGAGGCTGGGGCCCTTGAGATTCAGCTTGAAGGCGACGCGGGTCGCGAGGTGGTCCTTGTCATTTCCGAACTCCACCTGCAGCGCGCCGACCTGCGCTTCGGAAAGATGGCGGCGGTGCAACTCGGGATCGGACAGGATGTGGTGCGGCAGGTAGGTATCGTAATAACAGCCGGCGTAGATGCCGGTGCGACCGCCCTGGGCCTCGGCGGCGTCGGGCGTGTAGCCTCCGCGCTCGAGCGCTTCCCAGCAGAGTTCGAGGAAGACGCGTTGCTGCGGGTCGATGATCTCCGCCTCGCGTGGCAGGATGCTGAACAGTCCGCCATCGACGCCCTCGTACAACTCGGGCGCGAGCAGCCCGCGGGCGCGGACGAAGGCCGGGTCGTCGGCGGGGCCGGGCACATCCTCGTCGCCGGCGGTGAAGCGTTCGATCGACTCCACGCCGTTGCGTAGGTTTTCCCACAGCTCCTCGGGTGTGTTCGCGCCGGGCAGGCGGACGGCCATGCCGATGATCGCCAGGGCGTCGCTCTCCGAGCTTTCGGAAACGGTTTCTACGACATCTGCCGTAGTCGCTTTCGCACCGGCGACGAGTTCCGACTGCTCCTCAACGGTCGGGTGCTCGAACATGCGGACGAGCTCGAAATGTTTGCCGAACTCCCGCTGGACCTGCGCGTGCACGCGGACGAGCTGAAGCGAGTTGCCACCGAGATCGACGAACCGGTCCTTGCGGCCGACCTTGTCGAGGTTCAGCACGCCGGCCCAGATGGCGGCGATCTTTTCCTCCACCGGGCCTTCCGGAGAAACGAAGCGCTCGGAGATCTCAGGGCGGGATTTCACCGGCTCGGCCATCCAGGCGGCGATGGCTGCGGCGGTGCGCAGTTCGCGGGCGATGGTGGCCATGTGTTCGGCGTCGGTGACCGGCTCTCCGGCGACGACCGCCTGCGACCGGGCGGAGACGGCCGAAGGCACCAGCGAGCACTCGCGCGCCGCGGCGGCGGGGATGATCCGCAGCTCGTCTTCCCAGCGGCCGGGCTGGCTTTCGAGGAAATCGCGGACGGGTTGGTTGCGACCGCTGTCGCTGAACCAGATCGCGATTTCATCGAGGTGCAGCTCTCCAGCCACCTCGCCGAGATAGCGAAGCATGCGTTGTTCGACGCCCTTACCCAGCGCGCGGCAGCTCAGGAGAAAGGTTTCCGCCCACAGGCGGCCGCCGTCCTCGCGGAAAATCATCAGGCCCACCGCACCGTAGTCACCGAAGCGGTCGCTGACCTCGACGAGCCTCGCGACCATCCCGCGGGAACCTTCCCGCAGCTCGGCCTCGTCGCGCGGGCGGGGGCAGGAGTTGAACTGGTTCGTGCGCCGCGTCAGCTGGCTGGCACGGGCAAGGTTGGAATCATCGAGCGCCGCGATGTCCATCCGCAGTTCGAGCCCGGCGATGAATTCCTCGTAGCTGGACGTGCGCTGGCGCAGCTCGCGACGGCGCGCTTCGTCGTGATAAAAATCGGTCCGTTGGGCGTCCTCGGCACTGACCGAGTGGGCATCGAGCACCCACAGATGCCGGAGGAAACCCGCCAGCTCATCCTCGTTTTCCGGGACGCGCACTCCCAACACGGCGGGTGCGTTGGCCGCGACTTCGGCGATCTCCGCCGGGCTGTCGTCGAGGAAAAGGAACGCGTCGAGGCCGAGGTTCAGATCGGTGGAGAGGCGCTGGAGATTGGCGGATTTCGGTTCCCAGTTCACCACGGCATCCACGAAGGCATCACGCGGAATGACCATGTCCGGATTCTCGCGGAAGACCGCCTCGACATCATCCGGATGGTTTTTGGAAACCAGGCACAGCAGGTAGCCTTGGCGGCCGAGATCGATCAACCCGCGCTGGAAGGCTTGGCGAGCGGAACTGATTTCCACGCCGCGCGATCCAACCTCCCCGACCACGCCGTTCCACAGCGTGTGATCGGCATCGACGGCGATGACCTTGATCGGTTTCCGCAGTCCGGCCATCACCTTCCGGGCGAGGGTGGTCCCGAGGGCGGTGAACATCGGCTCGGTGAACGGCAGCGACGCCGCGGCTTCGGCCTCGGAGTCGAAGATTTCCCCGACGTCATACAGGCCGGCAGCCTCGCCGCCGTCGAAGAACTCCGCCCCCGCGACTTCGGCGACCTGATCGCGCAGCTCGTCGCGGAAGATCTCCTCCGCCTCGCCGCCATCCCGGACGGGACACAGCACGACCAGCGTGCGGATACCATCGCGGGAAACCGACTCCGCCAGCGCGGCACCGACTTCACGGGCGGCGGAGCGGGCGCGGGCCGCATGGTCCACGGCGAGATCACTTCCCCGGATGAGCAGGATGTTCACGCCTCCGCGATTTCCGGAAAGCGCGCTGCCCGGATCGAGCAACTGCTGCAAAACCTGCTGCATCGGGGTGACCTCCACCGGAATACCGAGGCCGAATGAGTCGAACCAGCGGCAAAGGACGGGGACGATGGGATCGGCCGTAAAGGTGGCACTAAGGCGCACCGCAACCAAGGGGGCGTGGGACATGCTTGGCGAGGTATGGGGTAGGGTGAAAGGCGATTCAATGGGGGGAATCGCAGGCGCAGACTAACAAGATAGTTTGGTTTTACAAGATTTTCAGACCGAACTCCGGAAGAACAACTTCACCCACAACACCCTTAACCAAAAAGGGTTGTGATGATTTCGCCCCGAACCCACGCGATTCCGTAGGAAGCGATTTTAAGTATTTTTGACATCCCTCGCTGGAATTTTGTCAAATTCGCCCACCCCGCCACCGCCGTGCCCGTTCTGCTCCACCTCCTCGACCCCGGACTCCTCACTGCTGCGGAAGCGTCGGAGGCGCTGTCTCCCGCCGAACGAAATCAAGCGGCCCGTTTCGTCTTCGAGGCGGATCGGAATCGATGGTCCTCATTCCGGGCCCAGGTCCGCCAATGCCTCGGAGCCCACACCGGACTGCCCGCCCGCGAGCTGGTCTGGCGCGCGACTCCCGAAGGAAAGCCGTTTCTCGACGGAACCCGGCTGCACTTCAATCTGACCCACACCGACCGATACGGCGTGCTGGCCGTTTCCCGGGACGGCCCCGTAGGGGTCGACCTCGAGGCTCTGAGGCGGGGCGACGAACTCATCGGATGCGAGCAGGCCTTCTGCCATCCGGAGGAAATCGCGGAGGTGGAGGAACAGCCGGACTCCGAGAAGGGACGGCGGTTGATCGATATCTGGACGGCGAAGGAGGCGGTTCTCAAATGCCTCGGCACCGGCTTCACTCACCCACCCACCGCGGTGCGCATCTTCGCCGACCGGGCACGGGGCACGCTCGATGAGTTCGCCGGGCTCCGCATTCATCGCCCTGAAATCCAGCACCTTGCGGCCTACAGTTTCGCTCTGGCCACAGGTGAGGGGCAGGGTTCGTGGAGCTGGGCGTGAAGGTCGACAGCCTGAAGAGTCTCTGTCACCTTTCCGACACACACCGTTTCATGGAGGTCATTCAGTTTCACTGTCCCATCTGCCGGATCCTCCTGCGGGTCCCGGCGTCCTCCGCGGACGTGCCCGGCCCTTGTCCGGCCTGCGGCAAACGGATCTCCGCCCCCCCGCGGACGAGCGATCCGTTCCAGCCCTTTCCCGCCACCGCCGCGCATGAACCCGCGCCGCCGGTCTCCGTCGCACCTCTCCCCGAACTCGTGCCGACCCCCGGCCCACCCGGCCCCGCCGCCCCGCAAGCCCCAACACCCGAAGGCGACCCCCGCCCGTATTTCCGCCGACCTCCGGAGCCGGTGCCGCCGCCCGCGCCGTTCTCCGAGCCGGAGCCTGCTCCATCACCCGCTCCGCCTTCCGAGCCCGAGCCGATCCCCGCCGCTCCGGAACCCCTGCCCGAAGCCACCCCACTCCCGCCGGAGGACGTCTGGGAATCCCCTCCCACCGCAGTGCCGGTTCCGCGGTTCGCCGAAACGGAGGAACAGGGGATGTTCACTTCCGCCCACCCGACTCCGGCTTCACCCTCCTCCCCCTTCAAGCCGGAGACACCGGGTCCTTCGACCGCTTCCGAGTCCTCGCCGGATCACCCGCGCATCGAACTCCCCGCACTCGGGCGGCTTCGCTGGGCCGTCCTCATCCTCGCCAGCCTCCTGTTCTTTCTCATCGGTCTGGTCACCGGTCAGCTTCTCGCCCTCAGGGGAAACTGCCTCGCCGCCCCGATCTTCCGCACCACGCCGGCGCCAGCGAGCGAAGCGACCGATCTCCCCGCCCCCGACGCGGCACCGACCTTGCCTCCTCTCATTTCTCCACCTCCTCCTTCAGAACCTCCCTCCACGCCCGACCCGGCCGAGATCGCACGGCCCGACGACCCGATCCCGCGCTCACGCGAAATCCTTGAGGCCTTCCTCGACGCTCCCACTTGGGAAAAGCGACTCCCCCACGTCCTCGACCCCGACCCACTGCGCGAGCGCATGCAACAGCACGCCGCCGAGACCGGCGACGGTCCCATCGCCTACACCGGTATCGAAGGCCCTGTCGTGGCGCCCGGTTTGCACCGATTCGACGTCACCACCCCCGCGCTCCCCCAAGGCTTCCCCGTCACCCTCTTCCAGCAGGGCGAGGACTGGAAGATCGATTGGGACATGTTCCGCGAGTTCCACGACGACGCCTTCCGCCACTTCGCCGCCGGCACCGGAGGCGATGAAGGAAGCTTCCACCTCTTCGTGAAACCCGATGATGCCGGCAACGAAAACTACCGAGCCTACCAGCTCACCGCGCCCATCGAAGGCCGCAGCTACGTGGCGTTCGCCAAACGGGGCTCCCTCGCCGCGGCCAAGCTCGACGCCGTGTTTTCCAACGAGGCCGACCAGGAGAGCCCCGTCTTCCAGCAGATGCTGCGCGGCGTCGGCATCCCGGTGGTTCTCCAGCTCACCACCCGCCGCAACGGCGAGGGCCAGCGCTTTCTACTCATCGAGGATCTACTCGCCCGCTACTGGGGCCCCGAGAGCTGAAACGGAGGGAGAAATTCCCCTTCCACCGGGACCTCCGGAGCGAACATTTTTCCCCTTGCAAATGCCCGGGCCGACCCCTAGACCTCCGGCCCCGACCGGGACAAAGGGCAGATACCAGAGCGGTCAAATGGGGCAGACTGTAAATCTGCTGGCGCAAGCCTACGAAGGTTCGAATCCTTCTCTGCCCACCATCCTCTTTTTCAGAGGGTTGTGACGCTCCCGTGGTTCACCGCTGATTCTGGCGATTTCGCTAGCGGGCCATTTCCGGGCCATTCTTTCGCTTCCCGCTGCGGAGGGGCCGTGCTGGAGTCCAAGCGAACAAGGCTCACGAGCACCGTGGTAAAATCCAACCACATTTGTGGTTGATTTCTACCACGGTTGATATATCAAGCTCATGTCGCTGGTGCCGCAGCCCGATGCTGCTCCTCTATAGTGACAAAATCCAGCCATGTACGAAAACCGCCAACCGAACCGCCCGAATCGGCCAATTTTGGGCACTACACATGAAGTTCAATGAAACCATCAAGACTGCTCGCATCTCCCGCCGCCTTGGCCTCCGCGAATTCTGTTCGCAACTCGGACTTGATCCGAGCAATTGGAGCAAGGTGGAACGGGGGGTGAATCCACCACCGCGCGATGTCGCCATTCTGTCTCAAGTCGCCGATCTCTTGGAAATCTCCGGCGCACAGCGGCAAGAGCTTTTCGATGCGGCATCTCTCGCCCGTAATGAACTGCCATCCGACATCCTCGAACGTGAGGGCGTGGTCTCAAAGCTACCGGCCTTCTTTCGCGCGATGCGAGGAGAGGAGCCGGACGAAACGGAGCTGGCATCCATGATCGATGACATTCGCGCCCTTTACCGGGCCGATCCAGAATAACGAAAAGATAACAATGAGTTGGGAGACCCGCGTTTGGGAGCATGTCCGTGAGTTCCGGGAGCAACACAATTGCTTCGAGCTCAACAACCTACCGATCGACACCGTTTTTCTCGCGGACGTCGAGCTGGGTTTGGATTTGATCCCTCTCGCGGGGCTCTCGTCCAAATATCGTGTCGAAGCCGCCCTCGCTGCCGACTTCACCGGGATCTACGTGGACGAGGAAATTTTCGATTTGGAGGATCGAGCCCCACCTTGGAAGCAGAATCGACTGAGGTTCTCAATCGCGCACGAGATTGGGCACTACATCATGCATCGAGAGGAATTTGAAACTTCGGGTTTTCGCACCCTCGAAACATTTTTGGAGTGGACGGCCTCATTGGGAGGGAGGAAATACGACATTGAGAAGGAAGCGAACGAGTTTGCCGGCCGCTTGCTAGTACCCATTGAGAAACTCGAATCTGAGTTCGAGCGGCTTTCCTCCACCTTCAAAGAAGTTCCTGGTTGGCGCCAACTACCGGATCTCCGCCGGAGAGCCGCTGAGCTACTAGCACAGAAATTCGGCGTTAATCAGAAAGCAATACTCACGAGATTTACCCGAGAGGGGCTTTGGTATGAACCTGAGTAACCCACCCCAAGTAACGCCAAATGAAATTCTAAGTTCGCAATCGCAATGGAGCCCGCCAGTGGTGAGACACAAGGCGGGCTCCTTAGACGCTTTTCAGCAGACCTCTGACTGACTGAAGCCCTTCAGAGGGTGAATCGTGGTGGTAAACACGCTTCCGCAAAGGCCGTTTACCACGGTTTCGCCCGGGGTCAAGAACCTGTTCAGGGGATAGAAAGGACAGACTATGAGCGATCAGCTCAAACTGTTCCCGGACGATCGTCCCGGCTATCGGAAAATCTTCCGCCGTTCGCGGCGGAATCCGACGACCGGAAGGATCGAATATCCGAAGCGAGGCAAAGTCTTCGTGATGTGGGTTCCGGTGGATCACGACGACAAGGCCGCCTGATCCAAAGCCCCCGTCCGGCAACGGACGGGGGCTTAATTCATCCAGTTCCCACGACGTTACGGCCGCTGAAGCAAAAATCAGTGATGGCAAATCCCGATTCCATGAGCGGCAGGCGGGCTCAATGTTGAAATACGTTAGCCGGCAGAGGGTCGCGGTGAGTCGGTCGCGGCACCTCACTATGGCAAGAGGATGGGTTGATTAGGCGGGCTCTGAGGATTGAAAGAGCTTTCGTTGAGCTTCGGCCGTTGGAGATTTGGATTTCTGGGCAGCCCGAATTCCCTGCTCCGCAGCTTCTCGACGATTCCAACCGACCCCACAACTTCCGCTCGCCAGCGCGCCGGTTTGCGGCTCATGCTCCGCCGCACCTGCCGGGGTGGCGAAATTGGTAGACGCACCAGATTTAGGTTCTGGCGCCGCAAGGCGTGCAGGTTCGAGTCCTGTCCCCGGTACTTTTCACTCCTCGCAATCCGACCCGCCGCCTGCCGTGAACGAACTCAAAGCCCGCCTCTCCGCTCTCGGACTTAGCGACGAACAGGTGGACCAGATCCTCGACACCGTGGCGGGCTTCGTGAAGGAGCGCGTGCCTCAGGATTGCGTCGGCGTCATCGACGACCTCCTCGAAGGCCGCACCCCCGACCTCGGCCGGATCGCCGGCGGGCTGATGGGAAAAATGGGCGGCTTCTTCAAGTGAAGCTCAGGCAAACGAGCCGACCGGAAGACGTGGAGCATAGCGGAGTCGAACCGCTGACCTTCTCATTGCGAACGAGACGCTCTACCAACTGAGCTAATGCCCCTTCGTTTCCTTGCGGACGGGCGAGGAAATGCCATTCGCCCCTCGCCATGGCAAGGGCAAAGCAGGTTCACGGCGATCGCCGTTTCCCGGCTCGCGAAAAAGTGCCGGAAAGAATCTCTCTCACCGTTCCAGCGGACCGGGAAGAACGGCAGTGCCTCCCATTCATCCTACCCGTCCCATCCATCCCGGCCCCGGTTCGCCGGCAGCCCGCCCTGAGACAGGAACCCGTCCGGTCGTTTCGCGGCCAAACATGCGTTGCCAAGATTCCGGTTTGCTTCAATACTCCCGCCCATGCGGATTTCGCGGGCATTGCTGTTCTCCAGTCTCCTTCCTCTGGCTCTCTCGAGCTGCGGAAACGGAAGCTTCTCAGGTGAGAATCCCACCGGCACCGGCCCCTTCGACAGCAACGGCAACTACGTCGAAGCCTGGGCGGACACCCCCTCGAAATGGAACGGCCGCTCGGTGCAACCGAAGCCGACGGCGACTCCGACCACCACGACCCCGGCGCTCGCCTCGAACACCTCGACGCAAGTCGTCCAGCGCACCGCTCCGGCATCCTCGCCGACGACCACCACCCGCGTGGTCACCCAGCAGACTCCGAAGCCCAAGCCAGTCGCCAAACCGAAGCCCAAGCCGAAACCTCCCGCCACGGTCTACCACTCGGTCCGCAAGGGCGACACGCTCTACGGTCTGGCCAAGCGCTACGGCACCACGGTCTCCAAGATCCAACGGGCGAACGGCATCTCGGGCAGCACGATCCGCATCGGGCAGCGCCTCAAAATCGCGCGCTGAACGAAGCCAGCGGGAGCTGATTTCCCTGAGCCTAAAAGGCTTGCAGAGGTCGCAGGAAAAGCGGGGTTACGGGTGATCCGGAGCCAACCATGAGGGATTTTCCACCTCCGTGGCCTCCGTCATCTCCGTCTCTCCGCACCGGAAAGAAACCCGCGCCGCCATCGACGGCCGACCTCAGGCCGTCCGTTTCCCTTTCACCGCGACGAGCACGAAGGCAGCTCCGATCGCGATCATGAACAGCGACAGGAACTGGCCGCTGGTGAAGACCCCGACGAAGCTGTTGCTCGAATCCGGCTCGCGGAACTGCTCGCCGATGATCCGGAACACCGCGTAGAGGATGAAAAACAGCCCCGTCAGCACGCCATGCGGGAGCTTCGGAAAGCGCAGACGCACGGTCCACAGGATGAGAAACAGCAGCAACCCCTCCATCGCCGCCTGGTAGAGCTGGGAGGGATGCCGGGGTTCGAGAAAAGGCTCCAAGGCGTGCCGGATTTCCGGAGAATCCCGCTGCCACTCGAGCACGGTGTTGAAAAGCTGCGGGCCGGGCACCTCCGCCAAACGCGGGTCGGCGTCAACCGCCGCCGCCATCGCCTGGTCGAAACGGGCTGACTCGACCCGGTCGGGCTCAGCCAGGGCCGTCGGGAATTTCACCGCCCACGGCACCCCCTGCGCCACGCGGCCGTAGAGCTCGCCGTTGATGAAATTCGCCAGGCGCCCGAACATGATGCCCAGCGGAGCCACGACGCAGAGACCGTCGCCGAGTCCGGTCCACGAGACCTTCTTTTTCTGCGAATAAAACCAGGTGAAAACCACCAACCCGAGAATCGCGCCGTGGCTGGCCATCCCGCCTTCCCACACGCGGAAAACCCGCAGCGGGTCCTCGGTCAGCCATCCCCACCCGTGCTCCCGCGGCTCATACCAGAGCATGTAACCCAGCCGCCCGCCGATGAAGACGCCGAAGATCGCCGCCGCCGCGATGAAATCGCCCGCCGCCCCCGGTGGCAGCACCCAGAGCTTCCGCTTGGCGAGGAAATTCAGCAGCCAGATCCCGACAAGGAACGCAGCCAGGTAAGAGAGCCCGTACCAACGCAACGCGATCGCGTCGTTGATGCGGAAAATGACCGGATCGAGATGGTGGACGTAGGTCGCGAGGGGCACGAGCGGAGCTGACACCGAAACCCCCATCCCGTCCAAGCTCACAAATAGCTCGTCAGGGATTCCACCACGCCGCCATCGAGCCGCCGGACCAGAGCCGCCGCCAAGGCGACCATGTGCAGGTGGTCGTTCACATCGATGATCGAATTGTGCGAATGGATGTAGCGCGCCGGCACTCCGAGCACCACGCAGGGGATGCCTTCATTGGCGAGGTGGAAGGAACCGGCATCGGTGCCTCCTTTCCGCCGCACCGTCACCTGGTAGGGAATGCCCTCGTCCCGCGCCACCTGCTCGGCGAAGCGGGCGAAGCGCGGATTTCCGATCGCGCTGGAGTCGAAAAACCGGATCTGCACACCACCGCCGAGCCGCCCCTGGCAATCCGCCGGCGGAAACCCCGGGGTGTCGTCGGCAGGCGGACCTTCGAGGACGATCACCACGTCCGGCTTCGCCTTCACCGCTACGGATTTCGCCCCACGCAGACCCATTTCCTCCTGCACCGTCCCAGCCAGCAGCAGCCGGTTCTCCCGCACGCCCTTGGCCGTGACCTGGCCACACTGGATCGCCCCGGCCATGCCCACCCGGTTGTCGAACGCCTTCGCCATGAACCAATCCTCCCGCGCCATCCGGCTGAACGCGCTGACAGGAGCCACCGGATCGCCGAGGGAAATGCCGAATTCGCGCACCGCCTGGTCGCGCGATTCCGCCCCGACATCGATGAACATCTGCTCGACCCCCAGCACCTGGTTGCGCTGCGAATCGCTGAGAAAGTGCGGCGGCACCGAACTGATCACGCCCGGAATCTTGGTGCCGCGCCGGGTTTTCACCTCGATCCGCTGCGACAGCAGGCTGTGCGACCACCACCCGCCGAGCGTCACAAACTGGAGAAAACCGCTGGGCGTGATGCTCTGCACCATGAAGCCGACCTCGTCCATGTGCCCTGCCACCATCACCCGCGGACCCTCGCCGCCGGCATCGCAAATGACCGAGCCGTTGCCGTCCGTGGAAAGCTCCCCCACTCCGCCCAACTCGCGGGCGAAGATTTCCCGCACCTCGTCCTCATGTCCCGGCACCGAGTGCGCCTCGGTGAGTTCCTTCAACAGCTCCACGGCCTTCTCGCGCATGGCACCGATGCTAACTTCCCCCGGTGGATGGCAAAGCGCCAAGTGAGGGCGCCAACGCCCACCCCCTTATCGCTCGGCCTCCAAGTGCCGGACGATCTCCGAAGCGCTCGCCTTCAGCGCCCGGGTCCACTCCGGATTCCGGAGGATGCCCTCCTTTGTCACGCGGTTGCCATCGAGGGGCACCACCGCGCTCGCGGATTCGAGGATCCGCGCGGACATCGTGGAAAGCACCTCATGCAGCGATTCAAGCGCCAGCCTCGCGACCGGACTGGCGTGGAGAATGACCACAGGCTTCTGATAGATACCCGGATCGCCTACCAACCACTCCAGCAGGTTCTTCAGCGCCGCGGGCAGCGCATGGATGTATTCCGGGGTGGAAAAAACCAAGACGTCCGCCTCGACCGCCTCCGCCCGGATTTCCCGCACCAGATCGGGCACCTCGGGCTCGCAGTCCGGATTGAAAAGCGGCAGTTCCCCCACTCCTTCCAGCCGCCGCGACAAGATCCGCTCCGAGGCCAAAACCTCGAACGCGTCGAGCAAAGCCCCGTTCGACGATCGCGCCCGCAGACTTCCGCAAATGGTCAATGCCCGGATCTTCATCATATCGTCCTCCCCCACGGCGGGGCTCCTACCAGCTCCGGATCTTCAAAACAAGGGCTGCGGAACGCTCCGGCCCAAGGCGACCAAGCCAGCGAGGTAAGAACCGCAGATGCAGGGGGTGCACGCCGATTGGGTTTCATTCACCCATCGTCATCAGAAGGCTTCGAGGTGGTTCCCGGTTGGGCAGGCATTCTCCCAGGCACGGAAAAACTGAAGACGCAGGCCACCGAACCGGTAAACCTCCCATCCTGCCTTTCTCCGTGATCTCCGTAAACCTCCGCTGCTCGGTGATGGAAAAATCAGTTCGGGATCTGGGTGCCTGCATCGGCCTTCCTCTTGCGGTTGAATTCCCCTCACTCGATCACGGTGTCCTTGGTGCCCGGAGGACACGAATCGACCGAAACGCGGGCGAACGCTCGACAAGCCGCCAAGACGGCGCGAGCTAGGCTTTCGTGATCATGGAAACCCGGAAGGTGTGCATCATCGGCGGCGGCGTCATCGGCCTCTGCTCCGCCTACTACGCGCTCAAACGCGGCTACGCGGTGACGATCGTCCAACGCGAGCCGGAGGGCGGCGACAACTGCTCGATGGGCAACGCGGGCATGATCGTCCCCAGCCATTTCGTCCCGCTGGCCGCGCCCGGGATGATTTCCAAGGGCCTGCGCTGGATGCTGAACCCGGAGAGCCCGTTTTTCGTCCGGCCCCGGCTGGACCCGCGACTGGCCCGCTGGGGATGGCTGTTCTACCGCCATGCGAACGAGCGCCACGTGGCCGCCACCCGCGAGCTGCTGCGCGACCTCAATCTGGAGAGCCGCCGCCTGTTCACCGAGCTTGAGGAGGAGGAATCCTTCGGCCTCGTCCGACGCGGACTGCTGATGCTTTGCAAAACCGCCAGGGGCCTTGATGAAGAGGCGGAAATGGCGGAGGTCGCGAATGAGATCGGCGTCGGTGCCGAAGTACTAGATCCCTCGTCGGTCGCCAAGCTCGACCCGGGGGTGACCATGGACATCGCCGGCGCCGTGCATTTCCCGAAGGACTGCCACCTTCCGCCAGAGCGCTTCATGGTCTCGATGAGGAAACGCGTGCTCGCCCTCGGCGCGGAGATCGTGAGCGGTGTCGAGATCGATGGGTTGGATCTCCGTGGCGGCAGGGTCGTGTCCGCCCGTGGGAACAGCCGGACCTTCGAAGCGGACGAGTTC
Source organism: uncultured Haloferula sp. (assembly GCA_965652295.1). Lineage (GTDB taxonomy): Bacteria > Verrucomicrobiota > Verrucomicrobiia > Verrucomicrobiales > Akkermansiaceae > Haloferula. Next base: position 535,428 of record CBFGTS010000001.1, on the reverse strand, counting down.
GTCATCGCCTGCGGCTCGTGGAGCGCGAAGATGCTCGCGAAACTCGGTGCGAAACTTCCGCTGCAGCCGGGCAAGGGCTACTCGCTGACCCTGCCCACACCGCCTGAACTCCCCGAGCTGTGCTCGATTTTCGCCGAAGCGAAGGTGGCGATCACGCCGATGGGGACCAAACTGCGATTCGGCGGCACGATGGAAGTCGGAAGCCTCGATCACTCGATCGACCGCAAACGCGTCATGGGCATCGTGAAATCCGTCTCCGGCTACTTTCCGAAATTCAGCGTCGGCGATTTCGCGAACATCGAACCTTGGGTCGGGCTGCGCCCCGTTTCGCCGGACGGCGTGCCCTACCTCGGTCGGTTGAAAGCCGTGCCCAACGTCGTCGTCGCCACCGGCCACGCCATGATGGGCCTCAGCCTCGGGCCGATCACCGGCCGCTTGGTCGGCGACCTCCTCGCAGGCGACACCCCCTTCCGCCCGATCGACGCAATGGCACCCGGGCGGTTTTGACTCGGATTCCCTTACCCCGTGTTCTTCAAGAACCGTCCGGAGCTCGTCGCCGGCTTGGCCGAACAGATGCGCCTGCCAGTCGAGCGACACTGCGGCGCGAAGTTATCAGCACCATCCAGCGGCGGGCGAGCCACAGGGCCATGATGAGACCGGTCGGGCCGGCACCGACAATCAGGACTTGCGGAGCGGTGGAATCCGGGGCTCAGCGGCGACGGCGGAGGGTGAACGCCATCAGCCCGGCGGCGGCAAGCGCCGTGACGGACGGCTCGGGAACGCCCTCGAAGCCGACTAGCGTCACCTGGATCGGCATGTTGGGAAAGTTGAAGTTCGTCGCCGCACCGGACATGCCGGTGCCGGTGAGGACGACGTAGGAGTTCGCTCCTGCGGTCTGGGCCATCGGAGTGAGGACGGTGTCGAAGTAGGTGTTGCCGGTGGCGGGACCGTCCGGATCGATCAGGCTGAACGTGCCGCTGAAAGACATCACGGCTGAGTCCGGTGAACCGTTGATCACCGTGTCGTAGGGAGCCGCGGTGACATCGAAAGTGCCGGCCCCGGACGAGCCCAGCAAAAGGCCCGTGGAGATGGCCTCATATGGACCGTGACCGAAGAACGGCTCCGTTCCCACGTCGATCGTGAAGGAGAGGACGAGGGGGCTGCCCGCGCCGGCGGTGGCATCGAAAGTGAAGCTGCCGGTGCTGATGAAAGAGATGGCGTCGAACGGCGAAGCGAGTTTGGGTTCCGCGCTGGGATTGCCGAAGTCGAACGACACCTGCGAGAGACCGCCCGGGACGTTGGGACCCGAGCCGCCGATGGTGGTGGCACCGCCATCGACAATGTCGTCGGCGGTTCCGATGAGTCCGTCGGGTCCGGGCCAGTGGTTGACCATGCTGGAGTCGGTCGCCAGTTGATAGGTCACGCTGGCGGCCGGGCAGACGAGGACGAGCGAGGGGGATAGGGCGATGAGGTAGGAGGAAATGGGGGACATAACCCGTGGAATGTGTCAGAAGGGAATGCCTTCTTCAAGATCGATCTTTCATGGGGTCAAGCAGCGCGTTCCCCCACCACTTTTTCCCTTTTCCTTATCACTCGCCACTCCTGCGGACGCTCGCCCACTCCTTTCCCGGCTGAACCGCCCTGAGGGGCCTAAGCGCTCGTCGAAAACCGCTTGCGGTATTCGTGCGGGCTGATGCCCACCGCCTGCTTGAACTGCCGCGAGAAGGCCGACTGGTCGGAGTAGCCGCAGGCCAGCGCCACCTGCACGATCGGCTCGGCGGTCGTCGCCAACCGCTCGCGCGCGGAGTCCAGCCGGACTTTCAGAATGTACTGCCCGGCCGTGACTTGAAACAGGGTACGAATCCGTTGATCGAACTGATACACCGACAAACCCGCCATTTCCGCGAGACGCGGCAACCGCAGCGGCTCATCGAAGTGCCGGTGGATGTGATCGAGCGCCGTCGACAGAGCACCGAACTCATCGTCCGGGCCTGCCAGCGCGTGGAGGTCGCGGGAAATCCCGCACAGCCCGGCGATACGGCCGTCCTTCGCGCGGATCGGCTCCTTGTAGGTGAGGCACCAGCCCGATGCTCCACCGGGATAAAGGTGCAGCTCCAGACGGTCACGGATCGAGGCCCCGGACCGCAGCACCTCCGTATCCTGGCTGGCGAATTCCCCGGCCAGCGGCGCGGGGAAAACCTCGGCGACCGAGCGGCCGATGAGTTGATCGCGCGAGTCCAGTCCGCAACGCTCGACCAGCGTGTCGTTCACCGCCACGTAGCGGCCATCCGCGTCCTTGATGAAGAACACGATGTCCGCGACGCCATCGAACAGCCGGTCGACCGGCACGACGCCGCCGACGGATTCGAAGAACTGCTGGAGAAAGGAAGCGTCTTTCATGGCCGGCGTTTTGCTCGCGACTTATGCCCGATCGAAAGTCCCCGCTGGCCCTTTCGACAAGATCGATGTGATAAAAACGTCCTCGAATGTCCCGCCCCGTCATCCGCGTCATCGACTCCCACACCGAGGGAGAGCCCACCCGCGTCGTCATCGCCGGCGGGCCGGATCTCGGTACGGGACCGCTTGCCGGACGTTCCCAGCGGCTGCGTGAGGAGCATGACTGGCTGCGCCAGGCCGTCTGCAACGAGCCCCGCGGACATGAGGCGATGGTCGGTGCGCTGCTCTGCCCGCCGCACGAGCCGGACTGCGTCACCGGCGTCATCTTTTTCAACAACGTCTCGAACCTGAACATGTGCATCCACGGGACCATCGGGCTGGTGGCCACACTGGTTCACATCGGCCGCATCGGCACCGGCACGCATCGCATCGATACTCCGGTGGGCGTGGTCGTCGCCACGGTGGCAAATGACGGCTCGATCGAGGTCGCCAACGTCCCGAGCTGGCGCATGGCGGCCGACATGGCCGTCGAAGTCCCCGGCTGGGGCACCATCACCGGCGACATCGCCTGGGGCGGAAACTGGTTTTTCCTGATCGAAAACCAAGGTCCGCCGGTGGAGCTGGCGAACCTCGACGCACTCACCGATTTCACCTGGGCCGTGCGCCAGGCACTTCGTCAGGCCGGCATCACCGGCGAGGGCGGGATGGAGATCGACCACATCGAAAGCTTCGGCCCGCCCGCCGATCCCGCGGTGGCCGATGGACGGAACTTCGTGATGTGCCCGGGCAAAGCCTACGACCGCTCGCCCTGCGGCACCGGCACCAGCGCCAAGCTCGCCTGCCTCCATGCCGCCGGGAAACTCCAGCCCGGCCAGCTCTGGCGGCAGGCCTCGATCCTCGACACCGTTTTCCTCGGCCGCTTCGACCTGCTGGAGGGTGGGAAGATCCTGCCCCGCATCCGCGGTCGCGCCTGGGTTAACGGAGAGGCCACCTATTTTCTCCACGACGACGACCCTTTCGCCTGCGGCATCCCCGCCGTGCTTTGATTGATCCAACACCACATCCCCAACCGACCACCGACATGAGCATCGAATGGAAGGGCGTCATGCCCGCCACCCTCACCCAGTTCAACGAAGACCTCACCATCGACCACGGCCTGATGGCCGAGCATGGCAAGTGGCTCGTCGAGAACGGCTGCACCGCCATCGTCGCCCACGGTTCGCTCGGCGAGGGAGCGACGCTTTCCTTCGAGGAAAAGGTCGCCCTGCAGAAAACCTACGTCGAGGCCCTGCCGGACACGCCCATCATTCCGGGCATCGCGTCGCTTTCCACACAGGAAGCCATCGATCTCGCCAAAGCCGCCAAGGACAACGGCTGCCGCGGCCTGATGGTCCTGCCGCCCTACCTCTACGCCTCCGACTGGCGGGAAATGAAGGCCCACATGACCGCCGTCATCTCCGCCACCGACCTGCCCTGCATCATCTACAACAACCCGGTCGCCTACAAAACCGACTTCACCCCGGCCCACATCAAAGAGCTGGCCGACGAGCTGCCCAACGCGGCGGCGGTGAAGGAATCCTCCACCGATGCCCGCCGCATCGCCGGCATCCGCGAACTCATCGGGGATCGTCTCGCGCTCGGCGTCGGCGTCGATGACTGCGCGCTCGAAGGCTTCGCCATGGGTGCGAAATTCTGGATCACCGGTGTCGGCGGCGCATTTCCCCGCCACAACGTGAAACTCCTTGAACTCGGCACCAGCGGCCGCATTGAGGAAGCAATGCCGATCTACACCTGGATGCTGCCGATGCTGCGCATGGATACCGTCGTGAAGTTCGTCCAGCTCATCAAGCTCCAGCAGAACCTCGCCACCGGCGGGAAGCTCGGTAACAACCGTGTCCGCGCCCCCCGCCTCGAACTCGCCGGTGCGGAACTCGCCGAGGCCACCGCCATCATCGAGCAGGCCCTCGCCACCGCTCCCGAAGTCTGAAACCCTATCCCGTTTTCCCATCGTTTCCATGATCGATCTCCAAGGCACCTCCTTCATCGGCTACGCCCGCTCCGCCGGCACCCAGCCCTGCGGCGGCGGCATCAACCCCGCCACGGGCGACTCGCTTGAGCCCGGCTACCTCGCCGCCACCGACGACGAGGTGGAAACCGCGCTCCGCCTCGCCGAAAGCGCCTTTCCCGTCTACTCCGCCCTCAGCGGAAAAGATCGAGCCGTCTTCCTGCGCTCCATCGCCGCGAACATCGAGGCACGCACCGAGGACATCGCCGCCCGCGGGCCGCTGGAAACCGGCCTGCCCGAGGCCCGCATGCGCGGCGAAACCGGCCGCACCTGCGGCCAACTCCGGATGTTCGCCGCGCTCATCGAGGAAGGCTCGTGGGTCGATGCACGGATCGATCGCGCGCAGCCCGACCGCCAACCGCTGCCGAAGCCGGACCTGCGTGCGATGCTCGTGCCGCTCGGCCCGGTCGCGGTTTTCTGCGCCAGCAATTTCCCCCTCGCCTTCTCCGTGGCGGGTGGCGACACCGCCTCCGCCCTCGCCGCCGGCTGCCCCGTGGTTGTCATCGGTCACGCCTCCCACCCCGGCCTTGCCGAAATCGTCGCCGGTGCGGTGATCGAGGCCGCGCGGGAAACCGGCATGCCGGAGGGCGTGTTCTCGCTCCTCTACGGTGGAGGTCGTACCGTCGGCCGCGCCGTCGTTTCCCATCCCACCATCAAGGCCGTCGGTTTCACCGGCTCGCGTGCCGCCGGCACCTCGCTGATGCAGCTCGCCGCCTCCCGACCGGAGCCGATCCCTGTCTACGCGGAAATGAGTTCGATCAATCCGGTCGTCATCCTTCCCGGCGCGCTCGACCGCGGCGAGAAAGCCCTGGCCGAAGCCTATTACGGCTCCCTCACCCTGGGTGCCGGACAGTTCTGCACCAACCCCGGGCTCGTCTTCCTGCCGGACGATGCCGGCGACGCTTTTGTCGCAAAGCTTTCCGAACTCGTCGCCGCCGGCTCTCCCGCCACCATGCTCAATGCCGGCATTTCCGAAGCCTATCGGAAGGGTTGCGAAGCCCTCGCCGCCGAGTCCTGCGTCGAAACGCTCGCCCAAGGCGCCGAGGCCTCCGCCTGCGGTGGCACGCCCGTCCTGCTCCAGGTTTCCGCCGCCGACTTCCTCGGTAATCCCGCGCTCCAGGCCGAGCTGTTCGGCCCCGGCGCACTCATCGTCCGTGGCAGCCTTGAGGAAATCACCGAGGCCGTGACGGCCCTCGAAGGACAGCTCACCGCCACGTTGCATGCCAGCGAGGAGGAACTCGCCGCCCATCCGCAGCTCGTCACCACCCTGCGCGACCGCTGCGGCCGGCTGCTCTTCGGCGGCTTCCCGACCGGCGTCGAAGTCTGCGCCAGCATGGTGCACGGCGGGCCGTATCCCTCCACCTCGGATGGACGCAGTACTTCCGTCGGCACCTTGGCGATCCACCGTTTCTGCCGTCCCGCCTGCTGGCAGAACTTCCCAGACTCCGCCCTGCCTGCCGAACTCCGGGAAGCGAATCCTTTGAAGATCCACCGGCTCGAAGCCTGAGGGAAAAAGATTCGCCAGATTCGCGCTCCGAAACCCGTAAGGTTCCGGAACGCTCATGAAACTCTCATTCAAGACATCACCCCGGCCGCCCTTCGCCGTCTGGGGCTTGGCCCTGCTCATGGCGCTGCCTGCGCTCGAAGCCCGGGTCTGGACATCGAGCGATGGCCGCACGATCGAAGCGGAGTTCGTCGAGGGCGACGACTCCTCCGTCACGGTCCGCACGGGCTCCAGGGAAGTCCGGATTCCCTTCGAGAAGCTTGCGGAAGCCGACATCGCTTTCGCGAAGGAAATGATCGCCAAAGGCGGTGAGGCGGAGCTTGCCGATCTCGGCGAGTACGCCGAATTCGCGAAAGGCGATTGGGTCAAGGGGGAGATTGAGGACCTCAAGTTCCAGATCTGGGCTCCGGCCAAGTTCAAGAAGGACCAGAAGCTTCCCCTCGTCGTCTTTCTCCACGGCGTCGGCGAGCGCGGCGAGGACAATGAACGGCAGGTCAACGGGCTGCCACGCACCTTCGCCTCGCCTGACAACCAGGCCAAGCGACCCTGTATCGTGGTCGCTCCCCAGTGCCCGTCCGAGGTTTTCTGGAGCAGTTCCGAGATCACCGAGCGGGTCATCGCTTTGACCGAGGACCTCGCCGAAAACCTACCGGTGGATGAAGACCGGATCTACATCAGCGGATTTTCCATGGGCGGCTACGGCACCTGGTCGGCCATTGGTGCCGAACCCAAGCTGTTCGCCGCCGCCATCCCGATTGCTGGCGGAGGAAACCCCGACCTTGCGCGGGATCTGCGGAAGCTGCCGATCTGGAATTTCCACGGCGACAAGGACGACAAGGTCTCCGTCGAGGAGTCCCGGAAAATGGTGGAGGCGCTTGAGAAGAGCCGGGCCAACATCACTTACACTGAGTTCGAAGGCGCTGGCCACGGCATCGCCGATCGCGTCCTGCAGGACGAAAAGGTCCAGGCCTGGCTGTTCGCGCAGAAGAAGGGAGGCTGATCCATCTTCGCCGGCAGCATTCCATGAACCGCTATTCCTCGCGGTTGATGATCCTGGAACCCCGCGATTTCACGGCCTCCATCAACGGGAGGTTGGGATCCTGGAACTCCGGGTCGTGGCCCTTGGCGTAGTTGAAGAGATCGCGGTGGAGGTATTCGTAATAGAGTTCGCGCTCTTCTTTCTTGAGGCGGTACCAGACGGCGATGTTCAAGGTGCGGGTGACCTTCTGCATCATCGCGAGCGTGAGCACGCGGCCCTTGCGGGCGCGCTGGACCTGTTTGTGGGTCAGTTGCTCGGGTGAGGCGTCCACCATGTCGTGGTTGCCCAGGCCCCAGGCTTCCATGAGGGTGTCAACGGGCTGCGGGCCGCGGTCTCGGGTGGTATCGCTCATCGGTGACAGGGTGGATTGAGGAGATTCCGGCAACAAGCAAGCAAATGACGAGCATGCTGCCCGACCGAAAACCTTGTCGGCTACCATCCTGCCTTGGGGGCCTGGAAGAGGAGGCACTGGAAACCTCCAGCGATCAAGATAAGCCCGTCATCAAGGACGGAAATGCTTCCTGAAACGAAACCCGTCGTCTTCACGTAGCCCGCACGCACGCTCTGGATTCTTCGTCACGCATGAAATACCGATCGCTCTCTCTCTCCGTCATCGCTCTTTCTCTCTGGCTGGCGTCCTTGACATGGCTCTCCGCCGTGCCGGACTCCCGGACCGTTGGCTTCGACGAGGACTGGCGCTTCCATCGCGGCGATGTCCCCGGCGCGGAGATGGCCGGTTTCGATGACTCCGGCTGGCGCACGCTCCACCTGCCGCACGACTGGAGCATCGAGGATCTCCCCGGGAAAACCGGCGATACGCCACGCCGTTTCGGGCCGTTCGATCCTGCCGAGGCGAGCAACCGTCATTTCACGGGATTCACCGTAGGTGGCATCGGATGGTACCGCAAATCCTTCACCTTCGGCGAAACGGACAAGCGGGTTTCGGTGCGGTTCGATGGCGTTTACATGAACCCGGAGGTGTGGATCAACGGTCACCGGCTCGGCGAGCACCCCCACGGCTACACCAGCTTCGAGTTCGACCTCACTCCCCATCTCAAACCCGCCGGACAGGAGAACGTGCTGGCAGTGAAAGTGCGGAATGAAGGCTGGAACAGCCGTTGGTATTCCGGCTCAGGCATCTACCGGCACGTGTGGCTGACCGTGACCGATCCGGTCCACATTCCCACTTGGGGTGTGTTCGTCACGAGTACGGAAGTCTCGTCTCGGAAGGCCTTGGTCGCCATCGATGCCGAGGTGGCGAACGGCTCGGCCAATGAGGTCTCTGCCGGCATCCGGGTTCGCGCGCTGGACCCCGACGGCAAGGAAGTCGGCACCACCCGGAGCACCTTGCGGATCCCCGCCGGCAAAACGCGTTCCCAGCGACTCGGGTTCGCGGTGATGTCGCCAAAGCTGTGGTCTCTCGACGCGCCGAATCTCCATCGCGCGGAGGTCGAAGTGATCGTGGAAGGAGAGGTCATCGATACCGTCTCCACCCCCTTCGGCATTCGCCGGATCGAGGCCGATGCCAAGCGCGGCTTTCTTCTCAACGGCAAACCTCTTTTCCTCAAAGGCGGCTGCATCCATCACGACAACGGACCGCTGGGCGCGGCAGCCATCGACCGCGCGGAGGAGCGCAAAATCGAGCTTCTCAAGGCAAACGGCTACAACGCGATCCGCACCAGCCACAATCCGCCCTCGCCCGCATTGCTCGACGCCTGCGACCGGCTCGGCATGCTCGTCATCAACGAGGCCTTCGACCAATGGAACGAGCCGAAGGAAAAGAACGACCACGGCTATCAACGAGACTTCAAGGATTGGTTCGCGCGGGACATCGCCTCGATGGTCCGCCGCGACCGCAACCATCCGTCCGTCATCATGTGGTCGGTCGGCAACGAGATCCCCGAGCAGTTCCGCGCCGGCGACCTCGGCATGCAGATCCGCGAGGAGGTCCTCAAGCACGATACCACCCGCTTCGTCACCCAAGGGATCTGCACCGACTGGGGCGATGTCTTCAAGAACTGGGACCAGCGCTCCGATCCCGCTTTCACCCACCTCGACATCGCCGGCTACAACTACCTCCCTCAGTTTTACGAAGGAGACCACCGGCGCCATCCCGATCGGATCATGTACGGCTCCGAGTCGTTTCCGAAGGACGCCTTCGACTACTGGAAGCACGTCGAAGAAAAGCCCTACGTCATCGGCGACTTCGTCTGGACCGCCATGGATTACCTCGGCGAAGCCGGCCTCGCCCACAGCGTGCTGAGCAATGAGGAAAATCCCTTCTTCATGGGCTGGCCGTGGTTCAACGCCTGGTGTGGCGACCTCGACCTGTGCGGCTTCAAGAAACCGCAATCCTACTACCGCGACGTCCTCTGGCGCGAGCGCGAGATCGCGATGTTCGTTCACGAACCCATCCCCGACGGGCTCCACGAAGTCCTGAGCTGGTGGGCTTGGCCCAAGGAATCCGACAGCTGGAACTGGGCCGGCCACCAAGGGAAGCCGCTTCAGGTTTCCGTTTACTCCCGCTGCGAACAGGTCCGCCTCGAGCTCAACGGCAAGGTTGTCGGGGAAAAGGAAGTCTCGGAGGAAACGAAGCTCACCGCGAAGTTCAACGTCCCCTACGAGGCGGGCGAACTGAAAGCCGTCGGCTTGAAGGATGGCCAGCCCGTCGCAGAAACCGTCCTCACCACCACCGGCCCGGCCGCCGCGATCCGGCTCACCGCCGACCGTACCTCGATCCGAGCCGACCGCGACGATCTCGCCTACGTCACGGTCGAAGTCGTCGACGCCGAAGGCCGCCGCGTGCCCGACGCCCGGGCCAGGGTCCGCTTCTCCGTCACCGGTGTTGGCGACCTCGCCGGTCAGGCCAGCGCGGTGCCGAATGAACCGGCAAGCTTCCAGCAGCCACAACGCGAGACTTATGAAGGTCGCTGCCTCGCGATCCTGCGTCCGTCCGGCGAAGAAGGCACCCTCGAACTGCGCGCCGAAGCCGAAGGCCTTGAGCCCGCCACTCTGACGATCCCGGTCGTGCAGCGCTGAGCTACCAAAGCCTCAGTTCCAGATCATGATCCGGAAGAACTGCCGGAGCGCCGCCACGGACGGGGCCGAGAAGATCATATCTCCCCCATCGCCGATCCTCGGCTGGGAAACGGACCACCAGCCCTCCGGTTGAAGATCCGCATTCGCCTGCAAGACATACTCGTAGCCCGGCACCGTGTCGCGAACAGTGAGACGGAGCCCGGGCCCGGCCTCGCCATCCGGCATCCATTCGGCGAATGGCGCACGCCGCTCCTTGTCACCCACCGGAACGACCACCGGAACGACTTCCACGCCATCGAGAAAGACCGTATTGTCTCCTCCAAGAAGATTGGTCCCGGCAAAAACCAACTCGTGCTGGCCGGCCGTCGCCGTGAAGGGCAGCCGGTATTCGGCGTAGGCGGTTCCACTTTCGTCGGGACCGAAGGCGCCGAGCACGCTCTCGTCGAGCCGGACCTCCCACGTCTGCCCCACCGCATTCCAGGCCGAGCCCTCCGCACGCTGCGCGGCTTGGAAAACGACTTCATAGGCCATCTCCGGGATGAGCCCGATGAGAGTTTGGCGGACCGTGCCGGTTCTTTGAAGAAAGGTCACCTGCATGCCTTCCGGAGCGTCCGGATTGGCGTCCGTGAAAAGACTCCCGTCGGCGGCGACTCCCGACTGTGAATCGAACTGCCAGTCTCCGCTGACAGGCTGATAGACGTAGCCTCCCGTCGGCGGATCCTCGAAGCCTCCGTTGAGGGCGAGCGCCACCTGCACCGAAACTTCGTCGCTGTTGGCGCCTTCCGTCGCGGCGTTGAACGCGCGAACCACATAAAAGTAGGATCTTCCTTTGACCACGTTGCTGTCGGAGAACCCCGGCGAGGTCAGGTCGCCGCCGATCGGAGTATAGGGCCCGCCGCTCACGGTCGATCGAAGAAGCCGGTAACCCGTCGCGCCGTCCACCGCCGCCCACGTCAGATTCACCCGGTCCGTTTCCGCCACCGCGTCCAGAGATGCCGGAGCCGCCAGAACCGGGATCCAGGTGAAGTCGTAAGTGCCGGAATCCACCGCATACACCGCGGTGTCGCCTTGCGTGCGGAGGAGTTGGACGCCCGCAGCTGACTCCGCCGGACCCGTTCCCTCGGACACTCCGGCACCCGCGCTTCGGGGGAGGTGGACCTCCGCCGTCGTGTTGGCCGGGATCTCCAGCTGGAGCCGGTTGCCTGATTCCGCCACGTTCCACTCGACCGAAATCCTGCCGAACGGCGTCCGCTGGCTGCACCGCGCGTTGGTCAAACCGCCGGCGCCGATCAGGGGATCGATCCGCATCGTCTTGTATCCCACCTCCATCTTCCGGATGCCGGCGATGTGCCCGAACATCCAATCCCCCACCGCCCCGTAGGCGTAGTGATTGAACGAGTTCATGTCCACCGGACCGAACGAGCCATCCGGCTGGATCGAGTTCCACCTTTCCCACATCGTGGTCGCTCCCATCGAGATGGGAAATCCCCACGACGGATAGTCCTCGTTGAGCAACAGCGTCATCGCGAGATCATCGCGACCGATCTTGGACAGGGCCGGCAACAGCCACGGGGTGCCGAGAAAGCCGGTCCGCAGGTGATCGCCATCCGACGCCAGCTTCTCGACAAATTTCCGACCCGTCTGCCGGCGTTGTTCGGGATCGGCGATCATGTCCCAGCCGAGGGCCAGGGCGTAGGCGGTTTGGGTTCCCTGATAGATCGAACCATCTCCGCTGCGGTAAGCCGCCACAAAGGCCTCCCGGATCTGAGGCACCAATGCCGCCCACTCCTGCGCAAGATCGGCTTCCCCCATGACCTCCGCCATTTCGGACATCATGCGCGTGTTTTCGGCAAAGTAGGCGGTCGCAATCACCTTGTGCTCTTCCAGCCGGTTCCAGCCCGATTCAAGAGACAACCAATCGCCCGAAAACCAGGTGCTCCGACCCTGTTCCAGCAGATCGCCGTCACCCGTCGCGCTGTGGTGGACGAACGCGTAGAACCGTTTCATGACATCCCAGTTCCCGCGGACGATCCGCTCGTCACCGGTGGCCTTCCAGACGGAGTAGGGGATCGTGATGACGGCATCGGACCAGCCAACGCCCGTGTCGTTGAACTGACCGTCCGGCTGCGGCACCACGGCGGGCAGGTTCCCATCGGCCCGCTGGACGTCGCGCACGTCATTCATCCATTTGGAAAGGAACGCCCGCGTGTCGCCAAGGCGGGCGGCCGTCGGCGAAAAGACGTTGATGTCGCCCGTCCACCCCAGGCGCTCGTCGCGGGCCGGGGTGTCGGTCGGGATGGAGAGAAAGTTGCCACGCTGCCCCCAGCGGATGTTGCTCACCAGCTGGTTGAGCATTTCATGGGAGGTTTCCAAATCTCCGGTAGATGGCAGGTCGGAGGAAAGAACGACGCCGTGTACGTCGCTCGCGGCCGGAGGCGAGGCCAAGCCGCTGATCTCGATGTAGCGGAACCCGTGCTGGGTGAACTTCGGCTGATACGTCACCGTCCCGGTCGTCGCGAAGGTGTAGATGTCGGTGGCGTCGGCCGAGCGAAGATTCGCGGTGTAGATCTGCCCCGCTCGGGAGCCGGTCCGGTAGAGTTCCTCCGCATGGCGGATCGTCGCCGTTTCCCCATCCTCGCCACTGAGGACCATGCGCGGAACGCCGACCATGTTCTGTCCGAGATCGTAGATCCACGTCCCCGGCTGGATCTCGACGCGCGACACCGCCGTCAACAACGCCACTTCCCGGACCGGTTCATCCGGCTGCGGTACGAGCCTGGCGGAAGCATTCGCTACCACCACGACAGACGACCAATCCGTGTCGTCGAAAGCCGTCGTGTCCCATCCGGAACGCTTGAGGCCGGCGTGGTAAACCTCTCCGTCCTGAAGGTCGCCTTGAACGTAGGGACCATAACTTGCTTTCCACGATGGGCCGGTCGCGAACCACTCGGAGGAACCGTCGTCATAGGTGACCTTGACCTTGGCGACGAAGGCGAGCTGGTCGCCGTAGACCCGCGTCCATCCGAGCCCGACGGCACCGCGATACCATCCGTCCGCCAGAGCGACCCCGATCACGTTCTCTCCCGGCTGGACCAGATTCGTGATGTCGTAGGTCTGCGCCTGGATCCTTCGCTCGTAGTCGGTCCAGCCGGGAGCCAGAAACTGGTCGCCAGCTTTCGCTCCATTGACCGAGATCTCGTAAAGACCGAGCGCCGATGCGTAGAGCCGCACCGACGCGATATCGTCGCGGGCCGTGAATTTCCCCCGCAGCAGGGGAAGCGACGGCGGGACGTTGGCGAAAATCGAATCCGTGTCCCCGGAGATCTGAAGGGCTCCGTCGCGCACCACGCCGGCGCTGAATCCATTCTCGACGCCGGCTGAGAAATCGCGGTCGATCATGATTTCGCCGCTCGCCTCGTCCACCACTTGCACCCGTTCCACCGCGCCCGCCTCCGAGCCGAAGGTCCGGAACCCGACGAATCCTTTCGGAAACGAGACGCCGGAGCGGGTGTCGATCGTGTCGCCGTCCAGCTTCGTGACGATGCTGCCGCCCGAAACGTGGAACTGAAGGATGTGGGTCGATCCCGTCAGCGAGGCATTCGTGTGCCCGAAGCCGGAGAGGTTGATGGTGTCCAGCAGGGTGTAGGCACCGTTGACCCGCTTGTGGGGTTTGAACACCGGAGCACCGCCGGTGACGTTGACCTGCATCATATAGGCATCGCGTCCGTCCGCCGAACAGCGGAGGAAGACCCCGAATGCTTCGTTCGTTAGGGTAAAACGGACCGTCGCGGTGTAGTCGTCCCACTCGTCGATGTCCGGACTTCCCACCTGCCGGGCGATCCATTCGGCTCCGCTCCAATCGCCCTCCGCGAGCATGCCGGTTTCGAACCACGCGGGTTCACTCCACTCGCTCGCCTGCGCATCGCCATCCCATACCCGCACCTGCCAGTAATAGCGGGTCGCGGGCGACAGCTCGATGTCCGGCGGGAGCACGACATCCACCTGCCGTGAGGACGTCATCTGGCCGGAGTCCCAGACATTCGCGGCACCGGCCGAGGTTCCGACCCGGATCTGGTACGCCTGCTGGACCACCCCGCGCTCTTGGGAAACCGAAGCCCAGGAGAAGGACAGATCGTCGGCAGCGATCCCGAGCGGGTTCTCGCGGCCGTTGGTGGTCAGGTGTTCCACCGCGAGTTCGGCTGCGGCCGGCTGGCTGGCGAGGATGACAGCAAAGCCACAAGCCGCCCCCCATCGGGCGGGAGGTTTTTTCCACGTCGCGCGGGACAGGACGAAAGGGAGGTACATGGGTTGATCGAAAAAAGCAGGAAACGGCGCGGAAATCGAGCCGGAGACAGTTCCCAACGTAGACGGATGAAAAAACGGCCGCAAGGGACCCGTACGGGTCCATGCCGCGGCGGAGGGAGCGCTTGCTCCGGTGGTGGGTTCCGGGCGAGGATTCCAACATCTTGAGGAATCTCCAACGGCTTCCTGCTCAGAGCCTGCGGGCTGCCGCCGTCGTGCTTGCGGGTGTCCTGGTCGGCGCCGGCGCTTTCGGCATCGCCCGGGCGCAGGAAGGTCCGACGGTTTCGAACGACTACGTCCTGCGGGCGTGGGAGCTGGAGGATGGGATGCCGGATCACCATGTAAGCAGTATCACGAGAACCGACGACGGTTACCTCTGGCTCACCACCTTCAGCGGCTTGCTGCGCTTCGATGGCGTGCGATTCCAGTTGATGGGTAAAAGGGAGGTGCCCGGGCTGCCGTCGCCGTGGGTTTCTCCGGTGTTTGCCGCGAGCGACGGCTCGCTCTGGCTGGGACTGGACCAGGGCGGAATGGCCCGCCGGGATCATCAGGGAGCGGTGCGCCCGATCCTTCCGGTGCAGCCGCGCCCGACGAGCGCGTCGTGGTCCTCCTCCTTCGCCGAGGACGGCGCGGGCGACGTCTGGTTTGGATCGGGAACGGAAGCACGGGTTTTCCGGGTCAATGAGGGAGTCGTCACCAGCTACGCGGAAGCGGAAGGAGTTCCGCCCGGCGGGCGGGTGCTCGTTTGCTCGTCCGGCGAGGGCACGATCTGGTGCTGCACGAGCGCGGGGATCGCCAGGTTCGATGGCAAAGCGTTCGTCGCCGTGGAAGACACCGGCCCGGGAGAAAAACAGATCGCCACACGGGCGGCCGGAGGCGTCTGGGCGATCAGCGGAACGAGAGTCCTCGCGTATGCCGACGATGGCGCCGTTTCGGCGGCTCTCCACGTCGAGGTGCCGAATGCCACCAACTGCCTGCTCGAAGATCGTGACGGCGGTCTATGGATGGGCACGCGTTCGGCCGGCTTGTTTCACTTTCGAAATGGGACCTTGCAAAGGGTGCCCACGTTCATGGGCGCCATTTCGGCCTTGGCCGAAGACGATCAGGGCATGCTCTGGGTCGGCACATGGGGCGGCGGGCTGAACCGCCTGACACCACGCCGGTTTTTCCTGCACGGGCCCGAGTTGGCCGGAATGGACGATCCCGGCTTGGTTTCGCTCGCCGCTGATGGCGACGGGAAACTTTGGTGGGTGAACAAATACGGCGTGCCCGCAGTGCAGGAAAACACGCGCGGAGACCGATTCGAGGTTCCCCCCGGTTGGCAGTCACGGGATCCGGCGCGGGTGGTAATCGCGGATCCGACCGGAGGCGTATGGATCGGAACCTCCACGGGGCTGCTGCGCTGGAAGGACGGCGTCCTTTCCGCGGAGCCCGCGCATGCCGAAGTGCGGGCGCTGCTGGCGGATCCCCAGGGCGGGCTATGGGTCGCGACGGCTCGCGATGGTGTCTTGCGCCGCGGGCCGGACGGCTACGAGCGGTTTTCGGAAAACAGCGGCGAGATGGATGTGAGAGCGCTCGCCAAGGACGCCTCCGGACGCATCTGGTTCGGCACGCGGGACGGCCGGGTTTTCTTTTCCAAGGACGGCCGACAAACACCGGTGGCACTGCCGGATTCCGAGCTGGATTGGATCGTCAGGTTCATCGTTCCTGACGGAGACGACGTCTGGATCGGCACGTTGTTAGGCGGACTCTACCGCTGGCGTGACGGTGAAGCGGTCCGGCTTCCGACCGATCCGGGTCTGCCGCTCGCCGAGATCCGTTCACTTTTCATCCAGCCGGTTGAAGAGGGTGCGCCCGCGGATGACGAGTTCTGGATCGGCACCGCGCAGGGGCTCTTCAGCACCACCAGGCGCGAAATCGAGCGACGCTTGGCGGGAGAGGAACCGGAGATCGCCGCGGAACACCATGGGTCCAACGAAGGCGTGCCGAATCTTGAGTTCGCTCTGGCAGGACAGGGCGGAGTCGTGAAAACGGCCGACGGCCATTTGTGGTTCGCGACCAATGGAGGCCTCCTCGAAGCCCGACCGGCAGCACGTGAGCCAAGCGGCGGACCCCGCAAGGTCCTCATCGAAGACGTCCGCCTGGACAAGTCCATCGGGAACCGGAACCGAACGGACGCACTGGAGCTGCCGCCAGATCCCGGCTTGCTTCGGATTCGGTACACTCTGCCGGATCTCGCCGCGCCCGAGAAGGTACGTTTCCGCTACAGGCTGGGCAATGGGAACTCCGGCGATTGGAACATGGTGGGCGCGGACCGCGAAGCGACCTTCACCGAACTGGGACCAGGCCACTACCGGTTCGAAGTGGCGGCCGCGCGGGGCAGCGATCCGTGGCAGCCGGAAACCGCAACGTTGGATTTCACGGTGAGGCCGATGTGGTGGCAGACGCTCTATTTCAAAATCGCGCTGTTGCTCGCCCTGGCCGCTGCGGTTTGGAGGATCGTCATGCTGAAGGCACGGGCGAAGATCCGCCGGCTGCGGCAAGAGCGCGCGGTCGAGCGCGAGCGAACGCGCATTGCCCGCGACATGCACGATGAACTTGGAGCCCAGCTCACCCACATCGCCGCCACCAGTCGTGTCGGACAACTCGATGAGCCCGCGGCCGCGCCGGCGCACTTCCACGACATCGCGAACATCGCGCGGCGGACCGTGGACACACTCGATGAGATCGTGTGGGCGGTGAACCCGCGCTACGACAGCCTTGCGGGGACGGTCGAATATCTCGGGAAATACGCGCTGCGCTTCATTTCCTCCACGGAATGCGAGTGCGAACTCGATCTGCCGCAGGACATCCCGGACCTTCCGCTCGCCGCCGATGTCCGCCACCACCTCCTGCTGGTCGTAAAGGAAGCGCTCAACAATGCGGTGAAACATTCGCGCGGCCATCGGATCGCCCTCCACGTCGCAATCGTCGGTGGCGCGCTGGAAGTCGTCATCGAGGACAACGGCACGGGTTTTTCAGAAGATTCCGCCGGGCCCGGATCGGACGGATTGCGAAACATACGCGAGCGCGTGGCCGCAATCGGCGGCAGCGTGGACTTCCATCAACCCGGCCCTCCGGGAGGGCGAGTGGCGCTCAAACTGCCGCTCGCCCGACCGTCCCGGAACCGGCAGGGATGAACATTGAAAACGGCAAAAACCACAGCGACAATGACCGGAGACATGGAAGAGAAGGAACTCCAACGTCCGAGCCCCGATGTGATCCGCGTCTGTCTGGTCGAGGATCATCGTGCGACGAGGGAAACGTTCGCCAAGCTGCTCGACCTCGCTTCCGGCATCGAGTGCGCCGGCGTCTGCACCGATGGTGCGGAGGCACTGGAACGGATTCCCGAACTCCGGCCGGACATCGTCCTGATGGACATCAACCTGCCGGAGAAGAGCGGGATCGAATGCGTCGCGCAGCTCAAGCCATCGATGCCCGACACCGAGTTCGTCATGCTCACGACCTATGACGACACCGAACTGATCTTCGACGCGCTGCGTTCCGGGGCCTGCGGCTACCTCCTGAAACGATCCGCTCCCGAGGAACTGATCCGTGCCATCCACGACACGGTCCGCGGCGGATCTCCCATGTCCATGGAGATCGCCCGCCGTGTGGTTTCGCACTTCCACCGGACCCGGGTCCCCACTCATGCCTCGCTCACCCACAGGGAAGAAGAAATCCTCGGCCTGCTCGCCAAAGGCCTCGTTTACAAGGAGATCGCGGACCGATTGAACCTCAGTCCGCATACCGTGCACAATCGGCTCCGCGGGATTTACCGGAAGCTCCAGGTCAGGTCCGGCACCGAGGCGGTGGCGAAGTTCTTCGGGAACTGAGGACAGGAGATAGGCCTGATCGGGTCCATTGACCGCGCCGCATGGTCGGTGATGCAGTTACGGTGCTGATGATGCCGTCCCTCCAGAATGGGTCGTCATCATCCTACCGCAACCCATATCATCCCCATGAAACCATCCTTCCCCACCGTCATCAGCCTGGCGCTCGCCTTGGCGTCCTCCGCTCAAGCCGCCAGCGTGGCGATCACCAACCACAGTTTCGAAACCCCCGCGATCGGAAGCGACAACACGTTCAGCCTCGCCGCCACCAAACCGAGCGGGACCTTCAACGGCTGGTCCTATGTCATCCAGACAGGAGGCGGCTTCCAGGACTTCGGAATCGAGAACCCCGGAAGCGGCCAATACACCAACGCTGCCGGATCAAGCACCCCGCTCGGAGCCGATGGCACGAACATTGCCTGGCTGAACCAATCCATCAACGGAGGCACCGTCCACATCTTCCAGGATGTCGGAAGCCTCCAAGCGAACACCACCTACACCCTCACTGTCGCGCTGGGGCAAAGGCTCGACCGGACGAACGGCTCGACCGCGATTTCGCTCTACAACGGCACCTCGGGAACGACCGACCCGACGCTCCTCGCCACCCTCGACTCGACAACCGGCGTCTCGGCCGTGGCGGGCTCCTTCCAGGACTTCGTCGTCACCTTCACGACCGGCTCCAGCGTCAGCGACAATCTGTTCGTCGGAGCCAGCTATACCGGTGACGGCACGATCCAGGCCAGCTTGGACAACTTCAGGCTCGACGCGACCGTCGTGCCCGAACCGGGTGCCGTCGTCATATCGCTTGCCAGCATCGGTGGCCTGCTGCTCGTCCGCCGGCGCCGCTACTGAACGAACCGCGGAACCTTTCGATTTCAGCCGCAGCACTCCTTCCAGGGGTCTGCGGCTTTTTTATGCTTCTCTGCCAGATCGGTTTCATGCCGCCAAGACACCGAAATACCGTCCCGGCAGGAACCAAGGGACTTTCGACCTTCGACCTTGAAACTTTCGGACCGCGCTTCCGACCTGAACCACTGGAGAATTGATGGAACCCTTTTTCTTTCGCGACCCGGCCCGGAGCCCCGATGAGCCCGATCGGGTCCATTGACCTTGGCGATCCAGCGGTGATTCCCTCGCATACTGCGGAATGGGATCGGAAGCTCCTCCATGCTGGCTCCTATACCTCCCGTAGTTCGCAATCACTCCCCATCAAAAACCCATCACCATCTTCATGGACACTTCGCATTCCATCCTGCCGAATCTCCGTCTCGCCATTCCAGGAGCATCGATGCTTCCCCTCCTCATCCTGCTATCCGATCCACTCGCGGCGGCTGATGCGGCGTGGTCGTTGACCCCCACCGATGGAACCTGGAGCGGTATGAACTGGACGCTCGGAGTCGCGGTTCCCGGCGCCGCCAACGGCGCGCCCCAGGCCGGAGATGTCCTTTATTTCGGCACCTCATCCGTCACCTCCCTCACCAGCGACCTGGCGGGGCCATTCGCCGGCCTCCGCTTCGCGACGGGAGCGAACGCCTTCACGATCGGCGGAAGTTCCTTCGCCCTCTCCGGTGGCATCACCTCCGACGGAGCGGCACAGATCCTCAACAGCGATATCACTCTCACCGCCGACCAAACCTTCGGCAATGCGTCCGCCTCGGGATCTTTGACTCTCAACGGCGCCGTCACCGGTGCCGACCGCAGCCTGACGACCAGCGCCGGAGCCGCCGCCGGAGTCGCAGCGCAGACCCTCTTCACCGGCGAGGTGACGCTCGCCTCCCTGATCTCGCAAGGCACCGCAGGGAACAACCCCACCTCGGCGCCCCAGACCGACGGGATCTATACGGCGGAGCAAAGCACCACCGTCACCGATGCCACGCTCAACGTCTCCGGCAACGTCATCGTCGGTCGGTCCAACCTGATCTTCGACGGAACGACGGAGGCAAACGTCACCGGCTCCATCACCAACGTCGGCGCCGCCAGCAACGATTGGGCGAGCGTGGTTCTGCGGGACTCATCGAACATCACCGCCGCCAGCTTGAACCTCGCGGGATCCGTCGCCACCGGGCAGTTCCAGCTTCACGGCGGCACGCTCACCGTCGGATCGATCTCCGCCCGGGATTCCACAGACGCCACCTTTCCCGTGCACAACGTATTCAACGGCACGCAGGTCATCGCCTCGCAGAGCAACCCCAACTTCCTGACCATCACCAAGAGCCAGTACTTCGCCGGAGGCAGCACCGCCTATGTCGGAAACGACGGTGCGTTGTTCGACACCAACGGCTTCGCCATCGCCACCGGCGCGGCTTTCGCCGACGACACCGGCGCGACCGGCTCCCTTACCAAATCCGGAAGCGGCACGCTGACGTTGTCGGGCATCAACACCTACACCGGCGCGACCGATGTCCTCGGGGGCACCCTCCGCATCCACGGCAGCCTGGCCGCCGATAGCACGGTGAGCGTCGCCGATGGTGCGGGCTTGGGGGGAAGCGGCTCGATCAACGGCCCCGTCAGCCTCGCGACCGGAAGCGACGCCGCGCAACAGGGCGCCATCGATCTCGTCGACAACGGCTTCGGAGACCTGACCCTGACCCACAGCGCCGGTCTTACGTTGGGTGGCACTGCCGGCAACGCCGCGAAGCTCGACTTTGAAGTGGGATCGACCGAGTGGGATGGCCTTTCCCTCGAAAGCAATCCGCTGACGGTGAACGACGGCGGCGCGATCATCACCATCACCGACCGGGGCCTGGAGGCAGGCGAAACCTACACGCTCGTTACCTTCGGCAGTGGCACCGGCAGCGGCTTCACGACCGGAACCGGCGTCACCGTCGGCAGCCTCACTCTCGGCAACCCCACGCTGGTTTTCGGGATCACCGGCGAACTCAACGTGACCGACACCGCGATCGAGCTCGTCACCAGTGGAGCGTCCGTTCCCTTCACCGCCTACTGGTCGGGCATCCACGGCTCGTCGTGGACCAGCATCGACGGTCCGGAAGGCAACTTCACCGAAAACAGCAACGGAACCAGCTTTCTCGGCACCTACCCGTCGTCCACCACCGACGTCATCTTCGCCGCCAACGGCAACGGCGCTCCCGCCAACCTTTCCAACACGCTGGGCAAAGACTTCAACATCTACAGCCTTACCTTTGCCGATGGCACCCCGGCTGTGACCATTTCCGGTGACAGCCGGCTCACCCTTCAAGGAGGGGGCATCGCCATGGAGGCAGGAAACAACGGCGCCACCCTGACCATGAGCGAGCTGGAGCTGAGTCTCGACCAGTCGATGAGCAATCACAGCGAACAGCCCCTGGCCATCGATGCGACGATTGTCGGTTCGGGCGGCGTGGAGATCGATGGAACCGGATCCGGACCGACCGTGTTTTCCGCAGCCAACACCTATCTGGGAGGAACCCTGCTGGATGGCGGCCATCTCCAGCTGACCGGCTCCGGCACCCTGGGCGACGCCGCCGGCCCGCTGACGATCGACGCCGGCGTTCTCGACCTGAACGGCACGTCCCAAGCCGTCGGCGCCCTGGAGGGTTTCGGCGGCACCATCGTCAACAACGCCACCGGCACCCACTCCACCCTGACGGTCGGCAGCGGAAACGGCGGCGGGATCTTTGAAGGCGTCCTCGCCGACCACCTCTCCGGCACCGGCACGCTGTCTCTGACCAAGATCGGCAACGGAACCCTCACCCTCTCCGGAGCCAACCAGTATACCGGCGACACCATCCTCAACGGCGGCGGGCTGGCCATCGGGACCAACGAAGTCCTGCCCGACGGATCAGTGGTGGAGATCAACAACGGCGCCAAGCTCAACCTGCTCGGCTTCACCGAAACCATCGGCGGCCTGTCCAGCACCGCCGGCAACGCCAACGTCGTCCAGAACCAGGAAGTCGACGGCGCCGGCACCGCGACCCTCATCATCGACACCGCGGGTGCCGACTTCACCTTCACCGGCATCATCCGCGACAGCTTCGCCAGCACCGGCAGTCTGGCGCTGGTGAAGAACGGCGCCGGCACCCAGACCTTGAAAAGCACGATCGGCCTCACCGGCCCCGGAACCTTCAATGACTACACGGGCGGCACCACCATCAACGGCGGCACCCTTCTCTTGAGCGACAGCGGAAATACGAAGGTCATCGGAAGTCTCGCCAGCGACATCACCATCACCGACCCGAGCGCCACGCTGGCCCTTGAAAACACCCTCGCCGACAACGCCCAGACCCTCGCGCCCGTCATCAGCGGCAGCGGCCAGGTCGTCGTCACCGCCGGAAACATCGGCACCGTGAAACTGAGCGCCCTGAACACCTACTCCGGGACCACCACCGTCAACGCCGGCACTCTGAGCATCGACATGCCCTACCTTGCCGATGGAGCCGGCGTCATCCTCGCCGCGGATGCGAGGCTCGACCTGAACTTCACGGGCTCCGACACCGTCGCCAGCCTGACCATCGACGGTTCGACAGTTGGCGAAGGAACCTGGGGTGCATCGGGCTCGGGAGCCGCAAACATCGACGATGTCCACTTCAGTGGAACCGGCGTCCTCCAGGTCGGCGCCCCAGCCCCGGGCTACGCCACCTGGGCCGCAGCGAACGCCGGAGGTCAGGGTCCGGAGCTGGATTTCGACCAGGACGGCGTCCAGAACGGCATCGAATACTTCATGGGCGAGACCGGCTCGTCGTTCACCCCGACTCCCGGGATCGTCGATGGCCGGATCGTTTGGCCGAAATCAGTTTCGTTCGTCGGCTCCTACACCGTCCAAACGTCTCCCGACCTCGTCACGTGGTCGCCTGCATCATCTGAAGTGGTCGGCGACACCGTCGAATACACCATCCCTCTCGGCCAGGAGCGGCTCTTCGTCCGCCTCCTCGTCACACCTGAATGATTCCCGATAGGCGGCACCGCCGCATGGGGTTCAAGCCGCCGCAGTGGTTATAGGGTTCCACTGCGGCGGTCCGGCTTCGGGTCACAGCGTCTTTTCAACGCCAAGGCGTGAAGGGCCGGTGAATGATCTGCCCCAAAACATCGGCGTCCATCGACGGTTCCTTTCCCTCGCGTGATCGTCCCCTCGCTCTCTCTCCCGGATTTGGACTTGCCGGTCGCTGGAAAAGAGATACGGGCCGGGGCGGAGGCTCCATGAGCCTGGAAATCACACTCACTCTCGGTGTCGTTGCCCTCGTCCTGCTCGCCTTTCTCCGCGAGTGGGCGCCGCCGGATGTGCTCGCCCTTTCCACCCTGTGCCTGGTCGTCGCGCCCGGCTTGGTGCCGATCGAACGGATGACCGAGGTGTTCAAAAACGAGGCACCCCTGACCATCGCGGCCCTCTTCGTGATCGGCGGGGCGTTGGAGGAAACCGGAGCCGTCGCCACCGGCGCACCGATTCGCTCGGCGAATTGGTGATCGAGCGCTTCGACTGATTCCTGCTCACCTTTCACGGTCGCAACGCCGCCGATTCCAAGCGCCTCGAAACCGCGCTCGGACTGGAGCCGCTTTCGGAAATCGACGGCATCGTCACCGCCACCCACACCGGAAACCTCAACAGCGTCACCTACACGCTCCGCGGCGATCACGGTGCGCACGCAGTCAGGGTTTTCAGTTTCCAGAGTCGAGAGTGCTTCATCCACCTCCAGGATCCGCTCATCGAGCGACATGTCCGCCACTTCCAGCAATTAGATATCCAAAGTGTCGCCATTCATCGTGCGCTTCAGGCGAACTTTGGCCTGAGCGCGCTTGACCAGAATTCACCGCATGGCCAGTTCTTCTGAAACGTGAAGTCTGCTTCCACTCGCGGCGTCGAGGATTCTCTCAATTTCGTCCATTGGATCCGCGGGCTTAATCGGTCAACGAGAGCCTCGCAGTTCTGGTCATTCCGGACGAGGGAAAATTAGGTGTGGCGGGGAGCAATATGCCTCGCGGCACTTGAGGCTCGCAGCTGATGATCTTGGCACCACAGACCCGGACGATCACCATTGAGGTGCTCCGGCAACGGCAAAGCAGACGGCGGACCGGAGGACGTTGCTCGCGGTCACCTGCCCCGTGGGCTTGCCAGCGTGGCGAAACCGGCGCATGGATGGACGCGATGAACAGCCTCAACCCGTATCAGGTCGGCACCGTTGCCGAGCAACCGGTGGAAACCCGCACCGAATTCATCCGCAAGACCTATTGGCACCTGGCCATGGCGCTGGCGGGCTTTGCGCTGCTGGAGGCGTTCATGCTGGAAAGCGGTCTCGGCGTGATGGCGCTGCAACTCGTGAGCGGCAGCCGCTTCGGATGGCTGGCGGTGCTCGGCGGGTTCATGATCGTAGGCTGGCTTGCCAGCCGGCTGGCCTACAGCGGTGCCAGCCCGGCCATGCAGTACCTCGGCCTGGCTCTCTACGTGGTGGCGGAGGCACTCATTTTCCTGCCGATCATGACGATGGCGATCCTGATGACGGGCAGCCCGGCGATCCTGGGTCAAGCAGCGGTGCTGACCGGCGCGCTGGTGCTGGGGCTGACCACCATCGCTTTCACCACCAAGAAGGATTTCAGTTTCCTCGGCGGCATCCTGAAAATCGGCGGATTCATCGCCCTCGGCCTGATCGTCGCGTCGATTTTCCTGAAGATCTCGCTCGGCATCTGGTTCTCGGCCGCGATGGTGATCTTCGCGGGCGGCGCGGTGCTCTACGATACCAGCAACATCATCCACCGCTACGCACCGGGCCAGCACGTGGCGGCTTCGCTGTCGCTCTTTGCCAGCATCGCGCTGCTTTTCTGGTACATCCTGCGGATCCTGATGGCTTTCACCAGCCGCGATTGACCGCCGCGTCCCCTACTTCGCCAGGAAAAACCCGCGCTGCTTGTCGCTGATCGGGAGGGCGAGCTGCTCCATCACGGCCAGCATGTCCTCCCAGATCTTGCGTTTGTCCTGCAGGGCGGCAGTGCCGTGGAGGAGGTAGGCGGGGTGGTAGGTGACCCGCACCGGGATGCCGTCGAACCCGTGCCACTGCTCGCGCATCCTGGCAACGGCACCGGTGAGCCCGAGCAGCCCCTCGGCGGCGGAGGCACCGAGAGCGACGATGCATTTCGGCCGCACGATCCGCACCTCCTCACGGACGAAGGGCAGGCAGGCGGCCATTTCCTCGGGCGTCGGCTTGCGGTTGTTGGTCGTCTGCCGCTCCATCGCGGGGCGGAACTTGACGATGTTGGAGATGTAAACGGCCTCGCGGGACAGCCCCATGGCCTTGAGGATGTCGTGGAGCTTCTGGCCGGCGGGGCCGACGAAGGGCTCCTGCTCGCGCTCCTCCTGATAACCGGGGGCCTCGCCGACGAGCATCAGATCGGCCTCGGGGTTTCCGACGGAAAACACCATCGTCTCGCGCAAGGTTCCGAGTTCACGGGCTGCGGGCCAGCCAGCGGCCTGCGCCTTGAGGGCCGCGATCCGCTCCGCCGCCGTGCCCGACGCGGGGGCCACGACCACGGACGCCAGTGCGGGCTTTTCCTCCACGGAAGGCGTTTCCTCGGCTGTCTCGCCCGGTCCGGCAGTCGTTGCCGAGGCCCGGGCACCCTGCTTTTTCTGGCGATGGAGGTCCCGCAGCGCTTCACGAGCCGGTTCGTCGAGATAGACGCTGGTCACGCCGCGGGCTTCCTCGGACTTGAGAAACTCGATCAATAGATCCACAGGACGGGTCACCCGGCGACGCTAACGGGGCGAAACCCCGGTGGCAACCCGTCACCCGGTTCCGGGAAATCCGCTGAATACATTTCCTCGAAAATCCGTATCATCGGCGGCAATCCAGCTCCTCTTCCTCTCATGAAAGCCATCATTCTTTCCCTCCTTGCCCTCGCCGCCTTCGCGCGGGCGGACGTCGATATCGACATCGGCGCCTTCGGCGAAAGCCTCGGCGGCTGGCAGGAAAACACCGCCTCCTACTCTCTTTCCGGCGCGAACTACCGGACCTACAAGCCGGAGATCACCCCCACGCCCGACGGCGGCATCTTCGTCTCCGTGCGCATCGACCACCGCCGCGGCTGGCTCGCCAGCGACGATCACGCGGTGCTCGAAATCTCCTTCCACCAGGACGGCACCGTGGCCAACGCCCGCTCGACCCTCGCCGTGCAGGGGCGCACGATTTCCAGTGACCTGATCCGCAGCACGGCCAGCGCCGGCGCGGAGGTCAGCGGCGTGGGTGGCGCGGTGAAGGTCGGCACCGACCTGGTGGCCGACCTTTCCTCGAAGCTGCTGCGGGAGAAGATCGTCGAGGCCGGCCGCGTGGCCTTTCCCTCCGCCGTCCAGCACAACTACAACCTGCTCTACCAAGCCGTCCGCCTCCGCGAGGAAAAGCCCGCGCTCGAGGGCGGTGCCGGCGATACCGATGAGCCCGAGCCGGTCGCCACCAAACCCGCGCCGGCCAAAGAGGCCAAACCGGTCGAGATCAAACCCTACGGCTCGGAGAAAAAGTAGCCCATCGGGCCCCCTTGAGTCGCACGCCGCCTGGTGCGAGGGTGAAGGCGCATGAACCCGCCCATCCTGCGCCATTTTCCTGACGACGGCCGGACGCCGAACCACCCGCGGTTGCCGCTGGTCATCTATCACGCTGAAATCCCGGAGAGAGACGATCCGGCGGACTGGTTGGAAGAGCGCTTCACCGGCAACGGTTGGACCGGAACATGGCGCTGGGGCGTTTACGATTTCCACCACTATCACAGCACCGACCACGAGGTTCTGGGTGTCTCCTCCGGCACCGCCACGCTGATGCTGGGTGGGGAAAGGGGCGAACGCTTCGATGTCGCATGCGGCGACGTGATCGTCCTGCCCGCCGGCACCGGCCACAAATGTCTGGAGGCGAGTCCGGACTTCCGGGTCGTCGGCGCTTACCCGCAGGGTGGTTCGCCCGATCTGATCCGCGCCGGCGAGGGCGACATCGAGGCCGCACGCGAACGCATCGCCCGCGTGCCGCTGCCGGAAAAGGATCCGATCCACGGAACCCACGGCCCGCTCACGGAATCCTGGCAGGAAGAATGAGATGAGCCGCCGGACCTCCACCGCCCGTCGTTGCCGGATCGGAATCTCCGGCTGGACCTACCCGCCCTGGCGCGGCGTGTTTTATCCCGAAGACCTGCGGCAGAAGGACGAACTCGCGTTCGCTTCAAGACAGGTCAACTCGATCGAAATCAACGGCACCTTTTACTCACTCCAACGACCGGAGAGCTACCGCAAGTGGCGCGAGGAAACCCCTGGGGATTTCACCTTCGCCGTCAAAGCCCCGCGTTTCATCACCCACATCAGACGCCTCAAGGAGGTCGCCACCCCCATGGCGAACTTCTTCGCCTCAGGCGTGCTGGCGCTGGGATCGAAGCTCGGCCCCATTCTCTGGCAGCTCCCGCCGTCCCTGCGTTACGAGCCCGAGGTCCTCGAAAACTTCCTCGACCTCCTGCCGCACGACACCGCCGCCGCGTCGAAGCTCGCCCACCGGCATGATGACCACGTCACCGGCCGCAGCGTGCTGACTCCGGAAGCCGACGGGCCGCTGCGCCACGCCTTGGAAGTCCGCCACGAGTCCTTTGTGAACGAGGACTTCATCGAGCTACTACGTTCCCACAAGGTCGCTCTGGTGATCGCCGACACCGCAGGAAAGTGGCCGTTCCTCGAGGACATCACGGCGGATTTCCTCTACCTCCGGCTGCACGGCGACGAGGAACTTTACACCAGCGGCTACACCGCCGACGCGCTCGACGACTGGGCGGCGAAGATCCGCACCTGGAACCGCGGCTCCACCCCGCGGAAATCGAAGACCATCGCCAGTCGGCTTGCCCCGCGCCGGGCCGGACGCGATGTCTTCGTTTACTTCGACAACGACATCAAGGTCCACGCCCCCTTCGACGCCATGGCCCTCGCCCGTCGCCTCGGCCTGCCGGAACCGGAGATCGCTCCCGAGGACCTACCCGGCCTCAGGACTCGGGCCCGACACTGATCGTCACCGTGGTGTTGGCGATCTCGTCGGTGACGGTGATCTCTTGATAGACGATGGAAATTTCCTCCATCGGAGGGAAAGTGGCGGCCTCGGGGTCGAGGACGTTCGGCACCCACGGCTGCCCGCGGATAATGCGGGCGTTGGTCAAAAGACCAAAGAGGCTGGCTGGACGGATGGCTCAATCGCGGCGATGGTTTCCACCATGGGACTGAAGGCGAAAGTCATCCTCTGTGTGGTGGTTTGCGAGATATTGGGAATCCTGAGCGGATTCTCGACCGTTTCCTCCATGGACGGATGGTATGACCGGCTGATGCATCCGCCCGGCACGCCACCGGGCTGGGTGTTCGGCGTGGTTTGGACGATCCTCTACGGCTGCATGGGCGCGGCCTTGGCCCTGATCTGGCATCATGCGCCGCGCAGCGGGGCGAAATGGCGGGCGCTTGCGATGTTCTTCGTTCAACTTCTCATCAACCTCTGCTGGACGCCCGTGTTCTTCGGTCAGAGGCAGATTGCCGTCGGGCTGGCCATCGTCGCCGCGCTCCTCATCGCTGTCTTCATCACCGTGCTGGCCTTTCACCCGCTGGAAAAGAGAGCCTCCTACCTGATGCTGCCCTACCTTTTCTGGGTCGGCTACGCCGCGTATCTGAACGGAGGCATTCTGGTGCTCAACGGCCTCGGCTAGTGTAGCCCGAAAGCTAGGGATCAATTCATCCCCAACGCTCCCCTCACCCTCCCGGTGTCGCCACCGCGCGGAAGAACTCGCGACCATTTTCCGGTGCGGGTGTGATCGTCACGGTCATCCACTGATAGCCCGCCAGACTCGGATGGGCCTCGACGGTGGTTGCGGCTTCGAGGGGAGACCAGCTCTCCAAGGTTGTGGAGCGCTGGAGGGCGAGCTGGATCGAATCGTCATCGCGCAGAACGAATTTCCACTCCGCAGTGCCATCTCCCACAACCATCGTCGGGGCGGGACCGGCATCAGCTTGCGACGGATCGCCGCCAAAGGCATACTCCGTGAAGTTGTCGCGGTCATCGCCATCAGGATCGGCTGAGGCAAGAGCACTGTCGCCTTCAAGCTCGAAGGACTCCGCCCAGAGTTCGTACGGTGTGGGTTCCACGACATAGGGAGAGAAATCCTGCGCACCATTCGGCAGTCCAAAGGTCGAGGCGGCAGCGGTCGCAGTGTAGGGGGAATTCTCATCCACGAGAAGAGGAAGAAGCCCGGCGGTCGGATTCGCGTCCAGCTGGAGGATCTCCGTCGAGGAAACACCGGAGAGCGGCGCGATTCCCTCGCCCGCCGGACCAAAGACCCGCTGGCCGAGCGGATTCTTCAGGACGAACTGGGTGTTGTCCTGGTTGATGCCGAGATTCTCCACCACGCCGCCGTTGATGGTGTAGCCGTTCACTTCCGGGCTGGTCTGCACGAGCAACGCGGCATCACCGATCCAGACGTTCGTCCAGCGGTCCCCGAGCGTGGCGCTCCGGTCGCGAAGCGAGAGACCGGTGTCGAGGCCGCCATTCGCGCTGTTCCATCCGCTGAAGGTCAGCAGGGTGCCGGTTGGCACCGCCGACCAAGCGTCGTCCGCGGAAAGAACCAGGGTATTGGAAGCGACGAACTCGCCGCTCCAGGAGGTTCCGATCTCGATCGTCCATCCCCGCAGGTCCACCGTCCCGGCACCGCCGTCGCCGGTGACGACGAGTTCGAACCACGGGCCGCCGTTTCCGATCACGCGACCGAACCAGCCATCCTCCGAAAGAGGAACTCCGTCGTCATCGGTGATCGCGTCGCCTCCATTCAGGAATTCACTGGCACCGACGGCGTTGTATTCATTCAGGATGAGCGAAGGCGCGGTGTGGAAAACGTTCAGATAGAACGCCTGCGGTGTGGTGTTGGCGACCGGCTGGCCATCGTCGGCGGTGAGCTCGATGAGATACTGTCCCGCGTCGGCCAGCGTCAGGTCACGGTGGGTCGCAAGCGTGGCCGTGCCGGAAGCGCCCGGCGTGAGGGTCAGGAACGACGGCAGCGCGGCGGCACCCACCGTGACCGAGTGGCCGTTCGGATCGGCCGTGGTGATCGGGTAGCTGAAAGAATCCGTCACCTGGGTGTTCTCCGGTGTGGAGGTGAAGCGCGGCGGCGAGTTGCTGGTGGCGAAGGCGGCGAACGACTGGCTGTTCACGCCGCCCGCGCCCCATCGGTTGCGGGCACCGAAGGTGGAGAAGGTGGAGGCGTCGTTGTGGGCACCGGAGATCGGATTGACCGAGGGCGCGGGGTTTTCCTCCACGCGGAGGATTTCCGTACTACTGACGCCGTAGGTAGCATCGAGCGAGCCGTTCGAGTCGCTGTCGTAGGCGGCGATCGATTCACCGGCGGGGCCGTAGATGCGGGTGTTCCCGGCATCGAAAACCGTGAAGGTGGTGTCATCGGAGCCGATGCCAAGGTCACCGCCGAGGTCGGACGAGGTCTGCGAGATGTAAACAGGATCGCCCACGAAGATATTCGACCAGAGGTAGCCGCCGCCCGCGGTGTGCAGCGCGCTGGTGCGGTGGATGGAGGTATCGAGCCCGCCGTTGGCGCTGTCGTTTTGAATGAAGGTGAGGATGGTTCCGGCACGGACGTTCGACCAATACGGGTTCTGGCTGAGCACGAGGGTGGCGGAGCCGGAGGTCGATTGGATCCGGATCGTCCAGCCCCGCATGTCGGTGGTGCTGTTGGCGCTGCCGTTTCCAACAACGACGAACTCGACCCACTGGCCGCCGTTTCCGAGAACGCGACCGAAGGTGGCATCAGTGGGTCCGGGGGAAACGCCATCGGCGTCGGCGCTGGCCGTGCCTCCGCGGAGATAGTCGGTGGAAGAAACGCTGTTGTATTCGTTGAGGATGATGGGCGAGGTGGCAGGCAGGGCGACGAGGGTGAAGACCTGGTCGGTGGTCGCCGGTGTCGCGAAGTCATCGGTCGCGCGGACCGTGAAGGTGTAATCCTCTGCGGACGGGGGTGTGCCCGTCAGGCGGTAGCGCGCGGTGCCATCGGCGGTGAGCGTGAGCCATGCGGGCTTGTCGAGGACGGAGAGGGTGACCGATTGCCCGGCATCGGTATCGGTCGCGCTGACACGGAAGGCGGAGTTCGTGAGCGCGGTGCCGGCGGTCCAATAGGTGCTGGTGGGCAGGGCGAAGGCGGGAGCGGAATTGGTGCCTGCCTCGCCGATCGCACCCGGGGAGCCGATGCTCGTATTGGGGGAGTTGGCAGCATAGCTATCGAAGTTTCCGCCCGTGGCAAAAGTATAACGCGGGGAGGACGCGCTGAAGTTGGGATCGATGATCAGCGACTGCGCGCCGGAGCTGCCGCCAGCGGAAAGGCCGGCATGCCCGCCAAGGGAAGTCGCGCCCGTGTTCCGGGTGAATCCACCGGCGGCATAGTTGAGATTCGTGACCTGGACGTTCGAGGCATTGAACAAGTAAACCCGGTCGCCCTGCCCCAGGCCCGGACCACCACTGATGACCTGCACCGTCTCGGGAAGATTCCATGCCGCCCGGAACACGGCGGGTGAGGAGGAAACGGAGAAGAGGATCGATTCGCCGGCCTCGATGAGCGTGCCGCTCGGGATCGTCACCGCGGCGGCATCGTTGGGGTTGGCCGATTCGTCATCCCATTTGTAGCCCGACAGGTCCACCGTCGTGCCTCCGAAGTTGGTGAGTTCCCAGAAGTCCGTCGGAGTGCCATCGGAATTGATCTCCGTCACCCCCAGCTGGGCTGAGGCGGAGATGGTCACAGCGAAAATCGATACAAGCAGACGTGTCATGAGCGATGGAAAAGGAGGATACGGGGACCTTCCGAACATTCATACGAACCACGCCGCGTCCAGAATCGATCCTTCGCATGACATCGGCCGGAGGTTCCTGCGCAACCCGATTCTGCGGGATTGCCAGTCGGTGGGGGCGTCGGGCAGGATCGCCGCGCGTCGCCAAACGGATGTCGCCCGGCCTCCCATGTCTTCTCCTCCCAGCATCCCCGACGCCACTCCGGCGGTCGTCGGCGGCCGATTGACGGATCTTCTCATCCGTCATGCGGAAACGGCTCCGGACGCGCTGGCCTATCGTTTCCTGGCCGATGGCGAAACGGACGAAGTCCTTCTCTCCTGGTCGGAGCTGCTCCGGGGAGCGCAGGGAACCGCCGCAGCGCTCACCGAACGCCGGACGGAGAATCAGCCGGTCCTCATCACCGCCGCGCCGGGCCCGGGATTCCTTCACGCTCTCTTCGGCGCATGGCTGGCGGGAGCGATCGCGGTGCCGGCCTATCCGCCACGTGGCAGCCGCCAGCGGGCCCGGCTCGAAGCGATCCGCTCCGACTGCGGTGCCACTCTCTGCCTCGGGGAAATCCCGAACCGCCCGCTGGAAGGGCTGGATTTCCTCGACCCCGCGACACTCGCCGCCAGCGGAGCCACCGTTTCTCCGGTCGCCCGGGACGACACGCCCTGCCTGCTCCAGTATACCTCCGGGTCCACTGCCTCTCCCAAAGGCGTCGTACTCCGCCACGATCACCTTTCCCACCACCTCGATGCCTTCGCCCGCCATTCCGCCGAGGCCGAGATCGGTTCCCTTCTCAGCTGGCTGCCCCCCTATCACGACATGGGGTTGGTGTTGAAAATCCTCTTCGGCCTGCACTCCGGCATCCCGCTCACCTGGTTTTCACCGGATCACTTTTCCCAACGCCCGCTCCGCTGGCTGAAGGCGATCCACCGATACCGTGCCGCGATGAGCGGTGCGCCCAATTTCGCCTACGATTGGTGCCTGCGCGCGGTCAGCGACGAAGACCTGCCGCAGCTCGACCTCTCATGCTGGCGTTTCGCCCCGACCGGGGCCGAACGCGTCCGGCTCGACACCCTGCGACGTTTCGCGAAACGCTTCGAACCCTGTGGATTCGATCCGCGCGCCTTCCGTCCGGGATACGGCCTTGCGGAGGCCACGCTGATCGTCACCGCGCATCCGCCCGTCACCAACTACGGATGGCGTACTTCGGAAAAGGACCCCTCGCAGGTGTCGTGTGGAAGACCCCTGGATGACACCCGGCTGCGGATCGTGGATCCGGAAACACGCGCCGAAGTTCCCGCGGGCGAAACCGGCGAGATCGAAGTCGCCTCGCCCGCCGTGGCCGCCGGTTACTGGCAGCGCCCGGAGGCAACCGCGGCCGCCTTCGCCGACGGCTGGCTGCGCACCGGTGACCGCGGGTTTCTGGAAAACGGCCACCTCTACATCATCGGCCGGATCAAGGACCTGATCATCCTCGATGGCGCGAACGTCGCCCCCGAAGACCTCGAAACCACCGCCGCGGCAGTCGAACCCCGTCTCACCGCCGTCGCCGCCTTTTCCATGGAGACACCCGCGGGTGAAGCCATCGCGCTGGCCGCCGAGGTGCGCGATCTGGGCAACGAAGACTCCGCCCATTTCTGCGCGCAGGTCCGAGCCGGGGTCTCGCAACGCGCCGGCATGCCGGTCCGCCGGATGCTGCTTGTCCGGCCGGGGCTGCTGCCGCGCACGACGAGTGGAAAGATTCAGCGCCACGCCGTGCGCGAGGCGATGGATGAGGGCAGACTGCCGTTGATTTTCGATGACGACGGAACCACCGCCGCCGTGCCGGAGGATGCGGAATCCGCCCTCGATTCCTTGCTCACCGCCATCCACCGCGCCACCGGCCGCGAGGGCGCGCAGCCATGGGACGACCTGGCGACCTTCGGCATCAGCTCCATCGAGGCCACCCGGATCGCCGCTTTCGTCCAGCAGGCCACCGGCGTCGAACTCGACCACGCCGATCTTTTCAACGCCGCCCACTTCGGCGCGCTGGCCGCGGAAATCGGCCGCCGCCAGCCCGGCGCGGCAATCGAGATCACGCCCGGCTCGGGTCTCGCCAGCGGCCTCGTGAGCCACTCGCAGGAGCGCATGAGTTTCCTCCACCGGCTTGATCCCGACAGCGCCGCCTATCATGTCTTCGGCGCGCTGGAGCTGACCGGCCCGCTCGATCGCAACGCGCTGGAAAACGCCTACCTGCGCGTCGTGGCCGCCCATCCCATCCTGCGCAGCCGCCACGACGATTCGGGAATGCACCTCGCGGATTCCCCACCGCCGGGCATCGAAATCCTCGCCGGCGACGCGGACCCCGTCCTGCGCGAGTTCGCCCGACGTCCCTTCGATCTCGCCCACGGCGCTCCCGTCCGCGCCTGTCTCGTGGCCCGCGACCCGGAGGCCCACGTCTTCGGCCTCTGCGCCCACCACATCGTCATCGACGGCTGGTCCATCCGCGTCATCGTCGCCCAGCTCGCCGCGAACTACGAGGCCTACCGTAGCGGGAAGGAACCTCCGCCGCTTCCCGCCGGCCCGGATTTCATCGACTACGCCGCGTGGCAGCGGAAGCGGATCGACGAAGGCGCGGCCGACGACCAGATCGATTATTGGAAGCATCGTCTCCAAGGCCACCCGGGAAAGCTCGGGATCGCCACCGATTTCACCCGCCCGCCGCGGAGTTCGTCCCACGGCGGAGCGGTCATCATGGATCTGCCCGCGGACCTTGAGACTGCCATCGCTCGGCTCGCCCGCGACCGCCGCGTCACACCGTTCATGATCCGCCTCGCCGCATGGATCCTGACCCTGCGCGCTCACGGCGGGGGCGACGACATCGTTTCCGCCGTGCCCGTGGCCAACCGCCACCATGCGATCGCCGGCGACCTGGTGGGCACCTTGGTCAACACGCTGCCGGTGCGCGTCACGCTGGGTGAAAGCGATCGCTTTCTAGATCTCCTCGATCGCGTCCGGGATGCCGCCCTGGGGATGCAGGCGAACCAGGAAGCGCCGTTCGAGAAAATCATCGAGGCTGTCCAACCCGAGCGCAGCCGCGACCGCGCGCCGATCGCCCAGGTGATGTTCGATCATCAGGAGCTGCCGATGCCCGAGAGCTGGGCCGGCGGGCTCGCGGTGACGCCGCACCTGCTCCACCGGGGCGCGGTCCAGTTCGACCTTGCGCTGATCAGCTTCCGCCTGCCCGACCGCACCCAGCTGATCCTCGAATACCGCAGCGACCTTTTCCGCGAAGCGACCGCCCGCGCGATGCTCGAACGCTTCGTCGCGCTGCTCCGCGCTGCCTGCGAGACTCCAGAGACCGACTTACGACAGCTCGACGCGCTCTCGGACACCGACCGCCGTCAGCTCGACCGCTTCGCCCGCGGCCCGCAGCGGCCGGACTTCAGGAAAAAAACCACTCCGGCGCTGATCGCCGAAAGCATCACTCGTTTCCCCGACGCCACCGCTTTCACCACTCCGGCCGGAGACCTCAGTTACGCCGGGCTCGACCGCCGCTCCGATGCCCTCGCGGGTTCCCTGCGGAAGCTCGGCATCGCCCCCGGCGACCGCGTGGCCGTGATGCTCGACCGCACACCCGACCTGCCCTGCGCCCTGCTTGCCATCTGGAAATGCGGTGCCGCCTACGTGCCGCTCGATCCCGCCAACCCGGCCGAGCGCCTCGCGCTCATCCTCGACGACCAGGCTCCCATCCTCGTGCTCGTCTCGCCGGGCTACACCGACCACCTCCCCGCCGACCGGGATCCCGTCGAGCTGACGGACGCGCTCTTCCAAGCCACACCGCAAGAGAACGTCGTCGTTTCGGCCGATGACGCCGCCTACATCCTCTACACCTCCGGCTCCACGGGGAGGCCGAAGGGCGTCGTCATCCCGCACGGTGCGCTCGCCAACTTCCTCCTCTCCATGGCCGAGACCCCGGGGATGACGGCCGGCGAGACCCTGCTCGCCGTGACCACCGTTTCCTTCGACATTTCCGGGTTGGAGTTGTTCCTCCCCCTCGTCGCAGGCGGCACGGTGGACCTCGTCGACGGAAAGACCGCCCGCGATGCCGCGGCGTTGCGCCAACGTTGCGAGGAGGCTGAGCCGGACATCATGCAAGCCACTCCGGCCACCTGGCGGATGCTCATCGATGCCGGCTGGCGCGGCTCGCCGAAGTTGCGCGTCCTCTGCGGCGGTGAGGCGCTCGATCCGCCGCTCGCCCAAAAGCTCCGCCCGCTCTGCCACGAGCTGTGGAACATGTACGGCCCCACCGAGACCACCATCTGGTCCACCATCCGGCCGGTGCCGGAAAAGCCGGAAGCCGTGAGCATCGGCCGCCCGATCGCCAACACCTCGATCCTCATCCTTTCGTCCGGAAACCGTCCCGCGCCGCCCGGCGTCCCCGGCGAGCTGCTCATCGGCGGCGACGGCCTGGCCACCGGCTACTGGCAGCGCGACGAACTCACCGCCGAGCGCTTCATCACCCTCGCCGGCGATCGTTTCTACCGCACCGGCGACCTGGCGAAGTGGCTTCCGGACGGAAACATCGAGTGCCTCGGCCGCACCGACTCGCAGGTGAAAGTCCGCGGTTTCCGCGTCGAGCTGGGCGAGATCGATGGCGCTTTGCTTTCCCACCCCGGCGTCGAGGAAGCCGCCAGCGCGCTGGTCGAGGACCGGCTCGTCGGCTGGTTCCGCTCCGCCACCGGCGTCGAACCCAAAGCCCTGGCCGATCACCTCCGCTCGCGGCTGCCCGATTACATGGTGCCCGCCCCGCTCGTGCCGCTCGATTCATTCCCGCTCACCGCCAGCGGCAAAATCGACCGCAAGGCCCTTGCCACGCGGCCGCTGCCCGAGGTGGAAAGCCGTGACGGCTCCGTTTCCTCCGATCCACTCGTCCAGGAGTTCACCTCCCTGTGGGCTGAAATCCTCGGGCTGCCCTGCGTCGCGGCGGACGACGACTTCTTCGCCCTCGGTGGACACTCGCTGCTCGCCGCCAGGCTCGCCACCGCCGCCGGCGAACGCACCGGCCTGCAGATCCCGCTCGACTGGCTCTTCGACCGCCCCACCCCGGCCGGCATGGCGGCGCGGCTACGCATCGACGCCGCCACCGATCTCGCCCGCCCGCGCGCCATCCCGCTCTCACGGCACACCGGCGGCACACCCCTGTTCTGGGTCCACACCCTCGTCGATGGCGGGATGGGCCTGCTGCCCTACCGGGAAACGGCGCGGATGCTCGGTGACATCACGGATTCCTACGGCATCGCCGAAGGCACCAAGACCTTCACCACGCTCTCCGAACTCGCCGCGGCTCACGTCCAAAGCATCCGCTCCGTCCAGCCCCACGGCCCCTATCGCTTGGCCGGCTTCTGTTTCGGTGGAAACGTCGCCGCCGAGATCGCGTGGCAGCTCGCCGAGGCGGGCGAATCCATCGAGCTGCTCGCCCTGCTGGAGTCCAGCCCGCCCGGCTTCGGCGGTCGGAGCCGCTGGTGGCTGCGCGGCTCGAACTGGCGGCGCATCTTCCAACGTCTGCCCGACCGCCTGCGCAGCCTGCTCCGCCGCGACCCCGCCAGCATGATGAGGCGGCTGAAAATGAAGCAACGTGCCGCTTCGTCGGGGGTCGAAAGGCTTGTGCTTCGCGACACCTCCATCCCGGACCTGCGCAGCGTGCTCGATCTCGACGTGCTCGACGAGGCCTCCCAAGAGCGTGCTCTCCGCCACTGGGAAGCGCTCCACCACCACCAGCCCCGGCTTCCCCAGGCGGACCGTCTGGTCCTCATCCGCGCCTTCGACGAGGGCTGGCTGCCCCGCGATCCCCAGCTCGGCTGGAAACCTCCAATTCCCTTTGAAGTCTACACGGTTTCCGGTCGCCACGAGGAATTCCTCCGCCACCACTCCGCCCGCGAGGTGGCCACCGTGCTCCGTGGTCTTTTCTCGTCCGGGATAAAAACACCCCCCGCATAACGAACTTTCCCGTTGCCAACCCCCCGCGTGCCGTCCAAAACTTTCTCCAGCAGATGAAAAAACTCCTTGTACTTGCATCCGTCGCGCTTGCCCTGACCGGCATGGCGTCCGCCGATATCCAGGCTCCTCCCGGCTCGACCTACACCTCGACCCGCAAGCTTGGCCGTGCTCTGGGCAACATCCTCTACGGCTTCATGGAGATCCCCGAGCAGATCGTCCGCAAGACCGACAACTACGGTCGCAAGGCCGGCTGGTCCTACGGCGCGGTTGATGGTGGCCATCGTGCCCTCCGCCGCCTTGGCTACGGCTTCTACGAACTCTTCACCTTCACCTGCCCGACCTACCGCGGCACCTTCAAGCCTCCTTACGAGCGCTGCGGCACCGACAACCGGATGGAGATGAACGTCCACGACGGCCTCTCCGAATTCCCGCCGGATCTTGGCTTCGAGGTCTACTACCGCCACAGCCGCACCCAGAAGTTCTGAAGCGGCGTCCAGCCACTCTTTCCAAAACCCGGCAGTGCTCCCACTGCCGGGTTTTTTGCGTCCCGCAGCAAGTTGCGGTTTCACACTTCCGGACAGACAATCCCCTTCGACCGCGCCGTTTCCCTCTTGTGCCTAACCGACGGATCCCACGATGAGACCCGCCCTGATCTTGTTCCTTGCCACCCTGTGTTCTTCCGCCCAAGCCCGGACGTGGAAGAACGCCGACGCCAGCGCCTCCTTCGAGGGCGAGTACCTTTCCCATACGCCTCAGGACGTCACGATCCGCCGCGCCGACGGAAAGGAATTCACCCTCTCCCGCGCCAAACTTCACGAAGACGACATCGCTTGGCTGACGGAGAAGGACGCTCCGCCACCACCACCGGACGATGCCGTGTTCGACACCCTGCGCTTCGGGGAAGATCGCAAGCAGGTCGAGGCCAAGCTTCTGGAAAGCAGCGTGGTGGAGCCGGTGGTCGATCCCACCTTTCTCGGTCGCCTCGGCCTCAATGGCAGCTTCCGCACCCGCCAGAAGATCGGCGATCTGCACTGCCTCCTGTTTTTCACCTGGGGACCAGCTGACAAGCTCAGCGAGGTGATCCTGCAAACCGAGGCCTGCGGCGACGACGCCTATCCCGTGAAGCTGAAAAGCACCTGGCAGGAACTCATCACCCTCCTCAGCCAGCTTCACGGCAAGCCGGTCCAGAACACGCCGTATCCCCGCCTGTCCGATCTCCCGGATGGAGGATTCCTCGGAACCCACCTCTGGCACCTCAAACACGGCGGCAGTGCCCTCCTCGGCACCGCACGGCAAGGCTCCGGCTACCAGACCGCCGTTCGTTTCACCGCCGAAACCGTGCAACCCATCCGCACGCCCTGAACCGATGGACGCCCGGGAGAGGCTCGCCGCGCCGGGGATTCACGTTCCAAGATGGCCAGGTCGGGCAGGATGAGCCAACGTGTCCTTCATGCACCGGCCTCTCAAGATCGCCTTCGTCTCTCCCACCTCCTTGCCATGGATGGCGCAGGTGGTGGATGGGGTGCGGCGCTACGGCCTGCAATTCGGCGGTTGGCAACTCCTGACCTGCCCGCCTTCTCTGGCGACCTCCGGTGAGCGACCACGGACACTGAGCTCCCTCATCGGCTGGACGGGCGACGGAGCGATCGCCGCGATCCGGAGCAAAGCCGATCGGGAAATGGCCCATCAACTCGGTTTTCCCGTGGTCAACCTTTCGACCTGGGAGGCCCGGCTTCATGGCATCCCCCGCGTCGGAGTCGACAACCGGCTTTCCGGCCGGCTCGCCGCCGAATACCTGCTTGAGCGTGGATTCCGGCATTTCGGCTACGTGGGTTGGGAAACGGTCCACTACTCGAAGGAGCGGCAGGCCGGCTTCTCTTCGAGAATCCGTGAGGAAGGCTTCAAGGTCCACGTCCGACTCGACGATCCGGAGGGCAAACGCCACCCGCGATTGGTGGATGACCTGAAGGGACTCGGAGATTGGCTGAAATCCCTCCCCACGCCCTGTGCCATTTTCGCCGTCCACGACTACCGCGCCGAACTCGTCATGGAAGCCTGCGCCCACCTGAGCCTGCGCGTGCCGAAAGACATCGCGGTCATCGGCATGGATGACG
Organism: uncultured Haloferula sp.; assembly: GCA_965652295.1. GTDB lineage: Bacteria > Verrucomicrobiota > Verrucomicrobiia > Verrucomicrobiales > Akkermansiaceae > Haloferula. Next base: position 495,363 of record CBFGTS010000001.1, on the reverse strand, counting down.
ACGCCCTCGTCTGCGAACACAGCAATCCCACCCTCACCAGCGTATGCCGGGACTCCGGCGGCATCGGCTGGGAGGCCGCGGCGCTGATCGATCGGATGGTGCATGGCGAGGATGTCAGCACGTCCGAGATTCTCGTGCCCCCCGAAGGGATCACCGAGCGCCAGAGCACCGACCTTTTCCACCATCCGGATGAACTCATCCAGCTGGCGGTCGCCTTCATGCTCCGCAACCTCAAAGACAGCCCCAAGATCGAAGCCGTCGCGCGGCACACGGGCGTCTCCAAACGGACCCTCGAAGTACGCTTCAAGGCATGCATGGGAAAATCGCCCCATCAGTACCTCACGGAGGCACGGATCGATCAGGCCAAGAAGATCCTCCGCCGTCCCATCAAACAGAACCTCCGCCAGATTGCCACCGAATGCGGATTCAGCAGCTATCCTTCGTTTGTGGCAGCATTCCAAGCCCGGGTGGGACAGCCGCCGAGCCACTACCGCGTCGCCGACGCCCCCCTCGCACCGAAAGCATGACGAGCCCCGCCCTCCCGAGGTCGCGGAGGCGCTTCGCAAAAACGAACGATGGCTGCGCACTCCATGGATTGTCTCCACCATCCGGATCGTTAGGTTTTGGGGCGGGACACCTCATCCCGATGTCCGCCTTTCCTCATCACCATGCCCACTCATCTCTTCGATCTCCAAGACCGGGTCATCATCGTGACCGGTGCCACAGGCGTGCTGGCCGGCTCGGCCGCGCGCTATCTCGCCAGCCAAGGTGCCCGAATCGCCTTCGTCGGGCGTAGCCGCGGGAAAGTGGATGAGGCTTGCCAGCAGTGTCGGTCGCTTCATCCCTCCGCCGAGTGTCTCGGTGTGGTGGCGGACGTCCTCGACCGCGGTTCGCTGGAGGCGGCGCGCGATCAGGTGATCGCGAAATGGGGCCGGATCGATGGCTTGCTCAACGGCGCGGGCGGCAACATGCCCGGCGCCAACGTGATGCCGGACAAGGCCTTCGATGAACTCGACTTCGACAGCTACCGGCAGGTGGTGGATCTCAACCTCCATGGCACGGTCCTCCCCTCCCTTGTGTTCAGCTCAGCGATGGGCGAGGGCGGCGCGGGCTCGATCATCAACTACTCGTCCGTCTCCGCGCCGCTGGCCGTCACCCGCGTGGTCGGCTACTCCGCCGCCAAGGCCGGGGTCGAGAATTTCACCCGCTGGCTGGCCGTCCACATGGCGGGAAAGAACGGCCACAAGGTCAGGGTGAACGCCCTCATGCCGGGCTTCTTTCTCGCCGAACAAAACCGGAAGTTGCTGCTCAATGACGATGGTTCTCTCACCGAGCGTGGCGCCACCATCATCGACCGCACCCCCTTCGGTCGTTTCGGCGAAGCCGGGGAACTCCACGGCGCGGTTCATTACCTGCTGTCCGACGCCGCCTCCTTCGTCACCGGCACCGTCCTCACCGTGGACGGCGGATTCGTCGCCTTCTCCGGCGTCTGACCCCTTCCTGCCATGTCACCGCCTCCCTCATTCGACGAAGGTTTCCGCTGGTTCGGGCCGGATGATTCCGTGCCGCTCGCATTCATCCGCCAGGCCGGAGCCAGTGCGATCTTCACCTCCCTCCATGACATCCCCTACGGCGAAGCATGGCCCCGCGAAGCGATCCGCGAACGCCGCGAAATCCTGGAGCAGGCGGGCCTGAGTTGGAAGGTCGTCGAGTCCGTCCCGGTCCACGAGGACATCAAGACCGGGCGCGGCGACCTCAAGCAACTCTTCGACCACTACCTCGTCAGTCTCGAAAACCTCGCCGCCGAGGGAATCCGCACCGTCGTCTACAACTTCATGCCGGTCCTCGACTGGGTCCGCACCGACATGAGCTGGGAACTCCCCGACGGCTCGCGATCGATGCGCTACGACCCCGTCCATTTTGCCGCCTTCGACCTCCACGCCCTCCAGCGCAACGGGGCGGAACAGGATCATCCATCCGAGGTCCGCGAAAAAGCCGCGGCGTGGTGGGGCGGTCTCGACGATGACGCACGCGCGCGTTTCATCCGCTCGATCATCGATGTCTTCCCCGGTGTGAAGTGGAACCTCTCGCTCAATGACATCCGCGCCATGCTGGCCCGCTACCACGGGATCGGAGCACCCGAACTCCGCGGAAACCTCGCTCGTTTCCTTGAGGCGATCATTCCCACCGCCGAGCGCCTTGGGATGAAGTTGGCGATCCACCCGGACGATCCCCCCTTTTCCATTCTCGGCCTGCCCCGGATCGTTTCCACCGGAGACGATGCCGCCGCCATCCTTGCGATGGCCGACAGCCCCGCCAACGGGCTCTGCTTCTGCACGGGTTCCTTCGGTGCCCGCGCCGACAACGACCTTCCCGCCATGGCCGGCCGTTTCGCCGACCGCATCCATGCCATGCACCTCCGCAACACCCGGCTCGAAGCGGACGGTTCCTTTCACGAGGCGAGCCACCTCGCGGGATCGAGCGACATGGTCGCCGTCTTGCGTGCCTTCATTTCGGCGCGTTCGTCCGACGAGCCGGTGCCCTTCCGCCCCGACCATGGGCTGGTCATCATGGATGATCTCGGGAAGCCCGAAGGCATCACTCCCGGCTATCCGTGCATTGGCCGCATGAAAGGCCTCGCCGAGCTGCGGGGCCTGCTTCTTGGGCTGCGCGCCAACCCCTGAAGACCACTCCCCGAGAGAGATAAGGCCGCGTTCCGTGGAAAAACCCATTAACCACGGAACGCGGCCAGCAACGGGCGAAGAGACCCCTCTCCCCGCCCGGAATCATCACGCGGGCTTACGGCTCGTCCAGGAGGTAGAAAGCCCGGGCATTCGGCCCAGTGGGCGGTGCCGGATCGACGAACGTGTCCGTCTCGGTAGCCGGTGTGTGGGTGTCCACTGCATCGGGGAAGGTTTGAAGGTCGGTGCCTCGCTGAAGGGTGTAAGTCGTCGCAGTACTCAGTCCCTCGAAGGTGACCTGAAATTCGCCATCGACGAACACTGCCGAGACCACCCTCGGGGCTTCGGTCGCAGGGTCTGCCGGATCGAGCGGATCGGTTCCATTCGTCACCTCCTCGTCATCGTTGATCCCGTCGCCATCGGTATCCTCCACGTTCGGATCCGTCCCGTACTGGAACTCCTGAAGATTCGTCAGCGTATCGCCGTCCGCGCTCGTTCCCGCGTCAGAGGGGTCATCCGGATTCAGGCCGTGGGCCAGTTCCCAGTCGTCCGCCATGTCGTCGGAGTCGGCGTCCAAGTGGAACATCTGCGCCCGGAAATTATCGAACGCGATGTTGCGAACGGTCCCCGCAGCGAGCCGCACGGCGTCAACAGTCACCCGGACCGTCCGCGTGCCGACCGGCGGATAGCCGGCCAAGGTGGCGGTGTGCCACGTGTGTTGGCCTCCCACGCCGCCGGTCCGGAACGCCGTCTGCTTTCCAAGGTCGGCATTGGAGCCATCCAGGAAGTTCAGCGTCACCACCCCCTCGTCACCTGCATCATTGTCGTTCCACTCGAACATCATCAACAGGCTGCGATCACCTGCGTCGATGTCCGTCGATAGGGAGGAAACGTCGATATCCTGGCGCATGCTCATCGTCGCACCCTCCCCGCCATCGAAGGTGGCTGGATCGACGTCCGGATCAGGTGCCAGTCGACTGGCACTGGCAAATTGCAGACCCTCGCTCGCGCTGGCGGCCGTCTGCGCCGGGTCCGTATCGATCACGTAAAAATCGTTCACGGCGGTGCTCCACCCCGGAACGTTGCCACCCGAAACCGGAATTCCCACCGATGAGACCGCCACCGATGGCGCTTCAAAGCTTCCGTTCACGAACGGCACGGCGGTTCCAGCTGGCAGCGCGGAAACGTCGTTGGGATTGCTTCCAGCACGCAGCTCGAACCAATCGCTGAAGCCGTCACCGTCGCTATCGGCCGCAGTGGGATTGGTCGGACCGAAACCAAAGTCGGTGCCGTTGTTGTCGGTTCCCGCCACCTCCGGACCATCTCTCACGGCGTCGCCATCGCTGTCCGGATTGGTGGGATCGGTGCCGTTGGCGTACTCCCCGGCATTGTCCAGACCATCGCTGTCCGGATCGGCCGAATCCCCGTCCCCGCCTGCGTCGCTGTTCGGGTTGAAGCCATACTGCACCTCCCAGCCGTCGGGCAAGCTGTCGCCATCGCTGAACGGCGAGTTGGGATTGGTTGCACCGAAGCCGTGCAGCACGAAATCATTGTCCGAGCCATCGATTTCAGGAAAGTCATCCAAACCATCGTCGTCGCTGTCGGGATCGTTCGGATCGGTGGCACCAAAGCCGTGAGAATTATCGGAGTTATCGGTTCCCGCCACTTCCGGACCGTCCCACAGGCCATCCGCGTCGCTGTCGGGATTGGTGGGATCCGTGCCATGAGCATATTCGTCGGCGTCACTCAGACCATCGAAGTCAAAATCGGTGGTCGTCGGAGCATCGTTGGGCCCGGCGACGAGAGAGAGATCGGTCACATCATCGAACTCGGAGAAATTGATGATTTGATTTTCGAAGATGTCCGGCAGCCCGTCGTTGTCACTGTCATCCGGAAGCGCCACGAGGTCCGTAAAAGTGGTCAGAGCCTCGGCGAGCGCCTGCAAACCAGTCACATCGGGCATGACCGTGGCTGCTCCGTTTTGCGGCAGATTGAACAGCAGGCGCGTGCCGCCGAAAACGGTTCCGGTTCCCGACTGCTCGCCTGCATCCCAGTGAGCGGCAAGAATGTTACCCGCCATCGTCGCAAGGATCACCCCCTCCCCCACCGAACCGGTGCCGAGCGCATAGAAATTATCGCCTGCGGGCATTGAAAACCAATCGACGGCGCCGGCGGCAACACCGAAGGCGGCAGCACCCTCCGCGGTCACCGTCGTCTCACTTCCCGCCACCGAGGCCCCAGTTGTCGAAATCGCCCCGCTGTGCCACCCCCAGCGGTTGACGTCAGGACGCGCCACATAGCTGGTGAAGCACACCACCGGAATGGTGAGAGCGTTGAACGACGCGGAGTTCGCGGCATTGGAGTAGTGGGTGCTGTTCAAGCTCCGACCCACGACGAAGATATCCGCCGCTTCAATCACCGCGGCGTTGGCCGGATAGTCACTATAGTTCGCGTAGGTGACCGTGACGTCCTCGAAATTATTGAGGAAAAAATCGATGATCGGTTGATCATTGGCCTGGTTGGTTCCGGAAACCAGAATGTCCAGCGCTTGCGCAGGAAGGGCCAGCCCGGCAAAGGAAAGGGCGGCTCCTCCGAGGCGGACCCAGGAAGAAAACAAGGTGGGCTTTTTCATGATGAGCTTTGGGTTGGAAGAATCGGAAATTGGTAAGGCTGTGACCGGGGAGGCTCATCGACCATCAGATGCCGCCGCGGGTGTTCCCAACTCCGCGGCGGCCATGGACGAGCCTTACAGGCACTTGTTTTGCGGGAATCAGGCGCGCTGGCGACGCAACACACCGAGCAGGCCCAGCCCGCCGAGAAGAGCCACGGAAGGCTCTGGAACATTCAGCGGAGTATAATGCGCGATGGCGTTCGCCAATGCCGTCTGGCCGTCCGCAGTGTCGGGCAGGATCGTGGCCGAGCCCGATTGGAACGCATTGAACAGCAGTCGATTGCCACCGAGAGTGGCACCGCCCGCGGTCGTCTGGCCTGCCGTCCAGCCTGCGGCGAGAATACCGGTTCCACTACTGTTGGTTGCGATCGAGGCCAGGATGGTGCCGGTGCCGACCGTACCACCACCCAAGGCGAACTCACTACCAGAGGCCGTCCAGAGGTCCTGTGCGCCTGCATTGATGCCCAAAATGGAGGCACCCGATGCCGTGACGGTCGTCTCGCTGCCCACTTCGTTGAACTCACCCACGACGCCTCCACTTTCCCAACCCCAGCGACCACCATCCGGGCGGGTCACGTAGCTGGTAAAGGATACGATCGGAATGGTCAGCGCATTGAAGGTCGCGGAATTGGTGGCATTCGCATATGAGGTGCTACTCAACGAGCGCCCGATGATCAGAACCTCGGTGCCGACGGGGATGTTCGCGGGATTCGAGTAATCGCCGTAGGTGACCGAAGTGACATTCGTGAAATTGGCGTTGATGAAGGCGGTGATCGCCGCGTCGTTGGTCGCATTCGTGCCCGAAACCGAGACCACGACCGCCTGGGCAGGCAGCGCGAGGCCGGCCAAAACGGCAGCTGAGGCCACGATGGGCTTGAGGGATGATGAACGATCTTTCCTTGGTTTCATATTAGCTGTTTTTTTATTTTCAGGTCTGGGGGATGGTTCCTTCTTCCGTTGGCCGGAGCCGTTGAGACGGCGTGGTCGTGGCGCAAGACACCGCGGCCTCAGAGGGACCGCCGCGGCTCTCTCCGGTTTCACGGATTTGGCACTGGTTCTTAGGATAGCCGCCGGGCGTCCGATCTTAACGACGATGTCAGAACGACCTGGTTTCTCCCCACGGACCGACCGCCAGTCCGACCGGCCGACCCGTCACCCGAGCCAGCTCGAAGATCCGCCCTTCCTCAATGGACCAACGTTGCGAGCCCCGTCGGAATTCCCCAGCAGCCCCCACGGGGGCAAAGCAGATGGAGGAACCGCCAGAATTCCGGCAGCGATGAAAAAGCTCCTACCGCTCAGACGGCTACCGATGAACTCCGCAGACCGAGGTGCTGGAGAATCTCCACCGTAGGCGCGGAGCGGTTGAGGGTATAGAAGTGGATGCCCCTCACCTCATGATCCAGCAGGTCGGCGCATTGCGTCGCCGCATAATGAACGCCTATGCGCCGGACGGCGCTGTCATCGCCGTTGGCCCGGGCCAGGGCCCGGAGCAACTTGGCCGGAATACGCGCGCCCGCCGCCAACTCGGAGATGCGGCCCAGACCTCCCTGGCTGGTCACCGGCATGATGCCCGCCAGGATCGGCACACGGACGCCGGCCAACTCGCAACGGTCGCGGAAATCGAAAAAGTCGGCGTTGTCGAAAAACAGCTGCGTGCAGACGTAGTCGGCTCCGGCATCGACCTTAGCCTTCAAAAAATCCATTTCCCGCATCCGGTTCGGCGTGGCCGGATGGCCTTCCGGAAAGCCGGCAACACCAATCCCGAAGTCGTGGCCATGGCGTTCGGAGAACCGCCGGATGAAGGCTACCAGGTCCGAGGCATGGGAAAAATCACCCGCCGCAAGATCGGCCCTGTTCTTCGGCGGGTCTCCCCGCAGCGCGAGAATGTTCGAGACTCCGGCCTCGGCATAGCTTTCCAAAAGTCCGCTGATTTCCCTCTCCGTGTGGCCGACGCAGGTCAGGTGCGGTACCGGATCGGGCCGCGTCTCCCGCAACAAACGCAGGACCCATCCCTGGGTCGCCTTACGGGTGGTCCCGCCCGCTCCATAGGTGACGCTGACAAAGGCGGGAGACCACCGTTGCAGTTCCGCCATCGTCTCCAGCAGCTCGTCCGCCGCTTCCTCGGATTTCGGAGGAAAATATTCGAAAGAGAACTTCGCCCCCCCGCCTGAAAGAATCTCACGGATATGCATGCCTTGGTGGGGTCAGACGGTGGTCACCGCGGCGGCGCGGAGCCTGCGGGCGGCCTCCACCATGTTGAGGAGGGCGGGCTTCACCTCCTCCCAACCTCGGGTCTTCAAACCGCAATCGGGGTTCACCCACAAGCTGCCCTCGGGAATCACCTCGCGGGCTTTCTGCAGCAGACGCTCCATCTGCCCGACGGTCGGAATCCGCGGTGAGTGGATGTCATAGACTCCGGGTCCGATCTCGTTGGGATACTCGAACTCCACAAAAGCATCGAGCAGCTCCATGTTCGAACGCGAGGTTTCGATGGTGATCACATCGGCATCCATGTCGGCGATCGCTCCAATGATGTCATTGAACTCCGAATAGCACATATGGGTGTGGATTTGTGTATCATCTTTCACGCCACTGGCACTGAGACGGAAGGATTCCACAGCCCAAGCGAGATAAGTGCCCCAATCGCCGCTGCGCAGGGGCAACCCTTCGCGAAGAGCCGGCTCGTCGATCTGAATGGCGGCGATGCCTGACTTCTCGAGGTCGACCACCTCGTCACGGATCGCCAACGCGATCTGGCGCGCCGTGGTTTCACGCGGCTGGTCGTTGCGCACGAAGGACCACTGGAGGATGGTGATCGGACCGGTGACCATGCCCTTCATCGGGCGCTCGGTCAGCGATTGGGCGAACCCGGCCCAGTAGGTGGTCATCGGCCGCGGGCGGCTCACATCCCCGAAAATAATCGGAGGCTTCACGCAGCGGCTGCCATAACTCTGGACCCATCCATGGGCGGTGAAGGCGATGCCGTGGAGCTGCTCGCCGAAGTACTCCACCATGTCGTTGCGCTCGAATTCACCGTGGACGGGCATGTCGATGCCGATCTCATTCTGCCACGCGACGCATTTGCGGGTTTCCTCCTTGAGAAAAACCTCGTATTCGGCGTCGTTGAGCACCCCCTTTTTCCACTTCGCCCGCGCGGCACGGACCTCGCGGGTCTGGGGAAAGGAACCGATCGTGGTGGTCGGGTAAAGAGGGAGGTCCAGCTTCTCGCGTTGGAGGACCTGACGCTGAGGAAACGGCGAGCCCCGCCGGCTGTCCGCAGGCGTGATGGCAGCCAGCCGGGCCTTCACCGCCGGATCGTGGGTGCGGGCGCTTTCGCGGCGGCGCTGGTGACTCTCCCGATTTGCGGCGAGAGCAGCGGGATCCCCTCCCCCGGCAAGCAGTCCCGCGAGGGTGACGATCTCCACGAGCTTCTCATCGGCGAAGGCGAGCCAGTCCGCCAGTTCGCCATCCAGCCCCTTCTCGCTCGCGAGCGTGACCGGCGAGTGGAGCAGCGAACTCGACGCGGAAACCCATAGTCGATCCGGACCGAGCTTCGCTTTTGCTTTCTTCAGCACGGCGAGCGAGGCGTCGAAATCGTTCTTCCAGATGTTGCGACCATCGACCACGCCCAGCGAAAGGATCTTGTCGGCGGGGAACGCTTCCAGAAGGACGTCCACCTCCGCTGCTCCGCGGACGGCATCATAGTGCAAGGCCGCGACCGGCAAACCGAGGAAGAGCGGAAGGTTGTCGCGCAACTCACCGAAGTAGGTCGCCACCAGCAGCTTCGCGGAACCCGCGGCCCGGGCAAGGCGTCCGTAGCTGACGGCAAAGCTCTCTTTCTGGCGCTCGTCGAGATCGAGCGCCAACACCGGCTCGTCGAGCTGGATCCATTCCGCTCCTTCGGCTGCCAGACGGGCGATGATTTCCTCATACACCGGAAGCAGGCGGTCCAGCAGATCGAAGCGGTCAAACCCAGAATCGGAGGCCTCCTGAACTTTTCCGAGGGTGAGATAGGTGACAGGGCCGATCAACACCGGCTTGGCATTCAGCCCCAGTGCCTTCGCTTCCTTGAATTCATCGAACACCTTGGTGTCCGAGAGCTTGAACCGCGTGTCGCGTTCGAACTCGGGGACGATGTAGTGGTAGTTGGTGTCGAACCACTTGGTCATCTCGCTGGCAAAGCCGGCATGACCGCAGGCACCGCCGCAGCCGGACTCCGCCCTGCCGTTTTGCGCTCCGCGGGCGATCGCAAAGCGCGTCTCCAGAGCGACGCCTTCACCCTCCCAGCCGAAACGGGAAGGAACGTTGCCGACGAGACAGCTCGCATCGAGCACCTGATCGTAGAACGAGAAATCGTTGCAGGGAACGAGGTCGATGCCCGCGGCGGCCTGCTTCTTCCAGTGGTGCCGGCGCAGCTCCCTGCCCACCGACTCAAGCGCTGCCTTGGGGATTTCCCCCTTCCAGTAGAGTTCAATGGCCTTCTTGAGTTCGCGCTGCTCCCCGATGCGGGGGTAGCCGAGAATGTGAGTGCGGATGTTGGACATGAATCCGCACCGTAAAGGATGGCGCGCTCATCGAGGTAGCTCATTGTTTTTATGTTGGTCATTCGTTTTGCGAATAATCAGCCTGCGCTCATGCTTGAGCTCCGACACCTCCGGTCCGTGGTCGCCATTGCCGAAGCGGGCAGCATCTCCAGAGCAGGAAAGCGTCTGAACCTCTCCCAGCCCGCCCTTTCCCATCAGATGAAGGCGCTTGAGGATCACCTCGGCGTCGAGCTGTTCCAGCGGAAGAGCAATCCCCTGCGGCTCAGCCCCGCAGGCGAGCGGGTTCTGACCACCGCCTACGATGTCGAGAAGCTCGTCATGCAGTGTGAGCGCGATGTCGCCCGCATCTCCGATGGCAAGGCCGGTCAGCTCCGCATCGCGGTGGAATGCCACTCCTGCTTCGATTGGTTGATGCCAAGCATGGACGCCTTCCGCGAAGGCTGGCCGGAGGTGGAAATGGATCTGGTTTCCGGTTTCCAGCCCGATCCTGTGGGACTCCTGGCCGACGATGCGGCCGATCTCGTGATCGTGTCCCAGGCCAAGCCCCGCCCCGGCGTGATCTTTCACCCGCTCTTCCGCTACGAGGTGCTCGCTTTGATGGCGAGGAACCATCCCTACACGAGAAAAAGCCATCTGACCGCCAGGGACTTTGCCCGGGAGACGCTGGTGACCTATCCCATCCCGGACGACCGGATCGACGTGATCCGCGAAGTCCTGATGCCGGCGAAGGTCGAGCCGCCGCGGCGCAAAACGGAACTCACCGTCGCCATTCTCCAGCTGGTGGCGAGTCACCGCGCAATCGCCGCGATGCCCGGCTGGGCGGTGCAACCCTATCTCGATAAAAGCTACGTCGTCTCGCGTCCCATCCGGAAGTCCGGACTATTCGCCAACCTCTATGCGGCCACGACCACCGACCAATCCTCCGCTGCCTACATGACCGAGTTTCTCGACACCATGCGCCGGATCAGCTTTTCCACGCTGAAGAAAATCGAGCCCGTCAAGTAATGCCGGGGCCGATTAGCCGATCCAGATCGTCCAAACCAGTCCCAGCGCGGCACATGCGGATAAAATCGGGATGACTCCGAGCTTGAATCGCTCCATCGCGATCCATGATGCGACCGCCAGGGCGGCGACGAACCAGTCAAAGTCCCTGCCCTCCGGTTTCAATGCGTGCCACGCGAACCAGATGGCGAGGTTGAGAATCACCCCGACGACTGCCGCCGTGATGGCCGTCATGGTGGAGGCGAGAGCCGGTCGTTCCCGCAGGGACTCGACATGAGGTGCTCCCAGAAAGACGAAGAGGAAACAGGGCAGGAAGGTCACCCAGGTCGTGATCATCGATCCCAACGCGGCCGCCGCCAAGGGCTCCAGGCCGCCGGGGTTCTGCCACGCACCGACAAAGCCCACGAACTGCAGCACCATGATCAGCGGGCCCGGGGTGGTCTCGGCAAGCCCGAGCCCCGCCATCATCTGCCGTTGGCTCAGCCATCCGTGATGCTCGACCGCCATCTGGGCGACATAAGGCAGCACGGCATAGGCCCCGCCGAAGGTGACCAACGCCGCCTTGCTGAAAAACAACCCCTCCTGAAAATGAACGCTGTGCCAGCCACGAAGCCAGCCCAGGACGAACACCGGAACCCACCACAGGAGCAGGCAGAGAAACGAAACCTTCAAGGCACGCCTCCACCCACCCTTTGGAACGGGAGGCAGCGCGAGACAAGGACCGCCGCCGCCCGCCGCCGCATGGCTGTCGCCTGCCGGGAACTGCTTCGGAAAGCTCTTCCTCCCGAGGAATCCCGCCAGCGCCGCGGCACCGATGATCAGCACGAACGATATCTTGAAAACGAAGATCGCCACGAAGGAGGTCAGTGCCAGCGCCCAGAGAGCCGGCGTCTTCAACGCTTTCGAACCGATCCTCTTCACCGCCGAGACGACGATGGCGATGACCGCCGGGATCAGGCCGTAGAAGATTCCGCGGACCCACGCCACGTCTCCGCCCGCCATGTAGAGCCAGCTCAGGCCGAACAGGATGAACACCGACGGAATCACGAACAGCGCCCCCGCCGCGATTCCGCCGCGCACGCCGTGCAAGCGCCAACCGAGATACGTGGCCAGTTGCTGCGCCTCGGGCCCGGGTAGGAGCATGCAGAAGTTCAAGGCGTGGAGGAAGTGGTCCTCACTGAGCCAGCGGCGCTTTTCCACCAGCTCCTTGTGCATGATCGCGATCTGTCCGGCAGGCCCGCCGAAACTGATCCAGCCGAGCTTGCTCCAGAACCGGACGGCTTCGCCAAAGGAGGGAAAGGATGGAGGGCTCATGGGCTGGGAGAACCAGAGATCAAGGGGACGAAGCAGAAATACTCAATCCCAAAGCAATGAAGGCGAAATTCGTCGCAGCGCTTCAAACCGGTAGGGCGTGGCGGCCCGCCGCGCCGACTTCACTCTTCGGCGGACCGGGCCGGCCCGCCCTACCCGAGCTTGCCCTGCTCTCCGCCGGAAGCGCCCCCCTCCGCCGATCCCCCACAGTCGAGACCAACCATGTGCATGGGTAGATCGCCAGGCCTTCTCCAGCTCCTGGAACACGTTCGCATAATCCACGATCAGGCCGTTCACCTTCTCGCCATACACCCGGTTGGCGCGGGCGATGGTCTGCATCAGCGTGTGGCCGCGCATCGGCTTGTCGAGGTAGAGCGTCGAGCAGCTCGGCGCGTCGAAGCCCGTCAACCACATGGCGCAGACGAAGACGAGGCGGAACTTTTCGTGCGGGCACGGCCTTTAAGGCGTGAACTCATCACCTATTTGACCTTCTTCGCAGCCTTTTTCGCCTTCTTTTCTGTCTTGGGCAGTGAACGCAGATTGGGCACGATCCTTTCCGAAACCAGCTTTCGTATCGTCTCATTTTCAGAGAAGGAGACGCCAACTGGGCAGGGAAAGCAGGCCTGGAGTGGAGTGAACGCGTGTGTGACGGCGATCCCTGCTCCCTCTCCAATCAAGATCATCTCCATCCTCTTGGGGACTTCCGAATCGCGGAAGTATCGGACATCGTCAAACCAGGGCCAATAGGAACGGAGCTCCGGTTCAAGGTCGACTTCCGAACCAAATCGATTCTCCCAAAGCTCCAATACAACCGCTCCTTTTCGCAATCGCGCTCCAATCTCCCGGAGCGCCTTGACCCCATCGAGGAACGCAATGCTTCTTCCCCACGAGGTCACTGGCGGTCGCAACCATGAAATTCGTAGAGGTGCTTCTTGAGAAAACTCTTTTCCTTCAGTCACCGCATGAAAAAGTGCTTCGATCCGCAACAGGTTTCTTGGGACGCTCAATTCTCCAATCGCAATTTTCCCTCCGGACTGAAGTGTGGTGCGATCTCCCTTGGAGAATGTCGGCATCACTTTGAACCACGGGAGTGCGCCATTCGCCGCGATCCCACCAAGGAAGTCCTCTCCGAAGCAACTCCGAAGGAACTCAATTTCACCCGCTTCTCCATCTTCCAAGGGCACTCTCGCGGATTCGATCAATGCGGACCTCATCCCCATCCGGCTCTCGGGTCTCGCCGTGAACTCGTCTAAGGGCAGCACTCGATTCGTAACCAGCCCGTTCTTACGGATCACGCCTTCGACATTCACCGGAACAGCAAAACTGCTTCTAGTCTTCGCATACTCCGTCTTATGTAGCTCGAGTTGCTCTTCCTTGATCTTCTCCAAGTCCCCCTCATTCCGCATGAAATACGCAAAATACTCACCGAAGTTCCGGCGCACGCGGCTCAGCAAGTCATCACCAGCATTGGGGGCTTTCCTAAGGTCATCGATCAGCCATTTCAAGGCCCCTTTCGCCGTCGCCCGGTGCTCACTAAAATCCGGTGCGACGATGGGAAGGGCGCACTCGTCATCAATCGTAAATGGGTGGACCCTCGACTCCGATTCCGTCAAGGCTGGAGTGTCGTCATCTGAACGCGAAAAGAGCATCCGCCCGACCTCCGAGAGTTCGAAATCATCACCACGCTGGATCATCAACCCCTTGACTAGAAGGGGCTGAAACGCGGTCCTGAGATCTTTGGCGGGCAGATCCACAAACTTGGCGATGTCGGACAGCGATGCGCTACCGACGATATTGAGGAGCTTGAGCACCAACTCCTCCACCAAAGGAAACGCTGACTTCTTCCTTACCGAATAGCCGATCTCAACACTCCGTCCGGGAATGAATATCGTCCGGGAACCGAAGACGAACTCCGCTTCCTCTTCCGCGTAATTCTCCAAAGCACTCATTTTCATTAAAGGGGTTCAGCGATGCGGGCGTATCCTTCGTCGGACTCGGCGAGCCTAACGGTGAGAAAGTTCACGACTTTGCCGAGTGGGGCTTTCACACCGGCGCTCTCCCAAAAGTTCCAGCTTCCAACAATCACCAAGCGCTCCCTTGCCCTTGAGAGGGACACATTTACCCGCTCCCAACTCCGCGTGAATCCAATCTCATCATGCGGATTGCATCGAACGGCTGAGAAGATCACCACGGGATTCTCCTTCCCCTGATAGCTATCGACAGTGCCAACCTTGCAGGTCTGGCGTAGCTTGCCAGTTAGCGATGACTGCCAGACCCTCTCCTCGATCGCGTCGGCCTGAGCCTTGTAGGCGGCGATAATACCAATCGCAGCAGGAAGTCCTTCCGCAGCTGCATCATTGATCAGGCCGTCAATCAAAGCCTCATCGCGGTCGATCTCCTCCAGAACCTGCATGATCCGGTCGATCTCAGAACGATTCACAAAGCTCGTCCGAACTCGTTCCTCTCCGCCATCCTCTGAATCGATCCATGTCACGTGCCGCGAAATCCTTTCCGGTAGACTGTCGTAGCACTCGGAGCTCGTCTTGCGTCCCGCCTCAATGCCACCTGTCTCCGGATAGAAGCACTCGGACACAAGCCGCCCGATGGGCTGCCTCATCCGATACTGGGTTTTCAGCGTACGACCGGCCAACTCAGCGTAAGGCGACTCGAACAGCCTTTGGAAGTCGCTGCGCTCGACCTGACAGGGAGGGCACGGCAAGTCCCTCGCAACGCGATTCACGACGTCCTTCTCAAGGAACGGAGGCAGTTGCTTGTGGTCTCCCACGAGAATCACCTGATGGGCCACTTGGCTCGCAACCGCCAGGTCGCCCGGGCCGCATCTAGCCGCTTCGTCGATGATCACGCAGTCGAAGGCTTCGCTTTCAAGGCCAAGCTGCCAGCGCCCCACTCCAACGCAGGTCCCAGTCACAATCTGACTGGACCCTACGTAGAATCGATCGAGCTTTCCCGGGGTCTCAAGGATCTGCACCCACTCAAGCGCTAAATCAATGATCTTCCTCAAGGCATTGACTGACTGTTGATCAGTTTCCCCGTGGCGATCAATCAACCGTTGTTCCATCAAGCCGCAAACCGAGGCGATTGCCGCGTCAGGGAAATCGAACCCAGGGTCAAGTTGGCGGCATGCGTTCTCAAGGTGCCGTCGCAGGGCCGGATCAATTTCCGCCTCCTCTCCGGACGGCTCTGGACCAAGCTGCTGTAGAAGCGGAACCAACCGCGCTCTTATCACTGCGAGGCTTTCCGCGAACGCCTCGCTCAATCCCAGCCGACTGCCCAGCGGTAGAATTCGTTGGGTAAGGGATAGCCGGAACCGTTCGCGATACTCCCCCTGCAGGGACTCTGAGTGGAACGAAATCAGATTGTCACTGATCGCAGCCCGCCGTCCCACACGAACCAGAGAAGGCTCATCGCCTTGCTTGCGAAAACGCTTCACGATCTGTTCAGTAGCGTGGTCGATTGCTTCGTGAGACTGACTGACCACGAGAATCTTGGCGGTGGGGAAGTTCGTCGCGATGTAGTGCGCCGCAGCCGAAATAACCCCGGTCTTTCCAGTACCCGGTGGGCCTTGGATCATAGCAAGGGGAGAACATTTCAATGCTGTCTCCAGCGCATCTCTTTGCACCGGATTGAGGCCGTATGCGTCGAGCCCGTCCAACTTGCCTGCAAAGCGACCGGGCAGAGAGTCAAGGCAGCCGTCCCCGCCGAAGTAATCGAAAAGCTCGGGGCACACGGAATCCCGGCCTACGATCCGCTGAACTGCGGCAAGCCGCTTCAAATACGAGGCACGTGATGCTTTGTTCTCCAGTCGGAGTGCCGTGCCCGTTCGCGGTCGGAAGGTGCCCCTGGCCTTGGGAACCACAGCAAGCCGCCCATTTTGGCTCCTCCGGTTGTCGAGATTACCAAAGTAGCGCCACTCCCCTGCAGGATCCTGTGTCTGGACTTCTACTGGCTCATCATCTTGGGGGTCGAATGGCGCTGATGGCTCTCCGACCGGAAGAACAAGTATCCCTGAAGATCGGATTTCCACAGGTTCGTCAGTGACAGCCATAACTGGGACGATCCTGGCCTCGGCATCAAGCAGAGCTTCCCAGAAGAGATCGAGGGGAACATCGACGAGCGGAGTTTCAGGCGTTTGGCTGGGTGCCTGATCGGATTCATCTGAACCGGCTTCATTGAAATCGTGGCCGACTTGACTTGCTAGCGTCTCTTCCTCCCGCGTGGCCTGTACTTCCTTGCGATATAGTTTATCCAGCTCGGAAAAGATGGCCAGCTCATCCAGAAGCTCATTTAAGGCCGTGAGGTCGTCTGCCTGACTCCGCAGAATACGTAGCGGCCTTTCAAGCAGGGAGGCCTTCCATCGGAGGTTCTGGGCCAGATCCATGATCGTCGCCGGCTGCTGCCATATCTTAGTTATCGCCTTCCGCGGAGCGTTGACTAGCAGCCCCAGACAATGAGCGGAATCAGTGACTCGGACGACGAAGCTTTCAGGATCGTCTCGGTCGCGTGAAATCGTAACCGGAAGCCCCCGGTCATCCGGCATCATGAGGATCTCTCTCTCAATCCCCCCCATAGAAATAACAAGCTCTTCTCGGGATCCCGATGAGGATTCATCATCGGCATCAAAAGGGTTTGCCAGCTCATCCAAAGCACCTTTCACATCCGGAATACCCCCATCGGGGTCCACCATATCGCCCAAGATTGCGGTGATCCGCTCCGCAAGTGCTTTGGACATTCCGGGCATGCGAGGTAGGACGAAATCGGTGACGATCTTTTTCAACGCATAGCCGTCGCACCCAGGCGTGGTAGCCTCCTCACCTTCCGGGGGAAGGTAAGCGGATGACCGCCGTTCCGTTCCTGCCGGTGCGAAATCCACGAGATCGATGAGGCGGATCGTCGTCTCACCTTCCTCGCCTAGTGCATAGAGAATGTTCCCGGGTTTGAGATCCCCATGGAAGATTTGGCATCGGTGGAGATCCGCCACCGCCTGCACAAGAGCTCGGACGAAAGCCAGCCCGGCCTCGTCGTCGAAACTCTCCCCTTCAAACTCCTCAAGACATTGCCCGCCTTCCCACTTCAGGACGACGTAGGAACCGAAGCTTGTTATCCCGAAATCAAGGACCCGCTGTTGGCATTCTAGGTCGGCCATCTGTAGACGTTGGATCCGCTCCAGAAAACTTAGCAAATGGAAGTTCTCGGCCACAGCGCCGGGCTTGAACTTGGCATCTGGCCAAACCTTGTTAAGACAAGCATCTCCTCCTCCGCATTCGGAATGAAAGACCAAGCCACCCGAATCCTGCCTGAGGACTGTGTCACCTGGTAGTCTTGGCATTGGCGGAATCGACTTCTCAAATTCACGGAAATCCTTCTCATCGAATTCCAAGCACTCGGATGTCTTGCTGCACCGCTGGAACTCGTCGAATGCCGAGGTTGCGTTCGAGAAACGCTTCGCAGGATCGAGCTCTAAGGCCCGATCAAACCATCCCCAGAATTGATCGAACTTGCCATTCGTTGGCGGGTGCCACGTCGGAACCCCATCGACAAGTCTCGGCTTGGTTCCGAACAAGATTTGGTGGACGACCGAGCCTAGGAGAAAGACATCCTTCCGAAAATTGTTGGACTTCAGGTCCAGTAACTCTTCGGGGATCCGCTCCCCTCCGCCACGGATTGTTTCTCGGATCTGAGCCACTGTTTTCTGTTCGGGGAACGAACTGGTCGCAAAGCCTGAAAGCGAAACTTTGTCGGGAACGCTGATCCAGATGCAATGCTCGCCAATATCCCTGTGGGCGACCTCAAGCTCGTGAAGTTCAGAGAGGTGATGGAGAAGAAGACGTGCGATTGAAATGCGATTATCGTCCTTGAGCGAGTCTCCATAGCGGCGCAAAGATTCTTTCAGACGGCTCAAGTCCCGGGGCAGGTCGTAAAGTTCGAAAAAATTTTCGGTGACCGACTCTCGCCCTTCATTCGAGATTGGCGCAAGGAACACGTTTCGGCCTACGAGTTCAGGCTTTGCGTCTCTAAGATAGCCGATTGCATTCTCTTCCCTTAGGGCGAGAGTCGTCCGATTCTCTTTGTTCAGGTAGGTTGCATCGACGTTGCCTAGCTCATGGAAGTCCCAGCGGCGCAAGAGCGCTTTGAAACCTTTGGCTCCTTCCTTTTCTGCGAAATACTCCGAGTAGATCCGCTTCGGGTGAGTGTAGCACGGATCATCATTTGCCTTATACCCGTTGTATGAACAACTTAACGGGCGAACACGAGGTCCAGCGAAAAACACGTCGAGTTTCGGCTTAAGGTCGTGAATCGGCGTGCGACACCAGGCTTCGTGAGTAAAGCACTCCCGGAAGACCTCCTTATTGCCTATCCGTTTGAAAAACTCGAGCTCAAATGTCTTGTCTTTGCTGTCTTCGCTCAGGTCATTTCTTCGCGATTTACCGGTGAGCAGCACGCAGTGGTCCACCCATGGAGCTTGATGCTCTGGCGCAAGGAAGGTCTTAAGCTTACTTGCCAGCTTCTTCGACTTTTCCGCAATCGTGACTACGGGTGACTTCTGTTCTCGCCCGCTCGTTCGCCAATACGGACCGAGGTCTTCAATCTTTCCGTTCCAATCTTTGATTTCGACCGCAATCAGGCGATCCTCAGCGCAGATC
This sequence comes from uncultured Haloferula sp., assembly GCA_965652295.1. Lineage (GTDB taxonomy): Bacteria > Verrucomicrobiota > Verrucomicrobiia > Verrucomicrobiales > Akkermansiaceae > Haloferula. The sequence continues at coordinate 476,492 of CBFGTS010000001.1, read as the reverse complement.
ACGAGGTCAATTTCCCCTCCGTTCTCGCCGACCAACTCAAGAGAGGCATACCCGTACCATTCGTTGGGGAGTGCTTCCTTGAGGGCTGCGAGGCCTTTAATCTCCCGGGCATGCACTCCGTCCGGATTAAGAACTTTGATCTTCATGATTTAAGGGTTTCGATGTGGATAGCACCGGCGAGAACACGACAAGTTGAATCTCCCTTTGGCCCGATGGAGATCATCACGTCGACGTGGCCGCTCTTGATCAGCTTTTCCCGGATCTCCTGCTCGGAGGCGCGGGCGTCGGCGGCGGAGTTCGCCATCACGAAGCCGGCCCGGCCGGTGGCATTCAGCGCGGCGTGGAAGTGCTGGATCCAGAGGTAGTTGCCATTGTCGGTGCGCGGCAGGCCGAAGGCGTAGCGCGGGTCGTCGGCGAGGCGCTCCTTGTCGATCTTGCTGACGTTGAAGGGCGGATTGGCGAGGACGAAGTCGAAGCGGCCGACGGAGTCGTGGAGGTCCTCGTAATAGGTGTTTCCCTGGCGGATGTCGCCGCTGAGGCCGTGGACGGCGAGGTTGAGCCGGGCGAGGCGGCTGGTCTCGGTGACCCGTTGATTCGGCAGCTTCCGCCGCTGCCTCACCCTGCGGGCGCGCTGCGCACGTCTCAAATGGGCACCCCACGCCCATTTGTCCTGGCCGTGGCAGGAGATTTCCGAGATCGGGTTCTTGTGGTGGTTCTCCACGAAGCGGGCGGACTGGACAATGCCCCTCGCGCTTGCGCGTCTCCTGCCCGCGAAGCGGATCCCGCATGGCCGACGGTAGGAGGCAAACATGCCGCCGGAACCGCAGGCGGGATCGTAGATGCGCCCGTGGTAGGGCTCGAGGATCTCGACGATGAGGCGGACGATGGAGGTGGGCGTGTAGAATTGATTGGCGCCCCCGCGCCAACCCTCCGGGCTCCCTATGGTCGTCCATGTCGCTCCGCTCCATTCGCCGCCCTTCTGCCCTTCGGACATGGCGAACTTGCCGAGGAAGTATTCGTAGATGAGGCCGAAGGTGTCGCCGCCCTTGTCCATGGGGATGGAGGCCATGACCTTGAGCAGCTCGGCGAGCGTGCGGTTCTCGAGGATCTGGTAGGTCTTCGGCAGGACGTCGGCGAGGTCCGGGTTCTCCTTCTCGACGGCGCGCATGGCCTCGTTGATCTCATGACCCACATTCAGCCCCTCGGGCAGGGACAGCAGGTAGGCGAACCGCGCTTTCTTCGGCAAATAGATCACCCCCGCGGCGTGGTAGTCCGCGGGGCCGATGGTGCGTCTGCGGCGGGAAGTCGGACGATCGGGCCGATCGTCCCTACCCATATCCGCCTCCACGGCAGCGAAGCGGACATCGGCATAGCGCAGAAAGATTAGGCCGAGGACGACGGGCGAGAACTCGGACGGCTTGAGGTCGGCATTCGCCCACATTTGGTTCGCCGCGCCCCAGAGCTGTTTCTCGAGTTCGGAATGCGAGTCTTCGGCGGAGGCGGGTTCGGTCCAGTGCATGGGAAAGAAAAAGGCGGCGGCTGTTAGCCGTCGCAACTTAGGGATTTCGGCCATGCCAGGACAAGCCAGCGTTTTGTCGGCCTATCTTTCTGCTTCACTGGTCGTCGGCGGAGCGGGAGAAATCAGGGCGACGCTTCCTCCTTCGCTCTTAGAGCTACGGCGGACAAGCCGCTCCTCACACCAAACCGGTTTCGCTCGCTATGCTCGCCGAGGAATGCCGCCGATAACATCAGCTTCCTGTTTTCAAACCCTCCTGCGCTCCGCTCCGGGAGGGATTGCCTCCCTCCGCATACGCCACGACCCGACTCCAGCAAGCTGGAGTCGGGTCGTGGCGGAGGGGGTGGGATTCGAACCCACGGACAGTTTCCCGTCTCCGGTTTTCAAGACCGGCGCATTCGACCACTCTGCCACCCCTCCGTTCGGCCCGGGATATGCCCTCGCATGACCCCGGCGGGCAAGCCCGGAATCAGGGAGGCGGAAACCCACCCCGGTGAAAGCGTCGGTTCTGCCGCAGCATTTCAGTCAGGCTTGCGGTCTGGCCGAAGAAGTGATTCCGCGCCCGGTCCCCCCACTCGATCGCCTGCGCGCGGTCACGACGGGCGAACCAGACCTCGGCCATGGTGTCGAGATAGCTCCATTGGTGCGGCTCGATCGCCAGCGCCCGCGTGGCGCAGTCGTGGGCTTCCTTCAGCCGCCGGCTCGCGCGGCCGGCCACCCAGGCGGCGGTGTTGAGCGTATTGGCGCTGCGAGGATAATCCGCCAGCACTCCACTGAGGCGCTTCCAGGTCGCTTCGAACCACGCGTCGTGCATCGCGGTCAGCCCCGCTTTGCGGAAGGCCGCGAAGTAGTGATCCGCCATCTCGGGAGCGTCGTACACCGCATCGCGCCAGCGTTCGAGGTAGGCCATGCCTTCGTCCCGCCGCCCCGCCTCGATGTCCGCGAGCGCGCGGCACAGTTCGATCGACGCCCGCCCGCGCAGCAGCACGGAAGGATCGTCAAAAGCGGTGTCCCCGCGCATCACGGCCGAAAGCATGATGACCTCGCCCAGGGAGGCGGCCAATGGCCAGTCTTCCGTGTACTTCGCCTCGTTGCCCACGTCGTTGCAGCACAGGAGAAAGACTTCGTCGCTTTTCGTGGACATCATCGCCGCCCTCCGGATCCACTCCCTGGAGCGGGCATGGTCGCCTTTGCCGGCATAGACGCGGGATACCTGGATCATGAGTGAGGTATCACCGAGGATGATCGCCTCCATGCGTTTCTCCAGCCGCGCGGCCTCGTCCGGATCCCCCGCGAGGCGGGAAACGGCGGCCATGGCGGCGAGGCGCGGGGCGGAGCGCGGGGTGCTCTCGAAATGCTTCCGGTATTCCGCCAGCACCTCGCTCCACCGGCCCGCCAGCTCGAGGTTCTGCAACCGGACCGCCTCCAGCTGGATGTCTTCGAGAAGGGCGTCGACGGGATCAAGGCTCACGCCGGTCTTCTCGAGGATGTCCTCGATTTCCAGAAACCGCGCCGCATTGGAGTCGCCTCCCGCAAGACGCAGCAGGAGGGCCCAGCGCAGCTCGTCGGTGCGATCGCCCTTCTTCGGCTGATCGGCGAGCTGCGCGGCCCACCATTGATCCGCTTCGCCGGACGAATCCGAAAGCTTGCCGAGCAGCGTCGCCGCCAATCGCAGACGGTCGACCGCCGGCCGATCGCCCTGCTCCCGCTCCAGTTGGCTCCAGAGTTCCGAGCTCAGCAGTTCCTCACCCAACAGCGAGGCCCGCACCATCGAGAGGCGTCCCTGATCCCCACCGGCGAAGGCCGCTCCGGCTTGCAGGACCGCCTCCGTCAGTCGGTCCTGATGATCGATCGAGTCGGAAAGGAAAAAGTCCGCCAAAAGATCGCAGAACCACTCGGGGTCCTTCGCGGCAATCTCCAGCAGTGGCGGAACGAACAAGGCCGCCGCTTCTTCGACGAGACCGCGCCGCTCCATGAAGCCACCGAGGGTTTTCAGCTCCTCGCGGGCCACCTCGGCATCGTCGGCCTCCCGCAGCATGCGGTCGAAACGCGGCCGGATCCAGGCGGCGAAGTCAGGCTCGGCGGGATCGAGTCCCAGCAGCTGCAGCGCCTCGTCGATCCGCTCGCTGCTGTCGAAGTGGTTGAACGCGGCGGTCGGCGAGATTTTCCGAAAACCCTCGTCTCCCTCCTCCCGCGCCCCCAGCGCGTAGAGCACCGCCACCGAGTGCCAGCTTTCGTCATCCATGGCCCCGGACACGGTGCCCGCCAGCTCATCGACCAATGCATTCGGCACCGGCCGGCCCTCCCAAAGGCCGCGGACGGCGTCGCGATAGGCCTCCAGAGATTCAGGAACGATCTCGTGCTGCGGTGCCTCGGCCCGCAGGATCCACGGCACCGGGTCGCCGCCGAGCAGCCGCCAGCGCGCCACCGCATCGGGAAACCCTCCGGCATCCGCCTCACGCGCGGCTTCCAGCGGACGACCCGCCGCCGCGTGCAGGCACGCCCGCCACAGGAAGCCATCCGGGGTCCGGTCCGCGCGGGCTTCTTTCAGTTCCTTTTCCAAGCTCCCGTGGACCCGGTGGAAATCGGCCAGCGCCATCCATTGCGCCGGCTCGGGGCGACCGAGTTCCAGCACCTCCAGGATGCGCTCCGGTTTGACGTCTCCTTTGAAAAGCAGCTCGCGCGCCGCCGCCACCGCCACGCCTTCCATCTCCGGTGCCAGCACCGCCAAGGTCGCTTCATCCGTCTCGAATTCGTAGAGACGCAGGAGCAGCATGTAGGCCTCGTCACGCTTCAGGGTGGAGACGATTTCCCGCCGCTCGCGCGGGCTGGCCGCGTCGTAGGCCTCGATGTAGCCGATCCACTCCGGCTTGCTTTCGGGGGTGAGGCCCAGCCGGATCTTGCGCACCAGATCCCGTGCCCGTGCCGAGCTCTCCGGGCTGTCCGCCACCGCCGCCTTTTCGAGCAGCGGCAGGACTTTCTTTCCCCGGCTCCACAACTCGTGGGTCGCGGTCACCCGCACCGGGTAGGACTCGTTGTCGAGGTCCGCCATCAGCGTGGCCGTATCCACCGGCGCGGCGCGGTTCTCGTCCGCTGCGTGGGCGGACGCGCAGGCCAGGATCAGCAACGGCACGGAGCGGAGTTTCATCAGTAGCGGAAGCTTTGGAGATATCCGGCGGAAATCAAACGCGGAATCCGCCCGGACCTGCGTCGCTGGAGAGGAGTTCGTCCACCCACGCCGGCACCAGCAGCCCGGCGGGACCGGCCCGATGTTCATCGAATTCCGCCGAGGTGCCTCCCGGTTCCAGGTTGATCTCCAAGGTCCGCGCACCCGCCGCTCGCGCGGCATGGACGAAGCCCGCCGCGGGATAAACGCGGCCCGAGGTCCCGATCGCCACGAACAGGTTCGCGCGGTCCAGCTCGCGCTCGATCCGTCCGAGGTGGAATGGGATTTCACCGAACCACACCACGTGCGGCCGCAGGCAGTCGATGCATCCGCAGACCTGGCAGATCGACGCGCGGGAAAGGTCCTCGCGGCACTCGCTGACGACGCCGCAGGACGTGCAACGGGACTTCAGCAGCTCGCCATGCATGTGGATCGCCTCCGGCGCACCGCCCCGTTCGTGGAGGTCATCGATGTTCTGGGTGACCAGCGTGAAGCTGCCCTGCCGCCAGCCCTGCGCCAGCCGGGCCAGCGCGCGGTGGGCGTCGTTCGGAGCGCATTCGAGCAGCTTCGCGCGGCGGCCGTTGTAGAACTCGTGAACCTGCTGCGGGTCGCGCTTGAAGCCCTCCGGCGTGGCCACGTCCTCGACCCGGTGTCCTTCCCACAGCCCGTCCGTGCCGCGAAAAACCGGGATGCCCGATTCCGCGGAAATCCCGGCACCGGTGAGCACGACAATGTTCATTTCCCGATGCAAAAGCGGCTGAAGATCTCGCCCAGAATCTCTTCCGTGTCCACCCGCCCTGCAATTTCGCCCAGCGCATCCAGCGCTTCCCGCAGCTCCAGCGCCGCCATTTCCGCCGCCATGCCTTCGGAAAGTGCCGCCCGGCCCCGCTCCAGCGCGTCGCCGGCGGTGCGCAGACAGCCACGGTGGCGCGCGTTGATCGCCACCGAATGCTCGCCCCAATCCGCCTCACCCAGCTCCGCCAGCTCGCGGATCCGCCCGCGCAGTGCTTCCAGCCCGCGGCCGTCCGCGCACGACACGCGCACCGCCTCCCGGCCGCGCCAGCCCGCGTGCTCGCCGAGGTCCGTTTTGTTCAAAACATGCAGCACCCGCGACACCGACGGCAGCTCGTCCGGCAGCGCTTCGGCCGGCGGCAGCGAGGCATCCGCCACCACGATCAAAAGGTCCGCCCGCCCCGCCTCGCGGCGCGTCCGGCGGATGCCTTCCTCCTCGATCTCGTCGCCCGACTGCCGCAGCCCTGCCGTGTCCACCAATCGCAGAGGGACGCCATCGACCACCAAGGCTTCCTCGATCGTATCCCGGGTGGTGCCCGCAGTCCGGCTGACGATGGCCCGTTCCTCGCCCAGCAATTGGTTCAGCAAACTCGATTTCCCCGCGTTCGGCAGCCCGCAGATCACCGTCCGCAAACCCTCGCGCAGGATCCGCCCCTGGTCCGCCGTGGCCAGCAGCCCGCGGATGCCCTCCGCCACCACGGCAATGTGCGCGTCCAGCGCCGCCCCGGTTTCCGGATCGATGTCCTCCTCCGGGAAATCGATCCACGCCTCGACTTGCGCCACCACGCCCAGCACCTCGTGCCGCAGCGCTTCGGTCCGCCGGCCCAACCGGCCTTCGAGCTGCTCGTGCGCCGCCCGGATCGCCAGATCACTCTGCGCCGAGATCAGATCCATCACCGCCTCGGCCTGCGTCAGATCCAGCTTGCCGTGGAAAAACGCCCGCTCGGTGAATTCGCCCGGTCCCGCTGGCCGGGCGCCGCATTCCAACAGACGCTCCAGCACCCGCCGCGTGATCAGCCGGCCGCCATGGGTCGCCACCTCCACCACGTCCTCGCCGGTGTAGCTCGCCGGTCCGCGGAAAGGAGTCACCAGCACCTGGTCGAGCACCCGGCCGGCCGCGTCCCGCACCGACCTCAACGCCGCCGTCCTGGGCGCGTCAAGCGGCCGACCGCAGGCCGTTTCCACCAGCTCCCACGCCCGCGGGCCGGACACGCGGATCAGCGCCACCGCGCCCGTGCCGCCCGGCGTGGCCAGCGCGGCAATGGTATCATTCTCCACCATTCCGCGCCCCTCCTCCGGGCAGGGCTTCGCCGCCCACGCCCAGGAATTCCCAGCAAATGAACCGCTCGATTTCCAACTGGGGAGTCGCCTCGTCCGACCACCCCAACTCCAGAGTCGCCGACCGCACGGTCGCCCGACCGCCATTGGTGCCGCGCCAGTTGAGGATCGAAAGCGCCCGGCCGATCTCCGAGTCCACCGGCACCACGGTCCGCGCCATGTCCTCGTTCCGGTAGGCCGGATCGATCACCAGATACACCCGATGGCCCGCCGGCACCTCGCGGTTCTCCGGCACCGTTTCCACCACGAGCACGCGGAAAACCTCCGTTTTTCCCGATTCCGGAAGCTCCAGAAAATCGCGGAACTTCCGGTGTTTCGACTGCACGAAAGCCTCCCAATCCACCTTCAGCCCCTCGCTCGTCCGCTTGAACAGGGCCTGCACCTTGATCGGCTCCGAGGCGAAGTTCCCCGCCCGCCCCAGCGTCGCCGCCAGCAGATCCGGCTCCTCCACCTTGTACTGCACCGCCAGCGGCACCACCGGCACGAAGAATTCACTCATCTCGAAGGCCGGCGGCTGATCGTAGACCAGCATGAAAATCCCGCGCTTCCGGTCCTCGATCGGCAACTGGTAGACCGAGAATGCCTCCGCTGGCGTGTCCGAATCGTCCATCGACCGCTCCGCGTAAAACTCCTCCATTTCGGGCAGAAGCTCATCGCCCCGGATCGAGTACCGCGCCCGCTCCATCGGCGTATCCGCCGCCAGGAAATTCGCCAGCACCTCGCGGGCATCGGCCTCCCAGCCCTTGTCCAGATAATAGGCCTCCTGCATCTCGGGGCTCGGACTTCCCTTCATCGCCGGCGGAGCCTCCATGGATCCCGGATTCAACAGGAAAAACGCCGTCCAACCGCCCAGCAGCAGCAAGGTCAGCACGATCACCACCGCAGTCCTGATGCTGCGTTTGCCCCCATCCGCCGTCGGCTCCGCGACCGGTGCCGCGACCGGCGCGGCTTTGGGTTCCGGACCCGCCACCGACTCGGGCTTCACCGGCCGCTCGACCGGATTCACCGGCGGCATCCGGCGTTCCACCGGGGCGGGTGTTGGCTCCACCGGCGCGGGTGTTGGCTCCACCGGCGCGGGCGTTCGCTCGACCGGAACCGGAGTCGGCTCCACCGGCGGCGCGGGAGCCACGGGCAGGGGCGACTCCGGTGGCGGCGAGGTGACCACCTGCGCACAATGCGGGCACGGACCCGTGGTCGGCGGGAAATCCACCGGAATCAGGATCTTGCCGTGGCAGTGCTCGCAGCGGAACTCGCGCTGGCCCGGCGGAATGGAGTCGTTCGACATCGTGGTTACCTTGTTTGAATCCCGCTCCGACCTCAAGCAGGCATCCCGGCGGCCAAGCGGACGACCTGCAGGGCTTCATCAAAGACCTGCAAGGCCCGCAGGTTCTGCTCCGCGGTGCCCGTGGAAATCCTCACCCAGCCCGGCAGCTTGTAGCTGCGCATGGCACGCACGATCACCCCGCGGTGCAGCATTTCGCGGAACAAGGCATCGCCATCGCCCACCTCCACCAGCACGAAGTTCGCCAGGCTCGGCACGTACTTCAGCCCGCGCTCCTCGAACGCGCCCTGCCAGAAGGCGAGCCCCTCGTCGTTGAGCCGCCGCGTCTTCAACATGTGCTCGTCGTCTTCCAGCGCGGCCAGCGCCGCGGCCTGGGCCATGGCGTTCGCATTGAACGGCTGCCGCGCCTTCTGCAAAATCGTCGCCACCTCCTTCGAGGCGAGACCGTAGCCGATCCGCAGACCCGCCAGACCGTGGATCTTCGAGCAGGTCCGCAGCACGCAGACATTCCGGCCCTCCCGCACATACTTCACCGTGTCCGGCGGATCCTCGACGAATTCAAAATACGCCTCGTCGAAGCACACCACCACCTGCTCCGGTACGCGGCTCATGAAGCGGTCGATCGCCGCCTCATCGACCATCGTCCCGGTCGGATTGTTCGGGTTCGCGATGAAAACCAGCCGCGTGTCCGGCGTGATCGCCTCCGCCATCGCATCCAGATCGTGGACGAATCCCGGGTCCGGCACTTCGACATATCTCGCTCCGAAGAGCGTCGCCATCAGTTTGTAAACCACGAATGCGTGCTCGGCAGCGATCAACTCCGCCCGTGGGTTCAGGAACGAATGACATAGGAGTTCGATGATCTCGTTCGAGCCGTTGCCCAGTACGATGTTGTCGATTTCCAACCCCTGCCGGCGGGCGATCGCCTCGCGCAGCCGGTAGCCGCCCCCATCCGGATAGATGTGGATGCCGTCGATCGCCTCCCGCATCGCCTCCTTCGCCTTGGGCGAGGGCCCCAGCGGGTTCTCGTTCGAGGCGAGCTTGATGATCGAAGCCGGATCGAGCCCCAGCTCGCGCGCGGTTTCATCGATCGGCTTGCCCGGCTCGTAGGCGTGCAGGTCGCACACGAAGGCGTTGGCGAATTCGGCGATGGGCATGCGCGGAACTTAGCCAGCGTCCGGCCGCCGGCAATCCAAACCCGGCTCTCCGTTCATCCCCTCCTCCGCCCGTCAATCCTGCGCCGGCAGCGCCGGAGTCTCGCAGCGGTTCGGTTCCTCGGCCAGCCGCCGCTTTTTCTGAATCTCCCCGACCAGCACCGCGCCGAATCTCCGCAGGCGCTCGAAGCCCAGCAAGCAGAGCCCCACCGCCAGCAGCGAGAGAGCGATGCCGGCTCCACCCAAGGCCGTGCGCTCGCGGACCAGCGTCCACACCAACTGCCCGACGCAAAGCGCGGCGACGACCAAGAGCGTTGGCTTGCGCCCGATCAGGCCCACGATGAACACGCCGAGAGGCGCGCCCAGCGCCACGACAGGGGCCGCCGCCAGCCAGTTTTCAAAGACCTGCGGCTGGACTCCGGTGAAGAAAATCTTCGTCAGGATCCCGATCACCGAGCAGTACGCCATGATCACCACCGAGGTCGGAATGGAGATCTTCAGATCCGCCCGGCAAACCAACACCAGCACCGTGTAGAGCACCATGTCGATGCCCACGCCCGAGACCGAAACCACCGTCGCTCCGGACAACAGGCCGATGATCAAGCCCACCTTGATATCCCAACGCTCATCGAAGTCAGTCATCCCTTCGTGGCCCGCGATCTCCCGGATCCGCCACAGGTGAAGAATGCCGAAGCTTCCCCAGACGACCGCGAAGATCACCTTGATCCACAAGGCGGGCACCCACGGAGCCACCAGGAAAATCCCCAGCGGCACGCCGAAGGTCGCACCAATCACCGCGCCCTTGAGCATCGCCCCCGCCACCGGCTGGCGACGGGCGAAGATGAAAATCGAGGCACTGGTCATGCCGATCGACTGGATCGCGAAACTGAAGTCGCGCCCCAACTCGGCGGGTTGATTGAAGAGCAGCACCAGGATGGGAAAACCCACCGTGCCTCCGCCCATGGGCGTCGAGCCCGCCGCGTAGCTCCCCGCCGTCATCGCCACCGCCATCGGCCAATGCGCCTTCGCCTCACCCCACCAGCCCTGGACGGCGACAAGAAAAAGCCACGTCCCGTAGAACGCCGCCAGCCAGAGAAACCAGATCCAGAGGCGCTGCTTGGGTGGATGGAGGATCGACATACGGATCGTTGAGACGATGGCGGCGGAGCCTACGCAGAAGGTTTTCCGCTGGAAACGGCAAAGCCAAAAACGCGGAGGACAATCTTTCCAACCGACGCTGACGAGCCCGCGAAGCAGCCGGGGAAGGCAGGCATGCTTCCTGCCAAGGAGAGGGTTGATGAAAACCATTGAAACCCGAACCGATCTTTATCTCGACCAGCTCCGCGATCTTTTCAGCGCCGAATCGCAGGTCGCCCTCACCCTCGGCTCCCTCGCCGAGGCGGTGAGTTCCGACGCCCTGCGGAAACTGCTGAGGCAGGCCGAGGATCTCACCAGCCGGCAAAAGGACCGCATCCGTGACATCTTCGAGCGCTACGGCAGCGAACCCACCGGCGATACCTGCCAGGCGATGCTCGGCCTCATCCACGGCGGCAACCAGCACATCGCCGCCACAGGCAATGCCCGCGTCCGCGATCTCCTCGTGGTCGCCCACTGCGTGCGGGTGAAACATTACGAAATCGCCGGCTATCGTTTCGTCGCCAGCCTCGCCCGTCGTCTCGGCTTGGACGACGACGCCGCCCGCCTCACCAAGTCCCTCGAGGAGGAGCGGGCCGCGATCCAGGAACTCGTCGAACTCTCCCAGCGCCTTCCTCTGCCTGACGACGCAGGCGATGCGAAGCGCCCGGATTCGGTGCAGGATGCGATTTCCGCATCGGGACGGAACTGACACGGCATGAGCGCCCCCCTCCGACGGTGCGTTCGACAGCTCGCTGGCGCTGCTACGCGAGGGCTACCTCTTCGGGCGCTTGGGCAGCGATGTCTTCGTCGCCCGCCTCGCCCCGCGCCGCGCGATCGATGCACCCGGCGCGGAGGCCATGCCGCCCGCCGCGCTGCTGCTGCTCCAGGACCGCGGCAGCGTCCAGACGTTGAGGCCCTTCCCACCCTGCTCCGGCACGGCCGGTTCCTAACAGACATCCGACCCGCCCGGCAGCCCGCCGGGGCTACGCGATCGCGGCAGTGACGTACTCTAACATTTCGTGTGTCCTTGTCACGGCTCGGGAAAGCCCTTCCCGACGTTTCAGCATCACCGGTCAGAAGACTTCGGTACAAATCGTTTGGGGGAACACAGAAGCCTTTTGAATGGTGATGGTTGCGAGGCGCGGTGAATGAAACAGTTCGCCGCGCCTTTTTCGTTGGGCATCCGCTCCTCCGAAACCATCATCCCTATGCCCGGCCCCATTTCCGCCCTCGCCCACCCCTGTGGTACGGGCGTTTGAGACTCTTTGAGCTTGTCATGATAACAACCGCTTCACAGGGTGCTCATGTCCGCTCCAGCGGACGAGGTCTGAATAACCTCCCACACAGCGGTCGGCATCGACCGCGAACGATGCCGCCAAACCGACCGAAATGGCCGGGGAGGCGGCGGCGCATGTCCAGGCCGCCTTCCTTCGGGGAGAACGGCTAAAGGCCGTTGCGGCCGACTGTGTGCGGCTTATTCACTCCCCGTCCACCGGAACGGACGTCAGATTCGAACCTGATCCTATCATGCAACGTCCGTTCCCCCTGCTTTGTTGTGCCTTGGCATCCGCTTCCCTGGCTTTCGGCCAGGATCTGCTGGTGCCTCCGTTCTCCCTCCAATCCCTGACTGCGACGGATGGCTCCACCCAGACCTCGCTGGTGTTCAAGTCCCTGCCCGGAGTCCTCTACCAATTCGAGGCTTCGGATGATTTGCTGAACTGGTCGCCGGTGGGGGATCCGTTCTACGCGCTGGGTCACGAGCATGCTTGCGCCTTGTTGGAAACCGCCGTGGCACCGCCGCCGCCCGAACCCCCGGGAGGCGATCCACCGGACCCGGAGCCGGAACCCGTGCATGCCACCCTGGTCGTGAGCCCCGCCGCGGGAGGCGGGGTCGTCGCCACGTGGCGCTCGCTCGAAAACCAATCGCTCCTGTCCCGCCACGCGGAGATCTCTCTCGACCCAGCCTGGACGATGGTGCCGCTGTATTTTCAGAAATTCGGCAATCACACGTTCTTCATCATGCATCAGATGGCCGACGCTCCCGTGCCCGAGGATGAGTCCGAGCTTGTGGGAGCCGATGCGCTCATGTGGGCGGCCTTGGTCGATGCCCTGCCGGAGATGAATCAGGAAGTGGCGGCGAACTACCAGCTGGCTCTCGCCGCGCCTCCGGCCGCCCCGCCCGACCCCGGGGCATTGCGGTTCCTCCGGGTGCGGGCCGATGGAGACGTGGACTCCGACCACGACGGCACGCCGGACTGGATGGAATTCGCCTACGAGCCCGATCCCAACGCCCCGGACGGTCCGGTCGGCAATCCTTTCAATCCCGACACGGACGACGACGGCCTGCCCGACGGGCTGGATCTCGATTTCGACGGCGATGGAACTCCGGATATCGAGGATGCCGTCCATAGCGACAGAGCGATTTACTGGGCACGCTCCTCGGCTCCGAAATACGCCGTTTTCCCCCTGAATGGAGCAATCGACCCCTACGGACAAGAGGAAAGCCCTATCGTGGCCACGGATGGTGGGGCGGTTCTTTATAGCTCCGGAGTTTGGAAGGAAGGGGCCTATCACGGATTGAATCTCGCCCGTTCGTTCGGCGTGGGTATGAAATACTGTGTGCCACTTTCCATGAACGCATACGGACAGATTCTTGGCTGGGGAAACCATATCAGCCAGGTCACCCCCTATGAAAAATCCAGAGCCGAGATGTGCTGGTGGGTCTCTCCCGACGCCGCTCCGCAACGATTGCTGGACAACGACTCGGAGTGGGCGGGCGTTTCTCCTCAGATGCTTCAAACCCCAGGCAATTATCGACAGGCGCTCACGAATGACCGGAAGTTCATAGCCGAATTGTTCGAAGCCTCGACCGGTGAAAACGGAGAAGACACCATCACCAGCAAAGGAGAGCGGATCTGGTCACTGCCTGCAATGGCAGGAAATGCCACCTACGACTCGTCATCTGTCAGAGCAGATGGGCTGCTCGATATCTCCCGATATTGGTGGCATGAAGGCATTGACAAGACCACGCTGCAGACTGCGGACTCCGGCTTGAAAGAGTTTGATACGAGAATTCGTGAGTTCGTTCCCCTTCCTGAAGGTGGTTTGGCGGCGGTTCCTACATCGGAAGAAGCGATTCAGATCAGTGGCCCCGGTGTGGATTGGATGGCAGCTGGAAGTTTGCCGAAATGTCGGGACATTTGCGCTCTCGGTTGGGCGATTGTGCCATCGACATCCGAGCCGCTGTGGTTCAACGGACTGTCTTCTTCGTTGAAGGACGCTGCGCCCGAGATCTCCGGAAATTGGGCGGGCGCCGATGTGAAACTCACCAACTTGAGTAACTCGGGAGCCCTCGTCATGCAGAAACCCAGATCCCAGGGTGGATTCGATTACGCATTGGGGATCCCGCTCGTTATAAGCGACGACGAGTTCGCCACCGGAGTCGATGCCGTCTCGGTAACGAGCAGCGAACCCGGAGATGCCTGCGAGGACCGCCTGTGGGTGATGGCACCGGCCGGCGGCAGCAATACGTTCCACCTCCAGACAACCGCGGGCCCCGGCTCCGAGCTGACCTTGGAGTCGCCGGGCGGCTTTGTGTTCGGGGGTAGTGCCGAGCATCCGTTGGACTCCTTCGACAACACCGTGACGATCTCCGCGCCAGCCACCGCCATTTCGGCTGACCACGCCGTCACCATCAAGAGTGGTGACGCCACCGCACTCTCCAAGCCGCTGGGGGTTAAGGTGATGAAGAGGAGGACGGTGAAGGTGAACGTGTGGCGCGTCTCTTCATTCTATCCAAATATGGGAACATCCGGCGTCTCCGCGCCTCCCATAGCGCTTACCAAACAACAGATCGACGATTATCTCAATGATGTTTATCTCAATCAGATCAATGCTGATTTTGATGCCACTGTGATTCCCGTAACGGTCGAATTCGATTCCTCCACTCCGGAGGACCAGGGCTATGAGGAAAATCCTCCCAATGTCGGTGGCGAAGGCGCGTTTGACACGACCAATCAGTTCGGGATCGAAGCGACATCGGTCAGAGATGCGCTCAGTGCGAATCTCCAGGGATCGACGGCGGCTATTGAGATATTTCTTCTCGGAGGTGTTGTGGACGGCGTGACCCACCCGGCGGCTGGGTCCAGTGGCTTCTCTGGAAAGACCGACATTGACAGACGACATTGTTGGCTAGTCGCGGGCTCTGGCGCAACGACCGCCGTGCTCAGTACGATGGCGCATGAGATTGGGCACGTGCTGGTTGGCCCAGGCCATCCTGATCATGAATCGGGCCCATGCCCCTTGCCTGGAACGGATCGGACCCGTCGTTTGATGTGCTCGGGTTTAATCAGCCAGTCTGACGGAATCCTCTTGGTGAAGGGCGAGTGGGATGCGTGCGAGGAGAAACTAAGTGAAATTATTGATGAGTAATAAAAGAATTGGAGCGTGGGCGTGGGTGTGGATTTTGTTTGCAATTATCTCTACCTATGGAGACACAAGCAAGTTCGACATAGACCACCAAAAATTGGAAAGAGTCCATCGAGCCTTCGAATCCTGGAGGGCACTTGCCAAGGAGGCCGAAACAGATCCCAGCGCGGAAAAAATCGAGCGTTTGGCTCTGGGAGTTTGGAAACTTGGACAGAAAAGCATTTATCCACTTGAGGAGCGATTTGATGTCCGGCAAGAGGTTGTGAATTCCATTATTTCGATCCCTCGCCACGGGGATTATTTGCAGGCAATAATTGATAAAGAGCGAGAGGCTTGGCAAAGCGGGAAAGCTCATCGATATGATGATGTGAGGCTTCGCATTATCCACACATTCGAAGTGATTCCCTCGCTGGAATCAGTCCGGGTTCTGGGAGAGCTATTGAGCGACGACTCCGGCGTGCCTTATCCCCACGGCGAGGATCCAGGAACTTCGTCACCGCCAGAAAACCCGATATACGCGCAAGAGGCCTTGACGGTTCTTCTGGATGATCCCCCGGCTGATGGAAGACAATCAGTTCCTCTTCATATTCGCGAGGACGATCTCAAGACGTGGCAGCTCTGGTTTGAGCAAGTGAAAGCCGGCACCCGGACCTTCCGCTTCAAAGGCGATCCGCAACCCTACACGCTGGAAGGCCCGGCGGAACGAGAGCTGAGACCGGGTGCTGACAACGCAGATCCAGAGAACCATCGGAGGCGAACGACGCAGAACCGCGAAGCTGCGGGAAGCGAGGACTCCGCAGATGATCCGGCGCAAGGGGCGAATCATTGGTGGATGGTTGGCGGAGGGCTCGGACTGGTGGCAGTCATTCTCTTGGTCTGGCGAAAGCTCCGCAGAACCAATGCGAAGCGATGAGGGTCCGGCTTCATCATCCGGAGCCTTGAATATCATTCCGCATGAAGTTGGCCACGTGCTGGTCGGCGCGGCGCATCCCGATCATGAATGGGCTGCCCGTCGCCAGTACCGCCCGAGATCGCCAACGAGGAACAACCGGCAAAATTCCCGCTCGGCATCCGGCGGCCGCTTCGGCCATGGTAAGGGCAAAGGTCAGCGCCGGTCATGAAAGCCCCGGCTTCCTCCGCCCGTTTCCTTCCGTCCCGCCATGAGTCATCCGTCCGCCACATCGCGCCGCCATTTCCTCAAAGCCGCATCCGCCGCCACCGCCGCCTTCGGGGCGGAAGCCTCGCTACACGCCCAGGAAACCCGTCGCTCCAAGGAAAACTCCGGGCTGCCGAAGAAGATCATCTTCATGGTCAGCGATGGCATGAACCACGGCGCGCTCTCGCTGGCGCAGCACTACCTCAGCCATTTCGACGGTAAATCCACGGCGTGGATGAACATGTACCGCGAGCTGCCGGTCGTCCGCAGCCTGGTCGAAACCTCCTCCGCCAACAGCCTGGTCACCGATTCGGCCGCGGCGGCCAGCGCCTGGGGCGGCGGCCAGCGGGTCAACAACGGCACCATCAACATTTCGCCGGAAGGGCGGATGCACAAGCCCCTCCAAGCGCAGCTCCGCGAGCATGGCATCCCGACTGGGCTCGTCTCCACCGCATCGATTACCCACGCCACCCCGGCGGGCTTCGCCGCCAATGTCCAGGACCGTGGAAACGAGGAAGAGATCGCACGCCAGTACCTCGCCCGCGGCGTGCAGGTCGCCCTCGGCGGCGGACGGAGGTTTTTCTCGAAGGACCTGAAGGAGAAATACACCGAGGCGGGCTATGAGATCCTCGAATACCGCGACGATCTGCTCGGCACTCGCGCAACCGATGACCGCCCGCTGCTCGGCATCTTCGCCTCCGGCTACATGCCTTATGCCATCGACCGCCGCGCCAGCAAGGAGGAGACCCGCAAGCGCCCTTCACTGAAGGAAATGGCGGACCTCGCCGTGACGCGGCTCGATTCGCTGGCGAGCGACCGCTGGTTCCTCATGGTCGAAGGCGCGCGCATCGACCACTGCGGCCACGCCAACGACGCCGTGGCGAGCATCCACGAGCAGCTCGATTTCGACGAAACCATCGCCGCAATGCTCGAATATGTCTCGAAGCGCGACGACACGCTGCTGGTCGTGACCACCGATCACGGCTGCGGCGGCATCCAGCTCAATGGCATGAACGCGCGTCCGGACCAGAAGATGGCTCCCGGCATCTACAACGGAACGACGCTCTGCTTCGACCACGTCCGTCCGTTCAAACAATCGCTCGAATGGCTGCGCAACCAGGGCGGCGGCCTCAGCGGTCCCCCGCTCAGCGAGTTCATCGAACAACACACCGGCCTGAAGCTCGGCAAGGACGAGCTGAAGCGGGCGCAGGGTCTCAAGAGCATCGACCTCGGCCACCTCTTCGGCGACCACCACGGCATCCGCTGGACCAGCGCCAACCACACCGCCGATCTGGTGGAATTCTGCGCCTACGGCCCCGGCAGCCACCTGTTCCCGGCCTTCATGCGGAACATCGATGCCCATCCGCTCCTGCTCAAGGCCCTCTCGGTCGCCTCAGCCTAAGCACCGAATCAGCGCGGGTTTTCCAAAATGGCCAGCACGTCGGACGCATCGCAGACCGCGCGGAGAGGCGTGGCGGCACCCTCCTTTTCGTAGTCGAAGATCAGCATCCGCCCGTCCGACCGGACGCCTGTGACGTTCGTGATGTCCATCCGGACCTCGCCCCGCACCAGCACCACATCGATGCGGGTCGCGGCGCTTTCCAGCGAGGAAACGAGCCGCACCAGCACTGCGGCGCGCTCCTCCAGATCCGCCGTCACGGGTTCCTGCGCACTCAGGGACCCGGCCAGCATCGCGACGATCAGAGAAGGTAAAAGAAGGGCTTTCATGATCAATCAAGGTGCCCGCGAAGCGCTCCCATGCAATCGGTTTCCCGAGCCCGCAGACCGACCGCTCGTCACGCGCCTTCCGCCGTCACCCGCCACACGATACCGGCCGCATCGTCGCACACGAGCAGCGACCCGTCCGGCAGCATCGCCACGCCCACCGGGCGGCCGTAAACCTTGCTTTCCTCCTCGTCCGCGATGAAGTCGGTCAGGAAATCCTCCGCCGGTTCCGGACGCCCCTCCTCATCAAAAGGCACGAACACCACCTTGTAGCCCGCCAGCGTCGTCCGGTTCCACGATCCATGCTGACCGACGAAAGCACCGTTCCGGTATTTCTCCGGAAAGGCCTCACCGGTGTAAAAAACCAGCCCGAGGCTCGCGGTGTGGTTTCCAAGCGGGACATCCGGCACGATCGCCTTCTCGACCATCTCCTCATGAGGATCGTGGCGCCACCGCGGGTCCCGGATCTGGCCGAAGTAGGAATACGGCCACCCATACCAGCCCCCCTCCTTCACGCTCGTCAGGTAGTCGGGGACGAGGCGATCCCCCAGCTTGTCCCGTTCGTTCACCGCCGTCCACAGCTCGCCGGTCACCGGATTGAAGTCCATGCCGACCGGGTTGCGCAGTCCCGAGGCATAGATCCGCTCGCCCGTGCCATCCGGATTGATTTCCAGAATCGCGGCCCGCCGTTCCTCGTGCTCCATCCCGTACTCCCCCACGTTGCTCGCCGAGCCGACCGAAACGTAGATCTTTTCTCCGTCCTGCCCGGCAATCAGATTGCGGGTCCAGTGGTGGTTGTAGCCGCCGGCCGGTAGCCCGAGGATCTTTTCGCCCTCGGCCTCGATCTTCGTCGCGCCCTCTTCATACGGATACCGCAATAGTCCGCCGGTGTTCGCCACGTAGAAGAACCCGTCGAGGATCAGCATCCCGTAAGGTTGCTTGAGGTCCTTCAGAAACACGGTGCGCTCGTCCGGTGTACCATCCTGGTCGGCATCGCGCAGCAGTGTGATCCGGTTCGCGCTGTCACGGGTGTCGGACTCGACCACGAAGACGTCCTTGTTCGGTGCCACATAAGCGCGGCGCGGATGCTGCAACCCATCGGCATAGCGGCTGACCTGGAAGCCGGGCGGTGCCTTCGGCGTCTCTTCTTCCGGCCAATCGACCTGACGGGTCGCGTTGCGCGCGGATTCGGAATGATAAGGCGGCGGCAGCGTCAACGGGCCGACCGCGGTCTCCACCGTCACCGGGTCCGACTTCGAGAGCTTTTCCATGACCTCTTCCCCATTGTCCCTCGCCTGCTCGCCGTGGACGCAGCAGACAAGGAGGAAAGACAACGACGAGGCGGAGATGGGCTGGGAACGGAGCGGAATCATGGCAGTAGACAGGATCGTGCACCAAGCCTCCGCGATCCGCGGCGGTCAAATGGCAAGCCGCGGGAAAATCCGCAAAATCCTGTCTTTCACCCGCGCCCGTCCGTCCGCTCCAGCACGCCGCGCAGCACCTCTTCCGCCACAGGTGTACTTTCGTGAAGCAGGAGGATGTCGCCCTCGCCCGCCCGGTCACAAAGAGCCGACAGGATTTTCTCCACATCCCGCTCGACCGCGTCGAAACCGCGTCGGGTCCAGGCCACGACTTCAAGACCCAGCTCGGCGGCGAAAGGATGGGTGAAGTAGTTGCGGTGACCGACCGGAGCCCGATACCAGCGGGGTTTGAAGCCGGTCACCTCCACGATCACCTGCTGGCATCCGCGGATCTCCCGCCGGGTCCGCCACGGGCCGAGACACCACATCGTGGCCTGCGGATGCGTCATCGTGTGGTTCCCCAGCTCGTGACCGCGCGCGACGATCTCGCGGGCCAACTCCGGGTAACGTCGTACTTTCTCCCCGATCACAAAGAACACCGCCTTGCGGCCATGCTGGTCGAGCAGGTCGAGAAGCCGGGGCGTGTCGTGCGGATCCGGTCCGTCGTCGATGGTGATCAGCACCCCCTCGCCCTCGACCCGGCGGGCTACGGGCCCGAAAAGCTGGGAGCCGGGAACGAAGGTTCCCCAGACCCAGAGCAAGCCGGTGGCGAAGATCGCCAGAAGTTCCCAGCCGCAGCCATACTTCCAGCAAAGGACGAGCGCCGGCACGTGCAGCAGCACGCAGGCCAGAGCACGCACTCCGATACCCGGCCAGCCGCGCACCGCCATCGCCCGCCGCCACAGGAACGCGAGACCGCCCGCGACCACCTGCAAGGCGATAAAGCCAAGCCAAGCCCCGGCCACCGCCGCGGCCCAACCACCCCCGCCGACCCGCCAAGCAGCCCAGGCCGAAAGCACCACGGCCCAGAGCCAGAAGGCGGGTTTGGGTTTCGAGACACCAAGCGCAAATGCCAGACCGTGAATGATCAACCAGAAGACCGGAAGCACCGCGGCCCACGCCAGCCAGGTGCCACCAAACCGCCACAGCCCGTCGAACACCGCCACCGCGATCGCCGCCGGCACCAGCACCGAAATCACGGCGAACTCCACCCGGTTCATCCCCGCCGCCGCAGCCGGACGGGTGCGGTCGCCGGGCTGCCGAGCATCGCCGATCCGGCGGAAAAGCGGCGTCGCGGCACGCGTCGTTTCCGGCACGGTCGATCTCACGCGCCACCTCCCTTGCGCTGAAAAACGCCCTCGAACACCGACCACTGCGGCCAGTGCTCCTTTCCCACACCATAGAGCGCCCGCGCCCACGGCTCGGCGGCAGGCTCACTGCCCCGTTGCCGCGGCGGCAGGTCCAGCCGCGGAAAAACCTTCACCCGGTAGCGCCGCCAGCCATCGCGCACGATGAAGAGCGGATACACCGGCGCGCCCGTGATCCGTGCCAGCATCAGCGGTCCGCGCGGCAGCTTCATCCGCAAACCCGGCTCCACCTCCACCTCCATCCCGGAAACCTCGAACACCACCCGATCCCCCTGGATCGCCACCACCTCGCCCTGGCGGAGGATGCGCGCCAGCTCCACGCCGAGCATCTCGCCTCCCTGATTGTAGAGCGTGCGGAAATGCGGGTGCCGCTCCTCCTTGCGACGCAGCTCCGCCTCCTTGATCGCCTGCATTTCCGGCTCCCGCTCCGGTGCCCGCACCGCCCACACCGTCCGACCGAACTGCTCGGAAAAAAGCGAGGCCGCCATGTCGTAGTTGCCCATGTGGGCGGTGAGCAGGATGCAGCCCGCGGGCGAGGCCGCCATTTCCTCGAAATCCGCGATCCCATCGATCGCCCAATCGACCTCGCCGGTCCCCGTTTCCACCCGCAGGGCGTCGACGTAGGTCGCAGCGAAGTTCCAGAAGACCCGATAGGCTCCGGCGAACCTCCGGACCCAATTCCAACAGGGGAACATCGCGCCGAGGTTCGTCATCACCGCCCGGCGCTGGACCCCGGCTACGCCGAAAAACAAGGCCGTCCACCCCCAGAGCAAGACCGGTTCGCAGAACCACGGAACCGAACGCAGGGCTCGCATCAGAAGCCGCGTCGGCAGGTCCCCGAAGACCCCCGCACGCCTCCACCGCGACCGCCCATCCCCGCTCACGCGGCGGAATTTTCGAGCTTCTCCGCAAGCCGCTCGAAGGCCGCGTCATCCAGCACCGGCGTCATGCCCTCGCGCCAACCCTCCGGCGGCTCCGGCAGATCAACCCAGCTACGACATCCACCGTATTTCTTTTCGTAGGCGAACTCCCATGGACGGGCCAGGCGGAAGGCGCGGACCAGCGCCACATGGATGCTGCCAGCACTCATGCCCTTGCCTTCCCAGTCGAAACGCTGGCGCACCGTCTCCTCCGTCCAGATGTGCTCGCCGGCCAGGGCCGCCACTTCGTCCCACGAGGTCAGGGTTCGGGCCCACGGCACTTCACAAAAGTGCTCGATCCTTACGGTGTCGCCCACCTCCCACTCCGGAGCCACGCTCACCTCGCCCTCGCGGACGAACTGCGCCTGATTGTGGAAACGCGTGGAAAAAAGGAAGAACGACTCCTCGCCGAAACTGAATCCCTGGCGCCCTTCGTGGATGCCGCCCTTGCGCAGAATGATGGCCTGGCGGCCGGACGCCAACGCGTCGCACACCACCTGCCATTCCTTGAAGCCCTTTGCCATGCGCGGAGGCTAGGCAGCCCGCGCATTTCCGCTCAAGCGACGAATGACGACGGATCAGGTCAGCAGCTCGATATCGGACACCGCCTCGTCATCGCTCGTCGCCCCCTGGCCGGGGAGCGGCGGCGGCTCGCCCTCGAGCACCCCGTAGTGATCGAGCCCCTCGAACAGCCCCGCCAGTCCCGGCTGCTTGCATTTGAAAAGGCGTGGTCGGGATCTCAGCCGCCGCAGAACTTCGTCGGCATCGGCGGCGATCGCCGAAAGGTTCCGCCCGCGGACGACCGAGACGTCATTACCATACATCCCGTAGCAGTAGATCCGCGCCGGATCGATGCCCCACTTGTATTCGAGGTAACGCAGGGCGACATCCTTGCCGGAGCGGACCGGCACCACATCGAGATAGCTGTTCGCCGTCATCATCACCTTGCCGGAAACACCCTTTTCCCGCAGGTGCGAGACCACCTCGGCGGTGGTCGGGCCGGACTTGATATCCCGGAAAAACGACACCTTCAGCTCGTGCTGGCACGACTCCGGCTGGAGTTCGAGGCCTTCGAATCCTTCCAGCGCCTCCAGCACCCCGGCGCGGCTCCAGCGGTGCCTGACCTGCTTTTCCCAGACTTCGTCGCGCACCCGGGCCTTGCCGTAATGGATCGTGGCCCCGAGACCGGCGATCACGAAGGAAGGTTTCGGCATGTCGAGCCGCTCGATCGCCGCCCAGGCATCCTCGTAGGAAAGGCCGGTGGCGATGCCGAAACCGAGCCTCACCGAGGCCCCTTTCGGTTCGAACAACTGGCGCCAGCGTTCGAGATGATCACGCGACTCGTCCTCCAGCTGCGGTGGCAGGTCCATCACCACCCAGTGGTCGGCCTTGGCCAGTACCTGGCGGGTTCCCTGGTGCCATTCGCGCGGGTTGGAGGGCAGCACCGTTTCCAGCTCGCGCAGGTAGTGGTCCACATGCGCGTCCCACGAGTAGTGCTCACGCACCCGCGCATGTCCGCGGCTGGCCAGCTCACGGTGGCGTGCGGGATCGGAAAGGATGCTCTCGATGGCATTGCCGATCTCATCCGGCTTCAGAGGATCCACCAATTCGCCATTCTCGCAATTCGCCAGGATGTCGCGCGGCCCGCCGTCATGCGTCGCCACCAGCGGCATGCCGGCCGCGGAGGCCTCCAGCAGGGTTAACCCGAAAGGCTCGGTGAAAGCAGGATTGACGAACACGCCGCCGCGGTCCGCCGCCCAGCGGTAAAAGCCCGCCACCTCATTGGACTCATGCTTTTTGGGAATCGCACAGACGCCGTAGAGGTCAAAATCGTCAATCAGCCTCAACAGCGAGATCCACACCTTCCGGCCGCCCGGAGGCAGCTCGCCCAGAGTGCTGCGGTTGCCGCCGATCACGATGAGATTGGCGTTGTCCCGCAGCCAAGGGTTGCCGGCGAAGGCGCGAACCAGACCGGTGAGATTCTTCCGTTCATCGGCCCGGGCGATCGCCAACACCGCGGGCTTCGACGGATCGGCGAGAAAGCGGCTGATCTTCGCGTCGACCGAGGCCATCACCTCCGGATCGCCTTCGCCATCGAAGCGGGTCAGGTCCACCCCCGGCGGGATCACCTTCATCCGGCTGGCCGCATACTGGTCGTACATCGCATACTGCTCCTCGACCTCCTGCCGGGTGCTGGTGCAGACCATCGAGGCGGCGTCGAGGCTCAGCTCCTCGGCCTCGATCCTCGCAGCGAGATTGTAGCGCTTTTCGATTTCCTCCGCGGAAGCCCCGCCCTCAATGAGTCGCTCGCGTTTCACCCGGCCCAGCGAGTGGCCGGTGAAAACGAAGGGGCAACCGAGCACCGCCGCGACCTGACGCCCGACGTAACCGGCATCCGCGTAGTGCGCGTGGACGAGATCGGGCACCCGCTTCTCGCGCCGCAGCCAGGCCAGCGTGCCATCGATGAAACTGTCGAGATGCCTCCACAGCACTTCCTTCCGCAGATACCTCCGCGGGCCGGCCTCGATGCGGCAGATATCGCCCGCACCACCGAGCAGCTCTCGCTCCTGCGCGTAGTCGGCGGAGACATGACGATCGAACACCTTGCGCGTGACCAGCGAGACGCGGCCGACCTCCTCGCGGCGGGCGAGCGCCTTCACCAGCTCCAGCACGTAGAGGCACTGGCCTCCCGTGTCGGGATCGCGGCCGAGTTCCAGCTTGGCTCCGCGGATCAGCCCGTGGATCGAAAAATGGAGAATGTCGAGTTTGCTCTTCATGCCTTGGTGGCCGGGACGGTCTCCCGGATGACGCCGTAGTGAACAAGACCCTCGAGGACGCCCGCCGCACAGCGGGCGCGAGCAAAGTAAACGGAGCTGCCCCGGATGGCATCCAGCAGCTCCGGCTCGGAATTTCCGACGGCGATGCCTCTCACGCCGGGCGCGAGCAGCATGGAAACATCGTTGCCGGTGTCGCCCGCCGTGACCGCCTCATCGAGGCCGATGCCCAGATGTCCGCACAGCCACCGCAACGCATTGCCCTTGTTGGCGGCCAACGGCAGCACATCGAGATCCCGCGCCGAGGAATAGATCACCTGCGCACCGACTCCGGCCGAGCGCAGCGCCTCCTCCAGTTCCCGGATCCGATCAGGGGCCGCCTCGTGCCAGAACCAACTGCTCTTCCACTCGTGCTGCTGCTCCGGCGGCTGCGGCGTGATGCCGGCGAAATCCCGGACGATCCGGTCCACCGCGGCCCGGTCCCAGTTCTCGTCGAGGACCTTTGAAAACTCATCGAGCCGCGAGCCGGAGCGGCCGTTGAAAACCATCG
Source organism: uncultured Haloferula sp. (assembly GCA_965652295.1). Lineage (GTDB taxonomy): Bacteria > Verrucomicrobiota > Verrucomicrobiia > Verrucomicrobiales > Akkermansiaceae > Haloferula. The sequence continues at coordinate 451,886 of CBFGTS010000001.1, read as the reverse complement.
TGCCCACTCCGCCGATCACGAAATCGGGCCGCGGCAGGCCATTGACCTCCGCCGTCTCAATCGCGTCTCCCAGCAAACGGCCGGTGCTGAACACCAACACCGGCCTGGTTTCAGGCAACGCATCCCAAGTGGAACGAAGATCGCGGGTGGCACCGGCGTCACCCAGCAGGGTGCCATCGATATCCGAACAAATCAGCCTGACGGCTTTGCTTTCCTCCATCGCCTTCAACCTAGCAGCGATCAGGCAGCCGACAATGGAAAGGTCCCTGAAGAAACCGCGCGAACCTCGCCATCCCTTGTTCTACCGGGGCTGCGGGCGCATGAGACGCCGCAAACAACGTGCGGGCCATGGACGATGTCCATGACCCGCAGCTGCGTCTTGGGTTGATGACAAAATGGCTTCTCAGCCGGGCATCACTTCTTCTTGCCGGGCTTCACCTCCACGAGGCCGACGTCGATGTACTGCCCGCCCTGCTCCTGATGGCAGTGGACGGCGATGACGTTCTTCCCTCGCTTGAGGGCGGCTTTCGCTTCGGAGGAAATCTCGAAAATCTCGTAGCCGGTGGTGAAACCACCGAGGGTCGCTGCCGGAACGCCGTTGAGGTAGATGTCCGCATCCTCGTCGTGGAAAACCCACAGCTTGAGGTCGTCGGAGGCACCGGTTTTCAGGTCGAATTCGCGGCGGATCCAGATATCGCTGCCGGTCCACTGGGTGCGGTTCTTGGCGTTGGGTGTGCCGTCGCTGCCGAAGCCGGCAGTTCCGGTCTTCCAGTCGCTGTCATCGAAACCTGGCTTCATCCAGCCATCCGCAGGGCGCTCGAACGTGTAAGCCCACTGGATGTTCGACTTCTTGTCGCCGGCCTCGACCACCGGCGTCACCACCGGCGGGACGTAGTCGGGCATCGGTGCCCAGTTCGCCGCCTTCGTCTTGTCGCGGGAGGCGTACTTTTTCCACACGTCCTTGTCGTAAAGCGCGCGGAGGAACACGCCTCCCACCACCGGGCGGGCGGTGAATCCGCGCTTCTCGGCGGTGGAGGTGAAATACCAGTCGGTCATCGGCGACCGGTCCGGCGTTTCGTTGAGGAAAAGGAACACCGGCGAGACGAGAGCGTCGAAGTCCTCGGGCTTTTCGGTCAGCGTGGCGGTCCACAGGATCCAGTCGAGCTTGGTGTAGTCCGAGCGGTTGTCGAGAGGCAGGCCATACTTGTTCTGCACCTTGCGGTAATAGGTCATCTCGGTTTCGAAAACCTTTTCGGGGAAAAGCCCGAAGTTGAAGATGCGGTCCCAGACGAGGTTGTATTTCTGGCTCCAGGTGTTTTCCCGGTCAAAGGCGAGGCGGTAGTGATCACCATCGTCGGCTTCCTCGATCCAGCGCTCGGCGAAGCGCTTGGCGGTGGCGCGGAAATCCGCGGCCTTGGCCTCATCTCCGCGCAGCTCGCAGAGTTTGGCGAAGGATGCCAGTCCACAGATCGCCTTGGCGCTGAGGTTCACGTTGTGGGCGAGGTGACCGGCGAAATCGTCGGTGCAGAGCTGGTTCGGCGGGTCGAAGCCTTCCTTCTTCAGGTAGTTCGCCCATTCCTCAAGGCGGCTCCAGTAGGGTTCGGAGAACTTGGCATTACCCTCCATTTCCGCGACCGCAGCCATGAGGATGAGGAGGTTTCCGCACTCCTCGACAGGCATCTGGTTCTCCTCACTGGTCTCGCCTCCGCCATAGACCTGCCCGTTGGCGAGCGGGTAGGTACCGAGATCGTGGGGAGCGAAGGGGAACTTCCAGCGCTCGCTCATGGCATATTCCATGAAGGGCACGATGAACGACTTCGCCACCGTCGGGCCCATCAACAGAAACTGCGGTGCCATCGGGTAGAAGACATCCGAGGTGGCAATGCAGCCGTTCGAATGGTTCTCCTTCGAGAACTGGAGCGGCTGGCCGTTCTTGTCCGCCACGAACTTGCCCGCGGCGAAGCACTGACGGTAGGCCAGCGCGCAGATTTTCGCATATTGGACGCCGCCCATTTTCTCGAGGTCGGCGAAGAGTTCGTTGTCGAAGTCTTCGCAGCGCTTCATGAGCGCGTCGTATTCCTCCGCCGATGCCTTGAGCAGGTCCTGCGCTTCCCACCCGTCCTTGCGCCAGTAGGGGCGGAGGTTGGCGTGGTTGTATTGGATCGAAAACAGGTCGTCATAGGCGACCATCAGCCAGCTCGAAACCGGCTCGGAACCGACTTTCAGAGGCTTGAGCACGAGGCCCGCGCCGGTCTGATCGGCCTTGTCCGCCTCGCCCGAGTCAGCGGATTTTTCGAGATCCGACGCGGCGAACGAGAAAGCGAGATCGGTCACCCGGCCGAAGGTGGTCGACTCCGTGGACGACTGTGGCGCGGCGACGTAGAGGTAGCCCCAGTCGATCCGCAGATCGTCGCCCTTTTTCCCGAGAATGCGCTGCTCCTTCGAGCCCATTTTCAGGATCGAGAGGCCATCCTTCACCCCACCCTGCCACTGCACGGCCTGACCGACGTCATTGACGGTGAGTTCTCCCGAAGCACCGAAGAAGATCGAAACGGTGTGCTCCTTGCCATCCGTCGCCCGCGCTTCGTAGGTAAGGTAGGTGACCGGGCGGGAAAGCAGCGCCATGTCGTCGGGCAACGCGGGAGTGGTGAAGGTCAGGTCGATCTTCACCCCGCCGCCCTCGAAGGAATACAGGGTGCGCGTGGGCATGACCGTCAGCGCCGTCTGCTCCAGAGCGGGGACGGACGCGGGAGAGGAACCCATCAGCCGGAAGGTCTCGCCATCGATCTTGACGAGGCTGCTGAGCTGATGGCGGCGGCCGGTCCAGTGGGACGTCTCGACGTCGGACAAATGGTCGGCCGGCGACCAGATGCTGAAATACGGGTCGCAGGCGATGAGTGGCGTTGCGGGCGGAATGAGAGCATTGGGATCCGCCGGGGCCTCGCGTCCGGAGGCAGAACCGGCCGCAAGAGTCAGCGCGGCGGCGGAAGTGATCAGGATCTTCATGGAACGTGGATGGGTGGCGGCCGGAGCTTTCGAGCCCGTCCGCGCCTCCCATCAGAAACCCGCTCCCCCCTACGAGCAAGGTTCCCCACCGTCAGGGGATGCACCACTCCATATCGAAATCCCACCCCCTCCGTCGCCCTGACAAACGGCGATCAGGGGGTCACAGCGCCGGCGACGACCACCGCGGACGTGAAAACGCTCCGTCGGTTTGGCGGTGCCATGCCCTTGGGATCTTCATCGTCCTTCTTGCGAAGCGACACTGGAATACCCGGAGTAGCCGCCGCGATTGTAGGCGCGGACCCGGTAGCGGATGGTGGACGGCTCTTTCCGCCCCGTGTTGATGAAACCCCGCGAGTCCGAAGGCAGGTCGGAGATTTCGTGGAAAGGAGCACCGTCGATGGAGGCTTCGACCTTGAATCCGGCAACCCCGTCCTCACCGGGATGCTGCCAGGCAAGCTCGACGCGGCCGTCACCCGCTTCCGCGGAAAGTCCCTCCGGTGCGGCGGGTGGTGACGGAGGGCTTGCTTCACCGCTGGCCTCACAGAACGTGGCGACCGATTCCTCGCGATCATCGTCTTCGCCCGCCACCAGGAAACCGACGAGCATCTTCGAGGGCATCGCGATCTCACTCTCGCCGATCTCGAACCACTCGATGCCATCGATGGATTGGAAACCGCTGAAAACATCGCCGCTGCGCTGGATGCGGAACCAAACAGGCGGCCAGGTGTAGTCGCAGCCGTAGTGGGTGGTCGTGCGACCATCCGTCTCCGAGCGGGTCCGGAAACGCGCCTGACGTCCGCCGTATTCGCCTGTGGTCAGGGCGGCGAAGCAGGCATCCTCACCCACGCTCTCGCGCATCATGATGCCCGCCATCTTGATCTTTCCACGCCGGTCGATCAGCCGGGCGGTGAGCGTGAAATCCCCGCTGATTTCGCAGTAGGTATAACTCTCGTCGCCCGGTGCGGCATGAACGACGAAGGTTTTGCCGGCCGCCTCCGAGAACCACGCGCCCGCCTTCCCGGCCGTCCAACCCTTTGGCAGAGCACCTCCAGCAAGCGGTTTCGCGCTCACCGGCGCGGAAGGCTCGCTCTCACCCGAGTTGTTGAGGGCGGCGACCTTGTAGAAGTAGGTTTTACCCGCTTTGACATCGGTATCGGTGAACGAGGGTGTCGTCCACCTCCGGGTCGAGTGGATGCTCTTGTAGGGACCGCGGGCCGAGGTGGCGCGGAAGATCTCGTGACCGTGCGTGGTGTAGGCACCGGACGGCGACCACTTCAGGTCCACACGATCCACACCGGCCATCGCACGGAGGTCGAGCGGCGTGGGCGGAGCCGACATCGCGGGATAAGGCGACTTCTCCGCATCGAGCGTGAAGGTCAGCGTGCCATAACCGAAGACATCGATCTCCCCGGGCTCGGGCCGGCGAAGCTCCGCGAGCTGCTGGACGCTGGGAGCCTCGAGACCCTGACGCACCACGTAGTGATTGTAGAGCATCTCGAAATGCGAGGCATCGAGGCGGCCGTGGTAGTTCTCCGAGATATAGTATTGGTTCGCCCGGTCCGAGTTCGTGTAATACGTATAGGGAACACCTTTCCAGAGGGTGTATTGCGCCGTGTATTCAGCACCGGCGAGCAGCCGGTTGTCAGCGTATCCGAAGAGGTCGACGCCTTGGTTCCAAGCCACCTGGCACATTTCCGCGAGCAGGCCCATGCCGCCCATCACGTGCGCCTGATCCCGGCCGCTTTCCTGCCATTGACCGAGGCCGCCCTCGTAAACAAAGGGCACGGCGTTCATGATGCTGCCGCGGCCCTTGCCGTTTTTGAAATACTCGATCGCCTCGTCGAAGATCTCCTCGTGGTCGCAATAGACGCCGATGGCGATGAGCGCGAGCATGTTGCAGGTATCCCAGTTCGCCCACCATTTGTCGTCGGCCGCGCCATTGTGGTTCGCGAGGAAATCATGGCACACGGGATAGAAATACTTGATGAGCATTTCCTTGAACTTCGCCTGGTCCTCGTCCGACCAGCCCGGACAGGTGCGAAGCACTTCCGCGGCGAGGGCGAAGCTGCCAATGGGAATGCCACTGAGACCGGGCTGATCCGGTCCGCGCGGCACCTCGTTCACGGTGTCCGCCCAAGCGTTAAGAATGCGCATCGCGCACTTCGCGTGGGATTCCTCCCCGGAGATGTACCACCGCAGAGCATTCAGATACGCAGCGGTGGCGTCGTTCTGGGCCTGCTGCCGGCTTATCATGTGACGCTGCGGCTTCGGCCGATAATCACTTTGGGCCTTCGGATCTTCGATGAGTGCCTCCCAGCCGTCGATCCATGGGTGAGCCTTCGCGGCAACCTTTTCCTTCATTCGATCGAGGTCCTCCTGGGTATGGAGGCCACCGGGATGGACGAACTCGCGGGCAGAAGCCGACGACATCAGGCCGACGAACAGAGCGAGAAGAAAGCAGCGTGAAATTCTTGCGCGGGTCATGACGTCAGAGCGAGGAACAAGGGAAAGAGTCGAGCGAACAGAGGGTCGAGATCCTCATTCTTTGGTAGCCGGAATTCTGAGAACGGTGAACGAGTTCCCTGGAAACGAGCGGGTGAATCTGGCGTCGGTGACGCTGAAGGTCTCCGTCGTCGGGGAAACTTTCGTCGGCTCTTCGAGCGTGTTCTCATCCGTGGGATCGGCGGATGTCAGGACGATCGCCTCCGCGTCTCCGGAAACTCCGTTGATGCCTTTGAGGTCGATCGTGGTTTCGGTCGCTCCGGCAGCGGTGTTGACGACCTTGACGATCACGTCCCCGCTCTCCTTCTCCCGCGTGGCACTGGCATAGATCGTCTGGATCGTCAGCTTGGGACGTTGGTAGTCGTGCATCAGCTCGCCATCGAGCCAGCAGCGCACGTGGTCGCCATCCAGTTGCACGCGGACATCATACCACCGCCCGGTTTCCATGCTCAGATCCTTGCGTTCCTCGGTGTCGCCGAGGCCGAGTCCGGAATATTTATTGTCCCATCCGCCAAGGTTCCAGGAGGTACGGTCCTCCTCGTCCTGGATGTGGAACATCACGATGAAACCCTCGCGACCGCTGATTTTCCGCGCCTTCAGTTCGATCGTGTAGTCCTTCCAGAACTTGTCGCCGATCAAGGCGCGCACGCGGGGCAACTCGGCCGATTGACGCAATGCTCCCTTTTCGACACTCCACTCACCGGGCCCCACGAAAGCCCAACTGTCGGGACTCTTGCTGAAATCCGATTTGAAGAGAACTTCGCCGTCCGGCGCGGTGACCTTGATGTCCTTGAACTCGGCCTGGGTATTCCAAGTGCCGACGCCGATCATGCCGTGCGGCTCCGGCTGGGGGATTTCCGCGCTTTCCACCGCGACCGGCAAGGTGACATCTCCGGCATTCAGACTGAACATCTGCTGCACGTAGTAACTCGGGATGCCATACCAGCCGGCGCTGTCGAAATTGATCAGGTCGGGATTCCACGCCCGGTGGTTCACGTTGGTGAACAAGGGGGCGTAAGCGGCCATCGCCACCACGTCGGAGTTCCGCTCGAGGCCCGTCATGAAGGCGGCTTCACCGATCGCGGCGCGCAGGTTACCCCGGCCGGCGCGCTTGGTCGCCGCATACTCGCCGACGAAAATCCTGGGGCCCTCGCGGTTGCGGTCGTCGTAAAGCGTGGCCTTGCGCATGAATGCCTCGGGGGGTTCGTAGTAATGCTCGTCCACGATTTCCGGCATGGGTTCATTCGGGTAGTCGCCCTCCCAGTAGTTCGCAATGAGCGTGATCTCCGGATACTTCGCCTTGATCGCCTTCACGAAAAGCGGCCAGCGCTCGGCGTACTTGGGCCCACCGTTTTCATTGCCGATCTCGATGTAGCGGAGGTTGAAAGGCTCCGGATGGCCGTTCTTCGCACGCAGGGCACCCCAGACGGAATCGACCGGTCCGTTCGCATACTCGATGGCATCCAGCGCGTCCTCCACCCACTCCCCCATCCGGCCCATGGGAACGGAGTCGGTGTGCGACATGCCGACGTTGATGCAGAAAAGCGGCTCCGCACCGAGGTCCTCCGCAAGCTGGAGATACTCGTGATAGCCGATGCCGTGCGTGGCATTGTAATTCCAGACGTTGTAAAGCGGCGTCCGCTCCTCGACCCCGCCGATCGTCTCCTTCCAGCGGTAGGCGTGCGCCATGTCGTCGCCTTCCACCCAGCAGCCGCCGGGAAAACGGAAGAACGCCGGCTTGAGAGCGTCCATGGACTCTGCCAAATCGATCCGCAGACCGTGGTTCTTCCACGTCTTGGCGGGCATGAGCGAAATCATGTCGAGAAACACGGAGCCGCTCCCGGCAATGGCGATCCGGAGCTTTCCCTTCGGATCGGACTTCGACGGCTTGAGGGTCAGTTCGTGGTTTTCCCAGTCGGCCCCGACGCCCGAAATCCGGCCGGAATCGAGGATCGTGCCGGCCTCGTCGCAAAGCTGGACGGTGAGGTTTCCGTCGAAGTCGTCGCTACCGTGGGCGGTAAGCTGGAAACGGTAGTCCTCACCGGCGACGAAATTCATTCCCCAGTAGCCTTCATTCTCCAGCACACAGTCGCCAGCGGGAGTCACGCGGAGCGACCGACGGTTGAAGGCGTTCAGCGGACGATGCTCGCCGACGACCCACGATCCCCCGGTGGATTCCATTTCCCAGAAGCGCAACTCGTCGCTGCCTTCGAACGAGCGGTTGCGGACGAGCTCGGGATAGAGTCCGCCGTCGGCGGAAAGGTTGATGTCCTCGAAAAAGATGCCCCAGAGCAGCGGAGAAACCTCGTGGCCGGGTTGATCGACATCGATCGAAACGACGGCCTCATCCGCCGAGACCGGCGACGCCGCCAACGCTGCGGCGATCATGAAATGAGGTGGAAAGAATGGAGAATGGACGTTCACGGAAGCGGCAGGGTTTGGGGCAGGGCTATAAGCGACCGCGCCAAGAGGCGGCATCGCGGACCGCATCATGGCTGACACGGACCGAAAAGCTAGCATCCGCCCGTTTCCGCACCCAATACCCTCAAGTGAGGGTAGATCGGCCCGAGCCCGTGATGTACTTCGCCACCGCCTCGGATCGGGAGTGGACGTGCATCTTCTCGTAGATGTTCTTCAGGTAGCTGCGGATCGTTTCGACGCTCAGTGCGAGTTTGTCCGCGATCTCCTTGTTGATGTAGCCCTTGGCCAGCAGCTCAAGCACCTCCGTTTCCCGCGGACTGAGTCGCTCGACCCTCCCCCGGGCATCTCCCCGCTTCCGGAAATACTCCGCCACGCGCCGCGCAATGCCGCTGGTCATCGGCACCCCGCCCTGAAGAACGTCGAGCAAGGCTCCATGCAGCTCGTCGGGCGTGGAATGCTTGAGGAGGTAACCATCGGCTCCCGCCTCCAGAGCGGGAAACACCATTTCTTCGTCGTCCGAAGCCGTCAGAATCAGCACCCGGCCTTGAGGCCACGCCTCCTTCAGGCGTACGGTGCACTCGATGCCCGACATCCCGGGCAGGAAGATATCCATCAGGATGATCTCCGGCTGGAGGGCCGGAAGACTTTCCAACGCCGCCTCACCCGAAGCACAGGCCCGGATACAACAGAAGCCGGGGAAGGAATCGATCAGTTCCGCCCACTGCTCACGGACGTCCCGCCGGTCCTCGACGAGAGCCACACGATGAATGGCGGCGGTGGCTGGCTTGGACATCGGTGCACTCATTCAGCGGAGGTGCCCCGTTTTCTCCAAGGCAAAATCCGGGCGAGCCTCAACCGCGCCTGAGCTTGGAGCGGAATCCGGAACTCCACCAGCGTGCCTCCCTCCGGCCGCTGGCTCAGCTTGAACCGTCCGCCGACCTCCGTCACCCGCTGACGCATGTTCCGTAAACCGTTCCCCGTCACTTTCGCTTGGGGATCGAATCCGCGGCCATTGTCGCGGACGGAGATCACCAGCTCCTGGCGTTGGCGGTGGACGGAAATCGTGGCCCTGGACGCTCCGGAGTGGCGGACGATGTTGTTGCAGGCTTCCTTGACGGCGAGGAACAGATTGCGGCGAATCCCCAGGTCGAACGGCAGGGGCGGCAGATCTCCCTCGATGTCGAAACGACTCCGCACCGGCGACGTTTGAAAGAAACTCTCGGCGTACTTCACCACGTACGACGCAAAGTCGCGGAGGTTGTCCCGCTCCGAATTGATCAACCAAACCGTCTCGTTCATGCGCCGCACCAATCCGCGTGACTGGTCGCACAAGCGAGCCAGCGCCTGACCCGTCGATGAATCCTCCGGCAGATCCCGCCGCGACGACTCGCCGAGCAGCACCAGCTGGGTGAGCCCGCCGCCGAGGTCGTCATGCAGGTCGATCGCGATGCGCGACCGTTCCCGCCTCACGAGCGTCTCCATCTGCGACTGCAGGAAGAGCCTGCTCCCGAGAACCACCCCTGCCGCCAGGCTCGCCCCGACGATCACCAGCACCGTCACCTGGAACCAGCGTCTTTCCCAGATCGACAGCACCACCGGTTCCGACGGCATGGCCTGATACACCAGCGGCGGGTGGACCGGACGGAAGGGCCGCACGATCGTCGCCTCCGGCCACTTTTCCCACTCCCGGCTCGGCTTCTTCCACGCGTCGCCCTCGCTCGGGGCGATCTTCCAGGACTCGTCGGAGACGATCTCGATCACCCGGCCGTCGCCCAGCACAATGCGGAAGCCGAAAACGAGCCCCGCATAGTCGAAGTCGTTCAGGACCCGCACCGCCAGCCCGTGCCTGCCTGGATCCAGCAGGCTCTTGACGTTGTACTCCGTCAGCACCCTCCAGTCTCCGCCCCGGCCGATCAGCTGACCATCAAGGAAGATCTCGTAATAGTTGTCCGCCGTCACCCGCATCAAAGCGGAGTCCACCTTCGCCCCATCGGGGATCTCGAAGGCCCTCACCAGCCGGCATTCCTGGCGGTCCGCGGTCTCATCCGTCCAAATCCACCCGCCCACTTCGGGCTCTCGGAATACCCCGGGCTCGACCTCCGGATCGGCCGGTGCTTGCAACAGCAAGCCCACCAACGCCACGAAGACCATCCACCCCGGCCGATGCGATCTGCGAAAATTCATCACTCTGCCGTCAAAGCCTACGGGAACGGAATCGCTCTGCCAAACCGGATGAGGAAGTAAGCGGCCGTCGCGGAGGGAGTGGGATTGTCCTCGTCGCTGCGCTCCTCACCCCAAACCTGTTTCGTTCGCTGCGCTCGGCAGCGTTCTCCACCCACCTCAAAACGCCACCGCCCCTGCCCGGGCAAGCCGGGCAGGGGCGGTGGCGGAGAGAGTGGGATTCGAACCCACGGTAGGTTTAACCCTACGCACGATTTCGAGTCGTGTGCCTTAAACCAAGCTCAGCCATCTCTCCGTGACCCGTTTGACGGGGCGCGGTTTTTAGCAGCACCCGCCGTCTTGTAAAGCCCTCGATTCGATCCGTCCTCAATCGGGAAAAACGATCGCCCGGTGACCGTCGATGATCGTCCGGTCGTGGACGTGGTAGCGGATGCCTCGCGCCAAGGCCGCCCGCTCGCAATCGCGTCCGAGCCGCGCCAGATCCTGAGGGGTGTGGAAGTGCTGAACCCGCTCGACCTGCTGCTCGATGATCGGTCCGGCATCGAGATCGGCGGTGACGTAGTGACAGGTGGCACCGATCAATTTCACCCCCCTCTCGTAGGCCTGGCGATAGGGATTCGCTCCGATGAACGCGGGTAGGAAACTGTGATGGATGTTGATGATCCGCCCCTCGTACGCCCGGCAGAAGTCGTCCGGCAGGATCTGCATGAAACGGGCGAGTACGACCAGCTCGACGGACTCCTCCTCCAGAATCGAGCGGATCCGGGCGAAGCCGGAGGCTTTTTCCCCGCCCTCCATCTCCACCAGATGAAACGGCAGCCCGGCCTGCTCGGCGATTTGCCGGCAGTCGTCGCGGTTGCCGATGACCGAGGTGATCTCGACTGGCAGCTCGCCGAGACGCGTGCGCCAGAGAACCTCGTTCAGGCAATGGTCGGTCCGGGTGACCAGCACCGCGGTGCGCATCTTGTAGGGCAGCCGCCGGAAGTGCCACTCCGCCCTCAGGGCGCGGCCGAGGGTGCCGAAGCCTTCGATGAAATCATCGACCTCCACCTCCAGGCCGCTCGTTTCGATCTCCAGGCGGGAGAAGAACTTTCCGCTCTGCTTGTCGGTGAACTGCGCGAACTCGATCAGGTTCGCCGAATAGCCCGCGACGTAGCCCGAGATCTTGGCCACGATACCGGGCTGGTCGGGGCAGCGGAGTTTGAGAATCAGGCCAGGACGCGTCATGCTGCCCGGACGGAAGCGTTCCGCGCCACCGAAGACAAGCTCAGGGCGCGCCAATGTCCCACTGGCGTCTGACCAACAAGGGGCCTGCCGCCTCTTCGCCGGGGAGGAGCCCGGGCTCCGCCGCCTTCTCCGTTCGCACCGCAGGAATCGTGAATGCCCCATGCTCCCGTTCGGGAAAAGCGAGGAACCATCCCCAGGTCATCAGAATGGATGCCGCAAGGCCGGTGCCGATCACGACGGCGATCCCCTTCATCGACGTTGGCCGGGCGTCACTGCCGGCGCGGCTGCGCGGCACGGGAGGCGCGGCCCGGCGCTCGCCCGGAACGAAGGCAGGATGCGGGCGGCGAGCCATGGGCTTGGCCTCCGCGCGTGCCTCGCGGGGGATGGAAAAAAGCATCTCCTCTCCGAGATCGGGCCGACCGGCGAAGTCCACCACGTCTCCTCTCATCCCCGACGCGACAACGGCCATCGGGCCCACCAGCAACTGCCGGATCGCCGATTCCGAAACGAAGTCCTCGGTCTCTCCGGCTTTCACGGCGTCCTCCGCCACCGGGAGAGGGGCAAGCGTATCAGGCAGAATCATGGTCAAATTCAAAACGATTGGCGGCAGTATCCACTCATTACCCCGAGGAGGTCAATTATCAATTTCTCTTAAATGTAAACCTAGCTCAGGCGCAAAATCGGGTCGCATCCCCGACACTCGTGTGGTTGATAAGAGGGCATGAAAACCTGCGTCGTCATGACGGTCCTCGCGGCCGACCGCACCGGCATCGTGAAATCGATTTCCGAAACCGTGGCGGACTACGGAGGGAACTGGCTGGAAAGCCGGATGGCCCGGCTGGCGGGGCAGTTCGCCGGTATCCTGCGGGTTGAATGCGCTCCCGAAAAAGTCGATGACCTCGTCGCCGCTCTTGAGGCCCTGGAAGGGTTGTCGATCCATACCAGCCGCGAAACCGCTCCCGAGGACACCCATCGTGACTTGGTGCATCTGGATGTGGTCGGCAATGACCGGCCCGGCATCGTGAGGCAGCTTTCCGCGGCGGTCGCGGAGGTCGGTGCGAATCTCGAAGACCTGCAAACCCAGTTGGAAAGCGCGCCGATGGCAGGTCACCCGCTTTTCCACGCCATGGTCACCGTCTCGCTCCCCGCCGGCGTGGCCCCGGGAGCATTGACGGAATCGATCGAAAACCTCGGCGAAGACCTCGCCGTAACGGTCGTGGAGTGAGGGAGGGGGTTGGACGGAACGCCCGTCCTGCCTCAGAATTCAAGGAAGGTCTTCAGCATCGTCTTGCCGTGCTCGGTGAGGATCGATTCGGGGTGGAACTGCACGCCGTGGACGGGCAACTCCTTGTGCTGCAGGCCCATGATTTCGCCCTCGGCGGTCCACGCGGTGATCTCCAGGCAATCCGGGAGCGTGTCGCGTTTCACGATGAGCGAGTGGTAACGCGTCGCCTCGAACGGATTCGGCAGCCCGGCGAAGACGCTATGGCCGGCGTGCAGGATCGGTGAGGTTTTTCCATGCATCAGGCGGTCGGCGCGGACGACCTCGCCACCGTAGACCTGGCCGATCGATTGATGCCCGAGACACACGCCAAGCACCGGCATTTCCTTGCCGAACTCGCGGATGACATCGAGTGAAACCCCCGCTTCGTTCGGCGTGCAGGGGCCGGGGGAAACGCAGATCCGCGTGGGCTTCATCGCGCGGATTTCCTCCACGGTGGCATCGTCGTTGCGGATGATTTTCATCTCCACCCCCAGCTCGCCGAAATACTGGACGAGGTTGTAGGTGAAGGAGTCGTAGTTATCGATGACGAGCAGCATGGTCCGTCAGGGTTGGAGGGTTCGGGCCAGGGCGATGGCGCGGAGCATGCCCTTCGCCTTGTTGACGGTTTCGTTGTATTCGTAGGTGGGGTCCGAGTCCGCGACGACCCCGGCACCCGCCTGCACGTAGGCCTGGCCGTCCTTGAGAAGGCAGGTGCGCAGGGTGATGCAGGAATCGTGCGAGCCATCGAAGCCGAACCAGCCGACCGCGCCGGCGTAAGCGCAGCGCTTGTTTTTCTCCAGCTCGTCGAGGATCTGCATGGCCCGGATTTTCGGCGCGCCGGAAACGGTGCCGGCGGGAAAGGTCGCACGCAGCACGTCATACGCGCTGTGCTCGGGAGAGAGCGTGCCGGTGACGTTCGAGACGATGTGCATGACGTGACTGTAGCGCTCGATGATCATGAAATCATCGACCTTCACGCTACCGTGTTTGGCGATGCGGCCAACGTCATTGCGGGCGAGATCGACGAGCATCAGGTGCTCGGCGCGTTCCTTGGGATCGGCCAACAGCTCGGCGGCGAGCGCGTCGTCCTCCTCCTGCGTCTTGCCCCTCCAGCGGGTGCCGGCGATCGGGCGGATATCGATGCGACCCGCCACGGAGCGCACGTGGACCTCAGGCGAGCTGCCGACGAGCGCGAAGCCTTCCAGCTCCAGCACGAACATGTAGGGCGAGGGGTTCACGTGGCGCAGCGCGCGGTAGAGATCCACCGGCGAGCGGCCGAAGGGTGTCTTGAAACGCTGGCTGGGCACGAACTGGAACACGTCCCCGGCGGCCACGTATTCTTTTCCGCGGCGGACCATGTCCTCGTATTCAGCCTGCGTCGTGTTGCTTTCCGCCTCGATCGGCGGGGCCTCGGCGAGACCGTTCAGCGCCGGCACGTGGAGCGGGCGGGCGAGCATTTCCACCATCGCGGCGATCTTTTCCCGCGCGGCCACATAGGCGGCCTCGGGATCGTCGTGCTCATCGAGCAGCGCGTTGGCGATGACCAGCACGCGGTGGAGCTTCTGGTCGAAGACGATCAGCGTGTCCGCCAGCACGAAAACCGCATCCGGGATGCCCAGAGCGTCGGGCGGCGGATGGCAAACGGTCGGCTCGAACTGACGCACGGCATCGTAGGCGAGGTAACCGACGAGCCCTCCGCAAAAGGGCGGCAGGCTGCCGTGAAGCACCGGCTGGTAAGGTGCCATGTGGCGTTCCAGTGCGGCGAGCACGTCATCGGCCACGGTCTCGGTGGTCGTGTGCTCGCCTTCGCGGATGGTGATTTCCTTGCCACGCGCCTCGATCACCCGGCGCGGGCCGCTGCCAAGGATCGACCATCGTCCGCTCTTGTCGGTGCTCTCGGCACTCTCCAGGAGGAACGAATGCCGTCCATCGCGCACCTTGAGGTACGCGGACAGCGGCGTTTCGAAATCCGCGGCGAGCTGGGTGTAGACAGGAACGACATTGCCCTGCCTGGCCAACTCCGCGAACTCCTCGAACGACGGTTCGATCGGGATGGGATTCACTTCGCGGCGGAGTGTGGCGGCGAAGCGCCCGCGTGCAAGTCTCCGTGGCGGCGGATTCCATCCGCCAGGCCGCCGTCATTCCACCGCCACCTTTCCTCCCACCAAGGTCCTCCACACGGACAAGTCGTCGTTCAGAATTACCAGGTCGGCATGGAAACCGGACTCCAGTTTCCCAAAGTCAGCCAAGCCGAGCGATCGCGCCTGATTCCAGGACGTCGCCGCGACCAGCCGAGAAAGCGGCAATCCAGTCGTCGTCGCCAGGATCCGCAGGCCCTCGTTGAAACGCAGCACGGACCCGGCCAGCGCCCCGCCTTCCTTGAGGCGCGCGGTGCCGTCTTTCACCACCACGTCGAGACCGCCGAGCTTCACCTCGCCCTCGCCGATCCACGAACCCGCCATCGAATCGGTGATCATCATCAGCCGCTCGATCGGCACCACCTTGACGAGCAACCGCAGCATCTCCGGGCTCAGGTGGACACCGTCGGGAATGAATTCGAGCATCAGCCCCTCGTTGAGCAAGCCGGCCCCGACCACCCCGATCTCGCGGTGGTGCAGCGGCGTCATCGCATTCGCGAAATGGGTCAAATGCCGCAACCCCGCCTGCCGCGCCGCCTCGATGTCGGCGAAGCCGGCCCGGGTATGCGCGGCCGAACAGACGATTCCCCGCTCGCTCGCCCAGCGGATCATTTCCAGCGCTCCCGGCAGCTCCGGAGCCAACGAGAGCACGCTTACCGGGCAGGTTTCCAGCAGCTCGCGCAGCTCCTCCACATCTGGAAGGCGCACGAACTCCGGATTCTGCGCCCCGGCCATTTCACGGGAAATGAACGGACCCTCGACGTGGAGGCCCGGGCAACGGGTGAAATCCGGACTCGCCGCGTAGGCTGCCACTTTTGCCGCGATGCTCCGCAGCTTTTCGCGCGACTGGGTCAGCGTCGTCGGCAGCCAGGTCGTCACGCCCTCCTGAAGCTTGCGCCGCGCGATGTGGCGGATGGCTTCCAGGTCGTCATCGCCTACGTCGCGGCCATCCGCGCCGTGGCTGTGGATGTCGATGAACCCCGGCACCACGATCCGCCCTCCGGCGTCGATGATTTCATCCGCCCGATCCGTTGAAGCAGCGACGATCCGGCCGTCCTCGATCCACAGTTCGCCGTCCGGGATCTCCCATCCGGGCGAAATCAGATGCGCGTTCTCGATCCGGACTTTCATCGTGACTCATGATCCCCCCGCCTGCCAGGGGCCCCGCGACCACGGGTGAACTAATCCGCCTTCAACAGGTTCCGGCTGCTCCACATGTAGTTCCAACCGGAGATCGCCGTCAGTGCCAGCGCGCCCCACATCGCGACGGGCATCAGCCAGCCGGCCGGGTCCGCGAGTTTCCAAAGCAGGTCCGCCAGCACCCCGCGGTCCTCGATTTCCGAAAACGAAAGCCACACCAGCGCTGTGATCACGAAGGTCAGCTGGAAGGTCGTCTTCCATTTTCCCAAACGGTCCGCCGCCAGCACCTGCCCCGCCTCAATTGCGATCTGACGCAGGCCGGTGACGAGGAACTCACGCCCGATGATCACGCAGGTCACCCACACCGGGGCAAAGCCCAGCTTCGACATGAAAACGAAGGCCGCGCAGACGAGGATCTTGTCCGCCAGCGGGTCGAGCAGCTTTCCGAGCGGGGTCACCAACCCCATTTTCCGCGCCAGATAGCCATCGA
Source organism: uncultured Haloferula sp. (assembly GCA_965652295.1). GTDB lineage: Bacteria > Verrucomicrobiota > Verrucomicrobiia > Verrucomicrobiales > Akkermansiaceae > Haloferula. Next base: position 435,517 of record CBFGTS010000001.1, on the reverse strand, counting down.
GCCAGTCCGTCGCCGCGGCGACCGAGAACGACACCAGCGCGATCCCATAGCCCGCAAAGCCGGGAAAGCTCATGGCTGCGACGAAGATCGCGGCCAGGACGAGGCGGGACAGGGTGATCGCATTAGGCAGATTCACGTGAGGAGTGTGTGGAATCGATGGCGGGCTGGCAACTAGGGGTTGCGTGAAGCTTTCGCCTTCCTTACAGGAGCCTCGCTCTCGACCGAGCCTCTTTTATCATGAGCAACAGTGACTTCGGCCTGATCGGCCTGGCCGTCATGGGCCAGAATCTCGTCCTGAACGTGGAATCCCGCGGTTTCCAGGTCTCCGTTTACAACCGCACCACCTCGGTCACCGAGGCATTCGTCGCGGAGCACCCCGACAAGAAAATCGTCGGCACGAAGTCCCTTGAGGAATTCGTTCAATCCCTCGCCACCCCGCGCAAGGTCATGATCATGGTCAAGGCCGGTGGACCGGTCGATGCGGTGATCGAGAGCCTCATCCCGCTCCTCGACAAGGACGACATCATCATCGACGGCGGCAACTCGCTCTACACCGACACCGAGCGCCGCGACGCCTGGTGCAAGGAGCACGACCTCCGCTTCATCGGCGCGGGCGTTTCCGGCGGTGAGGAAGGTGCCCGCAAAGGCCCCTCCATCATGCCCGGCGGCCCCGCCAGCACCTGGGAGGTCATGAAGCCGATCTTCGAAAGCATCGCCGCCAAGGTGGACGGTGTGCCCTGCGTGACCCACATCGGCCCCGGCGGTGCCGGCCACTTCGTCAAGATGGTCCACAACGGCATCGAGTACGGCGACATGCAGCTCATCTGCGAAGCCTACAACATCTTCAAGGCCGCGGGTTTCTCCAACGAGGAACTCGCCGGGATCTTCGCCGACTGGAACTCGGGCGACCTTGAGTCCTTCCTCATCGAAATCACCGCCAATATCTTCAAGCAGAAGGACCCGGAGACCGGCAAGGACATCGTCGATCTCATCGTCGACAAGGCCGGCCAGAAGGGCACCGGCCGCTGGACCGTCATGGGTGCCGTCGAGCAGGCCGTGCCGCTTTCGACCGTCGCCTCCTCCGTCGAGGCCCGCATCCTTTCCTCCATGCGCACCCAGCGCCTCGCCGCCTCGAAGGTCCTGCAAGGCCCCTCGAACACCGGCTTCGACCTGGGCGAACTCAGCAAGGAAGAGCTCGTCAGCATGGTCCGCGACGCCCTCTACGCCTCCAAGATCGTCTCCTACGCCCAAGGGCTCGACCTCATTTCCAAGGTCGGCGAGGACAAGGGCTGGGATCTCGACCTCGGAGCCATCGCCCGCATCTGGCGCGGCGGCTGCATCATCCGCGCGAAGTTCCTCAACCGCATCACCGAGGCCTACGAAGGGGCTGAAAAGCCGAGCAACCTGATGCTCGCGCCATTCTTCACCGACGTCCTCAACCAGTCGCAGCAAAACTGGCGCAAGGTCGTCGCCCTCGCCTGTGTCAACGGCATCCCGGTGCCGTCGTTCTCCGGCTCATTGGCCTACTACGACAGCTACCGTGCCGAGCGCCTGCCCGCGAACCTGCTGCAAGCCCAGCGCGACTTCTTCGGCGCCCACACCTACGAGCGCCTCGACAAGCCCGAAGGCGAGTTCTTCCACACCGAAGACTGGCCCGAGCTCATCGGCTGAGGCTGACGCTTCAATTTCGAAAAAGGCGGCTCCGATTCCGGGGCCGCCTTTTTTTCGGATTACCGATAATGAAATCGGCCTCAGCGGCGGTTCGGAAGATACCGGTTTCACAACGAGCGCTCCAATTCTATCCCCGCCGGTTCACCTCATCCACCTGCTCGTTCAGCGTCAGGTAGTCGTAGACATATCCGATCAGGAAAAGCCCGCCGGTCAGCAGCCAGATGATCCCGGTGATCACCTTGCCCATGTAGAACCGGTGGATGCCGAATATGCCCAGGAAGGTCTGGAGAATCCAGGCGATCGAGTAGTCGCAGCGGCCGGCCTGATACCTCACCGCCGCCTTGCGATCCATCGAAGGAATCAGGAACAGGTCCACGATCCAGCCGACGAGGAACAGGCCGAAGGTGAAGAACCAGATCGTTCCTGAAATCTTACGCCCATAGTAGAACCGGTGCGCACCGAAGAATCCGAAGATCCAGAGCAGGTAGCCGATTGTCTTGCTGTGCGTCTTTTGCATGAAGGCATCATCGCGATCCGGCGCGGTCCTGCCATGGGAAATCCAAAGGCCGTTTGGAACCTGAAATGAAAACGCGGCACGAACCGTAATGGCCAGCTCCATGAAAACCGTCTTCCTTGCCCTCCTCATGACCACCCTCAGCACCCTCGCCGGAGGCGAACTCCGCCACCTCGTTTTCTTCAAGTTTTCCGACCAGGCCACGCCGGAAAAGATCGCCATGGTCGAGAAAGCCTTCGCCGAGCTACCCGACAAGATCGACACCATCACCGCCTTCGAGTGGGGCACGAACATCAGCAAGGAACAGAAGGACAAGGGCTTCACCCACGGCTTCCAGCTCACCTTCAAGGACCAGGCCGGACTCGACGCCTACCTCCCGCACCCGGCGCACAAGGAGTTCGGCTCGAAGCTCGCCGGCCTCATCGACGACGTCTTCGTCTTCGACTACATCGCGAAGTAAACCCGCGGCTTCCAGCCGCGTTCATCCATCATGCACGCCTCCCGCCGCACCTTCCTCGGAACCTCCGCCGTCACCCTCGCCGCCGCCTTCGGCGCACGGGTATCCGCTGCGGAAGTCCCCGCCAGCGCTCCCGCCCGGCCGTTCGTCTACCCTTTCCGCATCGGTGAGGTGGAAGCGTGGTCGATTTCCGACGCCAACCTCGAACTGGGCGAAGGTCTCGACCTCATGTGGCCGCGCGAAGCGCATCCGCGGATGAAGCAAGTGATGGAAACCCACGGTGAGCCCACCGGTGCCCTGCCACTCTACGTCAACGTCCTCGTCCTCCGCCGCGGAAAGGACATCGTCCTCTTCGACGCCGGGTTCGGACGCAGCGACAATCCGCGCCTCGGCTGGCTGCAAGCGGGCCTCCGGCAGATCGGCATCACCCCCGACCACGTCACGGCCGGTTTCCTCAGCCACGCTCACGCCGACCACCTGAACGGCTTCGTCGACAACGGCCAACCGGCCTTTCCCAACGCCACCTTCCATCTGCTGCCCGAGGAACTCGCCTTCTGGCGCGGCAAGCAGCCGGATTTTTCCAAGTCCAAGCGCGACAAACGCCCGATCCCCGGGATGATCGAAGAGGCGCGAGGGAACTTCAACATCCTCGCCCCGAACACCCGGACGGTGAAAGACGGTGAGACTCTTTTCGACGGCCTTGTCACCGTCCATGCCGCTCCCGGCCACACCGATGGCCACGCCTGTTTCCGCATCCGTTCCGGAAACGACGAACTCCTCCACCTGATGGACCTCGCCCACCATCACCTGCTGATGTTCGCCGATCCCGAATGGACCATCGCCTTCGACCACGACCCGCAAACCGCCATCGCCACCCGCAAGCGTTTCTGGTCAGAGGCTGCTGGAAAACGCACCCGCTGCTACGGATTCCACCTCCCCTGGCCCGGCCTCGGCCACATCGTCCACGCCGAACCCGGCTACCGCTGGCACGCGGAGCCTTGGAAATGGATGGGTTGAGGAGAGTGGGTTTCCATCCGGCGCCGCCTACCCCCTGGGCGCTGGAATCGCTTCCATATCGCCCTCGGACGCCGGCAGACCCACATCGCTGGGAACCACCTCGACCGAGGCATCTCCCCGGAGAATGAGCCGTTTCCGGCCTACCGCAGGAGAAACCAGCACCGGTTGGTCAGGCGGCGGTGCCGATCCTTCATAGGTATAGTAAATCCAATCGCCCGTAGCCGACTTCGGCACCTTGAGCATCTCCTGCAAGCCGACCGCTCCAAAGGCTTCGAGTTGCTCGAACGGCTCGATCCCCGCGAGGGACAACTCGATTTCAGTCGCCTCCTGCACTGCCTGCTTGGTCTGCCGATTTGGGTACGCTCCGAATTCCTGATCGAATTCGAGCAGATAGAGCGAGATCTGCTTCATGTTGGAAATCATCTGCGTCCTGTCCGCCGCATGCCTTTGCCTCAGCACCATTGGAGCGGAAAGCCCCGCCAACGCCGCGACGCCCACCAGCATCATCAGCACATAGCTCGTCACCAGTCCGCCCACGGCAAGACCCTTGCCTTCTTTCCCCGTCTTCTTGATATCCGAAAGTGCCAGGTGACCCAAGATCACCCCGACCAGCGAACTGATTCCGCAGGTCAAGAGTCCTCCGATCCCGCAAAGCAGGCTCGCCAAGGCCAAGCCCGAACGTTGGGGTGCCACGGGAACCGGAGGCGGAGAAGGAGGAGGCGTGCTGGAATCCATGGCCGCATTCGAGCAACTCACGTCTTTTCCTGCAAGCCCCGCAGGAGCGGCGGGCATCGACCGCCGGACAGAGCGCTTGCAGCCGTTCTCCCGACCCAGCCGCTTCGAGGTCAGACAAACTCCGCCACCGTTCCCACGGAAGCGGCTTTCCCGATCCCAAAGCCACTCTCGAAACTCTCGCCGTCCTCCCTTCACCCGGCAATCCACGGCCCCTCGGCCGGGCGTTCGGACGGGGAGTTTCAGGTTGCGACCGCCGACCATCGCCGAGCTGCTCAATCGCGCTGCGGCCGATCCGGACTCCTATGGTCTTTCGTTTCCGAATGAAGTGCGTTCGGGCACGCGGGCCGGGCGGCAGGAAGCCGTGGCCTGGGCCCGCGATCTCCCCGACGAGCAGATTCGCAATGTCTCCGCACGGCTGATTCGCACCGGCTGGCCGCCGCCGGAGGTTGCGGACGTGGTCTTTTCCAGAGCGCTGCAGCTCGGCGTGATGTCGGACAAGGACATCGGCCGCTGGACCTACGACATGTCCAATCGCGCATTCCGCGATCCTGGTGCCACGGCCGCCGCGCTGGAAATGTATCCTTCCGGCCGGCCGCGCAACCAAGCCCTCCAGAACGTGGCACTGCGCTGGCACGAAGCCGATCCCAAGGGCGCGGCGCTGTGGGTAGCTCGGCTTCCCGAGGACGACCGCGAGATCGCCGCGGATGCCATCAAGCGCGGCGAGGAGTGGTCGACACAGCACTGACAGGGATGGAAGTCGACGGCTCGCCTGCGCCGTAAAAAAGGGGCACAGGCCAGCACCTGCACCCCTTCAGAAAAACGCTTCGCGGCCTCAAGCCTTCGAAGCCTTGGCCATCCGCTTGCGTTCGTTGGGATCGAGGATCCGCTTGCGCAGCCGGAGGAAGTTCGGGGTCGCCTCGACCAGTTCGTCGGCCTCGATGTATTCGATCGCGCGCTCGAGCGAGAAGTTCTTCGGCGGGCTCAGCTTGCCGCCCTTGTCCTTGCCGGAGGAACGCATGTTGTCGAGGTGCTTCTCCTTCACCGGGTTCACGATGAGGTCCTCGGCGCGCGGGTTTTCGCCCACCAGCATGCCGGTGTAGACCTCCGCGCCCGGACCGACAAACAGGATGCCACGCTCTTCCAGCGCTTGCAGCGAGTAGGCGGTGGTCACGCCCTTCTCCATCGATACGAGGGTTCCCGTAATGCGCGTGGTGATCTCGCCGGCGTGCGGCGCGTATTCCTTGAACAGGTGGCTCATGATGCCGTGGCCGGAGGTCAGGTTCACCAGCTCGGTCTCGAAGCCGATCAGGCCGCGGGTCGGGATGTGGGCCTGGATCAGTGTGCGGCCGCTGGCCTCCACTTCCATGTTCTCCAGCATGCCCTTGCGGTTGTTGAGGGCCTTGAGAATGCCCTGCGAGTATTCGTCTGGAGCCTCGACGTAGAGGGTTTCAAAGGGTTCCAGCAGTTGCCCGCCTTCGTCGCGCCGGTAGATCACCGTTGGGCGCGAAACGAGCACCTCGTAGCCCTCGCGACGCATCGTTTCCACCAGCACAGCGATCTGCATCGCACCGCGCGCGGAAACCTTGAACACACCGGCCTGACCGGTTTCCTCGACCATGATCGAGATGTTCGTCTTCACCTCGCGCTGGAGGCGGTCCCAGATCGCGCGGGAGGTCACATGCTTGCCGTCCTTGCCGGCAAGCGGACCGTCATTGATCGAGAACTCCATCTGCACCGTCGGCGGATCGATCGCCACGAAAGGCAGCAACTCGGCGTCTTCGCTGGCCGCGAGCGTGTCGCCGATATCGATGTCCTCGATGCCTGCCGCGATTCCCACGATGCCGCCGGCGGTGCCGCCTTCGGAGTCGTGCGTCGCAAGACCCGAGTAGGAAAAGGTCTTCAGCACCTTTGAACGCTGCTTGGTTCCGTCCTTGCGCAGCAGCCAGACGTTGTCGCCCTTTTTCACCGAACCGCCGAGCACCTTGCCGATCGCCACCCGGCCGACGTAGTCGTCCCAGTTGATGTTCGAAACGAGCATGGAAAACGGAGCGTCTTCCTTGGCGGCCGGTTCCGGCACGTATTCGACGATCTTTTTCAGCAGCGGGATGCAGTCGACCCGCTCGTCATTCGGCGAGTCCATGAAGTAGCCGTCGCGCGCCGAGCCATACAGGAAGGGGGCCTCGAACTGGTCCTCGGTCGCGTCGAGATCGAGGAAAAGCTCCAGCACCATGTCGTGGACCTTTTCCGGCGTCGCCAGCTCGCGGTCGATCTTGTTGACCACCACGATCGGCTTCAGGCCCTCCTGCAGCGCCTTGCGCAAAACGAAACGCGTCTGCGCCTGGGGTCCGCCGGTGGCATCGACCACCAGCAGCACGCCATCGACCATTTTCATCACCCGCTCCACCTCCGCGCCGAAATCGGCGTGGCCCGGCGTATCGACGATGTTGATCGTGTAGCCTTCCCAGTGAATGGACGTGTTCTTCGCCTTGATGGTGATGCCCTTCTCGCGTTCGAGGTCCATCGAGTCCATCGCCCGCTCCTGCTTTTCCTGGTTGTCGCGGTAGGTGCCGCCAGCTTGCAGGAGTTGGTCGACCAGGGTGGTCTTCCCGTGGTCGACGTGGGCGATAATGGCGAGATTTCGGATCTTCAAAGACATGGCTGCGGCGGCTTTCGGCGGAGTTGCCGCGGCCCTATGGACGCATTCCCGCTCCATGGCAAGCCCCGAGGCGCGCCGGACCGTGGCTGCCCAGGGCCCGGGGGCAGGCCGTGGCCGCGGCGACCCGCCGCGAACTTGCTACCTTCCCAGCCACTTCTCCAAGTCCAGCTCCTCCTCGATCTCCACCCCGTCCACCATCGCCTCCGCCAGCCTCCGTGCCACCCCCGGCGCGTAGAGCGAGCCCTTTGATCCCAGCCCGTTGAACGCCCAACCCTCCGCGGTTTTCCCGATCAAGGGCATGCTACGCCGCACGATCGGGCGGACGCCCGCCTCGTGGTTCACCACCTCGAAATCCCCGACTCCCAGATTCCGCAGAATCTCCTCCACCCGCGTCCGGCCCGCCGCCGTCGGCGTGCCATCGAGCTGGTCCCACTCATAGGTCGCGCCCGATTTGAAAAGCCCGTCTCCCACCGGCACCAACCAGCCACCACCACCGATCAGGATCTTCGAGCCGTCCCATTCTGGAAGCCTCACCGTGAGGATCTCCCCCTTCGCGCACCGATGCTCCCCCAGCCTCCCGGTCATCAAATCAAACGCACCCCCGCATCTCACCCTTCTTCCCATTCCGCACTCCGCGCTCCGCACTCCGAATTCCTCTTCCGTCGCTTCACAAAAAGCCCGCGTGTCCACCCTCCCGCCGCCCTTCAACGTCACCCTCGCCCGCCAGCCATCCACGTGCTCCTCCACCCGCTCCACCCAGCGCGCCACCTCCGGCAGCTCCAGTTTTCTTGCCGCCTTCGGCCATTCTTTTTCCGAGACCAGCCTCACCACCGGCTGCGGAAACCAAAGCGGCCGACCCAGATCGCGCCCGATCTTTTCGAAAAACGCCACCGACTCCGGCAGGAACTCCGCGATCCGCCAGCTCGGCTCGTAGTTCTTTCCCGTCACCGGATTCACCAACCCCGCCGCCACCCGCGACGCCGCCCCCGGCCGGCCATCATCCACCAGCCGCACCTCCACCCCGCGCGCCCGCAGCTGCCACGCCAGGCAACACCCCGCCAAACCGGCTCCCACGATTTCCACCCCGTCCGTCATGCCACCGGATCTACCCCCGACTCTTGCGGAAATGAAAGCCCACGGGCTGTCTTCAACTTATTTTCGTGATACCACGTAATCCCTGTCCGGTTCCGATCCGGATTGGAATAGAGCGATCTCGCGAACTTTCGGACGCGACTGACGCGCCCCGCCTCCTTTGCCCATGAAATCCCTGAAACCTCTTCTCATCGCCCTTCTCGCCTTCAGCTTTTTTCCCGCCATCGCCGCGCCCACGCCCGAAGAAGCCGCCACCGCCCTCATCCAGCGGGTGCTCCCAGGCAAGTCGGCCGGATTTGTTTGCGAAACGATCCCAGCGGAGGGCGGAAACGACGTGTTCGAGATCGAGTCGCGCGGAGGGAAAATCGTGCTCCGCGGCAACAACGCCGTCTCGATGGCCTCGGCGCTGAACTGGTATCTAAAATACCACTGCCGCTGTGACATCTCCTGGTGCGGTGATCAGATCTCCCTTCCCGATCCCCTTCCGAAGCTGTCGGAAAAGATCCGCAAGGTGTCCCCGTACCCCTACCGCTACGCCTTCAACTACTGCACCTACGGCTACACCATGGCCTTCTGGGACGGACCACGCTGGGAACGGGAAATCGACCTGATGGCCCTGCACGGCATCAACACGCCGCTCATGGCCACGGGGGCCGAGGTCGTCTATCGCAACGTCTATCGTGACCTCGGCCTGCCGCAGAAGGACATCGACGACTTCATCGCCGCCCCACCCTTCCTGCCCTGGTTTCTCATGGGAAACATCGACGGCTGGGGTGGCCCGAATCCCGACGAGTGGTATGACCGCCAGGAATCGCTGCAAAAGAGCATCATGACCCGCGCCATGGAGCTCGGCATGAAGCCGGTACTTCCGGCCTTCGGAGGCCACGTGCCGCCCGGCCTCAAGGACAAGTTCCCCGGGGCCAAGATCGCCAAGCTGAAGAACTGGAGCAACTTCCCCGGCATCCACGTGCTCGATCCTTCCGATCCGCTGTTCCGGAAGATCGGATCCCGCTTCGTCACCGAGTCGACCAAGCTCTACGGCACCGCCCATCTCTATTCGGCCGATACCTTCAATGAAGTCGATCCTCCGACCGATGATCCCGATTATCTCCGGGGCATGACTCGGGCCGTCTATCAATCCATGGCCGAGGCCGACCCGGAAGCGATCTGGTTCATGCAAGGCTGGTTGTTTGTCCACAGCCGCTTCTGGACCCAGCCGCGGATCGAAGCGCTGCTCTCCGGCGTGGGCGACGATCAGATGGTCCTCCTCGATTTGTTCGCCGACGGTAAACCCCAGTGGGACCACACCGGCGCTTTCGCCGGGAAACCCTGGCTCTGGTGCATCATCAACAACTGGGGCGGCAAGCAGGGCATGTATGGACGCTTGACCGAAGTCGGCGTGAAGATGCCGCAGCTGCTCGGCAAACCCGAGGCAGGCCGTTTGTCAGGGATCGGCACACTGAACGAAGGAGGAGAAAACAATCCCATCGTTTATGAGCAGATCTATGAAATGGCATGGCGGGATCAACCCGTGGATCTCGATGAATGGGTTGAGGAATTCGTCTGGGGACGATATGGCATCCGGAACGAATCCGCCATCTCGGCATGGAAGATCCTGGCAGAAACGGTTTATGAGTGCGACGACAAGCGTCACGGCCCGCAAGGCAACTTCCTCGCCATGCCGCCCACGCTCGCCAAGGACGGCGAAGGCTTCGTCCGCGGATCGATCTTCTATGACAGTTCCAAAGTCCGCGAGGCATTCCGTTTGCTGCTGGAAGCCTCCACCGAGCTCGCCGGGCGCGACACCTATCACTTCGATCTCGTCGATGTCGGCAGACAGGTGATGTCGGACATCGCCCAACAGCAGCTTCACACCGAACTGCGGGAAGCCTACAAAAGCAAGGACGCCCGCCGGTTCAAACGAGCGGCGGATGCCTACTGCGAGGCCATCGTCGACTGCGACACGCTCCTGCGCACTCATGCAATCTTCCAGTTCGGGAACTATTTGAAGTATCCTCTGGGAGCCAGCCGGACCACCGAAGGCAAAGCCCGATGGGAGCGCAATGCCCGACGCATCATCACGCTCTGGGGCGATCGAAAGAGCCCCCTCTTTGGCTACGCCCAGCGGCAGTACGGCGGATTGATGGCCGACTACAATCTGGAGGTGTGGAAGCTTTTCCTCGATGCCGCCCATCAGTCGATTCGCCGCGGAGAAAAGCTCTCGATGAATGACGAGATCCGGGACTTCACCGAGAAATGGATTCACTCCTGGAAATCCTATGCCGAGGGGGCGGAAGGCGATCCCGTCACTGCGGCCCGGATGATCTGGGATAAATATGCTGCGAGCGCCGCGAAGGTCGATGGCCCGACCAAGCCGCTTGAAATTCACGACCTTGAATAGCCGTCCTCCAACGTTCCACCCGATGATGAGTCCCGAGCCGCAATTCGAGCCCGATCCCTCCGATCGGGACGGCCTTGTCGCTTCGCAAATCGAAGACCTGCGACCTGCACTGCGGGGATACATCCTCTCCCTCCTGCCCGATCGCAATGCCTGCGATGACGTGGTGCAGGAGACTTGTTTGTTTCTCTGGGACCGGCGGGCCGAGTTCCAATCCGGCACCAACTTCAAGGCATGGGCCTTCAAAGCCGCGTGGTTCAAGGTGCTGACCCACCGACGCGACATGCAGCGTCGCAAGCTGGTATGTTTTTCCGAGGATGTCCTTGAGCGCATCTCCCGGGCGGCTGAAGCCATGGCCGACGAGGCGGACCACCGGCTCGCCGCGCTCCAGCACTGCGTGTCCCAGCTCCCGGCGGATAGCCGAAAGCTGCTGCAGTTGAAATATCATGACCGCCTTTCGCTCGCAGCCCACGCGCGGAAGCTTGGCGTGAAGCCGAATCAAATCCAGAAGAGCCTGTCGCGGATCCGGATCGCCCTCCGCCATTGTATCGAGTCCCGACTTTCATCCACCCATGAATAACCGTCCACCTCATCCCAGACTCCGAAGGCTGGTCGACCGCCTGCACGACGGGCCACCACTATCAAAGCCGGAAGTGGCCGAGCTGGAGGACCTGTTGGAAGACAATGCGGCCCTCGCCTACTACCTTGAGGCCAGCCAGCAGGAAGCCTTGATGGCCTCGGTCGTTCCGCAGGAGGACGATTTCTCCGCGGAGCCACCGCGTGTCGTTTCATTTCCGCGCGCGCTCACGATCGGCGCTTCTCTCGTTGCTGCCTGCGTGATTTTCGGCCTCGGACTCCAGCTCGGCAGAAACCTTGAACCACCGTCCACCGATTCCATCGCCGCCGCTCCCCCCAGTTCGCCACCCGCCCGCATCACCGGCATGGTGGGCGTCGAGTGGACCGATGAAAAAAGCCCGCACCGGATCGAGTTGGATCCATCTTCCAGCGAAATATCCATCGAGTCGGGTCTCGTCGAAGTCACCTACGCCAGCGGCGTGTGTGTCACCTTGGAAGGCCCCGCCGTTTACGAAGTCGCCGGGCATGAGACCGGACGGCTGCAGCAGGGAAAGCTCTACACGACCGTGCCAAAAGGGGCCGAAGGATTCAAAATCCACTACTCGGGAGGCATCGTCGAGGATCTCGGAACCGAGTTCGCGATGGACGCGCTTCCCGACGGAAGTACGGAAGTCGGCGTATTTTCCGGCATGATCAAACTGCACTCGGCCGGACGGGACTCCATCCTGCTTTACGAAAACCAATCGCTCGTCCAGTCCCCGGTGGGCGGTGAGCCGCTGCAGCCCATCCCGCTCGATCGCAAGAAATACGTGACGCGGCTGCCGGCAAGGGACTTCCGCTGGGAGGTCGACTCATCAGGATCGCGGGAAGTCACCTTCGATGTCACCCACCTCGTCTGGAAACCCGCGAAGTATCGGGCCATCTTCAAATGGATCAGCGGGCCCGATGCCGTCGTGATCCGCGACGTGCGGCTTCTTCACGACGGGGAGCCGGTCGCGGTGGACGCCCACAAGGGAAGCACCGGCATGCTGCGCTATGTTTCCGACAACATTTACGCTCTGGACGTCGAACCCGGTTCCTACAGCCGCGGTCGCTGGACGGTCGTGGCCACCCTTGAGACCCTGAGCCGCGAGGGCGGCTCCCTTGCTGATTCGGACCTGCCACTCGACAGCCGTGGAATTCTCCAGTTCGAAGAAGGTCTCGTCACCAACGCCCGCCCCGATCAGTTCATCGGCCGCTGGGCTTACCGCCATCTCGGCGATCTCTTCGTCCGCGAATTCCGGCCCGATGGAACGGTGTCCCTGACGAAAAACGGCGAAGTCGTCGACAGCTCCTGGACCCGAAGCCAGTGGTGGGTGGAGAACGGCGTGCTGAACGTCACGCTTCCCAAAAAGGATCTCATCGAGCGCCACGTGCTGCGCGATCCGGAAACGCTCATCTTCACCAGCAACCAGTACGACAACGCGACCAAAGAACCCGTGGAGTAAAAAAATCCGTCAGCATCTTTGGGAACGGGGAATAGAAGGAAAGTCAGCCAGTGGAACGAACTCCGCCGGGCAGAGATCGATGAAGAAGCAGGCCTTCTTCTTCACTCGTCTGACTTATCCCAAACCGTTCCATCATGAAGACTCCCTCATTTCTCGCGGCGCACAGTTTGCTGGTCCTCGCCCTCTTCCTTCCGGCCCGCGCGGCCTTGGTTTCCCGTTACACCTTTGACGAGTCGACCGGCGGCACCGCCGTTGACAGCGGCCCCGCAGGAGCCGATGGAGTCATTGGTTCAAACGTGACCCTGGCCACGCCCGGAGTGTTCGGCACGGCCTTCACCTTCAACAACGATGCCAGCCAGGACGGCATCGTCGACATGGGAAATGCCACCGACCTCTTCAGTGCGATCACCACCAGCCAGGCAATCACGGTTTCCGTCTGGATGAGTTGGACCACTCCAGGCGTACGGGATTCGGCCATCTTTCTTGGAGACAACACTGCATCGAACCGATATCTCGACATCGGGACCATGGCCGGCACCACCGGCGTTTACGGCCGGATTCGCGATGGAGTGAACTCCGGATTTCCCGACCTCACTCCGACTCCGACTCTGGCACTGAATGACGGCGGATGGCATCACATCGCCTACACCGCGGACGCTGTCAACGAAGTGACTCGCCTCTACGTCGATGGCCAACTCGTGTCGGAAAGCACGGCAATTCCCGCCGTCACCTTCCCATCCGTCTTCAATAACTTCGAAGTCGGCCGTCTCGGCCGGAGCGCTCCCACGGATGCGTTCACAGGCTCTGTGGACGAACTCCGCATCTACGATACCATCCTGACAGAAAGCGAGATCGCGGCCTTGGCCGTGCCCGAGCCCGCCACCCCGCTGGCTCTCGGACTTCTCGGAGCCCTCGGCCTCGTCCTTCGGCGACGCCGCTGAACCCGCTGCTGAACGGCATCCTCAGTCAATCCACGCCCCTTCCTTGAAAGGGGGCTGCGCTCGAAACACGTGGCAACATCATAGCTATCTCCAGATGAATCATTCACTCACTTCTATTTTCGCAGCATCAAGTCTCGGGCTTCTTTACGCCCACGCCGACTTGGTCTCTCATTATACTTTTGACGAAACCAGCGGCACCACTGCCGTCGATAGCGGACCCGCAGGCCTCGATGGCACGATCGGTTCAAATGTCATCCTCGGCACGGCAGGCAAGTTCGGGACCGCCTTCACCTTTCAAAATGATGCGAGCCAGAACGGCGTCGTCGACATGGGGAACGCCAGCCCGCTCTTCAGTGCGATCTCCACGAACCAGACGCTTACCATTTCCGCGTGGCTCAAGTGGGCCGCCGGAGGCACCCGAGACTCCGCGATTTTCCTCGGGGACGACACGGCCAGCAACCGCTACCTGGATGTCGGAACCGCTTCCGGTACCGGCGGCATTTACGGTCGGATCCGCGATGGAGTGAACACCGGCTTCTCCGATCTGAATCCTCTCCCGCCCTCGCCATTGAATGACGGAGAGTGGCACCACGTGGCTTACACTCTCGACGCCGCAAACGACGTCGCGCAGCTCTACATCGACGGAACTCTCATCTCACGAACGGAAGGCACCCCAGCGGTGACCTTGCCCTCAATTTTCAACAATTTCGAAGTCGGTCGCCTCGGACGCAGTGCTCCCACGGACGCTTTCGAGGGCTCGATTGATGAGCTCCGCATCTACGACACCGTTCTCCTCTCCGGCGAAATCGCCATCCTCGCCGACCTGCCTGTGGGAGATCCGTCCCTCCAGCTCGAGCCTGCCATCACGTTCGATACCGGCGGAGACCCGCAGACCCTCCAGGTCCCATTCTCCAACCTCGGTGCCACGCAAACCCTCAGCCTCACCGATCCCGATCCCATCACCATCAGCGGCTTCGATGCCAGCTTCTTCGAGGTGGTATCCTATGACGACGATCTCGCTCCCGGCGCTTCCGGAGTCATCACGCTCAACTTCGATCCGGACATCTCCGGGCTCTACACCGTCACGCTTTCCGTGGCCACCAATGACTCGCTGGAGCCGGTTAAGGAGATCGAGGTCATGGTGAACGTCGAGGCCATGGATCCGGTCGCCGCAGTCGATCCTCTTTCGATCGACTTCGGCAGCTTCGATGAAAGCCCGACCTCTCAGACGCAGACCGTCACCATCACCAACAATGGCACCGAAAATGATCTCATCCTTTATGACGTCGAGTTCACCGGCGACCCAGCCTTCACAGCCAACGACCCCGCATCCTCCACCGTACTTCCGGGTCAAAGCGTCGACGTGGAGGTCACATTCAGCCCTCCTCCCGGGAGCGAGGGCACCTTCACCGGCACGTTGGTGATCGATACCAACAGCGACGGCGAGTTCCTCTTTTCGATTCCCGTCACGGCCGAGGTTAAAGTAGCCAACCCGGACGCAAGCCTCGTGTCCCTCTTTACCTTCGATGATGCCGCCGAACTTGGGGAGGACACCGGATCCTTTGCGAACGACGGCACGCCGATGGGCGATGCCCAATGGAGCGCCATGGCACGAGTCGGCGCAGGAGCCTTGCTCCTCGATGGAACGGGAGACCTGGTCGACCTCGGAGTTACATCAGGTGTGGATTACACCACGAGTCTTCTCTCCGACAGCGATGGCTTTACCGTCGCCTGCTGGGCGCGCGTGCCAACCACCGCCACAGCTGCGAGAACGAGGTTCTTTTCCGCCTATGCCAATGGCGCTGCCACGCTCACCGAAGGTTGGGGAGTGGGACAACGCTCCGCGACCCGTCAGATGGTGGGAACCAGCTATGGAGTCTACGATTATCTGAGCCCGGCTGACACCACACCCCTGCCTGGATCATGGCGTCACTATTCTTATATCTTCCGGAACAGCCCGGTGAACCGAGTCGACTTCTATGTCGATGGCGTCCTCGTTCACTCCCAGAACACCAACACCTCGGGGATCAATGAAGCGAGCACCGTCGGTTTCGCCATTGGAGCGCTGGGCCGCTCGACCGCCTTCGAGGGTTTCGAGGGATTTCTCGATGACCTCCGGATCTACAGCCGCGAGCTGACGACCGGAAACATCGTCGATCTCTTCGAGGCTGCCCCCGAGCTCACCGGTTATGATGAATGGGCCGCGGGCTTCGGTCTCGACTCGGAAAGCAATGGCAGTCCGACGGCGGATCCGGATGGCGACGGTCTGGCCAATTCGATCGAGTTCGTCCTGGGTTCCAGCCCAGTCTCCGGAGCCGGCTCCAATCTTCCAACCGTCGATCGAGTCGATGAAACACTGGTGCTGGTTTATCAGCGTGAACTTGAGGCCTCGGCCGAGGGCTTCGTCGATCGCGTCGAGTTCTCCGACGATCTCAGGGAGGGAAGCTGGACCACTGCGGTGAACGACGTGGACGGAGTCACAGTTGCTGTGGAAGTGGTCGATGCCGAGACCGAGCAGGTCACCGTGACGATCCCCGCGACCAGATCGCGGCGCTTCGCCCGCCTCTCCGTCACGGAACCGGTCCAACCCTGACGACACGCACGGCTTCCCCCCTGCTTTTCGCCCTACATCATGTCGGAGATTTCCGTCCCTCGGTCGTCGTCCACTTACGGCCGATTCCTCCTCCTCGTGGCCGGCCTTGGCGGGCTGCTCTACGGCATCGATGTCGGCATCATCGCCGGCGCCCTTCCCTATCTTGAAGCGACCTCCGGCTACACTCCCTCGCAGCTATCGACCGTAGTCGCGGCCGTGCTGTTAGGGAGTGTCTTCTCTTCGCTCGTGGCCGGACTGCTGGCCGACATTTTCGGGCGGCGGAAGATCATGATGCTCAGTGCGCTCTTGTTCGTGTTGAGCATTCCTATCATCACCCTTTCCCAGGGGATCCACGTGCTCATCGCGGGGCGGCTCCTCCAGGGAATCAGCGGCGGTCTTATCGGCGTCGTCGTGCCTCTTTATCTGGCGGAGTGCCTCGGCGCGAAGTCGCGCGGCAAGGGGACGGGCATGTTCCAGCTTTTACTCACTGTGGGCCTGGTGGCCTCCGCCTTGATTGGGCTCTACTTCGCCAACAAGGTTGGACGACTCGAGGCGACACCCGGCACCACCTCCGACGTTGTTCTCACCGCAAAGGACCAGGCGTGGCGCCAGATCTTCTGGGTGTCGCTCTTTCCCGGTCTCCTGTTTTTCGCGGGCTCCGCGGCCGTCTCAGAATCGCCTCGCTGGCTCTTTCGAAAGGGCCGCAAGGACGCCGCGCTGGCTGCCTTGGCCCGATCCACCGGCATCGATCAGGCCCGCGTCGTCCTCGATGAAATGGAGCGCAACGAGGCCGTGTCCACCCGCACCACCCAGGCCATCCGCGACAGCCTTTGGCAACGCAAATACGTCGTCCCCTTCATCCTCGCCGTCGTGGTCCTCGCCTGCACCCAGGCCACCGGGGTCAACTCGGTCTTCGCCTACGCCGTCAACATTTTCCAACAGGCAGGCCTGACAGGATCGGTCGCCAATCAGGGCAACGTTCTGCTCACCCTCGTCAACTGCCTCATGACCGTGGTGGCCGTCGCCCTCGTCGATCGGAAAGGCCGCACCTTCCTTCTGAAAATGGGCACCGCCGGCATCCTCGTCGCCTTGGTCGGAGCCGCGATGACCTTCCGCCATATCGAGTCGGAGCGGATCGACCTATCTTCGGCGTTATCGCAATCGATCGATGCTGCCGCTCGAAGTTTTCATATCGATCTCGACAATCCGGATCTTCAGCCGGTTCTCCACGCCGCGGTTTCGCACGACTCCGCTCCTTACGGAACGCAGATGCTGGTGTCCTATCGCTACGGTCCGTACACGCAGATGAAATATGTGCGCGACCTCGTCGGCTCGCACGCTCCGGCGACGATCGACATCACACCGCCCTCCGCGGCCGATCTCAAGGACGGGCCGATCGGCGCATTCTTCCGGAAGCTCCACCTCAATCCTTTCACGGATCTTCGACCGGCGGAGAGCCAACCTCTGGAAATCATCAGCGTGAAATACGGAGCTTTGCCGAATCCCTCCACCGGCTGGCTCGTTGCCGGCTGTTTCATCCTGTTCATCGCCGCCTTCGCCTCCGGACCGGGTGTCTGCGTGTGGCTGGCACTTTCCGAGCTCATGCCCACCCGCATCCGATCCAACGGCATGTCCGTCGCCCTCCTCGTGAACCAGGCCGTTTCCACAGCCATCGCCGGAACCTTCCTCCCAACCGTTGGAAAATTCGGATACTCCACGATGTTCTTCGGCTGGGCCGCCTGCACGGTGGTCTATTTCGTGACCGCCGCGTTCTTCCTCCCGGAGACCAAAGGCAAGACCCTCGAAGAGATCGAAGAGCACTTCACCGGAAAGAGCCGCAAACGCCATTCGTCATGACCCATTCCACCTCACTCGCCATCCCCGCACCGCTCGATCCAGGCTTCCTGCCCGCGGCGCTTTTTCATCGAAACTACCTCACGGCCACACGATCCGCCGGCGATGCCGTCCCGCTCGTGCTCGCGCTGGAACGCGAGAACGGCCTCGTTTCCCGCTACGAGACCATGGTCCGATCTACGCCCGATGCGGAGACCCTGCACTTCGTGGAGCGACTCGCGAAATTCCTCCTCTGGTCGCGCGGCGGATGGAAGCTCATCGTCGGCGGCCCCGAGCGGATCGGCCGGCATTTGAAGGAAACCTACTCGTCCCATGGAGCCCGCCGCTTCGACTGCGACATGATGGAGCGCTCGTATGGACGGCCATTCGAAGTCGAGCTCACCACCGCGGATCACGCCCCGTCCGAGCGGGAAATGCAGGCTGGAGTCGGCGGCCACCTGAAAGGATGCCGGATCGGCTTCGATCTCGGTGCCAGCGACTACAAGGTCTCCGCCGTGGTCGATGGCGAGCCGGTCTTCACCTGGGAAACCCCGTGGGATCCGACCGCTCAGGCCGACCCGGAATACCACTATCATCACCTCTCCGCCGCGCTGCATCGCGCCGCCGCCGCCATGCCCAGAGTCGATGCCATCGGCGGCAGCTCTGCCGGGGTGATCGTCGACAACGAGATCCGCGTCGCCTCACTGCTCCGGTCCATTCCGAGCGACTCCTTCTCCGTCGCTTCCAACCTTTTCAAACGCATCCAGGACGAATGGAAGGTGCCGCTCGTCGTGATGAACGACGGCGATGTCACCGCGCTCGCCGGTGCTCTTTCCCTTCAAAAAATCGGCATGCTCGGGATCGCCATGGGCTCCAGTGAGGCCGCGGGTTTCATGGACAAGAAGGGACGCATCCTCGGCTGGCTGAACGAACTTGCCTTTGCTGCGGTCGACTACAACCCCGACGCCGCGCGCGACGAATGGTCGGGCGACATCGGCACCGGTGCCCTCTACTTCTCGCAGCAAGCCGTCAACAAGCTGCTTCCCGCCGCAAAGATCACTCTACCTTCCAAAATGGGACTGCCCGAGCGCCTCGTGGAGGTTCAGAAACTCATGGCCGAAGGTGACGAACGGGCGGCCCGCATCTATGAAACCATCGGCGTCTATCTCGGCTATACCCTGCCTCACTATGCCCACTTCTATGATTTCGATCATCTGCTCGTTCTCGGGCGGGTGACGACCGGGGACGGCGGCGGGATCGTCATCGACAAAGCCCGCGAGGTACTCGCAATGGAGTTCCCGGAACTTGCCGACCGAATCACCCTGCATGTTCCCGATGAAAAATCCCGCCGCGTCGGTCAGGCTGTCGCCGCTGCGAGCCTGCCCGAGTCGACTTCCTGACCTGCCATGAAATTCCATCAACCAACTGCGGACGTCTTCGTTCCCGATGCCACACCGTTGCCCGACGCCCTCGCCCGCATCACTCATCTCGGCATCGGCGCGCATCAGGACGATCTGGAATTCATGGCCTTCCACGGGATACTGGCCTGCATCTCGCGCGACGACCAATGGTTCGGCGGAGTGACCTGCAGCAACGGTGCCGGCAGCTCCCGCACCGGTCCCTACGCGACTTATAGCGATGCCGACATGATGCAGGTCCGACGCTGCGAGCAAAAGACCGCCGCCACCATCGGAGCCTACGGCGTCATGATTCAACTCGACCACTCCAGCAAGACCATCAAGGACGCCGCCGATGCTTCCCTGAAGGAAGATCTCGTTTCCATCCTCGAAGCTGCCACGCCCAAGGTCGTCTACACCCACAATCCCGCCGACAAGCACGACACCCACATTGGCGTCACCGTCGCCACCCTCCAGGCCGTCCGTTCCCTCGCACCGGAAAAGCGGCCCTCCCAGGTGATCGGTTGCGAAGTCTGGCGTAATCTCGATTGGCTCCCTGATGAAGCCAAGGTCCTCATGGATGTCAGCGGTCGTGACAACCTCGCCGCCGCACTCAACGGCGTCTTCGACTCCCAGATCGCCGGGGGAAAGCGCTATGATCTCGCCACCCTCGGCCGCCGGGCTGCGAATGCCACCTTCTTCGAATCCCATGCCTCGGACACCTCCACGCAGCTCATCTTCGGCATGGACCTCACGCCCCTCATCGTCGACGACACCACGGATATCGTCGGCTTCGTTTGCGATCACATCGCGGCCTTCCAGCAGGATGTGAAATCCCGCCTCACCCAGCGCCTCGGATCCTGATGGAAATCATCATCCAACCGACCGCTGCGGAAGCCGCCGTCATCGGAGCGCGCCTCATCGCCGACCTCATCCGGCGAAAGCCGGACGCCGTGCTGGGCCTGGCCACCGGCAGCACCCCAATAGCCCTCTATCGTGAGCTGGTCGCCATGAATCTCGACTGGCAGCACGTCACGACGTTCAACCTCGACGAGTACATCGGCTTATCCGTCGATCACCCGCAGAGTTATCACTCCTTCATGGAGGCTCATCTTTTTGGCCGTATCAACATCCGGAAAGAAAATGTCCACATCCCCGACGGCCAGGCCGACGACATTCCGTCGTTCTGCCAACGATACGAAGAACAGATCGCGGCCGCGGGGGGGATCGACCTCCAGGTTCTGGGGATCGGAACCGACGGTCACATCGGTTTCAACGAACCCTCTTCCTCGCTTGCCTCACGCACCCGGATCAAGACGCTCACCCGGCGAACCTGTGAGGACAACTCCCGGTTTTTCGCGCCCGGCGAGACCGTGCCACGGCATGTCATCACCATGGGCATCGGCACGATCATGGAAGCCCGTGAGATCCTCCTCCTCGCCTTCAGCGAAAAGAAGGCCGAGGCGATCGCCGGAGCCGTCGAGGGTCCGATCAGCGCCAGCAACCCCGCCTCTGCACTGCAGATGCACCCTTCCGTTCGAGTCTGTCTCGATGATCCCGCCGCGACGCAATTGGCGCGCGCCGACTATTACCGCTGGGTTTTCGACAACAAACCCGACTGGCAGCGGGCCTGATGGCCGGGCTCGCCGCGAATCCGGATTGAAGCATCGCGACCGCAGGAGGCACACTCACCCCATGAGCCTCGTCCGACTCCTTTCTCCAGCCCTTCTCATCGCGGCTTTGCTATCGCCGTCCGGAGCCAAGGATGAGCCTCCGCGATTGAACCAGATCCAGATCATCGGCAGCCACAACTCCTACCACAAGGCACCGCCTCGGGAGGTGCTCGGCCTCATCGGACGGTTCCACGAGGGTGCCGTGGAAGCCTGGAGCAAGACCATGCCCTCCCTGACAAGCCAGCTCGACAACGCCGGGATCCGCCAGTTCGAGTTGGACATCTACCCCGACCCGAAAGGTGGGATGTTCGCCAAGCCTCTCGCGATCGGTTTGGCGAAGGCTGCCGGCAAATCGCTGCCGCCTTTCGATCCGACCGGAGAATGGCAGAAGCGCGGTTTCAAGGTGCTGCACGTTCCCGGCGTCGATTGCTGGAGCAACTACCCCACCTTGGTTTCCGCGCTTCGCGAAATGGCGGCATGGTCGGAGAAACACGCTGATCACCTGCCCTTGATGATTCTCATCGAATGCAAGGAAGCGAAAACCCCGGGGTCGCCGCCCGGAGTCGGAGAGTTCACGCGCGATACGCTCATGGAGCTGGAAAAGGAAATCCTCAGCTGCATTCCCAGGAAGAAGATCCTCTTTCCCGACGACGTGCGACGAGGCGGAAAATCCCTGCCGGAAGCGCTCAAGGACCACGGCTGGCCCTCGTTGGATGCCACCCGTGGAAAGTTCATCTTCACCCTGGATAACTCAGGCGGCCCGATCCGGGATCACTATCTGGAAGGAAACGCCGCGCTGGAGAACCGCCTGATGTTTGCCAGCGCGCCGAACGACCGCCACCCCGCCGCCGCTTGGTTCAAGTGCAATGACCCGGTCGGTCAGTTCGACCAGATCAAGAAGCTCGTTGAAGGCGGCTTCATGGTGAGAACCCGCGCCGACACCCTCCATCCTGATCCCGCCATGCGGCAGCAAGCCTTCGACAGCGGTGCCCAGTGGATCAGCACGGATCATTTCGAGCCCGAGCTTCCTGCGGATCAGCGGGTCCAATTCGAGGACGGCAGGATGGTCCGGTCGAATCCCTTGAATGGAGCCCCCGGCATGGAGATCGCACCATGACCTCCTCCGTGAGGCCGCTGAGGATCATCATTTTCACTCTCGGCAGCGCTGGCGACGTCCATCCGTTCATCGGGATCGGGACCGCTCTGGTGAAACGGGGTCACGAAGTCATCCTGGCGACGAGCCCGGTTTTTGAAACGGACCTCCTCACCCGCGGCATGGGCTTTCGACCGCTTGGCTCGCGGGAGGATTTCGATCGGGTGAAGAACGATCCCGATCTCTGGCACCCGCGGCGCGCCTTTCCCGCCGTCGTCCGACATGCGGTCAATCCGAGCCACCCCACCATCTTCGAGATCACGCGCGAACTTCACGTACCGGGAAAAACCGTGGTCGTCGCGAGCTCGCTCGCCTTCGCGGCCCGGACGGCCTGCGAGGTACTCGGCATCCCCCTGGCCACCGTCCACCTCGCACCGTCCTTGTTTCCCAGCGTCCACCGCCAGCCGGAAATCCATGGCATGCCCTTTGGCAACAGAGCACCGAGGTTCCTCAAGTCGCTCCAGTGGTCCATCGCCGCGGCAATCGTCGATCACCACGCGCTGCCCGCCCTGAACCGCTTCCGTTCGGAGTTGCGCCTTCCTCCCGCCAAGGGATTGCTCAGGCAATGGTGGCATTCTCCGGATCGGGTGATCGCCTTGTTTCCTGAATGGTTCGCGCCTCCCCAGCCCGACTGGCCTTCGCAGACGGTGCAGACCGGCTTTCCTCTGTTCGATGAAACCAACGAGGGATCCGCCTCAAGCGAAGTCGAAGCCTTCCTGTCCGCGGGTCCCCCGCCGATTTCGATCACCGCGGGCAGCGCCATGGTCCAGGGACACTCGTTTTTCCGCGAAGCGGCGGCGGCGGTGTCGCAGCTCGGTCGCCGGGCCGTCTTCCTCACCCGGGACGCGAGCCAGCTGCCTGCCACGCTGCCCGAGGGCTGCGCTCATTTCCCTTATGTGCCGTTCAGCGCCTTGTTGCATCGTTCCGCCGCCATCATTCATCATGGAGGCGTCGGCACCTGCGCCCAAGCCCTGCAGGCCGGGGTGCCGCAGTTGATTCAACCGATGGCCCATGACCAACTCGATACCCTCTCGCGGGTGAGGGATCTTGGAGTGGGGATCGGACTTCACCCGAACCAGTTCACCCGCCATCCCATTGCCGCGGCGCTGGAGCGCTTGGAAGAGCATGTCAGCTTTACCAAGAACGCGCGTCGGGTTTCGCAGGGATTCCAACCGGACGTCTGGATGACGAAGACATGTGAATCCATCGAATCACTCGCATCCCGTACGCATGGCTCGGCGACTGACGATCCGAGCTCGTCATGACCGGCCTATCTTCTTTCCAGGTTTCATGGGCCCGGCTAGAAAAGGCAGCATGAAACCCAGCCTCATCACCCTGCTGGCCACCCTCCCGCTGCTCACCTTCGCCGCCGAGTTCGACTTCGCCGAAAAATTCGCCGACCCTGCCACGCGCGTCGAAGCCCTCACCGAGCTGGTCCCCGGCACCCGCGATTGGTTTTTCCACACCGCCCTCCACCAGCAGCTCACTGGTGACACCGCGGCCTTCGAAAGGACCCTCGCCGACTGGCGCGCCGCCTCCGAACGCAAGCAACAACCGGTCCCGGCTCAAGGCTTCGACTCCCTCGCCACCCGCGAGCTGCTGCTGCGCTATGAGGCTGATCCGGAGAAAAACCTCGCCGCCCTCATCAAGCGCCTCGACTTGCAATTCGATGACTCCCGCCCGGACGCCCACGCCATTGAGAAGCTCCCTGACACCGTCGATCCCGCCCTGATCTCCGACGAGGCGTTCGAAAAGGGAGCCCTCGCCCGGCACCCGGACGAACCATGGCGCGGACTCAAATCACCGAAGCTCCTCGCCGCCCTCGATCAGGTCGATTCCTTCAGCGAGGCCCGGCTCCGCCACTCGCTTTCCTCGCTCTACCGCGCCGACCATCCCGGCGTCGTCCGGCTCATCTCCCGCGGCCTCGCGCTCAAGCCGCCCGTCGCTTTCGGCGAAAGCCCCGTTCACCGGCAACTCACCCTCGCCCAGCTCGAGGAACTCCAACAGCTCCACCCCGACCTCCAGGCCAATCTCTCTTTCGTCACCACTTGGCTGGAGAAACTCCGCCGCCACACCGGCGAGGATTTCGCCCGCCAGCCCCGGCTCCACACCGCCCATATGGAACGCCTGCGCGAGGCCACCGCCGACCTCCCGCCCGCGCTCGTCTCACTCAAGGCCCACATCCTTCACCACCTCCTCCGACTCCAGCTCGAAAACTCCGAACCCAAACTCGACGACTTCCTCGTCTACCTCGCGATCCCCCGGCCGACGCACGAGCTGCTCAAGACCGACGCCCATCGTAACGCCCCGCCCATCGATCTCTCGACCGATTTCGCGAAAATCACCGGCTGCCCCTCCGTTTCCAACGACGCGCCGCTCATCCGCGAGCTGCTCCAGCATTTCCTCGCCAAACGGGACTCCGCCGACCGCTTCACCCCCTTCATTCCCCACCACATCCTCACCCCCATCCACGCCCGCGCCCGCCTCCTTGCCGGGGCCGATCCGGAACGCTGGGGAAAACTACTAGATCCCTCCGAGTTCGCCACCCTTCGCCAACAGACCCGCCTCGAGTTCGCCCCCGGCCGACCGGTCCTCCTCAGTTCCGATGCCGCCGTCACCCTCGGCGTCGATCTGAAAAACACCCCCGAACTGCTCATCCGCATCCACGAACTCGACCTCCCCGGCATCCTCGCACGCGATGGCCGGGAGCCGGACGTCAACCTCGACCTCGCCGGCCTCGTCCCGCACCACACCCGCACCCTCACCTTCGACCAGCCGCCCCTCGTCCTGCATCGGGAAACCATCGACCTCCCCGAACTCACCGGCCCTGGCGCATGGATCGTCGAGCTGGTTGGAAACGGCCACTCCTCCCGCGCCCTCATCCGCAAAGGCAGCCTTATTCCCTACCTCGATCGCCGCGCCACCGGACAGACCCTCCGTGTCTTCGACGAAAACGGGCACCCCGTCACCGACGCCACCCTCGACTTCGGCTTCGAGACCTTCACCGCCGACGCCTCCGGCACCATCGCCATTCCCAACGCCGAGCATGGCCCCGCCCGCTACGGCGTCCTTTCCCGCGGACCGCTTGCCACGCTCGTCCGCATCAGAGAGCGCACCGATCAGCTCAAGCTCATCTCACGCGTCCACCTCGACCGCGAACAGCTCCGGGCCGACGCCGAAGCCCGGGCCCGCATCCAGCTCCGCCTCACCAACCACGGCCACGAACTGCCTCTCGACCGCATCGAGAACGCCCGCCTCACCCTCAGCGCCAAGCTTTCCTCCGGCGTCACCACCGAGCACGTCGTCTCCGACGACCTCCAGTTCGCGCCCGTTTTCACCGTCCCCTTCCAAATCCCGGCCGACACCGTTTCCCTCACCCTCAAGCTCGATGCCACCGTCGTTCCCCGGGAAAACGCCGACCCCGTCGAACTCACCACCTCCAACAGCTTCCAGTTCAATCATCTCCTGAACGGCGGCTTCGCCCACGCCCATCTGATCGCCACGACCGACGGCCATTTCCTCGAACTCCGCGGCCGCAATGGCGAACCCCTCCCCGACCGCGCCCTCCAGCTCACCTTCCGGCGCGACACCTACGTCGGAGCCATCGAACTCCGCCTGCGCACCGACGACAACGGCCGCATCCGCCTTGGCTCCCTCGCGGACATTCAGAGTCTCGACGTCGACCTCGACCGTCGACCGCTCCTCCATTGCACCGAAAACGACCTGCGTCCGAAAATCGAACTCCCCACCACCCTCCGCATCACCCCGGACGAGGCGATCACCCTTCCTCTCCAAGGCCCGTTGAATCGGATCGACTATTCGTTTTTCGCACTCGACCTCACCGACCGCCCCAAAACCGACCTCTTCGAGCAACTTGCCCACCGCGACGGCCAGCTTGAGATCACCGGCCTCGCTCCCGGCAGTTACCGCCTCACCACGCCGGATTCCCGCATCGCCATCGAGGTCCTCGCCGCCACCGAGGAAGACGGCCTGCTCCTCTCCCCGCAGCTCATCGCCCCCCACCTCCCCGGCTCGGTCCCGAACACCCTCGCTGCCGCCGTCGACGGCGATACCCTCACCGTCCGCCTCGACCGTCCAAGCGAGTCGACCCGCGTCCACCTCATCGGCACCCGTTTCCTCGACAGCCCTTGGAATGACCGTCCACTTCTGCCCTTCAGCCCCGTAGCACGCCCGGTCCTGCGTCCCGGCTTCGAAGCCTGCGGTTTCCTCACCGACCAGACCCTCGATGAGGAAACCCGCTATATCCTCGAACGTCGGAACCTCACCCCCTACCCCGGCACCATGCTGCCCCGCCCCGGCCTCCTCGCCCACCGCTGGAGCGAGAAAGACAGCTCCGGCGACGTCCTCCCGCCGCTTCCCGGGATGGATGGAGAAACCGAGTCGCAGAAAAGAAGCGCGCGCCATTCCTATGGAGACGATGACCCCTTCGCCGCGGGCGGAGGTGGAGGAGCCAGCACCCTCCCCGATTTCCTCGACTACCTCGCGCGATCCTCCGAACTCCACTACGACCTCACCCCCGCCGAGGACGGCACCGTCTCCCTGCCCCTCGCCACCTTCGATGGCTACCAGACCGTCCGTGTCGTCGTCACCGATGAAAACTACTACGAGCGCCGTATCATTCCGCTTCCGGAAAGCCCCATCCAGCTCCGCGACCGCCGCCTCGCCCGGCCGCTCGACCCCGGAAAACACCACGTCGGCACCCGCCGCGCCACCGCCCTCATGAAGGACGCCGAGGCCGTCATCGACAACATGCTCGATGCCGACTGGCGCGCCTTCACCACCCTTGAGGAAGCCCACGCCTTCCTTTTCGGCACCACCGGCAGCGATCGCCTCCGCGAAATGGCCGGCCTGCTCGACTGGCCCGATTTCGACCAGAAAGCCAAGCTCGCCTTCTGGACCGATCACGCCTGCCACGAACTCCACCTCTTCCTCTCCCGCCGAGATCCGGAGTTCTTTGAAAAGTACATCAAGCCCACCCTGGAGCAGAAGTTCGAGCCGACCTTCATCGATGACTACCTGCTCGGCCGCGACCTTACCGCCTATCTCCGCCCCTTCGCTTGGGAACGCCTGAACGCCGCCGAAAAGGCCCTCCTCGCCCGCTCCCTGCCCGAGGCCCGCCCGCGCATTCTTTCCGAACTCGAGCACCGCTGGCAGCTCGAAGCCCCCGCTCCCGAGCAGGAAACCCAGCTCTTCACCCAGACCCTCCGCGGTACCGACCTCGCCATCACCGACTCCCTCGGCCTCGCCCGCAACGAGATCGAAGAGGAGGAAGGTGATTCGCGGGTGATGAAATCCGCAGGATCCAGCTACATCCTCCAGAAGATCAGCAATATCGTCATTCCAGAAATCGACTTCAAAGACATCTCCGTCGCAGAAGCCATCGACTTCCTCCGCGTTCAATCCATCGAGCTCGACACCTTCGAGTTGGATCCCGCGAAAAAGGGAGTGAACTTCTTCGTCCGCGGTCCCGCAGGCAATCAGCGCATCGCCGAACTCAAGCTTCGCAATGCTCCGCTCAGCGAAGCTCTCAACTATATTTGCGAGGCCACCCGTTGCAGTTGGTCCGTCGACGACTTCGCGGTGACCGTCAAACCCGCCACCGAAGTCGGCGAGGACCTTTTCACCCGCACTTTCAGAGTCCCGCCGGATTTCCTTTCGCGCATCGGTGGATACGAAAAAGGAGACGCTCCCCCGGAAGATCCGTTTCAAGACCCCGATTCGCGTCCGGATCAGATGACTCTCACCGACGCCCTACGGGCCAATGGCGTCAAATTCCCCCCTGACGCTACAGCGAGCTATTTCGCTCAATCCGGAACATTGCTGGTTCGAAACACCCCGATGAATCTCGACTTGGTCGATGCAATCATCAGTTCGGCTGTCGCGGACAAGGGTGCCGGCATGGACATCGCCCCCCGAGGAGCGGTGCCCGGCTTCACCATGGATGACTCCGACGAAACCACCCGCTACCAGGCCCGCCAATCCTGGTCCGCCGACCGGCCCCAGACCCGCATCTGGTCCGAGTCGAACTACGATCACCATCGTAGCACCGACACCGGCGAGTCGCTGATCCCGCTCAACGCCTTCTGGCTCGACCTCGCGCGATGGGACGGCAACGGCCCCTTCATCTCCCCGCATTTCAACGCCTGCACCGCCTCCCACAACGACGCGCTGATGTGCCTCGCCCTGCTCGACCTTCCCTTCAAAGCCGGGCGACCCGAAGTCCGCACCGATGGCCCCACGCTCCGCGTCAAAGCCCGCGAGCCGATGCTTCTTTTCTACAAGGACACCCGCGAGACCGACAAAGTCGCCGCCGATTCCCCCGTCCTCGTCCGTCACACCTTCCACCGCCTCGACGACCGCTTCCGCAACGAAGCCGGCCGCCGCATCGAGAACACCATCACCGGCGATTTCCGCACCGGCACCGCCTACGGCGCGTCCCTTGTCATCACCAACCCCACCGGAGCCGGCCGCCGCATCGACGTGCTCGCCCAGATCCCCGCCGGAGCCATCGCCCTCGGAGGAAAGGAAACCACCCTTTCCGAAACGCGCGAACTCGAACCCTACGGCGTGCTCACCTTCGACCTCGCTTTCTATTTCCCGGAGCCCGGTGATTTCGCCACCTACCCGCTCCATGTCGCCGAGGCCGACACCATCCTCGCCACCGCTCCGCCACGCACCCTGCGCGTAACCGATGGCGACCCCGCCGAAGACCACGCCTCATGGAAAGTCATCGCCCGCGACGGCTCCGACGACGATGTCCTCGCCCGCCTCGCCAGCGAAAACCTTCACGCCATCGACCTCGGCCTCATCGCCTGGCGCCTCCGCGACCGCGGGTTCTACGACAAGGCCATCGCCACCCTGCGCGAGCGCCTCACCCTGCCCCAATCGCTCGCCCGCTACGCCTTCCTTCATGGCGACACCGGGACCATGAGCACCTGGCTGGAAAACTCCGACCTCGCCCTCAACCTCGGGGAATACCTCACCTCCCCGCTCCTCGATATCCGCCCCACCATCCACTGCGGATGGCAGTCGCTTGAGTTCGATCCTCTCGTCAACCCGCGCGCGCACCGCCTCGGCGACCGTCCGCCCTTCCATCAGGAACTCGCCCACAAGCACTACCGCGGTTTCCTGAACCAGCTCGCCTGGAAGCCCGTCCTTTCCGCCGACGACCAACTCCACCTCACCTGGTTCCTGTTTCTCCAGGATCGCATCGGCGAGGGCATTGCCCGCTTCGCGGAAATCGATCGCAGCCAGGTCGCCACACCACTCGCCTACGACTACCTCCACTGCCTCGTCCTCTTCCATCAGGCGAAGTCCACCGAGGCCGCCCAGATCGCCCGCACCCATCCCGACCTCCCTCCCGGGCCGTGGGCCGCGCGCTTCGCCGCCGTCATTTCCCAAGCCGGGGAAATCACCGCCCTCGCGGAAAATCCAAGCCTGGATGGCGAAGAGAACGCCACCGCCGACGCCGCTCCCGCCCTTGAGATTTCCGCCACCGCCGATGGCCAACTCCAGCTCACCCACCGCCACCTCCAGCAGGTCGAGCTCTCCCTCTATCAGATCGATCTCGAAATGCTCTTCTCCCGCAACCCCTTCCTCCAGGACGCCGGCGAGCTGCCCGGCACCCGGCCGAATTTCGTTCAGAAACTCGACCTGACGGGCGACACCACCCGCGTTGAGCTGCCCGAGGAATTCCGCCGCGGCAACGTGCTCGTCTCCGCCGATGCCAGCGGCACCAAAGCCCTGCGCATCCTCGACAGCCGCGCCCTCCAGATCGCCTGCCGTCCCGTTGATCCCGTCCTCCGGGTCCGCACGTCCACCGGTGCCCCCGTTTCCGCCGCCTATGTGAAAGTCTACTGTGAGCGCGACGGCGAACCCGAATTCCTCAAGGACGGCTACACCGATCTCCGCGGCAAGTTCGACTACCGCACCCTGACCGACGACACCCCGCCCGCCACCGGCCGCCTCGCCATCCTCATCACCCACCCCAACCACGGCTCCCGCACACTCATCCTCGAATAGCGCCTCCAGACTGCGGAGATTCATCTCGCTTTCCCGAGGCGATTCATCGCCGTGCCCTTTCCATCAGGACTGAAGTTCTCCTCCTAAGCGCAGATAAATCCTGCCGCACTCCTAAATTTTTCTTCCCGTATAAATTTCTTCGTGTTTTTTATCCCTCGTGCCCATTCAGGACTCCGAAAGCCTCTCTCTCGACTTCACCGTCATCCGCGACCTGCGCAAGCAGTCCGGACTGACCTTGCAGCAGGTCTCGGATCAATCCGGCCTCTCGATCGCCTCGCTCTCGAAGCTTGAGCGCAATCAGAACCTCGTCGAACTGCCCACGCTCCACCGCCTCGCCCGCGTCTTCGGACTCTCCGCCTCGGACCTGCTTTCCCTCGCCGAGTCGCCCACCGCCCACCGGAAAAAAGCCACCCGCTATACCTCCGGACCGTTCCAGTTCGAAAAGATCGCCTTCCAAGGCGTCGAGCTGTTCCACGCCACCGCCCGAGCCGGCGACTCGCTCCAGCACCCCGAGGCCCACGGCGACGATCACGAAATCTGCTGGGTCCGCCGCGGCAAGGTCCACGTCGCCTTCCGCCACGAGCAGCACACCCTCGCCGCTGGCGATGCGCTCAAATTCGACGCCGTCCTTCCCCACACCTACCAAATCTTCGAGGACGCCGAACTCACCATCGCCCACCTCACCAAAACCCACCGCTTCTGAAAAAAGGAGCCCAGGCGTCCCGCCCTTCAGCCTGAAAACTGAACACTGAAAACTAGCAAACTCTCCCATGATCTCCCTCGACTCCGCCCCCACCCTCGAAAGCCTCTCCCCGGCCCTCGACCGCTTCTTTTCACTCGCGAAAACCAAGATCGCCTCCATCGACCGCGAATACGACGACGCCAAGGGCTCGCCGGTCTTCACCGTTCAGGGGAAATACACCACCCGCGGCTGGACCGAGTGGACCGAAGGCTTCCGCTACGGCATCGCCATCCTCCATTTCGATGCCACCGGTGACGAAACCTCCCTCGACTCCGGCCGCACCCGCACCGTGGAAAAAATGGCCAGCCACGTCAGCCACATCGGCGTCCACGACCATGGCTTCAACAACCTCTCCACCTACGGCAACCTTCGTAGGCTGATGCTCGAAGGCCGCCTGCCGGCAAACGAATGGGAGCGCCATTTCTACGAACTCGCCATCAAAACGAGCGGTGCCGTCCAAGCCGCGCGCTGGACCGAGCGTCAGGGTGGCGGCTTCATCCATTCCTTCAACGGCCCGCATTCGCTCTTCGTCGATACCATCCGCTCCTGTCGCATCCTCATGCAGGCGCACCGTCTCGGCCACGTCCTCATGGGCGAAGGCGACAAGCCTATTTCCCTGCTCGATCGCGCTCTCCAGCACATCGAATCCACCGCGAAATACTCCGTTTTCTACGGCGAAGGCCGCGACATCTGGGACCTCGCCGGCCGCACCACCCACGAGGCCATCTTCAACACCAAGGACGGTGCCTACCGCTGCCCGAACTCGCAGCAGGGCTACTCCGGCTTCACCACCTGGACCCGCGGGCAATCGTGGGCGATGCTCGGATTCGCCGAAGAGCTCGAGTTCCTCACCACCCTCTCCGATGCCGAGCTGGAGCCCTTCGGAGGCCGGGAAAAATGGGAGTTGCTCATGTTGCGCGGGGCCATCGCCATCGCGGAGAACTTCATCGATCACACCCCGGCCGACGGCATTTCCTACTGGGACCAGGGCGGCCCGAACATGTGGAAAATGCCTCCAAACCACCTCCTCGAACCGGCCGACCCTTTCAACGAGCACGAGCCGGTCGACTCCTCCGCCAGCGCCATCACCGCCCAGGGGCTTCTCCGGCTTTCCAGGGTCCTTCGCGACCGCGGCGACACCGCCAATGCCGACCGCTACCAGGCCGCCGCTCTCGTCACCGCCCGGAGCCTCCTCTCCGACACCTACGCCAGCGAGGATCCCGCCCACCAGGGCCTGCTCCTCCACACCATCTACCACCACCCCAACGGCTGGGACCACCGGCCCGAGGCCAACAAGGCTCCCTACGGTGAATCCAGTATGTGGGGAGATTACCACGCCATGGAACTCGCCGTCTATCTCCAGCGCCTCATCAACAACGGCCCCTACCTCACCTTTTTCCACTAAGGAGAGCGGGTTTCCAACCCGCTTCACGCACACCCGGCGGCTTGCAAAGCCGCTCTCCCCATCCATGAACCGTCTCGCCATCCACACCATCACCACCAAAGCGTGGAACCTCCCCACCGCCGCCGCAAAATACAGCGCCGCCGGCGTCCGGGGCATGGGCGTGTGGCGACAGTGGCTCGAAGGCCGTCCCCTCACCGAATCCCGCCGCATCCTCGACGACCACGGCCTCACCGCCGTCTCGCTCGTCCGCGGAGGGTTCTTTCCCTACCTGACCGCCGGGGAAAAACAGGCCGCCCTCGATGACAATCTCCGCGCCCTCGACGAGGCCGCCGCTCTCGGCGCGCCGCAGGTCGTGCTGGTATGCGGCGCGAAGCCGGACCTCCCTCTCGCCGAATCCCGCAAGCACATCGAGGAAGGCCTCGCCGCCTGCCTCGACCACGCCCGCACCACCGGCGTGAAGCTCGCCATCGAGCCGCTGCATCCCATGTACGCCGATTGCCGTAGCGCCATCAATACCCTCGGCCAGACCAACGACCTCATCGATCGTCTCGGCTCGCCTCCGGAAATCGGCATCGCCGCCGATGTCTACCACCTCTGGTGGGACCCCGATCTCGGAGCCGAAATCGCCCGCGCCGGAAGCCGCATCTGCGGCTTCCATGTCTGCGATTGGCTCACGCCCACCACCGACCTGCTCAACGACCGCGGTCTCATGGGCGAAGGCTGCATCGACATCAAAGGCATCCGCCAGCAGGTCGAATCGGCCGGGTTCCAGGACTGGATCGAAGTCGAAATCTTCTCCGACCGTTGGTGGTCCCACGACCCCGACGACTATCTCCAAAAAATCATCCAAGCCTATCAACAGCACGTCTGATCAGGCCTGAAAACTAAACACTGAAAACCAGCAAACTCGTGAAGGTTCACCGCATCGGCATCATCATGAACGGCGTCACCGGACGCATGGGCACCAACCAGCACCTGCTCCGTTCGATCGACGCCATCATCAAACAAGGCGGCGTGAAGGTATCCCCCACCGAGACCATCATGCCCGACCCGATCCTCGTCGGCCGCAACGAAAGCAAGCTCAAGTCGCTGATCGAGCAAACCAGCGTCGAGAAATACGCCACCGATCTCGACCCGGTGATGAACGACCCGGCCTACGAAATCTACTTCGACGCCCAAAGCACCCTGCGCCGCTTCGATGCCGTCAAACAAGCCGCCGCCGCCGGCAAGCACGTCTATTGTGAAAAGCCCACCGCAATCAAAACCGAGGACGCGTACGAACTCTACACCATCTGCCGCGATGCCGGCGTGAAGCACGGCGTGGTGCAGGACAAGCTGTGGCTTCCGGGCCTGGTGAAATTCAAACGACTCCGGGAAAACGGCTTCTTCGGCGACATCCTCTCGGTCCGCGGCGAGTTCGGATACTGGGTGTTCGAGGGACACACCGTCGCCCCCCAGCGCCCTTCATGGAACTACCGCGCCGAGGACGGCGGCGGCATGATCGTCGACATGCTCTGCCACTGGCGATATGTCATCGATCACCTTTTCGGCCCGGTGAAAAGCGTCTCCACCCTCGCCGCCACCCACATCCCCGAGCGGATCGACGAAAGCGGAAAGCCCTACCGCTGCACCGCCGACGACTCCGCTTATAGTACTTTCGAAACGCAGAACGGCATCATCTGCCACTTCAACTCGTCCTGGAACGTCCGCGTGCGCCGCGACGATTTGCTGACCATGCAGGTCGATGGCACCAAGGGCAGCGCCGTGATCGGCCTGCGCGATTGCTGGATCCAGCACTACGGCAACACCCCGCGCCCCGTGTGGAATCCCGACATCCCCCAGCCGATCGACTTTTTCGAAGGCTGGAGCAAGGTACCCGATCAGGAGTCCTACGACAACGCCTTCAAGGTCCAGTGGGAGATGTTCCTCCGCCACGTCGTGCTCGACGAGCCGTGGCACTTCGGTCTCCTGGAGGGAGCCAAAGGCGTGCAACTCGCCGAACTCGGCCTCCAATCCAGCGCCGAACGCCGCTGGATCGACATCCCCGATCTCAACCCTTGAATCAGGAGAGCGGTTTGTAGCCCGCTCTTCTCCAGCCCTAACGAAGCGGCTTGAAAAGCCACTCTCCCCATTTTCCACCATGATCACACTCATCACCGGCGGCAGCCGCGGCATCGGGCTCGGCATCGCCCTCACCCTCGCAAAGGAACGCCACCGCCTCGCGATCAACGGCATGCGGCCGGAGGTCCAGGTCGCCGAGGTCCTCGAACAGCTCCGGGCCGCCGGTTCCCCGGAAGTCATCTACTGCCAGGGCGATGTCGGGAACTCCGATGACCGCCGTACCATTCTGGAAAAAATTCGCACGCAGTTCGGCGGGCTCAATTTCCTCGTCAACAACGCCGGCGTCGCTCCGGCGGAGCGAAAGGATGTGCTCGAAACCTCGATCGAAAGCTTCCAGCGCCTGATGTCGATCAACCTCGAAGGACCGTATTTCCTCACGCAGGCCGTAGCAAACCAGCTCATCGAGCAAAAGCAGGCCGACCCCTCTTTCCGCGGCGGCATCATCAACATCAACTCGATCAGCGCGACGGTCGTCTCCACCAACCGTGGCGAATACTGCGTCAGCAAGGCCGGCCTCGCCATGGTCACGCAACTCTTCGCCACGCGGCTCGGAGAGTTCGACCTCCCGGTCTACGAGGTCCGCCCGGGCGTCACCAAGACCGACATGACCGCGGGCGTGACCGAAAAGTATGACCGTCTCATCGCCGACGGCCTCTGCGTCACGCCCCGCTGGGGCCTGCCCGAGGACGTGGGCAAGGCGGTCGCCGCATTGGCACGACTCGATTTCCCCTACTCCACCGGCCAGGTCGTGATGGTCGATGGCGGCCTGACGATTCCCCGGCTCTAGTGTGGTGATCGCGAAATCCCTAGACGAAATGAGTGAATGGAAATTTTTAAGACAGCACGCTTCGCTCGGCCGCATTCAGGCGCGCGGTGCTTTTTCCCAATCTCTGCGTTTCTCCTCGGTCACGGATATTCATCCGCTCCCTCGTCGCGCCTTGATCTTGGGAAAAATCCCTCGCGCATTTCGCCCAGTTATTTCGCGATCACCACACTAAGGTTCTTCGCCCTCGCCCAGCACCCGGCTCTCGAAGCGTCGCATCAACCGCCGCACGACGACGGTCAGCACGAGAGCCGCAGCCACCACGACGATGATCCACACCGGCTTGATCTCGGTGGCCGCCGCACCGGCCGCCACCGGGATCAGACTGAAAATCGCATACACAGGCGCCCCCACCCACAGGTAGATCTTGAACGGAATGTCCGCGAGGGCCGAGAGGTAGAGCTTGAGCGCGTAGGGCGGACCGGAGACCGCCGCGAACAGCCCGGTGTAAAGAATGCGCCGGTCTTCGCGGATCGGAGGAATCGCCCGTCCCCGGCTTTCCAGCCATGCGCGGAGCCGGCGACGGAAGGTGCTGTGCGTCAGCTTGTAGGCGGCGGCGTTGTGGAAAAAAATACACGCGGTGGTCACCAACATCCCGTTCACGACGCCAAAGCGCATCCCGGCAAGTACGAGAAAGACCGTAAGCGGCACGCCGGCCAGCGGCAGCAGCAGGAATGCCGCGATCAAGACCGGGATCGGCAGGTGGTTGCCATACTCGATCCACCGGTCCGCATCGAAGCGATCACGGAAGATCCACGCAAGCACGCCGGCGACGGCCAGAGCGATCAGACCGAGGACGAGCTTGCCAGGGTGGCGTTTGAGGAAGTCGAGCATAGGACGGATTCGGTTTCCGGAACGAGGTCGGCGGCGAGCGGCAGGTGGTCCGAGGCACGGACGGTCATCGGACTGTCGGGCAGCTCGATCCCTGACACTTTGAAATGCGGGCTGATGAAAATGTGATCGAGCCCGACCAGCGGTTTGGACGAGGGAAAGGTCGGCCGATGCCGGTGCTCGGCAAGCTGCATCTGCGCATCCGCCAAGCGCGACGTCATCCTTTGCCAAACCACCGAGCGTCTGCCGGAGTTGAAGTCGCCGCAAACGATCACCGGCTCGTCGTCCGGCAGAGCGCCGAGCCACTCATCGCCCATCAGAATCTCCGCCTGCTGCTTCCGCTCCTCGCGACCGAGCCCGAAATGGGTGCCGATGAAATGGAGCGGGCGATCGAATCCCGGCACCTCGATCTTGACCCAGATCGCCCCGCGCGCTTCGCGCCACGGGCGCTTCGATGCCGTGGTGAGCAGCCCTTTTTTCACCAGCTCGATCGGATGACGCGAAAGGATGGCGATGCCATATCTCTCGTCGTGTTCCTCCAGCATCGAGTGGAAAACGTGTTCCATTTCGAGTCGGCGGCTGATCTCGTGCGGCTGATCGAGCCCGCCGCTGCGCGGCCGGTGGACGTCGACCTCCTGCAGCGCGATCACGTCCGGAGCCAGCGAATTGATCACCCGCGCGATTCGGTCGGGCCGCACACGTCCGTCCAGCCCCATGCAGCTGTGGACGTTGTAGGTGGCTACGCGGAGCACCGGGGTTCCAACCTCCGCCGACGCCCGCGCACCGAACATCGGCTCCTCGTGCAGGAAGTGCTTCGCGATCCGGTGCAGCGTCCCACCCCGGATCGGTTGGTCCTTGTCCGGCCCACGCTCGTGATGCCAGCGATCGATTCTTTCCGGCAGGAGGACGAAGCCGTGGGTCTCGTGAAATCCGGGTCCGCCATGAGAGCCGTTTTCCAGTGGAAAGCTCACGGGATTCCCGAGCGGGTCCCAGCCGCTGAGGATGAAATCCCCGGCGTTCGGATGCGCCGCCAGCTCGATGAGGTCCTGCGTGACCTGCCGGAAAAACCGGTGATCACGGCCGATGACCTCCGCCGCATCGCGGGGCAGCAGCCATTCACCACGGGGGTTGAAGGCGCGGACTTCACCGCCACGGGCAGGCAGCATGACCAAGGGCACGCCCGCCTCGATGAGGTCGCGCGCATATCGCCGGGTCCCCTCCTCATCGACGGGCAAGGGTAGATACACGTGACCGAGCGGCCCCATCGCCGTCAGCACCACATGGTCGTCATCGACCTGCTGCGTTGGAGGTGACTCGAGCTTCAACAGGCTCATCCAGCGGCCGAGCGTGCCGCCCAGCGGCGAGGCCGACTGCGGCGTCCAGAGCTGGTGCCCGGCCACCGGGCCACGGGAAAAGACCTCCGCCACGGCTTCATCGAGCCGCCGACCATGGCGACGCTCGAAGGGCTCGGTTTCCTCCTGACCGTGATCCGAGTAAACGATGAGTTCATACTCGTGATAAGGGGACCGGACCGCGGCGCGGTGGATATCACGGATCGCGCGATCGATGCCCTTGAGCGTCCAGTGGGCGAAGGGCGACGACGGCCCGCGACGATGCGCCTGTTCGTCGTAACCCAGGAAGTTCGCGTGAATCACCCGCACACCCCGCTCGATATCCAGCAGGGCGCGAAACCGGATCGCCTCGCGGACCAGGATACAGATCGTCATCCGCGCCGGGACGAAGGCGAATTCCTTCCAGAAATCGTGCTTCTCGTAGAGCCCCCGGACCAGGTCCACCACGGCCAGCACCGCCTCGATCACCGCCAGCCCGAGCATCCGCAGGATCCGCACGATATGGCTCATGCAGAGGATCACCGTTTTCAGCGGGTGCAGGCGTTGGAGCAGGGTATCGACCGAAAGATCCTGCGCGCAGTAACGCGACTCGGCGGCTCCCGCGAGGTAGATATTCGAATACGAATGCCCACCCTGCAGCAGAGGCTCCGGACATTTCCGGCGGAGCCTTTTCTCGATGATGGCGGACGATTCCGCCTCGTACATCCGCAGGACGTAACGTGTTTCCCGGTCGAGAAACTGAAAGGCAGGCACGGCCGCTTTTTTGCCGAAGAAGATCTCCGCTTGTACGGCAGGCGTTGTCGAAGGAATGCCGGAGTAGAAGTCTTCCTCCGCCAGATCTCCGCGCCGGATCATGCGGCTGAGGAACGGCAGCCTGCGACTTTTGAGCGCGCGATCAAACTGCTCGCGGGAAAGCCCGTCGAGCTGGATCATGATCAGGCCGCCAAGATGGCTGTCGCCGGCGGGGAGCTCGTATCCCAGGAACCGCGCGGCCAGGTGGGTGCGGCTGAGCTTCCGGCGCAGCCAGCGCAAGCGGACATGGACGCGGCTGATCATGACTGCTCCTCCGGCGCGAGGGACTCGGTGGCACCTGCCATGGCGGCGGAGAGCTTGGCGCTCATCAGGTCCCACTCCGCCTCGGCACCATCGACGAGCCGCTGGAGCACGCCCAGGTCCTCGGATCTACGATGTTCATAGTCGGCGATCGCCCGGCCATAGCAGGCCAGCATTTCCTCGACGCACGCCCGCGTGCCGAACTCGTGAGCCCGTTCGAGCGCCGCTTCGCGCCAGCCGCCGCGAAGGCCCGGATCATCGAGCATCGCGGAGAGCGCACCCGCGAATTCCACCTCGCTCGCCCCGCCATCCAGCAGGCGGCCGTTTTTCCCATCGATCACGATGTCGCGGACACCCGGCCCATCGAGCGCGACGACGGGCTGTCCGGCGGCCATCGCCTCGGCCAGCACCATGCCCTGCGTTTCCGACTGCGAGGCGAACACGAACACGTCCATCGCGGCGTAGGCATCGAAGAGCTCCTGACCGGAAAGACTGCCGGTCACGTACGCGCGCGCGCCCAGCTCGCGCTCCAGCGTTTCCTGCAAGGCGGCGCGTTCTTCGCCGTCGCCAACCAGCAGGAAGGCGACGTCGTCGCGATCGCGGATGGCCTCGATCACCGCGTTTACCAGGAAGGGCAGGTTCTTTTCCCCGGCAAGACGTCCGACGTGGCCAACGACTTTCCCGTCCTGCGGGATGCCGTGCTTTTCCCGCGCACGACCACCATCGCCGGCAGCGAAATCCTCGACCTGGATGCCCGTGGGAATGACCTCGACCGGGGTTTCGACTCCGCGCTCGATCAGCAACTCGCGAATGCTTTCGCTCGGAGCGATCACGCGGTCGCAGAGGTTGCAATATTCGGTATCGAGCTGGATCGCCGCACGCTGCAAAGCCACCGAATCGAGCGGCATGTAGTGGGTGTATTGCTCGTAGAGCGTGTGATGCGTGAACACCAGCGGGACGCGCATTTTCCACGCCTCGCGCAGCGCCGCATCGCCGAGGAGAAACGGGTGATGGCTGTGGATCAAGTCCGGACAGAATTCATCCATGAAGTCCCGCACCAGATTCGGGAGTGGAATGCGCACACAGAATCCGCTGCCATGGAAATCCTGGATCGCCGGGACGCGCAGGACCCGCTCGGCGGGCTCGGCACCATCGAGTTCCGGCGCGACGATGGCGACCTCGTGGCCGCGGCGACGACACTCCAGCTCCAGGGTGCGGACCGAGCGGGCCACCCCCCCGACAAACGGAATGTAGGTGTTGGTGAAAAGCGCGAGGTTCATGGGGTTTCACGTTCGAGTTCGATCACCCGTTCGCCGCCTGCGGCTTCCCGCGGTTTGAAACCCGGCACGCGGAGGTGGAACATCGGGATTTCGTCCCGCCACTGCGCGTCGATCTCCACCCGGTTCCCCGTGAGGCGAATCGCCACCGCTCCCCACGCGGTAAGCGTCGGGCCGAATGCCAGCGGCTCGCCCGGTTCAAGCCACTCCGGCAGCAGTCCCGAGCCGATTACCAGATGGTCGGCCTCCTCGCGGACGAAACAGTTGCGGATCATCATCACCCACTCCGCCGCGGCCCAGCCGTGCTGGCCATCGCCCATGCAGCCGCCGAGGGTGTTTGGATGGATGGCCTCCGGCCATTGACCGGTGGGCGTGGCCAGCTCCGCGACGGATCGCATCAGCGCCGCGAACCGCGGATCGCCGGCCCGCAGCAGCGTTTGCGCGAGATCCAACGTGAGGTAGGCATTGATCCCGGAGTGGATCATGTCTTGGAAAAACCCGCCGCGGTGAAACGA
The DNA here is from genome assembly GCA_965652295.1 of uncultured Haloferula sp. Taxonomy (GTDB): domain Bacteria; phylum Verrucomicrobiota; class Verrucomicrobiia; order Verrucomicrobiales; family Akkermansiaceae; genus Haloferula. Next base: position 395,162 of record CBFGTS010000001.1, on the reverse strand, counting down.
ATGCTCCACCAGGAAATCGAGCGTCTTCATCAGCCGTGCCTCCGCCGGGGGATAAAGCTGGAGTGGATAGTCGGCGACCATCGAACCCACCGCCCCGGCATCCATCCTCCGACCGGGAGCAGCCGGAATCCCACCGCGTGATTTCTCGATCGGGACGCCCGAGATGCTGCTTTCCAGCGCCGCTTCGTATTTCTCCGCCAGATCCGCCGCCTCGCCGGCCGCGTCCTCATTTCCCTGACGCCGCCATTCCTCGGCCATGCACCGCAACCCTCCGAGCGCCCAAAAACTATCCCAGTAGTAGTAATCGTTCGGCCCCAGATGCTCGGCGCTGAACCCGGCGGGAAGCAGGCCCGCCGTGCCGTTTGTCGCCGTTTCCGGAAGGCGCTTCTGGCGCAGCCACCTCACAGCCTTGAGCAAGGCCTTGTCCAACTCCGCAGGCAGCCGCCGACCACTCAGCCGGAGGAATTTTGCGGCGATCCACAGCACCTGCCCGTTCGAATCCCACTCGCCCTCCTGCGAGGAGAAATATCCCGAGAGCGTCTGCCGCACCGGGAACTCCGCCAGGATCCGCTCCGTCCGGTCGGCACAGCCAATCGCCAGCAGAGGATGAAGCATCAGGCACGCGTCGCGAAACCAGAACCGCCGGTAGGTGTATGGGCCCGGGTAGTAGTCGCCCGCGGAAAGCATCAGCAGCGTGCGCACCGCGGCATCGTAAAGAAAGCGCATGCGCGGGTCCGGAATCGAAAGCCGCGCGGTGCCGGCGATCGCCTCTTTCCACTGATCCGCCAGCGCCACCCGGCTCCTCGGGCATTTGGAAGGCAGGTCGCGCTGGAGATCGGTGCGGACCTCGATTTCCGCCACTCCGGAATCGTCGAGCGGAAACAGCGCCGCCAGCGTCGCGAGCCCGACCTCGCAATCGACCTCTGAAGCGGACGACTCACGTTTCAGATGAAGCGAGACGTCGCCTTCCTCGTAGCGGGCCATCTTCACCGCGCCGGCGCTGCGGCTGAGGTGGATCACCGCCTCGTCATTCACTTCGATACGCCGGCGTTCGGGATCGACCGTGATGCGGTTCACGAACTGGACGCCCTCCGGGTTGTAGGGACGGATCGCCACCGCGAGCCAGCCGCGCTCACCAGCGTCGGCCCGGGCCACGCTGAGGAGCCCAGGATTTCCCTCAGCCCGATCCTCCAGGCTCGTCGTCACCTCCAGACTCATCCGATCGCGGGTGCTCCGCGTGGTCACGGACAGTGTGGGATCAAGGTCCAGCTTCTGGCTCACCTGCGCATCCTCCAGCTTGCTGGGCAGCAGCCGCGGTCCGCGTTCGGTGAGAATCCAGAAGTCGAGCGACCACCCGTCATAAAGCGGCGTCACCAGCCCGCGGGGGTCGACCAACGGATAGACCGGCAGATTCGGCGAGCCCACCGCGGTCCAGTTGCGGTGCGTCAGATTGATGTGACTGAACGAAAACGCGCGTGGCACGAAAGACGGATCGGCCGGGTTGAACTGACGCTCGACCCAGTAAGGCCACACCCAGTCGAGGTTGTGCTGGATCGCCTTCGCGTTCACCAGCCCGCGTGCGTGAAAGACCATCCCGGCGCGCAGGAGCTCAATCGGCTCGGCCACCTCGGACGGCTGGGCAAAGCCGCGCAGGCGGGCGAGCAGGGTGACTGGGTCCAGCACCCCGTATCGGCGGGCGGCATACTTGAGCAGCATCCGCCATGGGAGAAATCGTAGCATCATGAATCGGTAGAGGACTCTCAGGAAATGCAGCAGGGGATGCACCATCGTCCTTCCCCTTGGGGATCAACCTCCTCCGGCCTGCCACTTCTGTCCGACCCGGTGATTATGCAATGCTCCCCAGGCAGTTCGTGCGTTTTGCCTTCATCTGGATCGGACGCAGCCTTTGCCTTGTGAGGCCCCTACCTCCGTCCTCGCCGCGCATTCTGCGCCGGTTTGGTGCAGATCGCATCTGCCGCCCAAGCCCTCGATGGGAAACCACTTTGAATTTCAATCACTCCCGCTCTGGCGCGGTGTCTGCGGAAGCCGCGCGCCATGCCGAATCAATCCCGCTCCACCAGCGCCACCGCCGAACTCCCGCGCCAGTCCCAGTCCCGCCAGCCGGGCCGCCGGAAACCGATGCATCCGAAGCCGGTTTCCGAGAACGAAACCATCCGGGGGGCCGGCCGGCTCGCCGGTTTGAAAGCCCTCATCACGGGCGGCGACTCCGGGATCGGCAGGGCCGTCGCCCTCGCCTTCGCCCGCGAGGGTGCCGACGTGATGATCGTCTATCTGGATGAAGCCGAAGACGCCCGCGATACCGCCCGCCTGGTCGAGCAGAAGGGGTGCAAGTGCCTGATCCACCGCTGCGACGTGCGCTCCAAGGAGGCCTGCGTCGAAGCCGTCAACAAGGCCGTGGAAGAGTTCGGCGGACTCGACATCGTGGTGAACAACGCCGCGGAACAGCATCCGCAGGAGTCGATCCTGGATATCTCCGAGGAGCAGTTGGAGAACACCTTCCGCACCAATGTCTTTCCCCTGTTCTATCTCACCGGCGCCGCTCTGCCCCACCTGGAGAAATCCCTTACGGGCAGCGTTATCAGCACCACTTCCGTGACGGCCTACCGCGGCAGCGCGGGGCTCGTCGACTACTCCGCGACCAAGGGGGCGATCGTGAGCTTCACCCGCTCGCTTTCCGCCCAGCTCGCGAGCAAGGGCATCCGGGTCAACGCGGTGGCGCCGGGGCCGGTGTGGACACCCTTGATTCCCTCCACTTTCCCGCCGGAGAAGGTGGAGACCTTCGGCACGTCCACCCCGCTCGGCCGCGCGGGACAACCCTGGGAATGCGCGGAGTGCTACGTGTTTCTCGCGAGTTCGTCGGCCAACTACGTCACCGGTCAGGTGATCCACCCCAACGGCGGGGAGATCATCAACGGCTGAGCTGCGCGCACTCGTTGGAACGGCATGTGCGAAGAGGTGAGGAGACAACCCGAACGAACCAATCCATGACACCACTCGATCCCCAACCTTCCGTTCCGTCCGAAGACACCAGCGCTAAGCTCCCCGAGCCCGGTGAAGACCGCCTCGTGCAAGACCTGGTCGATGGCGGCCTCAACGCGGCCGAAAACGACCTGCGTGAAACCGTGGAGAGCGAGGAAGAAGACCGCGCGCTTTCCTCGCCGGACCCGGAGCAGAACCTTGACGACATCGACCACCCCGGAGCCTCACCGCGACAACGACCTGCCGAACTCGACGCGATGCAGCGGCGTGAGGGGCCGTGAGAGCGTCGGCTCTGCATCCTTGATCTTCGCATTTCGCCCCTCTTTCATTCCAGACATGATCCGAAACCTCACTGCCTGCCTCGTCGGGATGCTTGCCGGCCCCATGCTCGCCATCGCTGGCGAAGTGGACATGCCTCGTGACTACCTGCCGAAGGCATCCTATGCGAAAGCCCAGGAACAAGCCGTCGCCGAAGGCTTACCGGTCGCGGTCTTTCTGACCGAAATCAACACCACCTGCCCGATCTGCGAGTCCACCTCGAATGCCATGGTCAAATCCCTTCGGAACAAAGCCGTCTGGGTCCACGTGAAACCGAAAGAAGGTTACGCCGGCTTACCCGACGCGGTCGCGAAGAAATTCGCCTCCGTGGGGACCTACCCATTCCTTGCCTTGGTGAACCCGGAGACCGGCGAAGTCTTGGAATTCACCCACCAAAAGGAATATTCCGCCGACAATCGCGACTCTCTTCGGAAGATGAAGAAAGCTGCAAAGGAGTATTCAAAAAAGCGGGAATAGCCGGGGATAGGAGGTGAGACATCCCCGTCCTCCGGCTCCGCTCGAAGCTCGATCGTTCAATTTGGAATCCCGCGAAGCTTCGGGTCCCTCTTCTTTTCCAGCTGAAAAGCCTGATAGAAGGGATCGTCAAATGAGAATCTCGAAATATCGGATCCCACATTCCAATAGCCATCCTGATTCTCGCACTCCGCCCGGGAGAATATCACGATCATCATCTCTCCATCCACCAGCGACATGCGGCTCGGTCTGAGCCTCGCTTCGCGTTTCCAATCCGAAGGCGGAAACTCGACGAGGCTTGCAAAGGCCACACGTTCACCCACTTTCACTTCTCCTTTGTGAACACGGGTAATCGTCCCAAAACGCGTCAAGATGCCCTTCGGCAACCGCTCTGTCGGAGCCTTCCACTCTTCGCGGAACACACAAACTTCCACGACTTCGCTATTCTGATGCAGCCAATTCTGCAACACAGGCAAGGAGTGATCCGGAAGCTTTGGGGTCTCCCCAGCTTGCCCGGAAAGCGGAGGTGAAAGGGAGATGAGGGAGACGAAAAAGAGCCCAAATGGGACGAGGCTTCGAACAAGATTCATTTTTACGGCTCATCGAAGCACTGCAACCGCCTGACGACAACAGCGCGTTGACTGCGGGTCAAAGATTCCGATCACGGCGAAATCCGGCTCGGGCCAGGCGGTGGACTTGAGTGCTTTGCAGGTCACCCGCTGGTCCTCTACGATCTTCTCCCGGCGGAGGCCGTTCCTATAGTGAAAGCCCGATTTCTCACGTTCACCGTTTGCCTGACCGCCATCGGCTTCGTGAGCTGCACGCAGCCGGACCGCGAGGAGACGGCGGAGGGGGAACATCGAGGCATCACGGACCACCCGAATCCTGAGCGACCCCGGGCAATCCCTGAGAAGGAGTTCACCGCCACCGGCAGTGATGGCGCACCCACCGTCTTCCAGCTCGCTCTGGACCGGGCGGTCGTCCGGCTGCCCGGCGGCACGGACCGCTTGGTCACGCTCGACCCTCCGGCAACCACTCCGTCCGACCTTCCCCGCCGATTGGCGGAAATGCAGGCCGGGGGCGAAGTCCATCCCGTCTGCCATCCGGAAGAACATCCCGGCAGGACTTATGTGATCACCCGGGACATCACCGTCCGCCTCTCACCGTACCATCAGGATCTCCCCTTGCCCCCAGGGCTGAAGGTAAAAGAGCGCCCGGCCTACGCGCCGGACCACGTCGTCCTCACTGCCGCCGATCCTTTTGCAGCACTCGCGGCCGTGGAGGGGTTGAGGGATTCGCAGGGCGTGGCCTCGGCCGAAGTGCAACTCGCGAAACAACAGCACCACCGCACCCTGCCGAACGACCCGCTGATCTCCGACCAGTGGCATCTCAAGCAATCCGGCTCCTCCGCAGGCACCGACATCAACATCGAGTCGACATGGAACTACGGCGGTACAGTTGGCATCCGTGGCAACGGCGTGGTCATCGGGGTGGTGGACGATGGTGTGCAGACGGCTCATCCGGACTTGGTCGGAAACATCGACACCATCAACGGCTGGGACTGGAACGGCGAAGATGACAACCCGAACCCGGCGAACTTCGACGACGACCACGGCACGGCCTGCGCCGGGGTCGCCGCCGCCCGCGGAAACAACGGCATCGGCGTGTCCGGCGTGGCCCCGGAGGCGACACTGGTCGGCATGCGGCTCATCGGCGCGGTTACCACCGACACCATGGAAGCCGATGCCATGGCTTACCTGCCGGATCTGATCGATATCAAATCGAACTCCTGGGGCCCGGAGGACAACGGCTATACTTTGGAAGCCCCCGGCTCGCTGACCCGCGCGGCTTTTGCCTCGGCAGCCGCCAACGGGCGCGGTGGCCTCGGCACCATCTTCACCTGGGCGGCAGGCAACGGCCTCGGCAGCGACGACAACTCGAACTACGATGGTTATGCGAACGACATCCACACCATCGCCGTCACCGCGATCGACAGTCTCGGCCGCCAGGCCTATTACGCCGAGCCCGGCGCCAACATCCTCATCGCCGCGCCCTCGGATGGATCAGGCTCCGCCCTCGGCATCACCACCACCGACCGCACCGGGTCGAGTGGATATGAGTTCGGCGATTACGCCAGCGACTTCGGCGGCACTTCATCCGCCACCCCGGTCGTTTCCGGCGTGGTTGCCCTGATGTTGGAGAAAAACCCGGGTCTCGGCTGGCGCGACGTGCAGGAGATCCTCATCCGCAGCGCCGCCAAAATCCAGCCGGCCGACGGCGACTGGGTCGACAACGCCGCGGGCTTTCATTTCAACCACAAGTTCGGCGCCGGACTCGTGGATGCCACCGCCGCAGTCAGCCTGGCAGAAACCTGGATCAAGCTCCCCGCGGCCAGCACCGAAACCCGCGATCTGGGCGGCGTTTCCATCGCCATCCCGGACGACAACCCCGCCGGCATCACCCGGACCTTCGACTTCTCCGGCAGCGAGCTGCGCTGCGAGCACGTCACGCTCACCTTCACCGCCAACCACACCTCGCGCGGCGACCTTACCGTGACGCTCATCTCGCCCTCGGGCACGGAGAGTCGGCTCGCCGAAGCCCATGACGACACCGCCAATCACTACAGCGCCTGGACCTTTTCCAGCGTCCGGCACTGGGGCGAGATCGCCGATGGAATCTGGACCTTGAAAGTCACCGACGAGGTGGAGCTGGACGCCGGCTCATTGACCGGCGCCACGCTCACTCTCCATGGCGTGACGGAGGTTGATTTCAACCCACCGCCCGTCGTGTCGATCGACTCTCCCTCGGACGGCGCGGTCTTCAGCCCCGGCACAGAGGTCGATATCGCGTTCACCGCCACCGACCTCACAGCGGACGGGGAAACCGGCACCATCACCAGCATCGAGCTGCTCGATGACGGCGTGCCGGTCGTCATCGATCCCAGCCCTCCCTTCGCCCTCGCCTTTTCCCCCGCGGAGGGCGAGCACATTCTGACAATCCGTGCCACCGACGACGAAGGGGCCTCCCGCATCTCGGACGCCGTAACGATCTCCATTCGGAACCAGGCTCCAGTGAGCTACGAAAACTGGATCGCCACCTTCGCCACCGGCTTCACCCAGCGCGACGACGATCCCGATGGCGATGGCCTCGCCAATCTCATCGAATACTATCTCGGCAGCGATCCGACGACAGCTGGCGATGGCCTCGCGATCACGCTCGTCGATGAGGAATGGATGCTCGTTTTCAACCATCTCAAGGCTTCGAGCGAAGCGACGGCAACCGTCGAGTGGTCGGATGATCTCCTGAGCTGGAGCGACGCGGGCGTGACCCTTGAGGTCACCGCCGAGGACACCGAAGCGCACACGTTTCGTGCGCACGTCCCGGCAGGGACGGGACAGCGATTCGTGCGGCTGCGGGTAGAATGATCGTCCCCCCGGGGCGGGCTGACCTTCGAGGCCTCTTGGAATTTTAATTAAGGGTCCTTAAATTTTTATGGATCTTTCGTAATTTCCATGGCAGTCCCCTTGGGGGTGCCCCCCAGCACCGGTTCGTCCGACATCATCCACCCCCAAAGACTTCCCTCCCCCGGAAGCACACCCCCGCATGAGCATTCCCCAACGCGTACGGATATCCCTACCGTGCCTGCTGCTGACCCTGTCGGCAGCGCATGGTCAGAATCTGGTATCGTTCACCGTCTCGGTGAATGAGAGCAGTCAGCCCGGAAACACGTACTCGGGCTTTCATGAGGGTGATGCCGGCACGAACTCCGTCTACGCCATCGGCTTTCAGGCCCAGATCACTGCGGTCGATGGCACGCCGCACTCCATGGATCCACTGGTCGCCTTCTGCACCGAGCTGGCGGAGCCCATCAGCGCCTCGTCCTACACCTTCGAGGTGGCACCCATGCCCTACGCCGCAGCGGGCCGCGCGGGCGAGGCAGGGACCGCCAGCTCAGGGATACCGGCAGGCGGACTGGGAAACCTCCGCGCCGCCCGTGCGCAGTGGCTTTTCGACAACTACGCCCCTTCCGAGACCCTCACCGATTGGAGCTACTCGTGGAGCAATCCTCTCACCCAGGCCTTCCAGCTCGCGCTGTGGGAGGTGACGCATGATGCCGATCTGAGCCTCGCTTCCACCAGCGGCGACATCTATGTCGGGAGCCAATCGAGTGCCACCCGGAACAACGCCATCGCCCTCGCCCAGAACTGGCTCGACCAGCTTTCCAGCGCCGGTGTTACCGAAACCTACACGGCCCAGAACTACCACCTCTGGGTGTTGGTCAGCGACTCCGGCAACCCTGAAAACGGCCGTGGCTATCAGGACATCCTCATCGCATCCCGCATCGGGTCGACCAATGACGACGTCCTCCGTGACAACCTCACTCTCGTCCCGGAGCCCGGAGTCGCACTGCTCACCGGCTTGGCCGCACTGACTTTCCCCCGAAGACGACGCTGAGCCGTCAGGGACGCTGCAAGGCGAACAAGCCCTGAAAGGCCGCGGTTCAGCGGTTCGCGTCCTGCCATTTTGCGGCTCCTAACCACCCGCGTTTCCCCTTGCCGCTCCGCCCGGCGCTCCCTAGCCTCCGCCCGCTATGGTCCGGGGAATCCACCGTCCGCTCGCCGCCACCGCGCTCGCCCTCGCCGCGTTGGCCGGAGGCACGATGCCCGCTCCCGGCCAGGCACCCGCGCCGGTCGCGGAGGCTCCCGCGGCCTTCGATCCCTCCGACGTCTATTTCCAAGGCTGGCTGCTGTGCAACGACGCGGAGAAGCTCGCCAAGGAAGGCAAGGCCACCGAGGCGCTCGGCAAGCTCCGACGCGCCGGCGAACTCTTCGACACCATTTCCCGCACCTTTCCGGAGTGGAAAAAGGACATGGTCGAGAGCCGCCGTCGCAAGGTCTCCGACGCCATCGCCGAGGTGTTTCCCGATGCCCGCCGCGAGCAGGAAAAGGACCAAGCCGCGATCGCCGAGCTGGAAGGCGGTGCCCGCCAGGGCGGGATCGCCGACGACGAAGGACTTCTCGAAACGCTCCCCGTCGCACCCATCGAATCCGCCCGGCCGGTGGAGACCCTCGCCTCCCGCCGCATCCGCGATCTGCAGAACGAGGTGGGATCGCTGAAACAGCAAATCGCCAGCGGTCAGCAGTCGGAACGCGAGCGCGACCGTGCCGTGGCCGAGCTGCAACGGGCCCGCACCGAACTTGACCGGCTTCGCCGACAAGCCGCCGAAGCCCCGATGCAGGGGGAAATCGACGGTCTCGCCCGCCGCATCGACAAGCTTGAGGCGGAAAAAGCCGTCATGGGTCGCGCGCTCGATGCCTCCCGCAAGGAAACCGAGGAAGCCCGCGGCCAGGTCGATGCGCTGCAGAACGAACGCGCCCGCCTGCTCGGCCAGATCAAGCAGATCGAACAGGAACTCGCCGACACGAAACGCGATCTTGAAACAGAGCGTAAGGCTTCCAATCAGGTCGTCGCCGGGCAGCTCAAGCAGATCCAGTCGCTCCACGAAACGATCAAGAAAAAGGACGAGCAACTCGCCGCCGCGAACAAGACGATCGACCACCTGCAGACCGAGCTGACCGAACTCCGCGACTCGTTCAACGAAGTTCAGGAGGAGCGCAATGAACTGCTTCGCGAACGCGACCAGATGGCCGCCCTGCTCAAGCTCAACAAGGCCGGCCAACTCCAGGAAGTCATCGACCAGAACCTCGCGCTCGACCGCGAACTCCGCGAAACCAAGAAACGCTACGAGGCCGTTCAAGAGGACAACGACGCCACCAAGGAGGACCTCCTTGAAGCCCTGCGCGACCTCGCCATTTCCAAGCTGCGCATCCAGGAATACCGGCAGGAAAACAAGGAGCAGCAGCAACGCCTCGCCGAGCTGCAAACCCGCCTCCGCGGCGAGGTGGCCTCGGTGGACGAGCACGCGGTGAATTCCGACGAAGCCGGGATGCTCCGCGGCATCCTTGAGCGGCAGTTGAAGATCCAGGAAAAGCGCGTCGAAGCCCGCGAGATCCTGATGAGTTCGCTCGGCGAAACCGCCCGTCAGGACGCCGACATCCAGCGCGCCCTCGACATTTTCCAAGGTGCCGAGCTCAATCTCTCCCCGGAGGAACTTCAAGTCATCGAAGGCCAGGAGGTCGACGGCACCATCATCTCGCCCTACGCCCGCCCCCGCTCGGAGGTCGAGCGCGACCTCGCCGACCTCAGCCGCGAGCTGAAGCCCTACGAATCGGCCGGCACCCGCGCCTTCCGCAACGGTCGCTTCCACGCCGCCCGCGAAGCGTTCGAGATCATGATCGACCGCCATCCCGGCGATGTTTCCGCGATGTGCAAGCTGGGGGTCGTGCAGTTGAAGCTGGAGGAGGTCGTCGCCGCGGCCGACGTCTTCCGCCGCGCCACCGAACTCGATCCGAAAAACCCCTACGCCCACCGCATGCTGGGCTATCTGCTGGGAAAACTCGGCGATGGGAATGGAGCCGTCGCGGAAACCCGCAAGGCGATCGAGCTTTCGCCCACGCTTGCCTTGTCCCATTTCCAGCTCGGCGACCTGCTCTTCAAAAGCGGCGACCTCGCCGGCGCGGAAGACGCTTACGGCATGGCCATTTCCTGTGACCCGAACCTCACGGAAGCCCACTACAACTACGCCGTCCTGCTCGCCCGCCTCGGCCGCAAGAAGGACGCCGCAGCAGCCTACGGCAAGGCCCTCGAACTGGGCGCACCGCCGAACGTCGACCTGGAAGCGCGCATTGGCAAGCTGCCCTGAACGGTCGCTTCAGTCCTCGTCATCGCCCGCGCAGCACGCACCGGCCGCCACGTAGCAGGCTTCGCAAATCCAACGCTCGCCGAAGCGCAGCTCCGTCGTCGCCCCGCACGTCTCGCAGGTTCCTTCGGTTTCCCCGCTGTCGGTCTCGTCCATTTTCAAAAATCGCCCGAAGGCCTCTCGATTTTCTGGCCCGCCCGGACCGGGTTGCCGATTTCAGGCCATTCCCGGCCGGCGTCGAACTCAAACGGCTGGATGTGGACCTGCCGGTCCCAGCCCGCGCCGGGATGCCGCGCCACGTGATACACGATCCAGTGCTCGCTGCCATCCGGCGAAACGGTGAACGACGCATGACCCGGCGAGATCACCTTCCGCGTGCCCTCGAACCACACGTGCGTCGCCTTCACCCAGGACCCGGGCTCCATCGGATCGTCACCCACCAGCTTGAGGATTCCCAGGCAGTAGTGGTCGGACCACGAACCGCTGGCGGAATAGATCACGAAGGTCTCGCCCTCATGCTGCAACACCGTCGGCCCTTCGTTGATCTCCGGGCTTCCGCCACGCAACTCCCATGCGTGCTCCGGCTTGGAAATCAGCACCCGCGGACCGACCGGAGTGGAGGAATCCTCCATCGCACAGATGTAGAGATTCTGCCGCACGTTCTCCGCGCCCTCCCAGCCGGACCAGATGTGGTAGAGCTTGCCCTTGTGTTGCAGCGCGGTGCCATCGATCGCCCACCGGTTTTCCGGCAGGTCCAGCGGACCGAGGTGCTCGAACTCCCCGCATGCATCGGCACCCTTGCGCCGCAGCACCTGCATCCGGTGGTTGGCGTTGTCGCCATCATCCGCCGCCACGTAGATGATCCATTCCTCACCGATCCTATGCAACTCGGGTGCCCACAGCCCGTGCGACCACGGTTTCCCACGCTCCGGCCGCCAGGCCTCCACGGGTTCTGCTGAAAACACGCCGATCAGGGAAGCGGACGACGCCACCCACACCGCACCGCGTCTGGAGAAGCAGTAGTAATACCGACCCTCGTGGCGGATGACCCACGGATCGGCACCACGCTCCGCCACCGGGTTGGCAAACCTTTCCCCGCCCTCGCTCAGGCCGGCCATGAAAAACAGGGTCAGGAACAACAGGCTCCGCATCGCCGGCTCTCTACGTCCGCCCGCCGCGCTTCTTTCCCGCGATGGTTCAGTCCTTCCCCTCGGTCACCGGCACGATCATCGTCGGCACGATCGCCTTTCGCACCATGCCCTCCGCCACCGAGCCGAGCAGGAGAGAGGCCACCATTCCGTGTCCGTGGCAGCCCAGAACGACGAGTTCGGCACCGGTCTTCTTCACGTGCTCCATCAGAGCATGGAGCGGACTGCCTTCCAGCAGCACCGCCTCCGCGCCGCATTGCCCGGCCAGCTCGTTGAGCTTCTTGCCAGCGCGCTTGCGGGCTTCTTCCTGAAAGACATGCATCGCCGGGAATTCATCCGGCGTGAATCCATACGCGGTGTAGGACGGCTCCGGCTCCAGCACGTGAACCAGATGGAGCGCCGCATCGAAGGCTCCGGCCTGGGCTCGCGCGGCCTTCAGCACGCCGGGCGTCGAGTCGGAGAAATCCACTGCTGCTACGATCGTTTTCATGGTCCTACACCCCTAACACCGCCTCCCCCGGGATGCCAGCCCTCGTCATGTCCGGAGAGAGATTTCACACTCCATGCGCGGTTCGGCACGATTTCGCCGCTGACAGCCCCCCGCTCCCACCCCATCTTCGCCCCGCCATGATCCGATTTCTCCACACGCGCATCCGCGTCCAGGACCTGGACAAGTCCATCGAGTTCTACTCCAAGCTCGGCTACGCCGAAAAAGAGCGCAAAGGCTCGCCGCAAGGCAATCAGCTCGCCTTTCTCGAACTCCCCGGAAACGACGTCTTCCTCGAGCTGACCTGGTCAGAGGACTACAAGACCACCTGCCCCGAGGACCTCATGCACACCTGCGTCGGCGTGCCCGACATCATCGAATACTGCGATACCCTGGAGAAAGCCGGCCTCGAAATCTGGCCGTCCGGCTGGCGGGAGAAGTTCGCCTCCGGCGACCGCAAAATGGCCTTCGTCACCGATCCGGATGGCTACGAAATCGAGATCCTCGAACGCTGACCACCCATGATTCCCCCGACCTGCCGCGACCGCGTCATCGCGCCCTCCCTGCTCGCCGCCGACTTCTCCAAGCTCGGCGAAGAAGTATCCCGCGCCATCCGCTCCGGAGCCGACTGGCTGCACATGGACATCATGGACGGCCACTTCGTCGACAACATTTCCTTCGGCCCCGCCGTCGTCCAGACCGTGCATGAAACCAACGACATCTTCCTCGATGTCCACCTCATGCTCAGCCGGCCGGACCACTATCTCGACCGTTTCATCGCCGCCGGCTCCGACCTCATCACCGTGCATGTCGAGGCCGATCACGACGTGGCCGACACGCTCCGCCGGATCCGCGCCGCCGGCTGCCAGGCCGGGCTCGCGCTCAACCCCGCCACGCCTTTCGAAGAGGTCGAGGCGCACCTCGATCACATCGACCTGCTGCTCTGCATGACCGTCGTCCCCGGCTTCGGCGGGCAATCGTTCATGGCCGAGGTTTTGCCGAAAATCGAAGCCGCCGCCGCCGCGCGCGACCTCCGCGGGCTCGGTTTCCACATCGAAGTCGATGGCGGGATCGTCGCTGAAACCGCCGGCCGCTGCGCCCGCGCCGGGGCCAATGTCATGGTCGCCGGCTCGTCCACCTTCCGCGCCCCGGACATGGCCGAAGCCATCCAAGCCATCCGCCAAGCCTGATCTCCCGCCAAAAACCGCCGCAGACAAATCCTTTCCCTGGTGGGGTTTCAGGCGTAAAGGTTGCCCAGCTCCCCATTTATGAAACCCACCGTCCTCATCGCCAGCGTCACCGCCATCCTCGCGGTCGGCACGGCCGTGTTCGTCTCTTTGCCTGATCGCAAGGCGAACTCTGGCGAACCGCAGCCGGATGAATTCGCCACCGCGAAAATCAGCCAGCGGGATGCCACCATGGCCCGTGAAGAGAGCGACGAGAAGCGTCCGCCCGTTCTCGGCATCCGCCCGACTCCCGGGCAGCCGCTCGGAGCGGAGGCTCTGCAGAAATTGGAAAGCCGGATGCCCCCGGAACACCGCGCAGCGCTCGCCGAAGCCCGCGCCAATCCTACGCCGACCCCCGAGGCAGAAGCAACGCTCGAAAAACAACTCGCGGCCACCCGCGCAGCGGAAGAGCTCAGCGAAGACCTGCGCAGCGCCGTCACCACCTTTCCCGAAACCTGGACCGAGTCCTATGACGGGCTGATGCGCGACTACCGTGCCGCCCATTTCCCCAGCCCTATCGCGTCCTCCCCCGGAACCTCGGTGTCTGACCCCGAAGTCCCGACCGACCCCGGAAGCACCGGCGATCCCGTGGGGAACGAAAATCCGGTCGCGGAAACGCCCGCCGACGCTCTCGACGTCGATCCCGAAAAAGTCGCGCGACTCAGGGAGCATTACCACGACATCGTCGAAGGCGCGATCCCGAGGCGCTACCTCATCAAGAGTCCGAGGCGCTGAACCCCTCCAGCGCCAGGCGGATGCCTTCCGCCTTGTGCAGGGTTTCCTCGTATTCCTTCTGCGGATCGGAATCCGCCACGATCCCCGCGCCGGCGTGGAAGCTCAGACGGCCTCCCTCCCGCACGATCGTCCGGATCGCGATGTTGAAACGGCTCTCGCCGTGATAACCGAAGCAGCCCAGCGCACCGCAATACATCCCGCGCGGCGCTTGCTCCAACTCGGATATGATCTCCATCGCCCGCTTCTTCGGCGCACCGGTGATGCTCCCGCCGGGAAAACACCGTGCCAGCGCCGCCACCGGCGAAACCTCCGCCCGCAACCGTCCGCGCACCACCGAGACCAGATGATGCACCTGCGCCAGGGTCTCCAGACGCAGCATTTCATCCACTTCCACCGATCCGAACTCGCACACCATCCCGAGATCGTTTCGCAGCAGGTCGGTGATCATCACCAGCTCGGCGATCTCCTTGGGTGAGGTTTGCAGCTCATACGCCGAGCGTCGGTCCTCCGCAGCATCCGCAAAGCGCGGGCGGGTGCCTTTGATCGGCCGCGTCTCCACGCCGCGACCCGAAATCCGCAGAAACGTCTCCGGCGAAGAGGAAAGGACCTCCCTGCCATCGAGCGACAGCCATGCCGCCATCGGTGCCGGGGAAACCTCGCGCAGCCGTTCGTAAAGGCTGAACAACGACGTTCCTCGTACTTCCGCCGTGAAACCCTGCGCCACGTTCACCTGATAGATATCGCCCGCTGCGATCCACTCACGGATCCGCTCCACCGCGGCGATGAACCGTTCCCGCGTCCACTCCGCCACCACCGACCCGATCCACGGCCCCGGCTCAACCGGGGCATCCCGCAACTCATCGGCCAAGCCTCCGGCATCCATCCATCCGCCGGCCCCGGTATGAACGAGCATCCGCGGGTAGTCGCCGAAAACAAACCCGCCCTCATAGTCCACCCACCCGCACAGCCCTCCGGCGGGAAACCCGAGGTCCGCCGCCGGCTCCCCGCCACGCTCGGCCAGCCGCATTTCCAGCACAGCCCGATCCCGAGCCGAGTGGATCGAGCCGCGGAAGACCTCCACCGGTGCCGCAGCCACGATTGAAACGGCGGCTCCCGCATCGCCCGGCACGTTTGCCGCCGAATCGAAGAACACCAGTCCCGGCAGATGGCGCAGCCGTCCCGCGACCTCGACCGGTGACATCCCTTCGAGGTCGCGACGCGGCGTCACGTCGGTCCGACTCACGCCGCACCTCTAGCCCCCCCGCCCCGCCTGCCAAGCCCCAACTTTCACCGTCGGACGCAGCCAGCCGATGCGCGAAACTTCGCACTTTGAACTTCCAGCACCGCTCCCTACGTTTTGCCGCATGGCGGAAGTGACCACCCATGCCCGCGCCGGCCTGTTTTTTCAGCTTTCATGCTGGGTCATCGGGCTCATCGCGTTCGTCCAGATCCTGATCGGTGGCGTCGCCCTGGCCCTGCGCGTCGAGGCCGCCCGCGAGGTCCGCGTGGAGGAAAAAGTCGTCACCAAGCTGGTCAACATCGCCCCGCCCGCTCCGAAAGAACCCGCCAAACCTCTCGTCGCCCTGCCGCCCGCTCCAGAGCCGATCCCCGCGGATCGCCGTCTACCGGAAGCTCGCCCGCTCCAAGCCCCGCCGATCGCCGATCCCGTAGTCGAGCGACTGGTCCACGAAGCCCGCGAGGCGCGTGTGGCCGAGGATTTCGGCACCGCCATTCCGAAGCTGACCGAAGCCCTTGAGCGCGACCCCGAGGACCCGAACGCCCTCTACGAACTTGGGTTGGTTTACGAAACCATGGCGGCGTTCGATACCAGCCTCGCGGCAAAGGCGGCGGAGGCGTTCCAAGGCGTGTTCAATCTCGGGACCAGCCGCGCCGGCGCACTCTACCCGCTCGCCGCCAAGAAGCTTGAGGAAGGCATCGCCCTGCCGCAGAACATGCGCGGCAAGCTGGCCCTCGGACGGGTCATCATCTTCCCGGACACTTCCTACCCCGACGGCGAACGCGTGATCCTCACCATCCCCGTCTCCGCCGCACCCGGCGCCGAGCCCACCGCCGACGATTTTTTCGTGAAGGTGAATCTCTACGACAAAGACGCCAAGGGCGAGATTCTCAACATGGGCCCGGACGCCTCCTCCGAATACGAGTGGGCCAGCGGCGCGATCGATTGGCTCGGCGGCCAGGAAATGCTGCGCGTCACCTACACCATCCCCAATCCTCCGGCTGCCGACGCCCACCTTTTCCCGCGGCGGAAGTACTACGGTCAGACCGTCGAGCTTTTCTACCGCAACGAACTCATCGACGCGCAGGCCAGCCCCCGCCACCTCGCCAGCGAGGCGAACGTCAAACAGCAAGCTTCCGGCAATCCCGACCCGCTCTTCCTCGACGAGGAAGGCATGCCGGGCTTCGACCCCAACATGCCCCTGCTGCCTCCGCTGGAAAACGAGGTCCTCACCGACCCCATGGGCGAGCTGCCATCCTTCGACGAACGCTGATCCATGGACACCCGTCAGTTGGGCGACTACCGCCTGCTTGAGCCCCTCGCCACCCACCCCGGCCAGACGACCTGGCTCGCCGAGCAGACCTCGGTCGGCCGCACCGTCGTGATCGTCGAACTCACCGAGCTCGAATACCGCGACGAATTCCTCGCCCAGGTGCGCGCCAAAGCCGCGGTGAACCATCCGCTCATCTCCTCGGTCTACGAGGCGGTGTCGGACGAGGAACAGTGCTTCGTGGCGCTCGAACATCTCCCCTCCGCCAGCCTCGCCGCCCACCTCCAGGACCGCATCAAGCTGCCGCCGCTGCGCCTCGCCCACGCGTTGCGCCGCACCGCCGAGGCCATGCTCCGGCTCGAAGGCATCGCCACCGAGCCGCTCACCCCCGCCGCCATCCACATCGATGGCCTCGGTGCCGTGCGCCTCGAAAACATCGCCTGCGACGGCGCACCGGAGCCGGATCGCGAAATCTCGGATGTCATGCGTTTGGGCGAAACCCTGCCCGCCATCGTCGCCGATGGCCAACCCGGCGCGGGCCGCCTGCAGACAGTCCTCGCCTGGATGCGCGGCGAGGGCCTTGACGCGCCCATCGGCTGGGCGCAGGTCCGCACCTACAGCGAGCAGGTCGAGAACCAGCTTCTGGAGTCCTCCCCCGTCGCCGCCACCACCCGTCCTGTCCGGAAAAGAACCGCCCTTCTGCCCGCCGTGCTCGGCGGTCTCGCCGTCGTCGCCGGCCTCGGCCTCGCCGGTCTGCTGAAGAAAGACCGCGACACCCCGCCGCCCGCTCCTAGTGAGCCCTCGGTGCCCGGACCGATCGAGGTCGGGGCGGGAAACTATTTCACGCCGGACGGCGACAAGACCGACCTCGCCGCCTACCAGCTCGGTGCCTGCGAGGTGACCATCGGCGAGTATCATCGGTTTCTCGACGTCCTCTCCGCGCTTCCACCCGAAGACCGCGACGTCTTCGACCACCCCGGGCAGCCGGCGGAAAAAGAGCACCACGAGCCCAGCGACTGGACCGCCATGTTTTCCGCAGCGCAGGACGGCCGCACCTGGGAAGGCCGTCCGATGTCGCTGAACTGCCCGGTGGTGAACGTCGATTGGTACGACGCCGCCGCCTACTGCCGGTGGGCCGGCGGCCGCCTGCCGACGCAGGAAGAATGGTTCGCGCCGCTCGAATCGCCCTCCACCCTGCTGCCCGCCGACTGGGGCCCGGTCACTGACATCGGTCCTCGCGATACCACTCCGAACGGCCTCCGCGGCATGGCCGGCTCCGTGGCCGAATGGACGCTTGAGCCCGGCATCAACCCCGCCAATCCCGCCGGCCAGCCCGCCCACGTGATCATCGGCGGCTCCTTCATCGATTCCAGCTCCGGCGCATGGACCCGCCAGTGGACCTCCGACCTGCTGCTGCGTCGCGACAACCTCGGTTTCCGCATCCTCATTCCCCTTTCGAAAAAACCGTGAGCGAACTCGTCGAACTCAAGTGCACCAACTGCGGCTCGGTCCTCGATCCCGCCGACATCTCTCCGCAGATCGCCGCCGCGCGCTGCCGTCACTGCCACTCGCTCTTCGCCCTGCCCGCCGCCACCACGCAAGCCATCCCTCGCGGCCAGGTCGGGCTGCCCCCGCGCTTCACCATGGCCGAGGAGGCCGGCGAACTCGTCATCCGCCGCCGCTGGTTCGATCACAGCGCCTGGATCCTCCTGTTCTTCGCCGTCTTCTGGAACGGCTTCCTCATCGTCTGGCACACCATCGCCCTCACCCAGGGCCAGTGGCTCATGTCCGCCTTCGCGCTGCTGCACACCGCCATCGGCATCGGCATCCTCTATTTCCTCGCCGCCACCTTTTTCAACACCACCACCATCCGCGCCGGCCGCAACGAGCTCGAAATCCACCACGGCCCCATCCCCTGGCGCGGCAACCAACGGCTCGACGCCACCCGCCTCACGCAGATCTTCTGCCGGGAGAAAATCAGGCACGGCAAGAACGGCCCCAGTACCACCTACGAGGTCGAGGCCATCTTCAACGGCAACCACCGCCGCACGATCCTGAAAAACCTCCGCCAGGCCGACCAGGCGATCTTCATCGAACAGCAGATCGAAAAGCACCTCCGCATCCCCGACAAGCGGGTCGAGGGGGACTTCATCGGGTGAAGAAAGGGCGGGCTTCTTCGGGGCCGCGGCGTTCGGCCGGCAGACCCTCGATCCCGCTTCTCACAAAGTTCCATCGGCAGGAATGCCAATGCTCCGCAACCTGCTATTCCGCCGTCGATGAAGGTGCCTGCGGCCCTGCCGGCTCAGGTTCGAGAGCCTCGGCCGGTTTCGGCTTCGGCAGTTTGTCTTCCCACTCGAACAGTTTAGCACCTTCACCGAGGCCACCGATTTCCCCGATCAGCTCACCACAGCGGGTACGCCACTTGTCGTAGTCGGGTGGATTCCTCTCCTTGTCCCGGCTGCCGGGGAAAACGACGTAGGTCACCGTCAGATCGGAAACCGGCCGCGAATAGGGCGATGAGCGCGGGTTGATCTGCCGCGCCATGCGTAGCGAGGCCTCGCCGACTTTGAAGGTCGGGCCGCCATCGCCGACGATCGCCGGATAAAGCACGCCCTCATGCGCGACCACGGCGTAGTCGCCCACCTTCGGTGCGAAAGGATCACCGCTCGCCGTGAGCAGGTTCACAGGGATGACAATGAAGGGATCGTATTCCGCAATCAGGAAGCTGCGATAAGTCATGTCTTCGATGCCGCGCTTGAGATAGGCCTTCCGGTCGCGCAACCATGCCTTGCGGGCGGCCGTCGTGTTGGGATCCGCCAACTCGCGATCCGCGTTGCCGATACGTTTCTTCCAACCGGCCACCATCGGGTTCGGGATATCCGTGCGCTTCTTCCAACCATAACTGGTGAAGGGCTGGTAGTGGGTGGAGTTGACGATCTCATCCGGCATCGTCGCCAGCCGGTCACCATCCGAGCCATCCGACACCACATCCATTTCCGCCTGCATCAGGAAAACCCGCCGGCCGGTTTCGGGGTGACGGAGGTTCAGAATCGTCTCGCAATCGTAGAAATTATGCCGGGTGAGCAGCTGGTTGAGTTGGGTGGCATCGCGCCGCAACCGGTCGGTCTTGTTTTCGTAGAGCTTGTAGAACCAGCGGGAAACCTGCGGCTTCTCCAGCAGCTTCGTCATCCCGGGCAGCATTTCGCCGAGCCCGGGGCTCACCTTTTCCAGATCGGCGAGCGATTTCGATGGCTCCGGCACCCGCACGCTCAGCTTGTAGGTCGCCACGTAGGCGTCGTCGTCCTTGCGCTCGATCGAGGCCAGCGTCCCAGGCGCGATCTCCACTTCGGTCTTGAGCGTGATTTCCGAACGCAGTTTCCGCACGTCACCGCCGCTCTGCGCCGTGTGTTCATTGATCGGCGGCAGCACGGTTTCCGTGGGCCTTTCCGCCGCCTTCCGCGCCGCTTCCTCGGCCGCCTTGGCCTGATCGCGCAGGGCCTCGAGATCGGCTTCATACTGCTCCCGCAGCCGCGCCTCCGCCTGGCGGAAAACATCCTGATCCTCGGCGTTCCGGGTCTCGATCCGCCCGTCCAGCTTCCGTTTCACCGCGCCCAGCAGACCCCTTCCCTGCTCGGTGAAGGGCAGCGCGGCGGCGGCCACCGCGAGGACGAAGATCGACATCCGGACCCACGGGAAACCCCGCTTTTTCGTCGCCCCCGGCTGCCGCGAGCCCACGCCCTCGATGTGATTCGGATCCCGTTCCGTCATGCCCCGGCACCCTACCACCCCCGCCGGGACGGGCCAGCGCGATCGCTCGTCGGATTTCCCCAATTATCCCATTTTCCTCCCCCTGAATCCGCTCCTAGACTCCCGGCCGTGAGCTATCAGGTCTTCGCCCGGAAATACCGGCCCCGCACCTTCGACGACATCCTCGGCCAGGATCACGTCGTGCGGACGCTGAAAAACGCCATCGCCCAGAACCGTCTCGCCCACGCCTACCTCTTCGTCGGCCCGCGCGGCACCGGCAAGACCACCACCGCGCGCATCCTCGCCAAGGCCCTCAACTGCCCCGGCGGCCCCAAGGCCGACTTCGATCCGGACGACACCATTTGCCAGGAAATCGCCGAAGGCCGGTCGCTCGACGTGCTCGAAATCGACGGTGCCTCGAACAACGGCGTCGAAGAAGTCCGCTCGCTGCGCGAAACCGTCCGCTACGCCCCGTCCAGCGGCCAGTTCAAGATCTACTACATCGACGAGGTCCACATGCTCTCGAACTCGGCCTTCAACGCCCTGTTGAAGACCCTCGAAGAGCCGCCGGAACACGTGAAGTTCATCTTCGCCACCACCGAGCCCCACAAGATCCTCGCCACCATCCTGTCCCGCTGCCAACGCTTCGACCTCCGCCCGATCCCCGCCGACATCATCGCGCGGCACCTCCTCTACATCGCCTCGAACGAAGGCGTGAAGCTCGATGAAGCCGCCGCCTGGGCCATCGCCAAAGGTGCCGATGGCGGCATGCGCGACGCGCAGTCGATGCTCGACCAGCTCGTCGCCTTCTGCGGCGAAACGATCACCGAGGCCAACGTGCTCGACGTCTTCGGCTTCACCTCGCGTGAAACCGTCGCCGCCCTCGCCACCGCGCTGCTCGAAAAGGACAGCGCCCGCGCCCTTTCCATCGTCCAGCGCGAGGCCGATGCCGGCCGCGAGCTTTCCCAGCTGCTCGGCGAACTCATCGGCGGCCTGCGCGCCTTGCTCGTCGCCCGCATCGATCCCACCGCCAGCGGCGAGGGCATCCCGGAGGAAATCTGGAAAGCCCTCGTGGAGACCGCCTCCGCCCACCCGCCCGACCGGTTGCTGGCGATCATCGACAGCTTCGCCGAAACCGAAGGCCGCATGCGCTGGGCCACCAACAAGCGGATGCACCTCGAACTCGGCCTCATCAAAGTCGTCCAAGTCCTCGGTGAAGTCCGCATCAACGACCTCATCAAAGTCCTCGCCGGCGTTGCCGACCAAATGCCGGAAGCGCCCGCCGTTTCCCAAACGCCGCCGGTTTCCTCCACGCCGGCTCCCGCCGAGCCTGCACCCGCTCCCGCTCCGACGCCCGAGCCTCCCGCGGAAAAAAAAACGGCACCCGTAGCCGTTAAGAGCTTCGACGACCTCGACGCCTCGCTGGACGCTCTGGAAGCCGAGGCCCCCGAGGCACCGCCGCAGCCCGAGCCTGCTCCGACACCCGTCGCCGCACCGGCTCCATCCGCCACCCCGGCCCCCGAGCCCGCCGCGCCACCCGCAGAGGACGAGTTCTACCAAGACCCGCTCATCCAGAAAGCCCTCGAGATCTTCGAAGCCAAAATCCGCTGATCCTTCCCAAAATCTCCAATCTTAAATCGCAAATCCATGAACCTCGCCAAAATGATGAAGCAGGCCCAGCAGATGCAGGCCGGCATGCTCGCCAAGCAGGAAGAACTCGCTGCCATGGAGTTCACCGCCTCCGTCGGCGGCGATAAAGTCACCGTGACCGCCACCGGTGCCGGCGACGTCACCGCCATCACCATCGATCCCGCCGTGGTCGATCCCGGCGACGTCGAGTTTCTCCAGGACCTCGTTCTCAAGGGCGTCCAGGAAGCCATCGCCAAAGGTAAGGAAGCCACCGCTACCGAGATGAAGAAGCTCACCGGCGGGCTTGGCATCCCCGGGCTTTGATCGTGGCGGCGGATTTCATCCGCCAAGCCCAGTTCACCCGCCAGCCCCAGGATCCATGCCTCGCTCCACCCGCACCGTGCGCCGAGTCGGCTGGATCCTCATCGGCCTCTCGCTGGCGCTCCATTTCATCACCGTCTTCGCCTACTACCGCCAGCCTTCGGTGCTGGCGGCGTTCACCGTGATGCCCATCTGGGTCTGGGGCGGGTTCGGGCTGTTCGCCTCCTCGCTCGCTTTCCTCGCCCTCCGCGCCCCCCTCTCGCTGGTCGTCACCACCATCTGGGCGCTCACCCTTTTCCTCGGCGCGGACGAAGCCCGCGTCATCGGTCACTTCGGGGCCCGCACGCCGGAACCGGGTCCCGCCGCCGCCCTCAATGGCGTCAAACCGATCCGCATCGCCACCCTCAACACCGCCTATTTCAGATACGGCGATCCCACCGCCGATCTCGCCGTCTGGCAGCCGGACATCCTCCTGCTCCAGGAAATCGATGCCGTCCGGGTGAAGCACATCTCCGACACCATCTTCGGGGCCGACTCCCACTACCGCAGCTACGCGCTCAATGGCATCGCCAGCCGCTGGCCGATCATCCGCGAGGTCCGGAACCCCAACCTCAAGTTCCGTTTCTTCAATCACAACGTCACCGTCCGCCTGCCCGATGGCCGGACGATCGAAGTCGCCAACCTCCACCTTTCCTCCGCCGCCACCGACCTCAGCCTCTGGCGTCCCTCCTGCTGGCGCATCCATCGTGAGAACCGCCGCAAGCGCCACTTCGAAGCATCCGTCGCCCTCCGCATCCTGGAGGAAACCTGTGATTTCCCCGGCGCGCAGCCGGTCATCCTCGGCGGCGACTTCAACGCCCCGCCCACCGATCCCATCCACCGCCTGATGGCGCGGGACTTCCAGGATGCATTCGCCGAAGCCGGCACCGGCTGGGGCAACACCTATCAGCGCCGCATCCCGGTCCTTCGCATCGACCAGATCCACGCCACCCGCCACTTCAGGCCCATCGGCTGCCGCGCCGTGACCACCCGCCACTCGGACCATCGCTTCGTCGTCGCGGATCTGATCCTCGAATGACCTCACAAGCCCGCCGCCTCTGTACGTAGTCCCCCTTCAGGGGGATGCGCTCAGCCCGAGGCCTCCCGATCCCTGCCGCGGAGCCCTCTCCCATCGGCCGGATCTGCCTCAACAAGCGCCAGACCCTTTTCGGTATCGATCCGGATCACTCTCATTCCTCGCCTCTCCATCTCAGCCAAGGTCGCCTGCTCCGCAGGGCGCTTTGCATCGTGCAGAAGAAATCGCCCATACTGCTCAAGCGCCCACTCGCATGGCCCCAGCCGGGACATCGTTTGTCCCTCTCGGAGCGGCGGACCGTCCACAAAAACCAGATCCGGTTGAAAGCCCAATGTTGCCCGGTCCGGAACTGCATCTTCGGGGCAATAGTCCAGCTCCAAACGAAGCTCCCCGGAAAAACGCGCCGCCACCTTATGCAGCCATTCTTGGCTATGCTCGAATGATAGGATCTCACATCCGGCGTCGAGGAATGCCAAGGTCGAGTCTCCCGGGCCAAATTCGACGACCCGCTTGATCCCATTCTCACGGCAGTAGCTCACGAGGAACCGGTAATCATCAGCAAGGATGGACCACCCTTCGAGATTCGCCCTTCCGATCCGAAGGTAAGGATCCAAACCTCCCTCACACACGGCGCAATGAACGTCCTGATCCTTCACCGGGTGGGAGATGCCACGCACCCACCGATCCACCTCAGGGCGAAATCGGAATGCCCCAAAATGCTGGGCAGTCCCCGGATGCACCTTCCAGTCGAGGCACCACATCCCCGAACTTTTGGCAAGCGAGGCGAACAAGATCTCGTGCAGTAGCATGCGTCCCCGCGCTTTCCGAAAATTCAGCACCTCTCTTACCAGCTCAGGCCGCAGCCGACACAGAGGCAGAAACGCCCTCCATGGTTCTGAGATCCCGTCCTCTTCCCTCAGAAGCTCCCACCAGTGCCATCCCGGCTCTTCACCTTTGGAAACCACGTCGGTGGCCGCCAGCCCGGGATTCAGTCTTCGAGTAGCAGCCACCAAGCGGGCGAATACTTCCGCCTCACCCGCCACATCATCTTCCACGAACCAGACCGCCTCTTTTGGATTAAAACTCCGCTCAAGATGGGCAAGTGCCCGCTCCCAAGCCGTCGTCCTGGGAAGCGCCGGAGTTGTCGCTCCGACAAACGCCTCCACGTCCTCGGCCGCAATCCAGACCTGATTGGCAGGAAGCTCTTCCACCGCCGGGAGTTCATCCACCACCACCTCCACCTTTCCCAGCGGTTTCAAGACTCTGACCAAGCGCTCCGCGGCGCTGCCGCTCCGGCGGGTAAGAATGAGGAATCGTTCCCGGACCGGGATCTGAGGGGTCTTCGTTACGACCTCACGCGGTTGTCCATCCCTGGCAATGATCCCTTTCGATCGAGCCAGATCCCAATAGCGCGACAACCAACCCGTGTTCGCCTCCAATGCCTCCCGTTGGGGATAATAGGCGAAATGGGAAACCAGCGCATCCCCAACGATGACGTTCCGTCGCCCCAACTGCCTCGGGATCTGCTCCGTCAAACAGATCTCCTCGCTATCGGTCATGCGGTCACGAATCGCTCTATTATCCGCTCCGAACCAGGCCATGCAGTTGATCGAAAAGCGCTCGTAGCCGACCAGCTCCCAAGCCGGAAACTTGAACCGGTCCAATTGGCCACACTCCATCGCCTCGAAAAACCGCCGATGCACCTCATCCGCCGTCTCCCACCGTCGCCAAGAGCGTTCGCCGCAGCAGGTGTATTCGAGAAATGGAGCTGGCGGCAGAGCTCCGAGCCGCTGATGGAGGTGGGAGCAAAGCGAATTGTTCAGCGTATTGGCAAACACCAGGAAGAAGTCAGGATGATCGATCCGGAAATCCAACAAGCGCTGCACCGCATCATCCGCCATCCAGACGATGTCGTCGTCGAAGCGCAGGTAAATCGTCTTCGGATCGTCCTCCAACAGCCGCCAGAACGAGGCGAGTCGCGCGCCCCCCATCCCGTTGCCGTAGGGCATAGAGCTCTCCACCTTGACAAAAAAATCGGGATGTTCCGCACAATACCGATCCGCCGCCGCAAGGTCGTCCGCATCCTCCGTGTTCATCCACAGCTCGTGCCGGTCGATCAACCAGCAACTCCGAGTGATAGATGCGAGTAGATCGGTATATCGTGATCGTCCAAATGAAGTGACCGCAACCACCTGATACCCTCGATGCATTCGCGTTTTTATGAATCAGCCCGACTCTTAGCAATCAGATATTTTCTCAGGATTAACCCCGCCCTGCTTCCGTCCATTTGGGCCGACGCGCACCGCACCAAGCACCCGGTAGCCAAGTCCGACCGATCCGCTGTCGCCTATGCCACCCAACCATGCCGTCAACCCAAGAACAGACAGCACTCGGCGACCGACAGCACTCGGCGGTGCTTACCCCCTTAAAACTTTAATAAGTTTGTTGCGTTAACCATTTGATCCACGCGACCTATTCGCTTAAGCCTAATTTGATTTTCTTCAACAAATCAGATCTAAGATCTTCATTTTTTATTTTTTCAACCCACCGCTCAGCCCCTTCGAATTCTCTGAAAGCTAAAGCATTGACCGCGAAAGCACGGGCAGCTGAATCCTGTTGGTCCGCAGTTAATGACGCTCTATTATCATCAAACCAATTATATGCGGCTCCAGGATCAGTTTTTGTCCATGACTCCAATCCGAGATACAAATCATAGGAAGAGCCATCACTACTAGACGCCTTCAATTGGGCCATCGCTTTCTCGGGGTCCTGGTTCACCATTGAACCAACAATAGCAGCTCGAGCTTGAGACTCGAAGCTTCCTTCTGGACTCGACACACCCATAGAAGAATCCGAGATCCATTGCCACATGTCAAATGGCTCATTGGAATTAATGTTTCTGGCAATAAATGTCGCATAATCAGAATTGGAAACAATCCCCTTTTTATGATAATCAATAACCATCTGATTAACTTCTTCCTTTCGCTCCTCTGAGGACGCATTATCAAAACTCATTCGGAGGGCCGACGTGAGAATTTCGTCCAATGCATGTGAATCCTTCTCGTTAAGTCGATTAGTAATCTCCACAAAGCCATAATCATTCACAATTCGATTAATGTCGTGAAGGTTATTTTGAAGATAACCTGCTAAAGCCGTCTTCATTTCCGAGTCATCCCGAAGCATCGCCACTTTTGAAAGACACGTTGACAACGCGAGTGTCGAACTCGTAAAAAATTCATAAACTTGCGCGTCGCGAACCAAACCCGGATCCTCCACAATTAGCTGCCATGCGTCTTCTGTGTATCCCGCCTCACAAAGCCGCCTCATTATATTTCGATAAGCGGCCGCCTTCTCCCGCTGATCGGTTATCATGGCTGCGTTACGCATCATTTCCTTTGCCTCATCAGGGGAAATATGAACATCTTTCTTGTTTGTGTTTGAGGCTTTATCGCGCTCCATTCTTCGCGCGTTTAAATGCTCCCTTTTAGACCATGAATCCCCCGGGCCTCCGTGAACCATGGATGCGTTGTCCTGAGATGCTCGTCCTTTCCTCCACGTATCCATTTGCCGTTCGGCTCCGATATAATATCCAGCCAAACCTGATAGAACCACGGAAGAAATGACGACTAGATAGCAAGTTCCTGGTTTCATCATTTAACTGATATTAGATGCATTAGGTTCCCATTCCTCACTCACACGGCTCAATGCCCACAATCGACTATTACAGAGATTACCAAATAACCAATCATCATCACCGGAAGGGTTCATGAGGAACTGAAAAAAAATGATGGATCGTAGTGTGAGTTTCGCTACATTCGGCTTTCCAGACGTAGCGCCTGGGCTCCTATCGGGCGCGGGACAGGTAGGCTCCGATGGCTTGATTGATCTCCTCAATGCTCGTGAAGCTTCCAGTGGCAAGCCGGGTTGTTGCGTGTGCTTGAGAGCTTGGCACCGGCTTTTCTCGTTGCAGGAGAGCGCCAAGGCTTGGCAAAGAGGATTCCAATACAGACCGATGACGTCCCACAACTTCGGTTCGAAGCCGTTATCGATGGAAAACTTGAAGGTCCAAGAGTGGTCCGGCTTGATGCCAATAGCTGTCCAGAAGCGGTGACAACTGGCCTTTGAGGCTCCGTGGGCTTTAGCCATGGGGCGGGTGCGCCAGCCGGTCGGGTGCTTGGGCGGGCGGACAGCTTCGTTGAGAATCACTGCTTGAATAGCCGCCGGCAGGTGCGGCGGTCGGTAGCTGCGAAGCCGCTTCTCACCCCTCACAACACCTCCCCGGCCGAACCTGCTCTCCCACCTAATGAGGAACAAATACATACACCCCACCATGGGGAAGGTGGCGGTTCCCTTCTGGGAAAGGCCTTCGCCGCAAAGAAAGACGATGTTGGCTCTCAAGACCATGCGCTACAGGCAGGTATGTCGCGATGTCGAAATCAAGGAAGGGACCGACGAGTCATACGACCAAAACAATATGAAGTTGTCGTTCCGTATTTCCGAAACACCATACCGCAGCTCCCAAGCATTTCTCGATCCAATTAAACTACATAACTCAATTATCGGATCTTGAATCTATCAATGCGAGACAGCAATCCAAGGCTCAGAAGGGGATATGGTACATTCCGCTGGTGGCACCGCATTTTTTACATTTCCCGTCAGGACCGTAGTCCGCCCAATGTCCACCGCTGCCACCCGAACTGCCACCCGAACTGCCACCCGAACTGCCACCCGAACTGCCACCCGAACTGCCACCACCCTCACCACCCGCCCACGCCGCTGTTCCTGACGCATGCCAAGCCACCATGGAAGCGACGGTCGCTCCACCCGTCCTTCTAAGGAACCGCCGCCGGGTCATCCCGGTATTCCATTCGTGGCCTTCTGCGCTGATTTCTTGTTGACTGCCCCTTAACGGTGTCGGCACTACTTCTTCGGAATTCATGGCTTGTTTTAGGAAGGTTTGAACTACGGGATGAAGCCTTTAACGAGGAACCTAGCAGT
Organism: uncultured Haloferula sp.; assembly: GCA_965652295.1. Classification (GTDB taxonomy): domain Bacteria; phylum Verrucomicrobiota; class Verrucomicrobiia; order Verrucomicrobiales; family Akkermansiaceae; genus Haloferula. Next base: position 366,737 of record CBFGTS010000001.1, on the reverse strand, counting down.
CGTCAACCTGAAATCGCGTAGATCCACGCAAAAAAATATGCCCGCCTCCCACGAACGCTCCCTTCAAAAACCTAGTTTGATCTACACGGTAGCTTTCACCCCTCCGGGATGGCGCGGTAGCCGAACGATGGCGAAGCTCTTATGCGCCTCATTGCTGCGGCATTTCTGGAGCGGGGACATCGTTGTCTTCAGGAACTTTGCGGAGCCCTTATTTCCGGTCCAGCGACCCGGGCTCGAAGAAGTTTTTGTCGAGACGCCGGAGGTCGAGGGAAGTCAGAATCGGGGCAAGGCCTGCTTGCTCTCGGCACTTGCCTACCGTTTTCTCGCGGCGGAAATGATCGATCCATCACCCTATGAATGGATCGGCTATTTTGATGCAGACTGCCTCGGACTGCGCAACCTGGATCATCTTTTCGATAGTGACGCCGACATCCTCGTTCAACCAGAGGCAGGACGAAGCATGCTCCATTCCCGCGCATTCAACGGCTATATCGGAGCCAAAGAGAGTCTTCAACCGGAGCGGAACCAATGGCTGAGGGCCTATGGGCACGGGATCAACGCAGGCACCGTTGCGATCAGGGCACGACACTACCACGAGGTGATGGCCCAGTGGAGGGAGATCTTTGAAAGGACTCCGGCTCGACATCCGGACATGCGGGACCAAACGGCGTGGAACCGACTCTTGCTGGATACCACGCTCCGAGTCGGAACTTTTGAGAAGGGCGAAATCATGTTCCCCTTCCACCTCAACCCAGGTTTCCTTGATTACCAACATGCAGCGCTCTTGCATTTTGTTGGCGGCGATCAACGGGAGAAGATCAACCTGGCCTTCGCCCTTCATATGATGAAAACTTACGGGGACGCGGGTGGCCTGTTGTTGGATCTTCTTGAAGCCTGACCTGAAGAATCGCTCATGAATACCGAGACGACATTTTCTTTAGTCTACTGGACCAACCTTGGACGCAATCAGGAACGACGTTTCGCGATGGAGGAGGCGCTCGAAAGAGCCGACCTCCCGGCCAAGCGTTTCCGGGCCATCGACGCAAGGTTTGTGAAGAACACACGGGGCCACTCGAATCCCGAGAGCTATGCGCATACGCTCACTCAAAGACTGGCGCTTCGCAGCGCAATGCTAGCGAGCGCCGACGCCGTCCTCCTGTTGGGAGACAATGTGACGTTCCGACCGGACATCAAATCCATCCTCGACGAAGTCGATCTTCCGGACGACTGGGGGATTCTTCTTCTCGGATGCACCCACCGTGAACGCCCGCTCCCTTACTCTCAAGGAATCGTCAAGGTCACCGACGCATCCGGTACCTACGCTTTCGCAGTACGCGCACCCTACTACAAGCAGGTCCTCGCAGCGCTGAAAGCTTGCACCCAGGCCTGCTCATGCCATTCCTACAGTGCCGATTCCCTGTTTGGAGGCCTGCTGCAGAGCGTTCCAATCTATGCGTGCTACCCCGACCTCGTGCGGGAGACCGAGCCTTCTTATCCGTCTCCGGCTCATGAAGCCGATTGTGACAATGGCGACACTCCAGCTCGGCCCGACCCGCTCAGAGGCTTTCACGCAGAAGTTTGGGGAGGCAGCCGTTGGAATCCCAACGAAACGCAGCCATCAGATCCCGCTCCGCCGAAGCTCGGCCTGCTGTTTCTCACCCGGGGTAATGTCAATCATCCAGAAATCTGGAAAGAGTTTCTCGAAGGAGCAATCGGCGACGTCACGGCGTTGGCTCATGTCAAGACTCCTGGAGAAGCGGGGATTCTTACGCCCTATTTGATCCCTGAACTGCACGATACGTGTTGGGGCGATATTTCACTTGTTCGGGCAATGCTGGCGTTGCTCAGGGAAGGATTAGCTCATTCGGATATCACTCACTTCGCGTTTGTGTCCGAGAGCTGCGTCCCGATAAAGCCTTGGCGGGAAATGAAGCGCCTTTTAAGGATCGACCCACGTTCAATGATGGATCTTGAAGATTCGTCATCAATGCAGAAAAAGCATTTTCGTAGGCTCCAGTCGATAAGGCGACTTCCCGAGAACGTTATGCTCAAACACTCGCAGTGGGTTTTACTGGATCGCGCCGCCGCTTCCTGCGTATCGGAACATGATTTCACCATGCATTTCTCCTCCATTGAAGCTCCAGACGAGCACTACTTTGGCTCAGTCCTTGCAATGCGAGGTTTCCCGATACAGGAACGAGTTCGCTTTACTCCGCTTACGTGGTTGAAATGGGAAACTTGGCCCATCACGACGCCCACGTGCCACAAGGAAACCGATTGCTCAATGGCCATCGACCTCGCTACGTTCCCCGGGTTCTTCGCCAGAAAATTCCCACCCAATTCGGACATTGCTAAGTGGGGGCTCCACCGGGCAGGAATTTGAACGCGATGGAGGATAATACGATTTCATTCCGGGTTGAAGCCGTGGACCGCGTTGTGATCACCGCAGCGAAAGGCTTTCAATGCCGACCGGACAACGCCTTGAAGCTGCTCTGCGATCTCGTCCAGAATTGGCCGGACTTGATGGTGGGCCGGAGCGGAGGAATCGCTTTCCGCGACGGAGTTCCGCCCTTGCATTGGGTCGAGGCCCACGACCTGGCCTTCAGCACCACTCGCTTCTCCGGTCAATCCGCGAGCACGCTTCCCTTTCCCTGCCCATACACCCTGCGTTGGCCGGAGGCAGGCATCGACGACGCCGAAACGATGATGCTCGAGCTGCTTCAAACGCAGGCTCCCTACGAAGACGATCGTTTGTTCTGGATCGGCGCGAACACCCATCCCTCACGCGTCGCACTCTGCGGGCTGGGACGAGAGCACCGTGACCTTTTCGATGTCGAGCTGATGGAGTGGGATTTCAGCTCACCCGGCAAGCCCCGCTCCAAGACCCGGCTCGTGACGATCCCCGATCACGCCAGATACAAGTACCTCATCGACTGCCCCGGCAACGGCTACTCCGCACGCGTCAAGTGGTTGCTCGCGACGGGACGACCGCTCTTCATCGTAGACCGCCCCATTATCGAACCGTGGCACGAGGATCTGGAACCGTGGGTTCACTTTGTCCCGGTGAAACAAGACCTCTCCGACCTCTTCGAGAACCATGCACGACTGGAAGCCGACGAGAAGCTGTACGATCTGATCGGCCGCGAGGGTCGGCGCTTTGCGGCGACCCATCTCACCGTCGAAGCGCAGCTAAATCGAACTGCCGAAGCCCTGTGGAATGAGCTTCGGAAGCGGGAAGAGCCGCCCGAGGAACCCCCTTCATCAAACGGGACCGCAGCGCACCCTCTGACGGTCGTCACCGTCCATTCGAGCAATCTCCAACCCCTATACGAGGGCTTCCTTGCCAGCCTTGATCCTGCCAGACAAGGAATCACGGTGTTCAACCGGAAGGTCGATTTGAGTTCGTTTAGCGAACACGGGTTTCAGACCCGCTCGTGGTACGAGATGCTGATCAATCAGGTCGAGCTCGCACTGGAGGTGATGCATCAGATCGACGATAACGAATATCTCATTATCAGCGATGTGGATATCCATTTTTTCAAGCCCAGCGAAGTTCGGACCATGATCAATGACGCCCGTCGGGACAACATCGAATTCTCAGCGTTGCTGGACAGGCCAAACTACTACAACTGTGGATTCATTATTCTCAAGAACTGCCCGAAGATTGTGACTCTCTACTCCCGCGTTCTAAAGGGCCTCCGCCATGGGAGGATCGCCGACGCGGATCAAGAAGAAATCAATCGCTTGATCCACGAGCTGGGCATCAAGCACCGCGCGCTTTCTTCTCAAATCGGAACGCTCGGAAAGCAACCTGTCTTTGAAGCCACCGTTTTCTATCATGCCACTTTCGCCAACAACCTCGCCATGAAGCTCTTGAGAATCAACAAGGCGAAGTTTCAGATGCGAAAGAAGCGCTATGGGGAGTGGCAAGACTTCTGACTTCCTCGGCAGCATTGCCCTTTTCCCTACGGTTCATGAACCTGAAAGAAGTCACTCCCGTCCTACACGACTTTCTCCAATCGGAGGCGAATCACCTCTGGCTGGTCGATGAAGGCGTCCACTTCGACGGAGAAATCGAGACCCTGGAAGCTGCCTTCGAAGAATCCGATGCCGACCTGCTCGGCACCGCCGTGCGCCGTCATGCGGAAGAGCCGGGCTGGCACTGGTGGTCGAGCCTGCGAGCACCCGCAGGCGAAAAGCCGCTGGTCCATGGCGTGGCGATGCTTTTGCCGCTCATCCGCATGAGCCGAGGAGCCGCGGAAGCGGTCCTCAAGGGTCTCGACGTGGGCTGGGACGGGCACCCGGAGGCAGTGATCCCGACGCTCGTGAACCGGGCCGGACTGAAGATCGAAGACATCGGCGGAGCGGGTTCGTTTACACCTCCGGGTCAGGTCGGCCGCTGGTATGACGAACGGACGTGGCATTGGGAAGGACCGGTGAGTTTCGTGCCCGGAAAGCTGCACTACCCTGTGAACCCTCGGGACCCGGTCTGGAAGACGGACATTCCGGCACCCACGCCGACGGTTGCTTGTCTCTTTCTGACACGCGGCGAGCTGAACCATCCGGACATCTGGCGGGAGTACCTCGCTGCTGCTGGTGCCCAAGCGAGGATTCACGCTCATACCAAGGCTCTCGACTCACTCCCCGAGGGATCGTTTCTCCGGGACGCGCAGGTTACCGAACGCATCCATACGGATTGGGGAGCGTTTTCATTGGTCGAAGCGACTCTCGCGATGATGCGGGCCGCACTGGAGGACGGCGATGTGACGCACATCGTTCTGGTTTCCGAGAGCTGCGTCCCTGTCCGACCCTTCTCCGCCCTGGCACGAAGCCTTCGCTTGGACGAACGCTCACGACTCGCCATGCGCTCCCTTGAGCAGGTCCAGAGTTGGAGAAACCGGGAAAAGGCTTTGCGGTTGGAAGCGTTGTGGGGGATTCCGAAGGAGCATGCTTGGTTTCAAGACCAGTGGATGTGTCTGAACCGGAAGGATACCCTGATCGTGAGCGAGAAGGATTGGTCGCCCCACTTCAAAGACGTCTGGGCGGCCGACGAATGTTTTTTCTCGACGGTGCTGAGCGCTTCAGGACGGTTTCCTGGCGAAAGCATCATCAATCGCCCCGTCACGTGGACCTGCTGGCGGGGAGGAGCTCACCCCCAGACATTTCATCAGGTGCTTCCGAGAGTCGCAGCCGAGATCGCGGAGAGCGGATGCTACTTCGCCCGGAAATTCGCACCTGGATCGAACATCGGCCGATGGGATCTCCACCGCGAATCCCGTGAGGCCGCCGGGACTTTCCACTTCGAGAAACAGCCGTCATGAATTCCATTCCTTTCGAAAACAACGCCGGCGAGCGCGATGAAGAAAACTCTTGGTCGAGCGTGGAAGCCATTCTGGAAACCGGCCCCGGTCTTACGCTGCAAAAGCTCGGTGCGATGCTCGAAGCGTTTCTTTCCACCGAGGATCGGTACCTTTGGCTCATCGACGAGCAGGTCTTTTTCGACGGAGATTGGGATGAATTTTTCGAAAGTTTTTCCCGCTGCGATGCGGACCTCCTCGCCACCGTGGTGCGACACCGCACTGAGGAGCCCGATTGGCACTGGTTGCGAAGTCTGAAGGCTTCAGGAGATCATTCAACGTCGGACGGAATCGCCGCCATGCTGCCCCTCGCACGTCTGAGCCGGGCTGCTGCGGCGGCGGTCGTAGAGGGGCTCAAGAATGGCTGGGGCGGCCATCATGAGGCGGTGGTTCCCACACTGATCGACCAGGCAGGGCTGAAGATCGAGGATATCGGAGGTGAAGGAGGCTTCACTCCAGAGGACCGACGTGATCGCTGGTACAGCGTCGATACCTGGGACTGGCAGGAGCCCGTGAAGCACGTGCCGGGAAAAATGCATCATCCAGTCCCGTGTCTGGCAATTCAGCCTGCAAAAGAAAGGCTTCGCAGGCTTCCAGTAGGCTTCCAGCCGCGCATCCTGTTCGCCTCCCCAGTGGGTGTGAATGCTCAACCACTCGTCGAGCGGGCTCTGACATGTTTCCAGAGAGCAGGAGCCGATTGCCTTCTCCTGCAATACGACGACGCGGAAATGGAGGTTCGCTCCGGAACTAGAATCATCAAGGACCGAGGCTACAAATGGCAGCTGGCGCTCCGTCACTTGGCACCAGAGACGGTCGCGGCCTACGACTTCATTTTCTACTGGGACGACGATCTCGACTGTGAGGACTTCGACCCTCTTCGCTTCGTTCGGATCATGACCGCCAATCGCCTCTCGGTAGCGCAGCCCGCGATTCAGTCGCCTCACGGACTATCTCACGGGATCACAGCCTGGAGAGCCTGCCCCCTGCCGCGGCGCTTCAAGGATTCGGATGAACCCCTACCCGTCGTTGGGCGGCTCACAAACTTCGTCGAGATCATGGCGCCTGTGTTCGCCAGAGAGGCGTGGACTGAGTTCCACAGCTATCTGGATGAGGAAAACGGCAGCGGTTGGGGATACGACTACGTGCCACTGGGGAGGAAAGGCATCGTCGATGCACTGCCGGTCGTCCATACGCGGCCGGTGCAATCGATTAATTCCGCCTCAGAAGCGGAACTTCGCCGGTTTCTCGATACCCAGGGATTGTTTCGTTACCAGCCGGTCGAGGAAGGCTGGCTATTCGAGCCTTCTGGCTCAGGTTCCGCAGGGTAGCGCGCAAACCTCCAGACGCCTCTGATGGCGCCTCCCTTCCAAAAACCTTGGCGTTCCCGGCATCTTGGCGGTTCCCTTCCTCCATGTCTGACGTTACCCGCGAAAGTCTCGCCGAAGTCTTGGAGGAAATTGCCCTGCTCCTCGAAATCCAGGGCGAGAATCCTTTCAAAACCCGCGCCTACCGGCAGGGAGCCGAGATCGTCCGTGGCTTCGATGGCGACATCGTCCAACGGGCCAAAGACAACGACCTCGGCGGCATCAAAGGCATCGGTGACGCCCTCCAGCAAAAGCTCCACGAACTCGCCACCACCGGCACGCTCGCCTTTCACCAGAACCTCCGCTCCCAATACCCGGACACGTTCTTCGACCTCTTCGATGTCGAAGGCCTCGGCCCGAAAAAGATCGCCGCTCTTCACAAGGAACTCGGCGTCGGATCCATCCCTGAACTCAAAACCGCCTGCCTCGACGGCAAGGTCGCCGGGCTTTCCGGTTTCGGAAAAAAGACCGAGCAAAAAATCCTCGAGGCTCTCGCCCGCCGCAAAGCTTTCGCCAACCGCTTCCTGCTCTCCACCGCCACCAACGCCGCCGCGCTCATCCTCGGCAGGCTTCGCAAGCACCCCGAGGTACTACGCGCCCAGTATGCCGGTTCGCTCCGGCGCTCGAAGGAAACCATTGGCGATCTCGACTTCATCGCCGCCACCACCCGACCCGCCGAACTCACCGCCTGGTTCGCGACGCTCGACCTCGCCGCGGAAGTCATCGTGCAGGGCGACACCAAATGCTCCATCCGTCTCGACAACGGCATCCAGTGCGACCTCCGGGCCGTCTCGAACGCCCAGTTTCCCTTCGCCCTCCAGTATTTCTCCGGCTCCAAAGAGCACAACGTCGCCCTCCGCTCGCTCGCCCTCAAGCAGGGCCTCTCGCTCAACGAATACGGCTTCACCGGCGATCGCGAGATCCCCGAAGTTTACGACGAAGCCGGCATCTACAAAGCCCTCGGCCTCGAATTCATCCCGCCCGAACTCCGCGAGAACCGCGGCGAAATCGAAGCCGCGGCCAAAGGCGAGCTCCCCCGACTCGTCGAGCTCGAGAACCTCCGCGGCACCTTCCACAACCACACCACCGCCTCCGATGGCCGCGCCACTCTGGAAGAAATGGCCGAAGCCGCCATTGACCTCGGCCTCCGCTACCTCGGCATCGCCGATCACTCCAAGGCCTCTTTCCAAGCCAACGGTCTCAACGAAGAACGCCTGCTCAGGCAGGTCGAGCAGATCCGCGCGTGGAACGCACAGCGCGGCGACGAACTCTGGATCTTCGCTGGCTCGGAAGTCGATATCCTCAAGGACGGCTCGCTCGATTTCCCCGACGAGGTTCTCGCCCAGCTCGACTATGCCGTCGCCTCCGTCCACGCGTCCTTCACGCTCGATGAAAAAACCATGACCCGGCGGCTCATCCGTTCCATGGAGAACGAGCACATCACCATGCTCGGCCACCTCACCGGCCGGCTCCTTCTCCGCCGTGACGCCTACGCGGTGAACCACGACAAGATCATCGACTGCGTCGCCGCCACCCGCACCATCATCGAGTTGAATTGCGCGCCCAAGCGCCTCGATATGGATTGGCGCTGGTGGAAAAAGGCCCGCGACAAGGGCGTGCTGACCTCGATCAACCCCGATGCCCACAGCCCCGAGCAACTCCAGTTCCTCAGCTTCGGCGTCGGCATCGCCCGCAAAGGATGGCTGAGGAAACAGGACGTCTTCAACACCCGCAGCCTTGAGGAAGTGAAGGCGTTTCTCTCCACCCAAAAGGAGCGCCGATTATGAAATCGGCATCACCTCCTCGGGCGAGCTTTCCTGTTCTCGATAGACAGCTTCACCCGCCCGTTCATCCCAACCGGGAGGCCACATCCAACGCTCCTTCGATGCCGATTTCATAATCGGCGCTCCTACCACGGCAGAATCGTCTCCCAGACGCTCGCCCGGGCGCAGCGCAGGACCGCCTCTTCCTCATCCATCCGGCGGAACCGCACGTGCTTGCCGAGTTCCGTCCAGCCGCGTTTCACCGCTTCCAGCTCGATCGACAAGCCACTGACCCTCACCACCACGTGCCCGGCGATCAACAGCGCTCCGATCGCCAGCACCCACTGGACCGGAGCCCACTTGCTCACCGCGGACACCACCGCCACCATCGCCACCAGTCCCGGCAGGATGCGGAGGTTCCACCAACCCAGCCGGCGCCGCTTCGCCAGCGCCAGTCCTTCTCTTTCCATCAGCTGCATCCCCGCCTCCCGCACCGCCACGCCCAGCGCCGCCGCGTCCTTCAGATCCGCCGATTTCCCGCACGAGACCGCCAGCATCTCGCAAACCTCCCCGACCGAAATCGAGCACTCCACCCGGCGTCCCCGCTCCCGCACGCGCCCCCAGAACCACCACCGCGCGACCATCGCCGCGATCAGTGTGAGCAGGGAAATTATGATCAGCAGCTTCGGCATATCGGAGCTTCATTCGACATCGAACTGGTTTCCAAGCCGTTTCGGATTCCGCCGAACTGCGCAGCTTTCATGAACCACAAAACTCCGTCTCCAGAAGAGCCGGATCAAGACCGAGGGATCCGGCGTAGCGCTGGGCCCCGGTTTTTTCGAGGTCGAGGAGCTGCTCCCGGGCGTGCTGGAGTTTCTCCTCCATCGCTGCCCGCTCGGCTGGCTGGAGGCGGGTGCGGCGCTCAAGGAAGCTCGATAGATCGGCCACGTGGCGCTCCCACAGCCGATGCGCGGTGGTGGCACGGGCCTGAAGACGAGCGCGATACCAATCGCTCTCCAACATCGCTTCGAGGCTGAAGAGCTGGCGGACCTCCAGGTCGTTCGCCGTTTTTCCCTCCCACCTGCCCTCCGCCATGATGGTCAGCAGCGCCTTGAGCGGCGGGATGGCGTGGTCGATCGATCCGTCCCGGAAATAGTCCGCCGCCACCCGCTGGTGGGCCTCGGCGATGTGCTCGATGCCGTCGATGAACTCCTCCTGGCTCTGCAATTCCGGCCGCAGCATGTCGACGGGAAACACGGCCATGGGATCATTGAAAACCCGGCCGAAGAAGCGCGAGACGAACTCCTTCGTGATCCGCCACCCGAGCCGGCTGCCGGGGATCGTGCGGCCTTCGTGCTCGAAGTCCTTCACCTGCTCCAAACAACCGTGCTCGATGAGCCATTCGGGATCGCGCTCGTGGATGTGCATGCGGCTCCAGACCTCGGGAACGACCAGGCTGATGTCGTGATCGACCCGGTATTTCCTGCCGATGTGACCGGCGGCGCTGCTGAAGCCGTGCGAGCGGGTGAGCAGCATGGAAATGAGAGCGTTGTTGAGATCGTGGATCGGCAACAGGCAGTTGAACGGGCCTTTCGTAAGCGCGCCTTCGGAGCCCGCTCCGGTGGTCGAGGGGGACTTGCCGGTGAGGCTCGCGGTGAAGTCCATGAACAGCTCCGGCAGCTCCTGGAAATGGACGGGCCCGAAGACCGCGAGCGGACGGATGCCGACCTCGGGTTCGGCCGGGTTGTTGCGGCGGCCGGTGAGGACGGAGTGGGCGGGGTTGAGCACCGGCTGCAAGGGCTCGAGCCGCCGGTAGAGCCGCGCGCCCAGCTCGCCGAGGTATTCCTTTCGCGGATCGTCGAGGTCGGGCCGGTTCTGCAGATACCGCGGATTCTTGGTCGGCTTGCCATCGACGATCCGCGGATTGGCGGTGCAGACGAACCAATCGGGCGAATCCGCCGCGACGACCTCGCGGATCATTCTCTGAGCCGGTGCAGTGAACTGACCGAAGCGGACCGCATCCTCGGTCATCTCCTTGGCCAGCGCCCGGGGCAAAGGCTCGTAATTGGAGAAAAACATCCCCTTTTTCGCGAAATCCGCCTCGGTGGTGCGGTCGTAGCCGCGAATCACGGCGTCGTCCGGGCGCTGGAAAAGCCGATACTCGCAGTTGGCCACGAACTTGTAGCAGGGCTCGTCGAGCTTCGGATGCAGGCCTTTCAATTTCGCCGCCGGAACGACGACTGAAGCGGTGATGTCGTCCTCGCGCTGCAGTTTCACCGCCGGCGCGAAGTCCTTGCGCAACCCGAAGATGCGCCATGATCCGTCGTCCGAGAAGCCGACCCGCAGGTAGCGGGTGTAGAGCCGCTGGTTGTAGAACTTCAGTTCGATGCCGGGTTGGCCATCGATCATGTCGACGCTGAATTTCGACGCCCAATCCGCGCCCCACTCCGGCTGGTAGCGGCGCTTCAGGATGAGCAGCAGCGCACGGACGGGACGCGGGATTGATTCCAGCCAGCGGTTGTAGGATTCGGTGAAAAGATGACCCGGCGTCATCATCCGCACCACCGAACCGAACGAGCGCGAGGGGTCGAGGATCGGCCGGCTGGGCTGCTGCGGCTGGCGCGGCGTGTGGAAGCGGGCGGTGAAAAACTCCTGCCCCATGTCGAGGATCTCCTGCACGCGGCGCAGAGCATCCTGAAAGTTCGGCACCGTGACTGGGCCGGTGAGCATGGCGTCGGAAAGCGACTTCGAGATTTCCGATTTCCCCCCTCCGGAGACGGTGCACGGCTTGTGACACAGCGTGCCCTCGGCCTGCGTGCCGACCAGCCGCCAACGCTGGCCTTTCACGCTCTGATTCATCTCCACCTTGTAACCGGAGGGCATGACGTAGGTTTCGCCCGCCAGCATCTTGCGCTCGGCGGCGAGGCCGTCGGGCTTCGTCCAGGTGATCCGTTGGGCGCGCAGGTCGAGGCTCGCGGTTTCCGGCAGGTAAATGATGTCCGGCCAGCGCTTGTCCACTCCGTAGCCCTCAGGCAGCACGTCCATGCGGTCGGCATTGAGCCGCACCACATCCTCCCAGCGGTGGTTCACCAGCGAACCCAGCTGTGCCACGGAGAAATCCTCGCCGTGGTCGAACGAGGGGAACGCCAACGCACCACCGGCGTGCTCTTCCTCGCAAAGACCGAAGAGGTTCGCGGCGAAGCTGATCTGCGTCTTCACTTCCTTCTTACAGTAACCGTAGTAGCTGTCGGCGATGAGGGTGACGCAGACGCCGGAGGCATCGCGGCAGGCGACCTTGAACGCGCCGCCGTCATTGTAGAGTTCGTCCTCGTTTTCCCAGCACATGCCATCGGCCTGCTGACGCGCGGTGGCCTCGGAAACATGCGGCAGGCCCAGGTCCTTCTTTTTCAGGGCGGTGAGGTGCGGGGCGAGGATCACGCAACCGGTGTGGCCGGTCCAGCCGCCGGCATCGAGGCGGGCGTCATTTTCCGGCAGGGAGGGATCGCCGGCATTGCCGAAGATGCTCTCGACGAAGTCCAGATTGCTCACCAGCGCGCCGGGGGCGAAAAACCGGATCTCCATGGTGCGCTGGCGGACCACGCCGGCGACCTCGGGGCAGACGACCGGGCGCAGCAAGAGGCTGACGAAGGTGTGTGCCTGCTCGTTCTCCGGACGCGTGGCGGTGTACGGGAGGCGTAGGAATTCCGCAGGAGGGTTCAACGCGGCCTTCAGCAGCCCCGCGAAGGCGCGGCGTGGGACTCCTTTTTTATCCGCCGGGATCGGTAGTCCGTCCTCCACGACGTGGAAGACGCCCTCGGTGGTGCGACGGTCCTTGGCGGGATTGTGACAGACGCCTTGGTGGACGCGGAAGGAGGAGAGAATGTCGGATTCGAGGCGGTCGGCATCGGCCGGCAGCGAGAACTCGCGGGCCAGCCCGTGGCGCTCAAGCGTGAGCGCGGAGCCCGGGACCATCGGTTCCCCGGTGTCGAACACCCCCGCCGCCTGATCTCCGAGGTAGCGGGCGAGGAAGTCGTGGATCGCCTGGTCCACCGGGCACAGCGGCTCACCGAAGATGCGAAGCTTTTCCTCGAAGTTCGCCAGCAGCGAGCGGCCGAGCGTGAGCAGTGGCGAATCGCCGGCCAGCTCCGGGACGGCGAACCCACGGGAGGCGAGCTTCACATTGGCCAGTTCTTCCAACCGCGCGCGGGCCGAAGCCGCTTCGGTTTCAGAAGCAAAGTAGCCGATGGTTTCCTGGAGACGCCGCTGCATGGGCGACGATTAGCAGAACGAGCGCCGGAATCCCACAGCCAGCACGTCATGATTCGCTCCTCTATCCGAGCTGGGTTTGCACCAGCACCTTGTAGGTCCCGGCCTGCGCCATCAGCTCGTCATGCGTGCCCTGCTCGACCAGCCTGCCCTGGTTCAAAACAAGGATGCGGTCGGCATTGCGGACGGTGGAGAGGCGGTGGGCGATCACCAGGCTGGTGCGGCCGGCCATCAGACGGTCGAGCGCTTCGTTGACGAGCCGCTCGCTTTCCGCATCCAGCGCGCTGGTCGCCTCGTCGAGCAGCAGGATACGCGGGTCGGCGAGGATCGCGCGGGCGATCGCGATCCGCTGGCGCTGGCCGCCGGAGAGCTTCACGCCGCGGGGGCCGACGACGGTTTCGTAGCCTTCCGGCCGCTCCTCGATGAAATCGTGGGCGTTCGCCTTCTTCGCGGCCTCGATGATTTCCTCGCGGCTCGCGCCGGGTCGGCCGTATTCGATGTTCTCCAGGATGGTACCGCCGAAAAGCATGACCTCCTGCGGCACCACCGCGATGGCCTTGCGCAGCGCCTGCAAGTCGAGCGTGGCGGCGTCCCGGCCATCGAACATCACCTGGCCACACTCCGGCCGGTAGTAGCCGAGGATCAGGGAAAACAGCGTGGATTTTCCCGCACCCGAAGGCCCGACGACGGCAATCCGCTGGCCGGGCGCGATGGTGAAATCGACACCATCGAGCACCGCTTGATCGGGCCGCGATGGGTAGCGGAAATGCACGCCTTGGAGGGCGAGAGCGCCGCCGAGGTGGTCGACCGCTTCACCACCGTCAGTCTCTGCCGGCTCGGTCATGATTTCACGCAGCCGCTCGGTCGCGCCGCTCATCGCCTGGAGCTGGGAAACGATTTCCGGCATCGAGCCGAGCGAGGCCCCGACAAATACGCTGAAGAGGATGAAGCCGGAAAACTCCTCCGACGTGAGATTTCCGGAAACCATCATCCGCACGCCGAGCCACGCGACGGCCGCGATGGTGCCGAACATGACGAAAATGACGAAGGCGAGGAAGCTGGCGCGGGCGAAGGCACCGCGCAGGGTGACGTCGAAAAACCGCCGCAGAGCCGAGTCGTAGCGAGCGGATTCAAAGGGCTCGTTGGTGAAGGCCTTGACGTCGGCGATCGATTGGACGCTCTCCTCGATAACGGTCCCGGCATCGGCCAGCGCGTCCTGAGCCGCTTTCGAATGGTTCCGCACCTTCCGCCCGGCGATGGCCACCGCCAGCACCACCAAGGGCACGCTGCCGAGCATGGCGAGCGAAAGTTTCCACGACATCACGAAGATCACGACCAGCGAACCGACGAGCACCACGCTCTGGCGGATCGCCTGAGGCAGGGTGGTGATCAGGGTTTCGCGGACCACGGCGAGATCGGCGGAAACGCGGTTGCTCAGCGCGCCGGCCCGGTGTTCCTGGAAAAACGGGACCGGCAGCCGAAGGAGATGGCCGAACAGGTCGCGACGGAGGTCGTTGAGCGCCGCCTCACCGGAGCGGATCAAGCCCTGCACGCGGAAGAAACCGATGATCGCCTGCACCGCCAGCACGCCGAGCAGCATGAGAATCGTGCGGTTGGCGGCTTGAAGGACTTCAGGGGCGGGGACGCCCTCGCGGAGGTCATCGACCGTGCCGCCGAAGAGTTCCTTCATGAACCACGGGAACGCCAGCGACAGCCCGGCGGTAATCATCAACGCGAGGATCGAGGGCAGGAACAGGGCGCGATGGGGCTTCAGGTAGGTCATCACCCAGCGCAGTCCCTCAATCGAGAACCGCGATCCTTTTCCCTCGTCGCTCGGCATTGGCGCGATGGGAGACGATCGGATCGGTCCCGTCAACGCCGGGGCGGAAAGGTTTCGGAGTGCTCCGAGATTTACAGCCTCACCTCGGCGGTCTGCTGGGTGCTCAGGACGCGGCCGGGCTTTTCCTCATGGCGGGTCCGGCGGTGGATGCCACAGAGCAGACCGACGGATGCGAGCGTGAAAACGAGGTTGGTGCCGCCGTAGCTCACGAAGGGCAAAGGCAGACCGGTGTTCGGCAGGGCGGCGGTGGTGACGGCGATGTTCACCATGGCCGGAACCACGATGACCGCCGTCAGGCCGACCGCGAGGCAGCGGTTGAAAACACTGGTCGAGTAGGTGGCGATGCCGGTGCCGGCAATCGCGATGACCACGTAGCACAGCACCGTGCCGAGCGTACCGTAGAGACCGAGTTCCTCACCGATGTTAGGAAAAATGAAGTCGGTGTGCGCGTAAGGCAGGTGACCGAATTTCTCGAAGCCGTTGCCGAGCCCCTGGCCCTCGACGCCGCCATTGCCAAAGGCAAGCAGCGCGCGCCACTGCTGGAGTCCCTTGTCGAGCTGGTGGACCGGGTTCTCCAGATCCAACCACGCCTCGATCCGCGACCAGCGGTTCTCGTTGCTGCGGACCAATACGGCGAAGGCGGCCGAGCCAATGAGCACGGTCGGGATCAGGAAAATCAGGCGCACTCCGACGGTGAAAAGCACGGCGAATCCGGCGGCTCCGATGCCCACGGCGGTGCCCATGTCCGTTTCGAAAAGGATCAGCAGGAAGGGGATTCCGAGCAGCAGGCTGGGAATGACGAAACCCTTCCAGAAGGTCGGGATTTCGGTCTGCCACCGCGCGAACCAGCCGGCGAGGGCAACCATGGTGATCGACTTGGCGATTTCCGATGGCTGGAACTGGCCGATTCCCGGCAAGGCAATCCAGCGCTTCTCGCCATTGATGTCCTTCGCGATGCCGGGCACGTAGCAGAGGACCAGCAGGAGGCAGCCACCGAGCAGCAGCCATGGCCAGAATTTCCGCAGCAGCGCAGGATCGACAAGGGCGAGAAAGATTGCCCCGACGATGCCAGTCACCGCCATGACGCTCTGCCGCCAGAAGAAGTGATATGGTTCCTCCTGGCCATTCACCCACGCGCTGGTGCTGGCGAGCATGATCAATCCCAGCGCCACCAACGCGGCGACGCCAGCGCAGAGGATGATGCTGAGATAACGGTTCATGGAAACTGCGGGTTGCGGTGGGTCAGCGCGGGATCACGAGGTTCATGCCGACCCGCAGCTTGCGGGCGTCACTGATGCCGTTGACCTGCATCAGCCGGTCCACGGAAACGTTGTTGCGCTTGGCAATGCTCCAGAAGGTGTCGCCGGATTCGACCTTGTAGCTGGCGGTGCCGGCCGACGGTTCACGGACCGGAACAGCTTTCGGAGCTGCGGCGACCTGGCGGTCGAGGGCGATGGCCGCATCGGTGGCCACCAGATCCTCGGCCGGCGGAGCCGCGGGGTCGGGCGCGGAGGTCACGCGGAGGGCGGCGATCTCCGCGGGTTCCACGGCGGTGATCGACTTCGGCGGGATCCGCAGACGGCGGCCCTGGCGCAGCGGAATGTTGTCGTTGGCGGCGCGCAGCTCCATTTCATCGATGCCGAAGCGCGCCGCGATCGTCGCGTAGGTGTCTCCGGTGCCGGCCGAGTAAATCTGATCGGCGGCCCGGAAAATCGGCAGTGCTTCATCGGCGCTCGGCTCGACGGCGCGGGCGATCGACGGCGTCACCCGGATCGCGGGACTGTCCGCGAACTCATTTCCCGGTGCCTTGACCACCCGCTGGTTCGAAGCATCGGCCTTGGCCGGCTCGCCCGAGCGATCGAGGCGGTAGCTGTGGTAAAAGATCCCGCCGATGGCCACGACGTGGATGGCGAGGATCACGAGCAGCGCCTTGCCGATGCCGAGGTTCGGCACATCGCCATCGAGTTCTTCCGGGGAAACGGCGGCGGTGGCGGCGCGATGGCGCTTCTTCTTTTTGGCCACATTCGCGAAGAGCGTGCGGAACTTGCTCTTCTTCACGGAGCGGCGCTTCACGGTCATGCGTTGGTTTCTCATAGGGGTGTCGATGTGAGGGTTAGCGGAGTTCGTTGACCAGCCGACAGAACACGTCACCGCGTTCCTCGTAGCCGGTGAATTGATCGAAGGAGGAGGTGCCGGGCGAAAGGATGACGACCTGCCCGCGGCCGGCGCGCCGGTGGGCGGCGGCGACAGCTTCGGCGAGCGTGTCGCAGGTATCCACCGGGACGGCTTGCGCGAAAAGTTCGCCGAGCTTCGCGCCGATCTGGCCGAAGGTCACCGCGGCAGCGGCGTGCTTTTCCAACAGAGCGAGGACCGGCGAGTAGTCGAGCCCCTTTTCCTTGCCGCCGGCGATCAGCACGACGGGGCGGGTCTGCGAACGCAGCGCGCTTTCGAGGGCGTGCAGGTTCGTCGCCTTGGAGTCGTTGAGCCACTCGACGCCATCGAGCGTGCGCACCAGCTCGCAGCGGTGGCGCGGCGGCGCATAGCCATCGAAGGCGGCCAGCAGCTTTCCGCGGCTCACGCCGATCGCCTCGCAGGCCGCGAGCGCGGCCATGGCGTTCTCGGCATTGTGCAGGCCGCGCAGGTGGGAGCTCCGGAGCAGGTTGAAAACCGGCTCGCCGTGGAGGAACAGCGTCTCGCCATCCGACCACCAGTCGGCGTCCTTGGTCTCGGTGGAAAAAGTGATTTTGCGGCCCACCAGTTCGGGGAGTTCCTCGCCGGCGCGGGTCACGACCGTATCGGTGGCACCCTGGTTTTCGAAGATGCGGAGCTTCGCCCGGCGGTAGCTCTCGACGTCCGGGTAGCGGTCCATGTGGTCGGGTGCGAAATTCAGCCACACGGCGACGTCCGGGCGGAAATCGACGATGGTCTCGAGCTGGAACGAGCTGGCTTCGAGCGCGAGCACGGCGGGCTGCGGATCGCGCATGACCACCTCACAGACGGGCACGCCGTAGTTTCCGCAGGCGACGGCGGTCGTGCCGGCGGCCTGAAGCAGGCGCTCGACGAGCTCGGTGGTGGTGGTCTTGCCGTTGGTGCCGGTGATGGCGATGATACGGCCGTTGTAGTAGCGGCAGGCCAGTTCGATCTCGCCGACCGTTTCCCCGGCGAGACCGGAGAACGCGCCCACCAGCGGGCCATAGGTATCGATGCCTGGGCTCACCACCAACAGGTCGCAGGCTTCCGCCGAGGCGGGCGTCACGCCACCGTGGACGGTCGCGCCTTCCGGCAGGCCGGTGGGATGGCCCGCATCGAACACATGCACCTCCGCACCCTCGCGCAGGGCAAGCGCCATCGCCGCCCGGCCACTGGCACCGGCACCGAGGATGTTCACGCGCTGTCCGGTGAGGCTCATCAGACGATCTTGAGAAGGGCGATGCCCGCAAGGGCGAGCATGATGGAAAGGATCCAGAAACGGATGATCACCTGGCTCTCGTGCCAGCCGCGGAGCTCGAAGTGATGGTGGATCGGAGCCATCGCGAAGATCCGCTTGCGCCGCAGTTTGAAGCTGCCGACCTGGAGCATGACGGAGAGGGCCTCCATCACGAACACGCCGCCGATGATCACCAGCAGCAGCTCCTGTTTCACGCACAGCGCGGCCGTGCCGAGGGCACCGCCGATCGCGAGTGAACCGGTGTCACCCATGAAAACCTTGGCCGGGTGGCAGTTGAACCACAGGAAGCCGAAGCCCGCGCCGGCCAGGGCGAGAAGAAAGACCGAGAGCTCCCCGACGAAGCGGTTGTAGGGGATCGTCAGGTATTCATTGGCCATGAAATGGTGGCCGGCGAGATAGGCAAGGCCGGCGTAGGCCAGGGACACGGTGATCGTGCAGCCGGTGGCCAGACCATCGAGGCCGTCGGTCAAGTTCACGGCATTCGAGCACCCGATGATGATCGCGGCGTAGAACGGGATGATCAGGTAGCCGAGGTCGATGATCGGCCCTTTGAAGAGCGGGAAGGTCACCTCGCTGAAACTCATCGGAGTGCCGGCGAAAAGATAGCCCGGCTGGAAACCGAGTTGCTCGGCCATCTCGGGAGTCGCCCCGAAGCCGGAGATCTCCGTTTTGAAAAACAGGAACGAGCTGGCCACCAGCGCCACCACGAGCTGCCAGAAGAGCTTGGTGCGGGCACTGACACCGTCGGAGTTCTTCAGCTTCACCTTGGTGTAGTCGTCGACGAACCCCAGCAGGCCCAGGGCCCCCATCGAGCACGCACAGACGGCGACGAATGGATTGAACGGCCGAGCGCAGATGAAGGTGGAAACCAGCACCGACCCGAGGATGAGCACCCCGCCCATCGTCGGCGTGCCGACCTTGCCGCCGTGGAGCTCGGCAAGCTTGTGGACCTCCTCCGCGGTGCGGATCGGCTGGCCGACCTTGAGCGAGATCAGCCGGCGGATCACCCGGGGTCCGAAGAGGATGCTCAGCCCGAATGCCATCAAACAGGCGAGCGCGCCTCGGAAGGTGATGTATTGCAGCAGGTTGAGGAAACTCAAGGTATGGGCCCAGCCCTCCTTGCTTGCTGCGGCTTCCGCTTCAAAAGCAGCCCGCCACCATTCGTAGATCCAGTAGAGCATCAGTTCTCAGGGGGAAAAATCCGGTCCATCACCCGTTCCAGCGCGGCACCCCGGCTGGCTTTGAAAAGCACGATATCGCCCGGGCGGAAGCGTCCGGTCAGGCCGGCCACGGCATCATCGATATGGGGGAAATGCTCACCGTCGCCGGCACCGCGGGAGATGCCCTCGGCACCCTCGCCCACGGACACGACATGCAGCCCACGTTCCGCGGCCAGGCGGCCGATCCGCGGATGGGCTTCGGCGGCATGCTCGCCCAGCTCACCCATGCGTCCCAGCACCACGAAGCGGCGGCCGCCATTGACCACCGGCACATCGGCCAGCGTGTCGATCGCCGCAATCATCGATTCCGGATTGGCATTGTAGGTGTCGTCAAACACCGTCACGCCTTCCACCTCGAAGCGACGCAGCCGGCCGCTGGTCAGCATGGTGCCGCTGAGACCCTGGCAGATCTTGTCGAAGGGCACCCCGAGGAACCAGCCGCAGCCGGCGGCCAGCAGCGCATTCCGGACCATGTGCCGGCCGATGACCGGCAGGTCGACCTCTCCGACCGGTTTGCCCTCGACCACCAGCGTGAACTTCGAGCGGACGCCGTCCTGCCGCAGGTTCTCGGCGCGGACGATGCCGCGGCAGTTGCCCACGGGCAGAACCTTGGCCTTGGTGCGCTTCTTGAAATACTCCGCGAAATCGCAGCCTGCCGGAACCAGCAGCGCCCCGTCTTCCGGCAGCGCGCGGGCGAGCGCGCCTTTTTCCTCGGCGATGCCTTCCCGGCTGCCGAGATACTCGATGTGGGCCGTGCCGATGTTGGTGATGATCCCGATCCGGGGCCGCGCGATCTGGCACAGCGGCGCGATTTCACCGGCGTGGTTCATCCCCATTTCCACCACTGCCGCCTCGTGGCGGGCCTCGAAGGAAAGCAGCGTGAGGGGAACGCCGATGTGGTTGTTGAAGTTCCCCTTGGTCGCCACCGTCTCGAAATGGGTGCCGAGGACGGTGCGCGTGAAATCCTTGGTGCTGGTCTTGCCGTTCGAGCCGGTGATGCCGACCACCTCGAGGTCGAGACCCATGCGATGCCAATGGGCGAGCTTCTGCAGGGCGAGCAGGCCGTCTTTGACGACGATGACCGTCGTCCCCTGCGGCGCGGGGCCCTCCAGTTTCTCGACCACCAGCACCTTGGCTCCGGCGGCCGCGGCTTCGCCGGCGAAGGTGTTGGCATCAAAGCGCTCGCCCTTCAGCGCGACCCAGCACGAGCCGGGCTGAAGCGTACGGGTGTCGGTCGAGACGGTTTCCGCCACTTGCGCGGGGTCACCGGTCACGATTTCGCCGCCGCAAGCCTCGGCCAGGGTCTTGGCATCGGCGGGGATCACGGACGCCTCCTTTCCTCGGGATCCGGCCGGGCGGCCAGCGAGCGTTTCACTTCACGCCGGTCGTCGAAGTCGATCGTCCGATCGGCGAACTGCTGGTATGTTTCGTGGCCCTTGCCCGCGACCAGCACAATGTCACCCGGTGCCGCGGCGTGGACCGCGATCCGGATCGCCTCGGCACGGTCGCTCACGGTCCGGTAGCGCGCGGAGCCCATGCCGCTTTCGATCTGCCGGATGATCTCCTCGGGGTCCTCGCTGCGCGGGTTGTCGGAGGTGATGATGCAGGCGTCCGAATGGCGGGCGGCGGCCTTGGCCATCAACGGACGCTTGGCCTTGTCGCGGTCGCCACCACAGCCGAAGACGGTGATCAAACGCTTCGGCTCCAGCTCCTTGAGCGTGCGGCAGGCGTTTTCCAGCGCATCGGGGGTATGGGCGTAATCGACGAAGACGGTGACCCCATCGCGGGTGCCGCAGTTCTCCATCCGGCCCGGCACCTGAGGAGCCTCCGCCAGGTCGGAAATGGCGGAGCGGAACGAAAGACCGAGCGCCTTGGCCGCGCCGAGCACCGCCATGATGTTGTAGGCGTTGAAACGGCCGATCAGCGGCGTGCGGACGAGATACTGCTTCCCCCGTACTTCAAGCTTCATCTCCATGCCGCGGGGCGATTGGCGGAAATCGAGCGCGCGGACCTCGGTGTGCAGGCCGAAGCCGTAGCGGGTCACCGGCATTTTCCCCTCCAGCCGCTCGGCCAGCTCGGCGCCGGCGGCGTCATCGACATTGATCACCGCCACTGGCTTCTTGCCTCGCGGGTGCGCGGCGGTGGCCTCGAACCACGAGTATTTCGCCTCGGCGTAGGCGGCCATCGTCCCGTGATAGTCGAGGTGGTCCTGGGTGAGGTTGGAGAAAATCAGCGCGTCGAAGGCGACATCAGCCACCCGCTTCTGGTCGATGCCGTGCGAGGAAACCTCCATGGCCGCACCGCGGCAACCGTTGCCAGCCATGCGGGCCAGCAGGTCGTGAAGACCGGGCGCATCCGGGGTGGTGTGGCTGGCAGCGGCGGTTTCGATGCCGTCATCGATCCTGATGGTCCCAATCATCCCGGCGCGGTGCCACGCGGACCGCATCAGATGATGGAGCAGGAAAGCGATGGTCGTTTTGCCGTTGGTGCCGGTGACGCCCGCGAGTTTCAGGTCGGCCGAAGGACTGCCGGCCAGCTTGGCGGCGAGCGAGGAAAGGGCGGCGCGCGGATCGGCGACCTGCAACCAGGTGATTTCCTTGGCGGCCCCCGTTTCCGGAGGAGAATCGGCGATCACCGCCACGGCACCCCGCTGCACGGCGTCATCGATGAAACGCCGGCCGTCCGCCTGCTTGCCGCGCACCGCCACGAACACGCTCCCCTCCTCCACCGTCCTCGAATCGGCGGTGACGGAAAGAATTTCGCGTTCGAGCGTCCCCTGGACCAGGGGTTTGCGGAGTTCGGAGATGGCGTCGCGGAGTTTCATCGTCTTTCGGTGGCGGCGAGTTCGTCCTCGTCGTCCACCGGCTCGGTCGGAGTCAAGTGCAGGTGCGTTGCGAGTCGTGCGGCGATCTTCGCGAAAATCGGTGCGGCAATGGTGCCGCCGTATCGTTTGACCTCGGTGGTGAGGGGGTCGTCCACCACCACGAGACACACGAAAGCAGGGTCCTCGGCAGGCATGAAGCCCACGAAGGAAACGGTGTAATGGCCCTCTTGGTAGCGGCCGTCCTCGACCCGCCGCGCCGTCCCTGTCTTGCCCGCGACCTTGTATCCCGGCACCGCGGCCTGGGTGGCGGTGCCGCCTTTTTCCACCACGGTCACCAGGGCTTCCCGCATCTGGCGGGCGGTGCGTTCGCTGATCACACGGCGGTCGACCTCGGGTTCGAAACGCTCCAGCACGGTGCCATCGCGGGCGATGATCGAGCGGATGACCCGCGGGCGGATCCACTCGCCGCCATTGGCAATCGCGCCGTAGGCGTTGGTCACTTGGAGCGGAGTCACATTCAGGGCGTAGCCGTAGGTCTGGCGGCTGAAATCGATGAGGTTGTTGGTGTCGCGCACCACCCCGGACGATTCCCCGCTCAGTAGGATTCCGGTTTCCTCCCCGAAACCGAAGCGCCGGGCATAGTTGAAAAAGCGCTTCGTCCCGAGCTGACGCCCGATCTTGAACGCGCCGATGTTGCTCGATTTCTGAAGCACTCCCCAGACGCTCAGCATTCCGTAGGGGTGGTGATCCGGAATGCGAAGCTTGCCTTCCTGAAGAAGACCGTTGTGACAGAAAGTCATCGTGTCCGGAGAAACGAGCTTTTCGTTCAGCGCCCCGGCGGTGGCGATGATCTTGAAGGTACTCCCGGGCTCGTAAATTCCCTGAAGCGCGTAGTTCATCGCGCCCTCGGACAAACCTTCCTTGAGATTCAGGTTGAAGGCGGGGCGACTGACCATCGCCAGCACCTCGCCGGAAGCCGGATCCAGCACGACGACGCAACCACGCTCGGCCTTGAACTCCGCTAGCCCGGCGTCGAATTCCTCCTCGACCATCGCCTGGATGCCCATGTCGAGCGTGAGCTGGACGTTGAGGCCATGGACCGGCGGGATCATGTTGCCCTTCTCCCCGGGCATCGGAATGTTGAGGTGATCCCAGCGGCCGTCGCGCCCGCGCAGGTATTCCTCAAGCGCCGCCTCGACGCCGAACTTCCCGACTTGGATGAACTTGTCCTCGCCCCGGTCATCGACGGTTTTCTCCTCCCCGGTGTAGCCGACGACGTGCACGGCGAGATCGGGCGAGCTGTACCAGCGCTTGATGCTGTTGTCCCAACGGAAGCCCTTGAGGTCGTTGCGCTCGATCAGTTCGCGGATCGAATCGGCGATGTCTTCGGGCAGGTCCTTGGCAATGGGGAAGTACTTCCGTCCTTTCGCCAGCGGCTCCTCAATGCGTGCCCTGAGTTCCTCGCGACGGAGGCCCAGCGGACGGGCGAGCAGTCCCACGGCATGGGCGAGATGACGATCGACGAGAATATGGAGCTCTTCCTTCTCCTCCTCCAGAATCACGCTGCGGTAGGCCTTGACCTTGCGCGCCTTCTCATCACTGCCAAGCTGGTCCCATCCCGGCTCGGTGGAAGCGCGCTTGTAGGCCAGGGCGCGGACGACCACGACCGGGTCCTGGAGCAGCTTCGCATCGACCATCATGGTGCTGAGCCCGATGCTCTTCGCCAGCACCTCGTCATTGCGATCGACGATTTTCCCCCGGAGGCCGGGCAAGACCTCGCTGCGGTCGTAGGCGGCGCGGGCGCGCTCGCGGTATTTCTGGCGGTCCAGCAACTGGATCTGGATCAACCGCACCGAAAGCAAACTGAGCCCGATCACGAAGATCGAGCACAGGAGCAAACAACGACGCTGGAAGTTCCGCCGGGTCACGGGAAAATCAGGGATGGGCGGCAACGGGCATGGGCTCGACCGAAGGGTCCTGGATGCGCTCGATGACCTCGTAGGTCACCGGCACGAGCGGTGAGTCGAGCATGGCCAGCTGATCGCGGATCTCGTAGCGATCCATCAGGCGCTCGCGGCGGACGTCGATCAACTGGATGTCGGCCCGGACTTCCTCGATGCGCTTGCGGGCCTCGCTGATCTTGCGCTCGGTTTGGATCTGGCCGTTGCGGAAAATCGCGTGCATGGCTCCACCGGTGGTGGCGATGCCCGTGAGCAGGCCGAGGGCGATGTAGGCGGCGAGGTGGGATTTCCTGGGTTCGGAGCGTCGGCGGTTCATGGTGCGGTTTCGGCTGGGTCCAGAAGCTCGGCGACCCGCAGTTTCGCACTGCGGGCCCGGGGATTGACTTGGATTTCTTCAGGGGTTGCGGCGATCGCCTTCAACTGTGGCAGCCGGAAGACCCGGTCGGGGTTCCGCCGTGGCTCCGGCCATTGGGGTTGGTCGATCCATTCCCGGGACCGATCCCTCATGAATTGTTTCACCATCCGGTCCTCGAGGCTGTGGAAGGTGATGACCAGCAACCGTCCTCCGGGCTTCAGAAGATGGATGGAAGCCTCCAACGCTCTCCTCAGCGAGCCGAGCTCGTCATTGACGGCGATCCGGATCGCCTGAAAAGCGCGGGTGGCCGGATGGGTGCGACCGCTGCGGCCGACCGTCTTTTCAATGCAGCCGGCGAGGTCGGTGGTCGTGGAAAACGGCTTCTCCGCCCGCTGGCGGACGATGGCGGCCGCGATCCGGCGCGCTTTGGGCTCCTCGCCGTATTCGCGGAGGATGCGGACGATTTCCGCCTCGGACCAGGTGTTGACCAGATCCGCCGCGGTCTTTTCCACCGCCGGGCCCATGCGCATGTCGAGCGGGCCCTCGCGCATGAACGAAAAGCCCCGCTCCGGGGCATCGAGCTGATGGGAAGACACCCCGAGATCCAGGAGCAGACCGTCGGCCCGCTCTCCCCCCTGGATCTCGGGATCTTCACAGAGATCGGCAAAGTTTCCATGCCACGTGCGGAAGCGGTCGCCATACGGGGCCAGCCGTGCGCTGGCGTAGGCAATGGCCTCGGGATCGCGATCGACTCCGAGCACGCGTGCTCCGTCCTTGAGAAACGCCTCGCTGTGGCCGCCTCCGCCGAGGGTGCCATCGATGATGAACTTCCCCGGCCCTGCGGCCATCCAATGCTTCGTTTCCTCCGGAAGGACCGACAGGTGGTAGTCGCAAGCGCCGCCTTCGGCCGACTCGCTCATGAAAATCACCGGTCGCCGCTCCGCAAACCAGCCATGGAAACCGGAGCGGACAACCGTTTTGCGAAGCTCCGGAGCCGACGCTGTCCCGAGAGACGGAGCCGGAGCTACTTTGGAAAAAAATGCCGCGGTCCGCGCCGCAAACCAGCCATGGAAACCGGCGCGGACACGCGGGGTAATCGGCGAAAGGAGTGCTGTCCCGAGTAACTCCTTCCGCTCAGCCTGGGAAATCATCGGTCGCCGCCCCGCAAACCAGCCATGGAAACCGGAGCGGACAACCGTCATGAGTGACTCCGGTGCCGCCGCTGTCCCGAGAGACGGAGCCGGAGTGTCGTTGGAAAAAAATGCCGCGGTCCGTGCCGCAAACCAGCCATGGAAACCGGCACGGACACGCGGGGTAATCGGCGAAAGGAGTACTGTCCCGAGAAACTCCTTCCGCTCAGCCTGGGAAATCACCGGTCGCCGCTCCGCAAACCAGCCATGGAAACCGGAGCGGACAACCGTTTGGGTAGCCACGGCGCAAAGCGCTGTCCCGATTGCTCCGGGCCGCGGCTGGAAAAACATGCCCAACCCCGACATCCGCCCGAAGGAGGAAGTGGGTGCTTCCGGGCGGGTGGTGCCGGATGCCAGGGTTGGTTGGGCGAACAGCATGTCGTCGTTCGTTGGGTGAAAATCTTGGTTACAGGACGCCGAGGCCGCCGTCGTCGAGATCGCGGAGGCTCTCCTCCATGCGGGTCATGGCGTCCTGACTGCAGATAATGAAATAATCGCCGCAGCCCCCGAGGACCGCGTGCTCTTCGGCCCGGAGGCCGACCTTGTCGCACCAGTCCTTCGGCAGCGTCAGCTTGCCCTGGGGACTGATGGTCACTTGCTTGGAAAACATGCGCAGCGCGCTCACGAGCTGCTTCTTCTTGGCGGGCAGCAGCCCCTCGGCCTGCTCGATCTCCTCGAACTTCCCTTGGTAGTGATCCTCGGTGAACACCTTGATCACCGGCTCGCCGTGCTCGCTGGAGCGCATGATCCGAATCGGCGTCCCCTCCTCCACCAAACGGAACTCGGTCGGAACCGACACGCGGTTCTTCGAGTCCATCTTGTGGACAAAGTGGTTCTCCAGATTCTGGACGGTTGCGGACATTCAAAGGGGGCGGGCGGAATTTGCCGTGCGCCAACTACACCAAAGTACACTAAAACCCGCAAGAGAAATTCGAGCCGTTGTGAATAATTTTTAAATCACTATCAATCAGTGAGTTACGAGGTGTTTTCCAGTGGACTTCAGTGTTCCAAGTCCTTCTAAACGGCTTAAACAAGGGTCTGTTTTTTTAGAAAACCACCCTCCCCGTCCATCTTGGGAACTTGCGGTGTACCTCAGGTGTACTTTGGGATTCGGAGTGTACTCGGAAGCATTCCCGGTTTTCGTTCCTGCGTGCGGCGCCTCATCGCAGACCCGCTTCCTCCTCAAGCGGCTGCATCGCCCCACTCAGAATCGTAAAAATTTTATCAGTCCGTCCCCGCCGAGCGCGAAGAACCGCAGCCCCTCTTGGGAGGGTGTTCCTTGCCGGCGTTGCCAAAAAAACGCGCTGGTGTCCCACACCAGCGCGTTTCGTTCTGTTCCCTTCGCGCCGGCACGACCGGCGGAAAATGATGGCTCAGTCCGTGAGCCTGGCGGTCGGCGTCACTTCGCCTCGGCGGCGGCCCGCGCTTCCTCGATCTTCGCCGGGGGCACCGAGATCGGCCCTCCTTGAACGGCTGCCACCATGATGCGACGTGAGTCCTTCATGCTTCCGATCAGGCCGGCAGGCAACGGCTCCTTGCCAGCGACCTGGGCGAATTGGAACTCCACCACCTCGATCCATGAACGGTTCTCGGCCAGAAACTGGGACCAGGTCACGATGCGCGTTCCACTCTGGTTGCCGATCCGCGTCTGGAGGTGGGCCGGAACATGAAGCACGGCACCCTTCGGCACCAGCGTCGTCAGGCCGGAAAAGGAGAGGAATTCCGAGGTTTCCAGAATATCGGCGGGCCGGTTGGTCTTCGATGGATCATCGCCTTCCACGATCTGGAGATCCTTCATCGGATCATTCTGCCGCTGGACGCGCAGCCGGTGGAGAATCTCTTCGTGAGTCGGAGCTTCGCGCATTTCCTCCGCCTGGGCGATGGACAGGATGGCGAGACCGAAGAGGCAGAAAACTTCAGGGAGTTTCATAACGGGAGAAGGCGGAGGTTTATTCCAGGGTCGAGATGAGCGAGCGAACTTCCAGGCTGCGATCGACATCGAAGGAGACGTAGCCCAGCCGTTCCTTGCCGAAGACGGTTTCGGTCACCACCTCGAGCGTCCAACGCCCGTCCTTCGTCAGGTAGTCGCCCAGATTGCTGATCCGCCAGGTCTTGCTGGCCGGGATGGCCTGATCGAGCTGGCGCTGCGCGGATGGAATCTTGGTTCCCGCCATGCCGAGCTTCGGGTGGCCGGGATAGATCTGCGTGTAGGTGTAGGACTTCGGATACATGTCCACCACCTGGATGTTGACGTCGGGTGTCTCGAAACGGATCAACGCGTCCTTTTTCAGCCCGGTGATCGCGACCTGGGTGATCGGCCAGACGATCACGTAGCGCGAGCAAAGCTGCTCATCCAGGGTGCCGTCGTCCTTCCTCGTGTAGACCGAGAAACGCTCTTCGCCACGGACCCTTGTAAGGTCGGAAACCGGGATGTTCGTCATCCCGTAGTCGAGGGTGGTCTTGCCGTTCTTATCGATCACGGACTGGGCGAACAAGTCCGCCTGGGTGCGATCGATGTTCTCGCCATTCGTGCCGCCGTACGACTGGACGTGATGCAGGAGACGGACGGACTTCGAAGCCGCGGGGGCGTCGTTCCCGGAAAGGAGGCCCTTCACCTGGATCTCAACACTGAAAGGCTGGTCGGCGCGGGTGCGGGGCACGGTGCCGCCATCGGGGTCAAGGGTTTCGATGACGATCTCCGCCTCCGGCGCAAAGGCGCTGACGTAGGCGGTGTCCAGCAGGTAGGAGGTCCACGGTTTGGACTTCACCGTCCAGAGCTCGTAGCGGGCCCCGGCGAGATCCAGGGCCACCGGAGAAAGCCGCTCTCCTTTGGATTCCACGCTGACATCCCAGTAGATCGCCGGGTCGCTGCCGAGCAGGACCTGGCGGATGAAGTTGGTGTAGTCGGAGGACTGCCCGGACACTGCGGACAGCCCCAGGAGGGAAACGGCGAGTGTGTGGAGGGCGGTCTTCATGGGTGCGGTGGGGTGTGGATCGGCCGGAGTCTACTATTCACTGAAGGTCACGAGAAATACGAGATCCTGTAGGTCGTAGCCACTTTGGTACCGCTGGCTGTCGGTGTGGGTCAGCTCCAGCATCACGATCATGTCCATCGGTCCGATGTCCACCTTGCCGCCCGCATCGAGGTAAGGCTTGATGAACTGCTCAAGGGTCGGGGAATTCGCGACGTCGTAGGTGGTCGGGATCGAGTCGCCGTCCTTGAGCACCCGGACGTTCTGAGTGCCGTCGTTGGAGCTGTAGAAGGAGGACCAGCTGTTGTGCCAGTAGCGACCTCCGAAGCGGATCGACTTGCCGGCGGTCACCTTCTGCGACTTGAGCACCTCGCTCTGGTCGACATCGTCGTTGGTGCCCGCGAAAAGCTTCTGCCAGTGGCCACCGTTGTAGCTGAAGTAACCTTCGGTGTGAACGAAGGTCAGGTTCGAGCCGTTCGAGTAGCTGAGCGTCACGCCCGCGCCGAGGAGGCGGACTTTCATGTCCAGATCGGTCTTCGGAATGATCGTGCCCGGGGAGGAGACCTTCACGAGGTCATCCAGCTTCACCGGGTATTTGATCTGCCAATCCAGCTCTGGAAAGGTGCCTACTTTGACCACGCCCGGGGAGGCGTTGATGAAACCGACAGGAATGTCGCTGGCGTGGGAGGATCCGCCGAGGGCGGTGATAGCTAGCGCGACGAGGGCGCAAACCGACTGGGGGAGTCGTGTCTTCATGGGGGGGAGTGAGTTGGGGGTGAACTCGATTTAGGGGGAACGTCCTCCGGGGGAGGTGGACGGTGTGCGGTATCAGCCGCACGTCCCGATCATCCACCTAAATCGAAAAACCGGAATCCCTAAATACTTACGTGATCGCGGAGGCGTTCAACCCGCCCTCCACCGCTCGACGGTCCTTCAAAAAACCGGATAACCGTCTAATTCAGAGAGATTTGAGGGCGATCCGAACCTCCTCGCCGATGATCCGGATACCCTCCCGCACGGGCACGTCGCCCATCGCATATGAAATCCGCAGGCACTCATTGCGATAGGAGCAGGGCGTCTCGCCCAGCCCGAAAAAGAAATAGTGGCCGGGAACCACGAGCACGCCCCGCTTTTTCAGCCGCTCGTACAGTTCCGCGGAGGAAATGGGAATCCCCGGGAACCACAGCCAGAGGAACAGGGCTCCTTCGCTACGATGAATATAGTAATCGAAGTCGTCGCCAAAGGATTCCTCCACCCAGGCGATGGCTTGGCGGGATTTCGCCCGATAAAAAGGGCGGATGGTCTCCGCCGAGAGCCGGAGAATCTCCCCGTTTTCCAGAAGCGGTTTCACGATCGCCTGCCCGAGGTTCGGGTTGGCTAGGCCCACGATCGAACTCATGGAGGCGATGGCGGCGGCGATTTTGGGATGGGCGACGACGATTCCCGTGCGGGTTCCCGGCAGGCCGAGCTTGGAAAGGCTGAGGGTCAGGATGATGTGTTCGTCCCAGACCGGGGTGGCGTCGGTGAAAATGATCCCCGGAAAAGGCGCACCGTAGGCATTGTCGATGATCAACGGGATGCCGTGGCGCTTTGCCAGCTCGGAAAGACGCCCGATCTCCTCATCCGTCAGGACGTTGCCGGTGGGATTGGTCGGCCGGGAGACGCAGATCGCGGCGATCTCAGGAGTGATCTCCAGGCGCTCGAAATCGACGCGGTATTTGAACTCGTGCGGACCGGTCTTTTCGACCACCGGCGGCACAGCGAGGAAAATATCGCCGGACGCTCCCTGGTTGGCGTAGCCGATGTATTCCGGAACCAGCGGCAGCAGGATCTTCTTTTTCCGGCCGTCCGGCATCAGACCTGCCAGGAGATTGAATAGGAAAAAGAAGGCCGTCTGCCCCCCGGCCGTCACCGCCAGATTCTCCTCGCTCACCTCCCACCCGAAGCGCTCGCGGAAGAGTCGCGCAAGTGCGGAGAGGAAGCCGGGATTCCCGCGAGGGGGATCGTAGCTCGCCAGGGCCTTTTCCAGCGCTCCCGGCTCGGAGAGGATTTCCTCCATCCGCCTCCGCCAGATCGAGTTCACCTCCGGCAGGTGCGCCGGTTGGCCGCCGCCCAACATTTTCACATCGCCACCGGTGGCAAGGGCGTGACCGAGGTCTTCCATCAGTTCGCCGATGCCACTGCCGCCGGCAAGCTCGCGGCCGGTTTGGGAAAATTCGAAATCCATGCGCTACGTTGACCTCTGAGGGCCGGGCCTTATGCTGCGCCGCGAACCTAACCCTCCGTTACTACTTATGGCACTCCAAATCGGCGACATCGCCCCTGACTTTACTCTCGTTTCCAAGGGACCCGACGGTCCGGAACTTGTGAAACTCTCCGACCTCACCGCGAAGTCGAACCTCGTCCTACTCTTCGTGCCGATGGCCTTCACCGGCGTCTGCACCCAGGAGTTCTGCGACATCAGCGCCGGCATCTCCGACTACGAGGCGCTGTCGGCGACCGTCGTCGGCATCTCCGGCGACAATCCTTTCGCCCAGGAAGCGTGGGCGCAGAAGGCCGGGATCGGCATCAAGCTGCTCAGCGACTACGAGCATGAGGTCGCCAAGGCCTACGGAGTCGCCTACGAGCAATTCCTGCCAGAGGCCAATCTCATCATGGGCGGCGTCGCCAAGCGCTCGGCGTTCGTCATCGACCAGCAAGGGATCGTCCGCCACGTGCAGGTCTCCGAGCATCCGAAGGACCTTCCGGATTTCGATGCCGTGAAGGCAGCTCTGAAAGAGCTTTCCTGATCGCCCTCTCCTCATGAAAAAGCCGCGATCCCTCAGGGATCGCGGCTTTTTGATTGGGGAAAATCGAACGGTTACTCCATCTCGGCGTCGGAGGGCGTTTCCTCATCCGCCGTGGTTTCCGTCGCGTCGGGCTTCTCCTTCGGTGCTTCCTCGGCGGCCGGGGCCGGTTCGAGCGGCGGCGCCGAACCCAGGCCCGGCGTGGGTGCATCGTCCGGCAACGGTGGCAGCTCGGCAGGTGCATCCGGATCGATCACCGGCGGCAAGGTCGGAGCCCCATCACCCGCGGCCCCTTCCGGGGGCGCTCCCGGGGGCGCTCCCGGGTCGGCGGGAGGCAGCGGGATGGTCGATCCCACCGGCGGCCACACCTGAACCTCGCTACCCGTCCCAGCATCCGCCGCCATGGACTGTGAGGGATTCCCAATCTGAACCGAGGGCACGTATCCCACGTTGCCGTCATCCAGCTCCACCTTGGCATAGCTGCCATCGTCCGAGATCACCTTCATGGTCGTCCCGCGAGAGAGCAGCTTCGCCGCGGTGTCGTCGCCACGGTTCTTGAACAGAGCCGTGTTGTCCGTCAGGGCCTGAACGAATTCACCCGGGCTGAGGGTTTGCTGGCCAGCCATGCTCGTCGGCTGCGAAACACCTCCCGCCGCGTTCAGCGGATCGAAGGTCGAGGAGGAAACCGACGAGGGCCCGCCGGACCCGCACGAGGCAACGAAACAGCAGGCGAGAGGAAGACAGAAGAGAGAGGCTTTCATGGATCTGACTGAACGAAACCTGCCACTCACCCGCGCAGGGGTCAACGGCAGAGACCCGGACAAATACGAACGTATCCGCCACAACGGCGATCCGCATCCGGTCAGATCACGCCGGTTTCATCCAGCAGGCTCTCCACCCCGTCGCCGGCGTCACGGATCCCCCGTAGCCGGCGCTGCACGCCCCGCTGGCTTTCCGGCCCGTTCACCTTGTGCACGATTCCGGTCACCGCTTTCGGCAAAAGCGCCGCCACGCCCAAAGCCGCCAGCGCGATCGCGATCCCGCGGCGGGCGTTCTCATGCATGATGTCACCGAGGATCAGGCCCGCGGCCGCTCCCAGGAGTGCGGGCGAGACCATCGCGGATGCGTCCGTCCAATCGTGCGCCATTTCATCTTCTTCGATCGGCATGAGCGGAAGTTAGCAGGGACCCGCCCGGCGACAACTCCCGAAAACGCCGCCCTCACCCGCCCACGCGGCACCCAAGGCATTCAGGCTTCCGGTCGATCCCCTCATCGATAGACTCCCGCCGCAACCCCGTCTTCCGCTTCCTTCATGTCCTCTACCTACGCTCTCATCCTCGCCGGCGGCTCCGGCACCCGCTTCTGGCCGCTCAGCCGCGACGCCCGGCCCAAGCAACTCCTCAATCTCTTCGGCTCCGACACCCTTCTCGAGCAAACCATCCACCGCCTCGAAGGCCTCATCCCACGGGAAAACATCCTCATTCTCACCAACTCCAAGCAACTCGAGGCCGTCCGCGAAGTCGCCTCCATGCTCCCCGCAGAGAACATCTACGCCGAACCCGCCAAGCGCGACACCGCACCCGCCGTCGCGCTCGGCATCGGCCTCGTCGCCGCCCGCGATCCGGATGCCACCATGCTCGTCCTCCCTGCCGATCAGCTCATCCAGGACACCGCCGCCTACCACTCCGTCATGCGCGATGCCATCGCCACCGCGGAAAAATCCGACGGCCTCGTCACCATCGGCATCAAGCCCACCTGGCCCTGCCCCTCCTACGGCTACATCGAGCGCGGTCCGCGCGCCTCGATCACCGGCCTGAGCTGCGAGCACCCTCCCGCCGAGGTGAAGCGCTTCCGCGAAAAACCCAGCGTCGAACTCGCCGAGCAATTCCTCGCCAAGGGCGGCTTCTGCTGGAACGCCGGCATGTTCGTCTGGTCGCTGCCCAACGTCATCCGCGAACTCTCCACCCACGCCCCGGAACTCAGCCATTTCATCTCCGAGCTTCGCTCCTCCAAGAACCTCGAGGCGACCATCGAAGCCCAGTTTCCCAAGCTCACCCCCATCTCCATCGACTACGCCCTCATGGAAAAGGCGCGCCGCGTCCTCAACATCGAAGCCACCTTCGATTGGGACGACGTCGGCTCCTGGATCTCCGTCGCCAAATACCTCGAAACCGTCGGCGACAACAATCAGGTCAACACCCCCGTCTCCGAGATCGACTCCGAGAACAACATCGTCTTCAACGCCCGCAAAGGCACCCACGTCGCCCTGCTCGGCGTCGATGACCTCATCATCGTCCAGACCGAGGACGCCCTGCTCATCGCCAACCGCCACCAGGCCGACGCGATCAAAAACCTCTCCACCAAGCTCCCGCCCGAGTTGCTTTAGGAAAATCTTCCATCTGAAATCCTCAATCTGAAATCCGGCCTCCATCCCGCCCTTGGAATCGATTACGGCGACGCGCGCATCGGCGTCGCCGCCACGGATCCGCTCGGCATCCTCGCCCATCCGGTCGAGACCATCCCGCTGGCTACGATGGATGCCGTCGATCGCATCGCCGTCCTCTGCCAGCGACGCGGCATCGCCACCCTCGTCGTCGGCCTGCCCCTCAACCTCGATGGCGAGGAAGGTCCCGCCGCCGCCAAAGCCCGAGCCTTCGCGGAAAAGATCGCCGCCCGGCTGCCCGGGCTGCCCCTGGAGTTCGTCGATGAGTCCCACACCACCGTCGATGCCTCCGCCAAGCTCCGCCAGGCCGGCCGCAACGCCAAACGCCAGAAGGCCGTCATCGACCAGGCCGCCGCCGTCGAGATCCTCAACCGCTGGCTCGAAGCCAACCCGCCGCCTGTTTCCTGACACCCCGCGCCGCGCCCCCTTGCCGCTTGCTACCCGCCCGGCGCTGCCTTAACTCGACCCACCGATGTTCGACGTTCGCGAGAAACCCCAGATGGTCGAGCGCGCCCTGCTCGTGCGCCTCTACTTCGACCCCCGCGAGGCGGATGAGTCCGAGGCGCTCCTCGACGAGCTTGAGGAACTCGTCAACACCCTCGGCATCGGCATCGCCGAAAAGGTCCTCGCGAAATCGCGCTCGATGCACAAAAAGTTCCTCTGCGGCACCGGCAAGGCCGCCGAAATCGTCGAGCTGGCCAAGGCCCATGAGTGCGACTGCATCGTCTTCGACAACCAGCTCGCCCCGTCCCAGCAGCGCGAATGGGAGAACGCCGCCGACATGTGCGTGATCGACCGTGAGGAGGTCATCCTCGACATCTTCGCCCAGCGCGCGCAGACGAAGGAAGCCCGCCTCCAGGTCGAGCTCGCCCGCATGCAATACGCCCTTCCCCGCATGGCCCGCATGTGGGGCCACCTCGACCGCGAAGGCGGCGGCGGCTCCGGCGGGTCCGCCGCGGCACGCGGCATGGGTGAGAAGCAGATCGAGGTGGACCGCCGCATCGCCCGCACCCGCATCGACCGCGCCCAGCGCGAACTCGAGGACGTCCGCAAACAACGCGCGACCCAGCGCCAGGCGCGCGAAAAATTCGAGACACCCCACGCCGCCATCGTCGGCTACACCAACGCCGGCAAATCCACGCTCCTCAACCGCCTCTCCGGCTCCGAGGTCATGGCGAAAGACATGCTCTTCGCCACACTCGATACCACCACGCGGAAAATCGAGCTGCCCGACGGCCAACCGCTGCTCCTCACCGACACCGTCGGCTTCGTCCGCAACCTCCCCCACCGTCTCGTCGAAGCCTTCAAGGCCACCCTTGAGGAAGCCGTCCTCGCCGATTTCCTGATCCACGTCCTCGATGCCTCATCGCCGGAAGTCGAGCGCTTTCACGACACCACTCTGGAGGTCCTCGCCGAACTCGGTGCCGGGGAAAAGCGGACCATCACCGTCCTGAACAAGATCGACCGGGTCGATGATCCCGACCAACTCGCGCTCCTTGATCGACTCTACCCGGACGCCATCCGCGCCTCCGCCCTCAGCGGGGAAAACATGGCCGCCATCCTCACCGCCTGCTCCGCTGTCCTGGCCGACCGCGTCCGCCGACAGCGTTACCGCATCCCCCAGGCCCGCGCCGACCTCATCGGCCTGCTCCATCGCGACGCCAAGATCCTTTCCACCGAATACGAAGGCAACGACATCCTCGTCCACGCCGTCGTCCCCGACGCCATCGCCGGAAGACTGGAGGAGTTCCTCAGCGAGTGACGCGGTCCGCTCGTCGTGGCATGACCGTCCCCGCTCATGATGGGTGAAGCCGAACGCTCTGGAAGGCAACTGAATGCCGCCGGGCGATCCGAACTCCTGCGTTCATGACCGGGATGGTCATGCCATTGATGACACCACGAGCCTCCCCGCCGGCGAACCCGGATCACACTCGGGCCCGCCGGCCGGTTCTCAGGCCGCCTCGGATCCGTAGGAGGCCTTTTTCATCACATCGGCCAGGGTGGTGTAAGTCAGCGCCCACGCCTCCTTGTGGTCGGGCGTCCACACCTCGCCGAGGCCCTTTTCCAGGGTATCGAGCAAGGCCGTGCCCACGGTGTCGTAGTGTTCGGTCTTCACGCCGTAGCCGACGTGGCGCTTGCCCATGGCTTCGATGGCTCCGATCAGCTCGTCGAGGCGGCCAAGGCCGCGGACCGCGGTGGTGATCATCAGCATCAGCTTCTTTCCCTGCTCTTTCATGTCCGCGTCGGCGAACAAGGGACGGAGCTCGGGGTCGAGCTCGAACAGGCGGGCATAGAACAGCTCCGCGGCGGTGTCGGAAATGGGAACGACGAGTTCCCAGCTTTCCTGGACGAGTGTTTTCTGGTCTTCGGTCATGATATCAATCGGTTGAGGTTCGTTGGCTGGCGGCGACCATGAATTTCACGGCCGCGGCGATGTCTTCATCACTATGGGTGTCCTCGCCGCCCCGGGCGGGCATCTCGCCCTCGCTGCCGCGGAAGCCTTCCGTGGCATGGCGGATGAGGACGTCGGTGCCTTTGGCGGCGCGCCCCGCCCAGATCTCGCGATGCCGGAGCCGTGGAGCGCTTTGCTCGCCGTGCTCGTGGCACAGGTGGCAGGTCTGATGGTAGATCTTCCTGCCGTGGGCGAGCTCGGGGTCGTCGGGCTGCCACTCGGACGGCACGAAGCGGGCGGGCTTCGCCGGCTTGGAAGCGACCGCCTCGGCCGCCGGCCCATCGCACGAAGCGAGGACCGGCAGCAGGACGGCGAACAGCGGCAGATGGAAATTCATGGCCGCTGCTTCATTCCGTGGGAATGCGGATGACCACTCCGCCCATCACGTCGCCGAGCTTGAACTCAGGGAAGTCGGGTTCCTTGTCGGCGTGATTGTTGTGGCAGGTGAAGCATGCGGGTGCCACGGCCTTGTCCGGATAGACACCGATGAAGTACTTCTGGCCGGAGATCTCCTCCTCACCGGTCCACTTCGCGGCACCCGGATTGTCGACGAGGTATTGCAGGCCCTCCCGCACCTTATCCGTCTGCTTCTTGGCGTTCTCCTTGTTGAGCGGCCACAGCGACTGGAGCGAGTAGGAGAAATCGACGGTCTTGTCGTCCACCATGTCCACCTCCTCGGCTCCCATGCGGAAGACCTGGGCGGGCAGCGGCAGCGCCTTTTCGTCGAGGTGGTTCTCGTGGGCCTTGATCACCTTCTCCTCATTGACGAGGCGGTTGACGATCTTCGAGGCGTAGACCTTCCGGTCGGCGGCAAGTACGGTATACACCGTATCGGCAACCTGTTCGGAAGTGAATCCGCCGGGGGTGGCGGAGGCGGTGCTTTCCTTCTCCCCGCAGGAGGAAAGGAGGAACGCGGTGGTGAGAGCGCCCGTGAGGGCGACGGTTGGTGTCGTTTTCATTGCTGTGTCGGTTCGTTGGTTGGCGTGGATGGAGAGTCTTGGCCGGACATCCGGCGGATCAGTTCGAGAAACTCGGGATCCTTGCGATCGATCGCCCGCTGGCGGGACCAGTCGCAGCTTTCGACGTGGACCCCGGCCGTGCCGGTGAAATTGCGGTCGATGAGCGAGCGGTCGGCGAGGGCGTCCATGGCGAAGGGCAGGCCGTGGCATTGCTGGCACACGGGGCGCAGCATCTTCTCGTTGGGCGTGAGGTTGGCACTCTGGTTGTGCTCCACCCGCAGTCCGCCGGCACCGTCCTCCACCCGGGGCATGTGGCAGGTGGCGCAGGAGACGCCGCTGCCGGCGGGAGCCTCGCCGGCCAATTCCTTCCGCCAGGCGGCGAAATGGGGTGATCCGCGGTAGGCCCGGGTGTGGTCGTCGTCGTGGCATTCCATGCAGGCGGCGACGGCCGCGTGGCGGGTGTCGAAAGCGTGCGCGCCGTGGCACGACATGCAGTCCAAGGCGCGATGGGCGGCCTCGGGCCGCATCGACTGACGGGCCATGGCGGGCGTCATCGGCGACATGCCGGCGGCGGGGCGCATGCCGTGTTTTCCCCGGAGAAAGCCGGCGTGCTCCTGCGTGTGGCAGGTCGCACAGGTCTCCATCGTCACCTCGTCCTTCCAGTCGCCGCCGTCGGGCTGGTGGCAGTCCGAGCAATTGACCCCGGCGAGCGCGTGTGCGTCGGCGGACCAGCGATGGAGTTCCTCGTCCGGCAGCTTGACGCCAACCGGCGCGTCGGCCGCTGCGGGCCTCAGCGGCTCCGTTTCAGGATGCTCCTGAAGGTACCGCCTCAGGCTTTCGAGATCGCCCACCCGCCCGCCGTCGAGGTGCGGTGGGTCCAGCGAGTGCATCGCGAGGTGGCGTTCGTAGAGGGCGCGGTTGTCGTGGTAGTTGTGGCAGCCGGCGGTGGCGCAGGACTGGAAACCGAGGCCCTTGTGGGTGTCGCGCTCCTCAATGGTCGCCTGGTGGCAGTAGGTGCAGTAGTCGGCAGGAATCGTCACTCCCATCGATCCGGTGGCCTCCGGCCGGTGCTCGGTGTGGCAGGTGATGCAGCGCTGGGCATCGATCTTTTCGAAAAACGGCCGGTTCTCCGGCTTCTTGAACTTCACCACCGGGTGCGAGTCGTCCGCCTCGTCGAGATCCTGGTCGTGGCACTTGAGGCAGGCGTCGTTGGTGACCGCCGTGACCAGCGCCCCGCCCGAGCCGGTGTCATGGCAGGCCGAGCACTGGAGCTCGATCTGATGGTGCCCGTGCGAGGTATCCCCGGGCATGATCGCCGTCTTGTCCTCCGCCCGAAAAAACACCTGCGCCCATCCTCCGGCCAGTGCGCCAGCCACGAGGAACCAGGCGGTGATCTGAGTGCGGCGATGGAATCGGATGAACATCAAAGTTTTCTACGGAAGACCTAGTAGAGGTAGGCGGCGGCGATGTGGAACCCGACCAGCACCGGCAGCGGCCAGAAGAACACGTAGTGGGCGACGACGAGGCCCGGCCTCATCCGCCTGGCCAGCATGGCGGATCTCGGCCCGCCCCGGACTTCCATGCCCGCGGCGATGCCGGCGGCCGAACCGAGCAGATTGAGTCCCACGAACACGCCCATCAGCCATGTGTTCAGATCCCCTCCGAAACGAAAGCCGGTGTGGACGAAGAGCAGCAGCAGCGACGAGAGCCCGACGCCGGCGTGGAAGACCCTCCATTTCGCGAACGATCCGAAGCGGAATCTCGGAAGCCGCTTGCGTGCCGAAATCGCCAACGCCAGGAGGCACAC
The DNA here is from genome assembly GCA_965652295.1 of uncultured Haloferula sp. Taxonomy (GTDB): domain Bacteria; phylum Verrucomicrobiota; class Verrucomicrobiia; order Verrucomicrobiales; family Akkermansiaceae; genus Haloferula. The sequence goes on along the minus strand of CBFGTS010000001.1, from coordinate 327,730 downwards.
GCCGAGCAACGAGTACCCGGTGACCTGCTTGGCCAACGAGTCCGCCCAGAAGCGGTCGAGCTGATAGACGATGGAATCGACGCTCGTCGCCACCGGCGGACTCAACACGGGGATCGTCATCGTCAGCACCCACGCGATGACGCCGAAATAGACCAAGACCAGCGGCGCGGCGGGTTTCACGGGTGCCTCGGCCGGGTCTCCGCAGAGTTCCGCCAGCAGGCCGGTGCACGAGCCGCACACGGTGGACGCCCCGGTGGCCTCCGCCAGCGTGGCGGGGGTCGTCGCTCCGCAGGCCATCGCCTGACAAAGCCGTTCCTTGGTGACGGACATGCAGTTGCAAACCACGCGCTCACCCGGCCACGCGGTCACACTGGCCGAGCCACCGCCGGGCTGCAGCTCGCCCTCTGCAACGAATCGCTCGATCTCCTTGTCCCGCACCGCCCGGCCTTCGAGGTACCAGCTGTGCACCTGCGCCGACTCCGGCCAGGCCCCCACGCCCAGTGCGCCGACGGGAACGCGACGGCCGTCGAGAGTGATCGCGCGGTAGCTTTCTGCCGACTCGAACTCAAAGGTCTCACCGCGGTCGAGCGGATCGCCCACCGTCAACACGTCGAGGCCCAGCATCTTGAGCCGGGTGGAAAGGTCCGGTTTCGGGAAAGGCTTCTGCTTTTTTCCCGCCAGCTTGCGGGCGACGTATCGAGCCATCGCCGCGGCGGGTGCCGCCAGTCCGTAGATCTGTCCCTGATGCAGGGCGCACTCGCCGATCGCATGGATGCGGGCGTCGGCGGTCGAAAGGCTGTCATCGACCACCACGCCGCCCCGCACGCCGCATTCCAGCCCCGCCTGCCCGGCGAGGTCCGAGTTGGGCGCGATGCCGGCGGAAATCACGATCAGGTCTGCCGCCAGCTCGCGGCCTTCTTCATCGATCAGCACCAACGACTCCGGCCGTCGCTCGATTGCCTTGCCGGCAAAGGAACCATGGAACTCCATGCCCAGCTGCCTGATCCGTGCCATAACCCGATCGCCGCCCCTGGCGTTGAGCTGCCGGGGCATCGGGAAAGCGGCGCGTTCAACGATCGTGACCGGCAGCCCGAGCGAATCGACCGCCTGGGCCGCTTCCAATCCGAGCAGGCCGCCGCCGATCACCAGCGCGCGCTTCGCGGTTTTCGCAGCCGCCATGATGGCTTCCAGATCGCCAATCGTTCGATACACGAACACCCCCTCGGCGGTCACCCCTTCCAACGGCGGAACAAAGGCCGAGGACCCTGTCGACAGCACCAACTGGTCGTAGGCAATCCGGCTTCCCACCTTGGTAAGAACCTCGCCCGCCTCGCGGTTGATGGTGATGACCGGTTCTCCGAGCACCAGGCGGATACCCGCGGCTTCGTACCACTCCGCCGGGCGCAGGACCAGAGAGGCTGCATCACGAGTCTCGACGTAGCGGGAAAGCCGGACCCGATCGTATCCCGGCATGACCTCGGCTCCCACGACTGTGATCCGAAAACGTTTGGCCAGTCCCAACGCCATCGCCTCCTCGCAGAAACGCACCGAGGCAATGCCATTCCCGACCACGACCAAGGAAGGCAGAGGGAGGTTGGGTTTCGCGCGAGACGGTTTCGACATCCGCTCCCCATCTAGCAGGGGGCAGGCCCCGGAAGCCGGCCTCTCCACCGAGCTGATGAGAAAAAAGCCTGCCGCTCATGAGCGCGTTTGAACCTGAGAGGCACTTCATCAATTCCTCTCATTCAGTCGGTTACGAGCCATGCCGCCAGCTCATGCGGAGGGTGTTTTCCCCTCTCAGACAGACGCCTCACCATCAGCCCGCCTCATATGCGGGAGATTCTCAAAGCTCCCCCACGACTCTCACCCGCACGAACCGCCGACCCTCGGGTGCCGGGGTCGAGTCGCGGTAGGTGACGGTTTCCGTGCCGTCGGGATGAGAGACAGTCGCGATCAACACCCCTTCATCCGGCCAGACATCAAGCGACGAACCGAACTGCGGTGTCGCCGTGTAGCCCGGCACCAAAGGATCCCGCCTGAAGGTAATCGTGAGGTAAACGTTGGAATCCCCGTCCACTTCGATCTCCTCCAGCTGCGCGCTGGGACGCAGCCCGGGCGAGGCGAGGCGAGGATTCCCGCCGAAAGCCAACTCGATGACATTGGCGAGCCCGTCGTGGTCCGGATCGGACTCCGGCGCGGAGACGGAAGGATCCTCCAACTCTTCCGCGGAAAAAAACGATGCGGCCCAGCTTTCGAACACTCCCGGAACGAGGCCGGGTGAGCCTCCAAGAGTAGCGCTCGCACGCCAGTTCAAGCCCAAGGCGTGGTCCGGGGATCGGAACGGTGTGACGAGCTCAAGCGATGGCCCGTCGCCATCCGCTGCAAGCGGCCAGGGCAAGGCATCGTCGTAGATGAAATCCCGGATCACCGAGCCATCCGCGGCGGTCAGGGTGATCCTTTCCCCGCCATTGGAAAGGTTCGATCCGCCGTCCGGCAAGGTCGCATCACCCCACTGACCCGCGATTGGCAGGCCCGCGCCGTAGCGGAGTTCGAACGCGGCACGATTCCGCACCACCAGCAGGCAGCCGCCCGGCGGGATCACGGTCTGACCGGCGTCGGCAAAGTCGAAATCGAAGCAGTCGCGGATCACCACCCCGGTCAGGTCGATGGTTTCCGTCGGCGAAATATTCTGCAGTTCGAGGAACTCGAAATCTCCGTCGTCGGAATAACCTGCCGATATCTCCGCAGCAGTGGGGGCCGGGGGATGATACATGATTTCGGACACGACCAGATTTTCCGCATCCGCCAGTCTCCCCACCACGAAGTTCGAGTACACGGGCCCGCTCCATGATCCGTCCGCATAGGAACGTGCGATGAGCCGGGTCGTCTCGTGAATCGTCACCTCGCCCAAGTTCGATGCTTGGAAGCTGCCGAGCAGTTCGGCGGAAACGAGCATGTCGGAACTGTCGCTGCCGGTGTTGGACGCATTCACGTCGCCATCGTTGAGGGCGTGGATGGAGAGAAGGTTGTCCCCCTCGACCAGCAGATGCGCGAAAGGGCTGAGGTCGAGATCAGCGAACCCGACGGCCAGCGCGTCCGAACGAACGGCGGTGGCGGCGCTGTTCCAAGCAAGCGGGGTCGGGGCGTTCGAAGACGCCACCGGCGTGCCATTGAGGTAGGCGACAAAGCCGTCCTCATAGCGGAGGCGCAGCGTCAATGAATCGAATCCGGACGCCGGAACCGAAACCTCGAAGGGAACCCGGACATACACACTCGTCGGTGCCCCAGCGCTGCCTTCGTGGACGATCGTCGAAAGATAGGGTTCGTAGCCCGAAGAAAGCTCATAGCCGACTCCGAACAACCCGGAGTCCCAGCCGGAATCGTCGAATCCGGGCATCGTCCATGCGGTGGCTCCCGGGATGTCTGAAGTAGGGCGTAGAACCCGCACTTGCGCGGAGGATTCGCTGACCAACATGGTTTCCACCGCGCCATCCGAGATGGCGATCGCGGACGGATTCACGCCCCCGCCCGGCAGCCGTGGGTCGGAGCCATCGATCGTGTACCATACTGGGGCCCCAGCCGGCTGCACTTCCACCACCGTGGCTGCCGCGACCTGGCCTCCGGGGGGCACGGACGGCGGATCGACGAACTGCGTGTCGATCCATCCCGCTCGCTGAACCAGCCAGTTTTTCAAATGCTCGATTTCTCCAGCGTAGCCTCCGAGTGACGACAGTGCTCCACCGTTGGGAGCAACCGCCGGCCACCGTGCGGCATTGCGCACCTGGGCTTCGGCGAGTTCGGCTGCCATGCCATCGATCCGCGCCCGGAGCGAGCCATCGGAGAACACGCCCGGCCGCAGTTCCTGCCAGCGGTCGATCCATGCCTGCATGAAATCCGGGTCCTGAAACAGGCGGCCCCAGTAATCATAACCGAAGAACTCCGCACGCTCCGGCGCGGCGTCCCAACCGATGGGACTGGCGGCGCGCTGGTCGTTGTCAGGGGCCATGCCACGGTCGAAGTCCCACAGCGGCCCAAACGCCAGCTTGGCGTTGCGCGGCTTGTGAAGGTAGGTGCTCAGCCGGAGGGCGTCAGGATCCTTGCTGAAGGTGACCATCAGGTGGTGATCGATGGTCGCCGGTGTTTCCAGCCAAGCTCGGTAGCCAGTCTCGGGATCTTTGAAATCCGGCCCGTAGAGCGCCGACTCCAAGTCATCGATGTAGCCACGGATGTAGCCTGATTGCGCCGGTGTGATGTTCTGCTCCTTCGGATAGACGTGGTTGAACCACGGCTGCGGACTGGCGTTGGGGGGATCGAAAGGATGCCCCAGCGCACTGCGGAAACCCAGGTCCTCCGGGTCGCGGCGGTCGATGCTCAGAATGTACCCGCCCGTGACCTCGGGCTCGCTGTTGTCGGCGGCGGTGAGTTTTTCAACATCCACGCGATCCCCGTCACGACTGATCCTTTCCATCAAGACATAGACGCCCTGATAGTCCGACCCCGTCAGCGCCCCGCCGTCGGTGTTGAGGTAAACCTCGCAGAAGCGGGTCTTCGGAGCCCATCGGTCCAGGTCGTTGCTCAGTCCGAACAAGAAGGCATTGCGCACCAGAGCCCGGTCGAAAGTGTAGGGTGCATACAGCACCCATTCGTCGTGTTCCGCCAAGCCAAGCAGCCCGACATCCTTCTCCTCGTCGCTGCCGTCCTGCCAAAATTCCACCCGATAGCTTCCCTTGGGGTCATTGAGGGTCGAAGACCCCCTGCGCTTGATGCCGCAACGGTGGGACTCGGCGGGAGTCGAGGTGAGAAGCGTCCGGCCGTTGAGGGCGTCCGGCTCGAAAAGCGAGAACTGCGCTGCCTGCAAAGTCCGCTCCGACGGCACCGGACCTGACGCGAAATTCTCCAGAACCACGACCGGCAGGTCCGAGGAGAAGTTGGCCACGGAGGCTTCGGTCTTGAAATAGGCGGCAGCCGCCACCTCGCCGGGAGCGCGACCCGTCTCATAGGTCCGGGCCTTGATCAGGGTGGTGGAAGTCACCGTGATCGGACCCGTGTAAAGATATGAAGTCTCGTCCGGGAGGCTTCCGTCCGTCGTGTAGCGGATTCCAGCCGTGGCGGAATCCGTCGCCAGCCCGACCTGGATCGAGGTGGTAAAAGTGGAAGACGGGGTTAAAAAAGTGACAGCGGCACCGGGCGGTCCGGGCAGCGTGTCGTTGGGAGCTCCGGGCGTGGGCGTGGTGAAATGATCCCATGCTCCATCCTCAAGTCGGCGGCCGTAGGAGACATCCTCGAACATCGGCGGAAAGGGATCGAGCACCTGCAACACCGACCCTCCATCATCCGTGAGCGCCAGAAACTCGCCTCCCTTGGAAAGCGCGAAGTCCGTATGATACTCCGCCCCCGGAACCCTGCGGTTTTTCCCCGAAGCAAAGACAACCAGGAACGAATCCGCTTCGATCGCACTGCCCGCCGGGAAAAGCCACGGGGCCGTGAGGGAGGCGTCATCAGTCAAGCCATACCCCTCCAAGGACACCGCGAAAGGATTTGGATTGTGGAGTTCGATCCAATCGGACGCCTCCTGATCCTCATCGAGCATGCCACCGTCCGTCGTGACATCGGAGGCGAATTCATTGAGTTCGACCTCGGCGCTCGCAGCATCGACGTAAACCACCACCTCCCTGCCTTCCGTGCCCGACGCGTTCTGCGCCTCCACCGTGTAGCCCGTTGTCGAAACGGGAGAAACCGAAACCGACCCGTTCACCGCCGTGGAAAGGGTCGTCGGGCCCTCCCGAACGATCACGACGGAGGCACCCTCCACCTCCCACGCGAGCGTCACGGCATCGCCGTTTGTGATGTTGACTCCGTACAGCGACGAAACTCCCGGCACCGATACCGCCACGTCCACCCGTGGCAGATCCGTCACGGATGTCAGGTCCCATTCATGGGTGAAATGACGTTCGGTCGAAACGCTTTGGGTGGTGCCACTCCGGTCATCGAGCATGAACCAAACACTGCCGTCGTGGCTTCCTTCAAAAAGCCACCGCACCGGGTCCCGGCTGCTTACGTCGTTGGCGGTGGTGAAGCCATAACGGACGATCTCCATCGGTGCCCCGAAATCGAAAACCACGGGTTGGCGGTCGAAATCCAGCCATTTGGTCGCGGGGTCGAAGTCTCCGAGGTTCACCGGTCCCTCGCCCTCCGGATTGTCGCCTCCGGGATTCGTAATGAGCGGGGGTTGCGCGACCAGCCCGCTATCCGCGTGGAACTGGAAATCGGCGAGCTGCACCGACGTGCCGACACCCGTGCGAACCGCCACCGTGGAAAACCGATAGAAGCGGAATTCCACCGCCGCCGCCTCACTCCCTGCGAGACCCGCCACCACTCCGCAAAGGATCAGAACGAGCCTCTGAAAAAATCGCATCATCGGGATCGCCACGAAATCGATGGGGGAAAAGCGCGCACCGGACCTCTCACCGCGAGAAGAACCAACCTCTCCCGCCAAGGTCGGGAGAGGTTGGAGAAAAAACCGGCGAACAAACCGGCAGGGATTACGAGCGACGCCGCAGCAGCAGCCCCCAGCCCGCAAGTCCGACGAGCGCCGCAGCCGATGGCTCCGGAACCTGCGTGAAACTCAGGTTGTCCAAGGCGTGACGGCCGTTGGATCCATAGCTTTCCGCCGTGCGCTCGAAGGAGAGGGTGTAGTCCTCGCCCAGCTCGCCGGTGAAACCGGGCGTCACCGTCACCACCTGACCGTTCACAAATGCCACCGTCGTCTGCCAGACTTCGGTAAGCGACGAATCGGTCAGGCTGATGTCCCAGGCGGTCGTGCCCGCGGTTTCGGCCGTATGGCCGAAGTCGAACGAGCCGAGCACCAGCGCGAATCCGGGATCCACGGTGAAGGCGATCGAGTGGGTTCCGAAATCCAGTTGGCCGATCCGCGGGATACCGCCTTCGTTATCCCAGTCTCCACCGCCGACGGACTGGTCTTCCGTCGCAGCGAAGAAGCCGCTGGTGTGGATGTCCCAGCCGCCGTCCCAAGTGAGGGCGATGTTGGGAGTGGTGCCGTTGGTGACAACGAAGCCGTTGCCGTCCGCTGTGGCGTTCGAGCCCAGGTCCGAGGGGACCGTGGTGTTGCTGCCGCCGATCTGTCCGAAGCCAATGACGGTGGCGTGAGCGAGCGACAGGGTTCCGAGGAACAAGGCCGCCGTGGCGATGGAGGAGTAGGTTTTCATAGGTTGTGGTTGGGGATGACCGGCATGCCCCGAGGCTCCTGCACATCGAGGCAACCGGCTCACAGCAACACCCCCTTCCCCCGGCCGGGTTTAGTCGGAGCTTCAAGAAATCGACTCCCTCCCGTGTCATCCCTAGCGAAAAGGGAGCGGAAACGACCTCCTTCTTTCCATGACATGCCGCAAATGGTGGGCTACCCCGGAATACCCTCCTTTTCCACTAAACCCTGCGTGCGTTCCGGGGGTTAGCAGGTGAGACCGATTGCTATGTCTGACGATGCCAAAGACCTCGATGACTTTGTTCAAGAGCTGACCCGTCACCAGATGGAGCTGATCTACTTCATCCGCACCCTCGTGGGGGATGTCCATGCGGCCATGGACATCCGCCAATCCGTGAACATGGTGATGTGGAAGAAGCGTTCCAAATACCAGCCCGGCACCAATTTTCGAAGCTGGGCATTCCGCATCGCCCACTTTGAGGTGAAGAAATACCTCAGGTCACAGCGTCGGTCCCGCACGGTTGCGTTCGACAACAAGCTGCTGGAACGCTTCGCGGAGGAGTTCGAGGTCGTCGCCGACCAGCTCCCGGAGCGCCGCCACGCCCTTTCCCACTGCATCACCAAGCTGACCCCGAAAGACCTCGAATTGCTGCGTCACCGCTACTGGTCAGACGAGCCGCTTGAGATCCTCGCCTCCGCCACCCACCGCAGCATCGGCACGCTCAAAGCAAGGCTCCACCAGCTTCGGGCGTCCCTCCGCACCTGCATCGAGCGCCAGCTCCACCCATCGTCATGAATGCCGAAGAAATCGACGGGCTGATCCACGAATTGCTTGATGGCACGATCGGCCACGGCGACTTCGAACGGCTGCAAGCGGAGCTGCACGCCAGCCCCGAAGCGCGGCAACGCTACTATGACCTTAGTTGTACCGATCAGCTTCTCGTCGAACGGTTCAGCTCACCTCGGCAGGCGATGTCCCACCGCCGCTGGTCGGAAAAACGGTATGAAGGACACCCGTGGACGTTCTCGCTGGCCGCCGCGGCCGCCATCCTGCTGCTGCTTTTCGCCACCATGTTGGTGACCCGGGTCCAGAGGCCGGACGTGAGTCTGACGACATCCGCCGATGCCCGCTTCACCATCGATGGCGAGCCATCCGCCGAACTCGTCCTGCAACCGGACCAGAAGCTCACCGTCCAGAGCGGCATGGTGTCCGCGCGGATCAACTCCGCCACCGAACTTTTCCTCGAGAGCCCCGCGGAAGTCGTGCTCCTCGAATCCGATGGCAGTTTCGAACTCCTTTCCGGCCGTGGCTGGGTGGACGTCAAATCCTCAGCACCGGACTTCCATGCGATCGTTTCCGGAGCGTCGATCCGCCATCTCGGCACGCGTTACGGCATCGCCGCATCCCCCGGAGGAAAAGGGGAGGTCCACGTCGCCCAAGGCAAGGTGGAAGTACGGCTCGGCGAGAAAGCGCCGACTTTGCTCGTGGATGGCGAAGCGGCCCGCTGGACGGACAAAGGCCCGGTGATTCCCCTCCAAGCGGAACTCAACCGGTTTCGGACGGAACTCCCTTCGGAAACCACCTTGTTCGCCGATGACTTCGATGACCCCGCCGGAACCCCATTCAGTGGGAAACGACCGGACGTCGGCTATCCGTGGATGGCCTTGCGCGAAGCCCGGCCGACCTACATCCGCAACGGCGCTCTCGACACCTCCGGCGGCTACCGCACGCTCAGCGCCCCCTTCCGCCGGCAATCCGAGGGAAACGGCCAGCGCATCTTCATCATCTCGCTCGGCACGACGGAGCCGACCCAGATCTCCGACAAAGCGTCCCGTTTGGAAGGCCGGGAAATCGTCCGGTTGTGGGACCACCAGGGCTCGCCGATTTTCTCGCTGATCGCCCGGGCGACGGAAGAGCACCGCTGGCGGCTTCAGGACGGAGCATCCGGCGACGAATCCGAGCTGCTTGAAATCTCCGCGCTGGAGAACCACGCCTTAACCCTGCGCTTCGACCCCGCCAATAGGCACCTCACAATCCACGAGGGGCCCAACCTTCAAGGCAGGCAGCTCGCCAGCCTGACCACCTCCTCGTCGGCCACGCCGGTCTCTTTGACCGTGGAGAATGATGAGGGCGGTGACCTCGCACTGACCGAGATCCACGCCCGTAGCGTCGATTATCCCCCTCAGCCGGAAAATCCGGCTCAGCGCTGATTCCCAACATCTCCCGAACCAACCCACCATGATCCCCATTCGCTTCCACTCCTTGAGACCCACAACCCTGTTGTACCTCTTTCCCTGCATCGCTCTTTTCAGCCACGGCGCCGATTACCGCTACTACCGGTTCACTCCCACCCAGCTCAGGAACGACGCCACCTCGAACAGCATCCAGCTTTCCGAATTCGGTTTCTACACCGGATCGGGCGGCGATGTCGACATGGCCACCGCCACCGTGACCAACCCCGGCGGGCGTTCTCCCGACGCGGAAGGCCCCGTCAACCTCGTGGATGGCGACACCGGCACCAAGTGGCTCGACTTCAACAAATCCGTCCTCGTCATCGACTTCGGTGCCACCACCACGGTCGATGGCTACTACTTCGCGACCGCCAATGACGCGATCGACCGCGACCCGATAAGCTGGACCCTCGAAGGCAGCGCCGACGGCGCAACCTGGACGTTGCTCGACAACGTCCTCGCCGCGGCGGTTCCCGAAACCCGCGGCACTTACACCGCCGACTTCGAACTTCCCGCCACGCCCGCTCCGATCGACTTCGTTTGGACCGGTGCCTCCGACACCGAATGGAACACCACTTCCCAGAACTGGGACAACGGTGCTCCAGCCACCTGGGACTCCACCATCCTGGCCCGCGCCCTGTTCGGTGCCGGGAGCCCGACCACGGTGACACTCACCGAGCCGATCAACGCCCGCGTACTCCAGTTCGACGCACCGGGTTATTCAATCCAGAGCGACACCCTGACGCTGGTGGGCGTGAGCCGCCTCCGCGCCAACGAAGACGCCACCATCGCCTCGACCCTTGCCGGCGCGGGCAGCCTGGTGAAAACAGGTCCCTCCGAGATCGAACTCACCGGCGACAGCACCTATGCCGGGCCCACCTTTGTCCGCGAGGGCACCTTGTCCTACATCGGGACCGCCACCCGGACCGTACTCGGAAACCTCGAACTCGCCGTTCCCTCCGGCACCGCCGTGCTGGAACAAGCGGGAGACAGCACCATCGTCTTCGGAGGCAACCCCGGTATCGGCACCGGTCAGGACGCCGTGGGCATCATCCGCCAGAGCGGCGGTTCTTCCACCTACGCCTCCGGCGGGGGCTACCTCTCCATCGCCAATGGTACCGATTCCTTCGGCGCCCTCGAGCTCTCCGGCGGCAGCGTGGTCACGGGTGCCGATTCCGGCATCCGCCTGGGCCTCAACGGAACCGGCAACCTGATCCAAACCGGCGGCGACCTGACCTCCAACCGCTGGTTCGCCGTCGGAGGAGACAACTCCACCGGCGTGGCCACTTTCCTCGGAGGCTCCGCCACCGTCACCGCCAACTGGCGCCTGATCGTCGGTGATCGCTCCGGCTCAACCGCCGTCATCAACGTCGGAACCCTCGCCGGCGGCGACGCCGTCCTCAACGGCCTGCGCCCCGACGACGGCGACGGTTCCATCATCGTCGGAGGAACCGGCGGTGCCCAAGGTCACCTCAACCTCAACAACGGCACCATCCTTCTCCATGGCTCGATCTACAAAGGCGGCGGTGCCGGCTTCTTCAATGCCAACGGCGGCACCCTCCAAGCCGGCCGCGATGGCGTCGTCCTCGTGAAAAGCGGACTCCAGACCGTCACTCGCCGCGGCGGCCTCCGGGTCGATACCAACGGCTTCAACGCCTCCATCGAGGCCGACATCTTCCGGCCTTTCGCCAACGGAGTCGATTTCTCCGATGGCACCCTCAGCGTCGCCGCCGGCGGCACCGGCTATCTCACCCCGCCCGTGGTGCGGATCGAAACAGACGGCGTCGGCTTCGACGCATTCGCCGTGGCTGAGGTGGAAAACGGTGTCGTCACCGGCATCACCATCACCAATCCCGGCGAGGACTATCAGGAAGGAGATGAACTCTCCATCTCGTTCATCGGCGGAGGCACGGACGACCCCGCCCCCGGGTTCACCCACATCCTCACCGCCTCCGATCTCGACGACGGTGCCGCGGGTGGGCTGGTCAAAACCGGAACCGGCACCCTCACTCTCAGCGGCAATTCCGATTACCTCGGTGCCACCGTGGTGGAGGAAGGCACCCTCGCCGCCAACGGCTCCCTCGACGCCACTCCACTCCAGGTCGCGGCCGGCGCCACTCTGACCGGCAATCTCAACACCTTGGGCGACGTTTCCATCGAAGGCACCCTCGCCCCCGGTGATGGCATCGGCACCGCCACCGGGACCGCCGCGCTGGCCCTGCTCCCGGGCTCGTCGCTGGGCATCCAGATCGGGGACTGGACCGGAGCCGCGGGCACCGGCTACGACACCGCGAACTTCGATAGCCTCGCGATTTCGTCCACCACCGGCTCCAAGCTGACCATCCAGATCGATGGCTCCGGCATCGCCAACTTCAGCGAAAGCGCCCAGACCTTCGTCATCGCCACCGCCTCCTCCACCCCCGCGGGCCTGACCGCGGACAACTGGCAGGTCGCCACCTCGAACTTCCCCGGCACCGGCACCTGGTCCCTGGAAGCGAGCGGAAACGATCTCGTCCTTCACTACGAAGCGGGCGAGGGCGGATACAGCTCATGGCTCGCGGGCTTCCCTGCGATCTCCGATGGCGACCCCGATGCCGATCCGGATCAGGACGGCCTGACCAACCTGCTGGAGTACATCCTGAATGGCGATCCGACCTCCGGAAACGACTCCGTCCTGCCGACGGTGGACCTTGAGCCTTCCAACTACGTCCTGACCTTCATCCGCCGGACCGAATCGAAGGCCGACACCACCCAGACATTCGAATACAGCGCCGATCTCGGTGCCTGGACCAGCATCGCCATCCCCGCCACCAGCGGAGAATCTGTGACCGTCGTCCCCGACACTCCCTCTTCCGGCTTGGAAACCATCACCGTGACCCTGCCGCGAACCCTCGCCGAGGATGGCAAACTTTTCGGGCGGCTCCGCGCCGTCCGTCCCTGATTTCACGGGTGTGTTCGGCCGGGGTTGATGCCGCGCGGTGCGTTGTTCGCTGCGCGGCATCTTTCTTTCCTTGGCGACCTCCGCGTCTTGGCGGTGAATCCTTGGCGTCCACCGCATGAAGGAAAACCTTGCCGAACTCGAACGCTGGGGCGCCGATGTCATCTTCGGCCGCGCCCGCGGTTTTCGTGCCGGCATGATGCGCCTCGCCATGAGCGTGCTCTCCGTCCTGATGCGCGGCATCGTCGCCCTGCGGCTCACGATTTTCCGCAAACGCTGGAAGCAGCAGGCCCACCTCGGCACGCAGGTCATTTCCATCGGCAACATCACCGTCGGAGGCACCGGCAAGACCCCCGTCACCGAAATGCTCGCCAAAACCCTGCGCGAGCGTGGCCGCAAGGTCGCCATCCTTTCCCGCGGCTACAAAAGCCGCAAACTCAAGGAGACCCAGAAATGGAAGAACGCCGCCGGCGAGCCAGTGCCGGAGGAGGACATGCCCAAGGTCGTTTCGGACGGTCGCGCGCTGCTGCTCGACTCCAAATACGCCGGCGACGAGCCGTTCATGCTCGCTCGTAACCTCGACGGAGTCTCCGTCGTGGTGGACAAGGATCGCGTCAAGGGCGGGCGCTTTGCCGTGAAACACCTCGGGGCCGACACCCTCGTCCTCGATGACGGCCTGCAATACCTGCGCCTCGCCCACGGCAACGACATCGTCCTCATCGATCGCACCGCGCCCTACGGCACCGGCCATCTTTTGCCCCGCGGCACCCTGCGCGAGCCCCCCGCCAACCTCATCCGCGCCTCGTACATCCTCCTCACCAAATGCGATGGCTCACCGAACGACGGCCTGATCGAGGAAATCCGCCGCCACAACCGGCACGCACCGATCATCCAGTGCACCCACGGGCCGCGCTATCTTGAGGAGCTCTTCACCGGCCGCCGCGAAGAGCTGGGCTACCTGCAGGACAAATGGGTGGCCGCCATCTCGGGCATCGCCGTTCCGGAGAGCTTCGAGCGCAGCCTCGAAAACCTCGGCGCTCACGTCGAGATCCGCCGCCATTTCCCCGACCACTACCGTTTCACCCGCAAGGAGATCGACGCCTTCATGACCCGCTGCGTCGAGCGCGACATGGAAATGATCCTCACCACCGAAAAGGACGCCGTCCGTTTCCCGCGCCCCACCGATCCCGCCGTGCCGATCTGGTTCCTGCGGATCGAGGTCGATATCCTCGAAGGTCACGACGACTGGGACGAAATGATCGAGCGCATCTGCCATCCCCACGCCCCCGGCGATCCCGTCCTGCGCTACCGCGACGCCTACGCTTCGTGAAAGCCAGCCCTCACCGCGCCCGCGGATCCTCCGGCCACGGGTGCTTCGGGTACCGCCCCGCCAAATCTTTGCGCATCTGCGCGTAGCCGCTCTTCCAGAAACTTTCCAGATCCTTCGTCATCTGCCACGGCCGCTGGTTCGGAGCCTGCACGTGGACCAGCACCGGCACCTTCCCGCCGGCGATCCGCGGCGTTTCCCACACCCCGAAGAGATCCCGCACCCGCAGCCCGATCCGCGCGTCCTGCCCCGCCTCGTAGGTCACCTTCGGGGTCTGCCCGTTCGCCAGCTTCAGCCGTTCCGGTGCGTATGCCTCCAGCGCCGCCTGCTGCGGGGCGCTCAGCCAATCCTTCAGGACCGGCCACACCGGACGTTCCTTGATCTCCTTGTAGCTCACCGCCCCGTGGCAGATCTGAGCCACCGCAGCCGCCTTGTCCTCATCCGTCCACGTCGGCAGCTCCAGCTCCGGCATCCATTCGGAAAGACAGGCCAGCCGTGCGCACCACTGCTCCACCGCCGCGTCCCATTTCTTCAAAACCAGCTCACCCGACAGCACCCGCTCCGCCAGCAGTTCCGCCGCCGCGTCCAGGTTCACGTTCTGATCGACGTCCTTGCTCTCCAACACCAGATCGCGGAAACGCAGCTGCTTCCGGCCCACCACCCGCCGCCGCGTATCGTCCCAGGCCGCTTCGTCCACCTCCGCCAAATCCTCCGGGAACAGCTCGCGCAGCCACTCCAGCTCCACCGCAGTCGCCCGTTTCAGGTGGGTGATCACTTCGCGGCCCTCCACTTCCGTCATTTCCGCCGCCACGAAGGCCGTCGCCCGCTTCGCCGCGCTGTGCTCGTCCAGCTTGCCGCGGCGGTTCCCCACCATCCGGCACGCCAGGGTCGCCTCACCGAAACGCACGCCCAGCCGGTCGCTGAAGCCCGCCAGCATCGCCTTCCCCACCGCGTCCTTCTTTCCCTCGAAATTCACCGCCTCTACCGGCCAGCCACGTTGCAAGGCCAGCCGTTTCAGCCGCTCGAACCCCTGCGCCACCTCCCGCGCGCCCCGGCCGTGGATGCCGAGCTGCGACACCCGCCGCGGGTCGAACTGCATCGCCTCCGCCGAGCCGAACCCGCGCCACTCCGCTTGGAAATCCGAGTAATCCCGTACTTCCACGAAATCCTTCATCCCGATCCCACACTTCCCCACCCAGATCCCCTCGCCCTGCACCGCCGCGCAAACGAAGGCCATCTCCGCCACGCAGCCATGCTCCACCCCCGCCATCATCAGCCGTGCGAACCGCGGCTCCAGCGGCAGCGAAGCCATCGCCCGACCCTCCTCCGTGAGCCTCCCGTGCAAATCCGTCGCCCCCAGTCCGTGAAGAAGGCTTTCCGCCCGCTCCAACGCGTCGGGTCGCGGCGCATCCAACCAGCGGAACTCCGCCACATCCTCCACCCCGCTCGCCTTCAGCAGCAGCGTCGTTTCCGAAAGATCCACCCGGTGCACCTCCGGCACCTCGAAGCCTTCGCGCCGCGCATGATCCGCCGCGCTCCACAGCCGGAAGCACCGCCCCGGAGCCGTCCGCCCCGCGCGACCCGCCCGCTGGTCCGCCGCCGCCCGCGAAATCTTCTTCACCAGCAGCGTCCCGATTCCCCGTCGCGCGTCGAAACCCGACACCCGCGCAAGCCCCGCATCGATCACCGTCCGCACGCCCTCGATCGTCAGCGAGGTCTCCGCCACGTTGGTTGAAACGATGATCTTCGGTGGGCCGCCCGATGACACCGCCGCCTCCTGCGCCGCCGGCGGCAAACTACTATGCAAGGGGTAGATCTCCCGCCCGCGCGTCCACGAAGCATTCCGCAGCAGCTCCTCCGTTTTCCGAATCTCGTGCATCCCCGGCAGAAAACACAGCACGTCGCCACACTCCGCGTCCGCCAGCGCCTCCCGGCACGCCGCCGCCACCTGCTCCCACACCGGCGGCTCCACCATCCGCCCCATCCGATCCCTCACCGGCTTCGACGGCCGATACCCGATCTCCACCGGATACGTCCGCCCACCTGCTTCCAACACCCGCCGCGTTTCCCCCAAATACTCCGCCAACCCGGCCGTCTCCAGCGTCGCTGACATCACCACCACCGCCAGATCCCTGCGGGACTTCTCCTGCAACTCAAGGCACCTCCCCAACGCCACATCCACCGCCAGCCGCCGCTCGTGGAATTCATCGAACACCACCGCCGACACGCCCCTCAGCTCCGGGTCGTCCTGGATCCACCGCTGGAACACCCCATCGGTCAGGAACACGATCTTCGTCTCCCGGCCATACTTCGTATCGAAACGCACCGCATAACCCACTTCCCCACCGACCGAACTCCCGCGCTGCTTCGCCACCCATCCCGCCAGCAGCCGCGCCGCCATCCGCCGCGGCTCGATCACCAGGATCGTCCCCTCCAGCCCCGCGTCCCGGATCATTCCCGGCACCGCCGTCGATTTCCCCGACCCCGTCGGGGCCTTCAGCAACACCCTCACCCGGTCGCCCCCAGCCACCGCAGCCTTCAGTTCCTCCTCGATCTCAAAAACCGGCAAACGCACCGCGGAGGTCTACCACAGTGGCAGCGGATTGCATCCGCCATGCCAAGCGAAAATCAGCTCAAGGCCAGCCTCGCGAGCGGTCCTTCCAGTAGCCGGGCCGCCGGCTCATCTGAGCCACGGCGAGAATCGAAACAGCGGAAAATCAGGGGGCCGCGGCGTGCCCACTCCAGAGCTTCGGAAAGGGCCCGCCGGAAAAGAAGTCCCTGCCGAGGATCCTCGAAGTCGATGTGCCGAGCTACGCCGATACCCTCCGCATCGGCCTCGGGGTGCAGGCGGAATGGCAGAAGTATCTCAAATGGCGTTCAAGCGTCGCAAGAAATCCTCACCATCCATGAGCTGCACCCGCCCGGAATCGATGTCGTCCGCACGGCTGCGAAGCTCGGTGAGCCATTCGCCGCTCAGCTCCGCGCCATCGTCCGGGGCCACGAGGGAGAGGAACTCGCTTCTCTCCTCAGGGCTCAGTTCGGTGTAGCTCTCAGCGAGTTCGCGGACTTTCTCGGACGCTGCCATGGTCGAAACATAGCTGTCACCCTTCCCGGCTTCCAGCGCTTTTCCATGCCGGCGGTCAGCCTCCCCGTGGCGGCGGATTGCATCCGCCACGCCGCACCGGGCCCATGACTGAGCATGGCGGATGCAATCCGCCGCCACACCTCACCCCAGCGCCTTCGCCATCAGCGCGTTCATACGCTTGACGGTTTCACGGGCATCTTCGAGCAGACCGGCGGCCATCAGGGCGTTGTCGAGAAGCTGACCGGCGACCAACTTCGCGGTCTCCGGAGAGGCATCCTTCGCCGCAGCGAGCTTGCGGATGATCTCGTGGCGCGGATTGATCTCCAGCTCGACTTTCACCTCGTCACTGAAGTTCTCGTCCATCGCCTTCATCATGGCCCGCATCTGCGGCGTCATGGCATCCTCGGGGGTCAGGGCGACGACCGGGCTATCGACCAGACGCTTGCCGGCTTCGACCTTGGTCACACGGTCACCGAACTCGGACTGGAGGAACTCGCACAGGGCCTTCGTTTCCTCCTCGGAAAGCGACTCGCCCTCCAGCTCGGCATCCTCCAGTTCCACGCCCGCTTTCGAAACGGAAACCAGCTTCTTGCCGTCGAACTCACCGAGCGAATCGACCACATACTCGTCCACCGCATCGGTGAAATACACCACCTCCAGCCCGCGCTTGCGGAAGCCTTCGAGGTAGGGGCTGGCCTCGATCTGATCGCGGTTGCTGCCGACGATGTAGTAGATCTTGTCCTGCCCGTCCTTGGCGCGGGTCAGGTAGTCGGCGAGGCCGGTCAGCTTGCCAGCTTCGGTCATCGAGCTTTCGAAGCGTAGCAGCTTCGCCAACGCCTCCTTGTGGGCGAAATCGGTGGCGATGCCTTCCTTGAAGAAACGCTCGAACTTCTTGTAGAACGCCTGCCATTTCTCCGGATCGCCCTCGGCCTCCTTCTCGAACATCTTCAGCACGCGCTTGACGATCACCGTGCCGATTTTCCGCACCAACGCGCTGTCCTGCATCGACTCGCGGGAAATGTTCAGCGGCAGGTCGGCGCTATCGATGACCCCCTTCATGAAACGCAGCCACTCGGGCAGCAGGCCCTTCGGCTCGGGATCGATCATCACCTTCTTGCAGTAGAGCGCCACGCCGGCATCCACCTTGCCGAAGCCCATCCGCTCCGGGTTTTCCGACGGCACGAAAAGCAGCGCGTTGATCGCGATCGGCGCATCCGCCGCGAAGTGCAGGCGGTATTGCGGCTCGTCGAAGGCCTTCGCCTGGAACTGGTAGAACGCCTTGTATTCTTCGTCGCTGATCTCGCTCTTGTTCTTCAGCCACAGCGCCTCGATCTCATTGACGCGCTTGCCATCGACCATCACGGGGAAGCCGACGAAATTGCTGTAAGTCTCGACGAGGTGCTTCACGCGGTAGTCCTCGGCGTATTCCTTCTGATCCTCCTTCAGCTTCAGCACGATCTTCGTGCCGCGCGCCACGCCCTCGGCCGCTTCAATTTCGTAGCCGGTCTTGCCATCGCTGGTCCAGACCAGGCCCTCGCCCTCCTTGCGCCAGCTGCGGGTGAAGACCTTGACCTCATCCGCCACCATGAAGGCTGAATAGAACCCGACGCCGAACTGCCCGATCATCCCCGCCGGCGTGCTGCCGCTTTCCTTCATCGACTGGAGAAACGCCTTGGTGCCCGAATGGGCGATCGTGCCCAGATTCTCCACCAGCTCCTCACGCGTCATGCCGATGCCGCGATCCTCGATCGTCAGCGTTCCCGCCTCCTTGTCCGCGGTGATCGTCACCTCCAGCGGCAGGCCGGAGTCATGGATGTCTTTCTCCGTCGCCTCAATATGCCGCAGCTTTTCCATCGCGTCGGACGCGTTCGACACCAGCTCGCGGAGAAAGATCTCACGGTCGGTGTAGAGGGAGTGAACGACCAAGTCGAGGAGCTGCTGGATCTCGGCCTGGAACCCATGCTTTTCGGAAGTCGTCGTGCTCATCGGGCGCGAAAAATAGTCTC
This sequence comes from uncultured Haloferula sp., assembly GCA_965652295.1. Lineage (GTDB taxonomy): Bacteria > Verrucomicrobiota > Verrucomicrobiia > Verrucomicrobiales > Akkermansiaceae > Haloferula. Next base: position 308,920 of record CBFGTS010000001.1, on the reverse strand, counting down.
CTCGGCCGAGGTGTCAACCCGCCCGGACGGCGACGTGCAACGACCATTGCAGCCTGCATTTTACGCGGCGCGATGTGCCCTTGAGAGGCGAACGGCCACCGCCACCACACCTTTTATTACCCCCTATTAATCAGCATCTTACGCAAACTCCATCTACTTGGATCGTCGCCTGCAAAACAGAACGGCAACGGATCGCGGGCCATGGAGTCCGCCCCCATCCCAAACCGAATTATCACAATGAAACTTACCGAACTCGCCCTCATGCTTGCCATTCCCGTCGCCGGACCCGCCGCCCTGGCTCAGGACACCAACGACGAATCCACCACCGACACCTCCTCGATCATGGTCGATCCCCAGATGTCGGAGAACGTTTTCAAAGCGATTCAGGACGGTGCCACCTTCCAGCTTCTTGAGAGCGCGATCGAGGCCGCCGGCTTGCAAGAAGACCTGAGCAATGCGGGGTCCGTCACCGTCTTCGCGCCCACCGATGACGCCTTCCGCGCCCTGCCGGAAGGTGCCCTGACCGCCCTTCTCGCACCGGAGAACAAGTTGAAGCTCCGCCAGCTCCTCCTCAGCCACGTGTTCCCGGGCAAAATGATGTCCGCGTCCATCAAGGATCAGGAACTCAAGGCCATGAGCGGCGACATGATGGAAATCGATGTTGAAGGCAAGCAGGTGGAAATCGAAGAGGCCAAAGTCGTGAATGCCGACATCGAAGCCGGTAACGGCGTGATCCACGTGATCGACAAAGTCGTGGTGCCTGAAGCGCTCGACGGCATCGCCGAACTCGAAGCGGACTGAGCCGCCTTCGCAATTCATCCAAACTTATCATCAGGCGCGGCCTCTTTTGAGGCCGCGCTTTTTTGCAGCGCGGCCTGCGTTTCGCACGCCGGAGCGATGCAGGATCCCCCGCCCCGATCCGGCTCCTCGCCCCCCAAAAGAAATGCTCTTTCGCGAGACACTGAGATCTAGCCTGTTATGAGTTCGCCCCCGGCACGGCACAGGGCTTGCGGATGAGGTTGCATGAAAACCCCGACGCGGACCTCCTTCCTCCGTCCGATCGTGATTGCCGCCGTTTGCGTGGCCATCGACCTCACGACGTCCTCTGGAACCGAACTTCCCCCGACCACCGACGGCCCGGCCGAACGCCTCCTCTCTTTCGTGGAAACGAGTGGACGGCTTGAGGGCGCGGACTTCAAAGTCGAGATCAACGACCACATCGCGCACCTCCGCGGCACCACTCGAACGCTCGACCAAGCCGAATACATCGCCGCCGCCACCATGCGCATGGACGAGGTCTTCGGCGTGGTGCAGGGCCTTCATGTGCGGGGCCCGGTCGGCAAGGCCGAGCCCACCGCGCGCGAAATGATGGCGCGTTCCCCCGCGCTCGCCAATACCTCGCTGGATGTCCGGGTTTCCCCCGACGGCTCGGCGGTCATCGCCGGGAAGGTCGGCTGCTTCGACGAGGGGGAGATTGCTCGCGAGCTCGTTTCACGGGTCGCTGGCATCCGTGAAATCGAGGTGCGGGTCCTTCACGATCCTTTCCGCCTGCGTCCCGCCGGGGCGATCGAAGCCCAACTTCTGATGAACTACGCGGATGATCCCATCTTCGCCCGCTACGGGCTGGTTCCCCGTTTTTCCAATGGCGTGCTGACTATCGATGGATCGGTGGCCTCACCGGAGGAGAAAGACCGCCTGCTCCTTCACTCGCTGGTCTCCGGCGTGATGGAGTGCAACACCCGTGGAATCGCCATCGATGCCGGCCTCGCCCTCGCTGGCATCGGTGCGAAGGAGTATCAGACCTCCGACATTCTCAAGGTATTCGATCTCGTCACGGAGGCCGATCCGCGACTGCACGGCAGCCATCTGGTCGCTGGATTCGTGGGCAGCCGCCTCACGATCGACGGCCATGTGCCCACCCGGGCCGCGCGGGAAGCCTGTCTCGCCAACGCCCGCGCGCTGCCGGGAGTGAGCGGCATCGATGCCCGCATCCGGGTGGCCGCGGACGGGCCGAGCCTCAGCGTGAACTGAGCGTGCTCAGCTGCCGCGCGCCTTGCGATAGGCGGCGATAATGCGCCCCACCACCGGGTGGCGGACCACATCCTCGCCTGTGAAACGCACGAAGCCGATGCCATCGACCCCTTCCAGCGCCCGCTCCGCCTCGGCAAGGCCGGAAGCGACGTTGGGCTTCAAGTCCACTTGCGAAGCATCACCCGTGACCACCATCCGCGAATCCTCACCGATCCGTGTCAGCGCCATGAACATCTGTTCGCGCGTCGTGTTCTGCGCCTCGTCGAGAATCACGAACGACTTCGCCAAGGTTCGTCCACGCATGAACGCCAACGGTGCGATCTCGATGGTACCGTCCTCGAAATAGCGCTCACCCTGCTCGAAACCGATCATGTCGTGGATGGCGTCGTAGAGTGGCCGCAGGTAGGGCGCGACCTTTTCCCGCATGTCCCCGGGCAGGAAACCCAGTGCCTCACCGGCTTCTACGGCAGGTCTCGTAAGAACGATCCGCTGGACCTGCTTCTGCTTGAGCATCGCCAGCGCCATGGCCATCGCGAGGTAGGTCTTTCCCGTGCCCGCCGGACCGAGGCCGAAACAGACATCGGACGACTCGATCGTCTTGAGGTATTCGAGTTGCGTCGGTGTCTTCGGCACCACCGGGCGGCGGCCGCGGAAACCCAGCAGCCGCACACCGGAAAGCTCGCTCACGCCGTTTTCCTCACCGCGGGCCGCGATGTCCACGGCGAGCTGGAAATCCCGCGTGTGAATCTCCGCCCCGCCGCGCTTCGCTTCCTCAAGGTCGGCAAAAGCTCGTTGGGCTGCCTCGACTCCGTCCTTCGGCCCCACGATGAGGATCCACCCATCGCGGGTCACCGTGCGGACGCCGACTTTCTCTTCGAGGTAACGCAGGTTTCCCGCCTCGTTGCCGAACAGCGATTGAAGGAACGGAGCGGTTTCGTACTCCAGCCGGATTTCGATCTCCTGGCTCACAGGTTCTTGTCGGTCACCGCCCCTTCACTGGCGCTGGTGGTCAGCTTGGCGAACTTCGCCAGCACGCCGCGCGTGTAGCGGGGCGCGGGCTGCTGCCAGTTGTCGCGGCGCGCTTGCAGGGCATCGTCGTCGAGATCGACCGAGATCGAGTTGTTCACGGCATCGATCGTGATCACATCTCCATCGACCAGCAGCCCGATCGGGCCGCCATCGTGGGCTTCCGGAGTAATGTGGCCGACCACGAAACCGTGGCTGCCACCGGAGAAGCGTCCGTCGGTGATGAGAGCCACCGTTTTCCCGAGGCCGCGACCCATGATCGCACTGGTGGGCCCGAGCATCTCGCGCATGCCGGGGCCGCCCTTCGGACCTTCCCGGCGGATGACGATCACGTCGCCGTCCTTGATCGTACCGGCCAGGATCGCCTTCATGCCTTCGTCCTCGGAGTCGAACACGCGGGCCGAGCCGGTGAAGGATTCACCCTCCTTGCCGGTGATCTTCGCCACCGCGCCGCCGGGGGCCAGGTTGCCGTAGAGAATACGCAGGTGGCTGTCCTTTTTGATCGGATTGTCGAGCGGCCGGATGATGCTCTGACCCTCCGGATAACGCAGCGGCGAATTCGCGAGGTTCTCGGCCAGGGTCTTGCCGGTGACGGTGAGGCAGTCGCCGTGCAGCAGGCCGGCCTCCAGCAGGATTCGCAGGAGCGGCACCGTGCCGCCGATCTTCACGAGGTCCGCCACGGAGTATTTCCCGGAAGGCTTCAGGTCCGCCAACACCGGCACGCGTTTTCCGATCTCGGTGAAATCATCGATGCTCAGTTCGACTTCCGCCGCATGAGCCATGGCGAGCAGGTGGAGGACCGCATTGGTCGAGCCACCGAGCGCGATGACCACCGTGATGGCGTTCTCGAACGCCTTGCGGGTCATGATGTCGCGCGGCTTGATGTCCCGGTCCATGAGGTGCAGCACCGCCGCACCCGCGTCAAAGCAATCGCGCATCTTGTCCTCGGAGATCGCCGCCTGCGCCGAGCTGTTCGGAAGGGACATGCCAAGCGCCTCAATCGCCGAAGCCATCGTGTTCGCCGTGTACATCCCACCGCACGAACCCTCGCCGGGGATCGCGCAGGACTCGACGGTTTCCAGCTCTTCGTCGGAATACTCGCCCGCGGCGTGTTTGCCCACGGCTTCGAAAATCGACACGATATCGAGGTCTTTCTTCTCCCCCTTGATCGTCGCGCAGCCGGGCAGGATCGTGCCGCCGTACACGAACACCGCCGGGCGGTTCATGCGTGCCATGGCGATCAGGCAGGCGGGCATGTTCTTGTCGCAGCCGCCGATCGCCACGAAGCCATCCATGCCCTCGCAGCCCACCACCGTTTCGATCGAATCGGCGATCACCTCGCGGGAGACGAGCGAGTATTTCATCCCCTCGGTGCCCATCGAGATGCCGTCGGAAATGGTGATCGTGTTGAAGATCACCGATTTTCCTCCAGCGGCGTCGGCACCCTTCGCCGACTCGCGGGCGAGGCGGTCGATGTGGATGTTGCACGGCGTCACCTGCGACCACGTCGAGGCGATGCCGATCTGGGGTTTCGAGAAGTCCTCTTTCTCGAAACCGACGGCATAGAGCATTCCGCGCGAGGGAGCGCGGTCGGGGCCATCAAGCATCGGCGAGGAAAACGGGCGGCGCGGATCGGACATGGCCCGACTCTGTTTTTCCCACCCCTCGGCGTCAAGGCGGGCGGCGGTGTCAACCGGTGCTGTAACCGTCATCCGGCCCGGAGAATCCGGATGCAAATCGCATCCGCCGGCCGTCAATCCGCATGCCTGCCTGTGACGATCCGGGCTCCATTCCCTGATAACCAGAAGCTTCCGTCACCGGCACGCTTCGAGCGGAACCGGGAGCATGAAAAAACCACGCCTTTCCCCACTCAAGCCGGTCGCGGTCACGGCCATGGCCCTCGCGGCCGCGATGACAGGAATCCAGGCACAAGATCCGGCCAACCCCGAGTCGCAGCCGGTCGAGGACCAACGCGACGTCGCCAACCGGAACTCGCGCGAAGTGGATGACACCACCGAACGCGCCAACCGCGAAACCACCGAGGTCCGCGACACCGACCCCAATGCCGCACCGGACTCCGAGCCGGTGGAAGACCGCAGCGATGAAGCCGCGCCCGATTCGCAGCCTGTCGAAGATCGCGAGGACGAAGCCAACCCCGGCGCGCGACGGCAGCGCGACAGCGACAGCACCGCCGGCCGCGACGCCCGACGGGTCCGCGACAGCAATCCTGACGAAGCCGCCCCGGATTCCCGCCCCACCGAGGATTCGGACCCCATGGCGTCGTCGGATGCGGAGCCGGTGGAAGACGCGCCGGACGTCCGTCCCGAGCCTCCGTTGCCGGAAAATGACGGCGCCCCGGAAAGCGAAACCACGGTACAGGAAGCCAGCCGGGAGATCGAAGAACGTCTCGATCGCACCAAGCAGTCCATTGATGACCCTAAAGCCGCCCACGAGGTGATCGAAGAGGTTCTGGGAGCGGAGAGCCGCATCTCTGCGGCGGAGATGGCCCGGGAGGAACGCACCCTCCGTGCCGCGAAGGATGCGCCCGTGAGCGAAACGGAGCGGCAACGCCGCCGGGAGGCGGTCGATTTCCTTCGCAACCGCCTCCAGGGATCCGCGCCGGAAGACACGGCTGCACCCGAATTCTTCCGCACCACCGAGCGCGATCCGCTTCCGGGTGCCGCCGACGATGAAGGTCAGCTCCGCTATTTCCACGAGGGCCGGCGCTTCGCCACCTTCGACTCCCGCGCGGCGGTTCCCGCCATTCTCTTCGCCGCCGCAGCGCTCGACCGGGTGAACGTCCAACCCGCGAGCGAGATGGACGCTCCGGTGTTCACCGAGAATACGGTTCCAGAGGCCTATCGCGGTGACGACGCCTGGGTGGTCTCGTATCCGGTGAGCCGCGAATCGATGGTCACCAGCAATGACATCCTCTTCATGCAGGGTTCCACGCAGTTCGCCGACGACCATTCGTTCGCCATGCTCGAAGTGCTGGAGGGTGCGCTGAGCGGCGGAGGTCTCGCCGATGCACACTTTGTGATCGAAGGCCACGCCTCGGCCGAGGGCAGCTATGAGGAAAACCTCGCCCTCTCCCAACGGCGGGCCGAGGCGATCACCCGCCAGCTCGTCCGCTCGGGCGTCGACCCCGAACGGCTGATCCCTGTCGGCTTCGGTGAAAGCGAAGCCCGCTATCCTGAAAATGCGGCCGAAAGACTGCGCCAGCTCGACCGCCGGGTCGTCGTCTTCAGAATGGCCGAATGACCGCAGACGCGCCCGCGGTTCCCCCCGAAGGAGCCGCGAAAAACGCCTGGAACGAAAGAAGCTGGGCGAGCACGCCAGCCACCAGAAGGACGAGGAAAAGCAGCACCATCCGCCGCCGCCGCGATCGATAGAAAAAGGCCATCCCGCCGAATACTCCGGCCAGCGTGGTGCCCACTTGGCCTGCCAACACGCCTCCGATCAGCGCCACGTGCCGATCAGCGGATGCGTGACCGGCATCATTCGCCATCAAGCCCCCCATCATCGACAGCGCGAACCACACGAGGGACAGCACCAGCCACAGGGCGATGAACGTGCCGCCCGACAAGGCAAGCAGCACGGATCGCCCGCTGCCATGGTCACGCAATGACGGTTCTTGGGGCATCTTGCCGCCCGCAGCTTTCCCCGGCTACTTGGCTTCCACGGAATTCAGGATCTTCGCCACGTCCTCGCCATGTTTTTCGAGCGATTCCATGGGAAGCATGTTGAACAACATGAAGAAGGTGTCCGCCCCCTCGGGCGCGAAAACAGCGCAATTCACGGCGAACTCGATGTCCTCGATCTTCACCTTTGCATTGAGGAACGACGCCGCCATGCCGTTCAGTTCGCCCTTCTCGGGTTTGCCGTTCCATTTGATACCCTCAAGTTCCTCCACAAGAGACTCCTTGGCCAGATTCAGTGCCTCATCCAGCGCCTCCGCCTCCAGCGCGATGAGTTCCATATTCACCTCTTCGTCAGGCGAGGAGGCGGACACGCTTTCCTCCGCCTCCACCTTCCATTTCTCCGGGAAGGTGATCGCAAAAATTGGCTCGTCCGCCGGATAGTTGATCGTCTGATCCTCGGCGAAGGCCAAACCGGCCGACAAAAGAAGCCCTGCGACAAAGTGATTTGATTTCATGGTAGTGAGCGGGAGGCGAGGTAGCAGTCACCTCTTTTACAGAGTGAGGAATCGATCCGTTCCGCAAAAAATGTCAAGCTTTCGCCCACCGGACGAGGAGCCCACCAAAAGGAGTTCAAGCCAGGGATCGAGCGTGCCGGGAACCGGATGAGGTGCCCGGCAATGAACGGCGGAGCCACATCACTGCCCGGGGGGCCGCTCGACGATCAGCTCTGCCGCGACAGGAATGCGGAAAAGCTTCTTCTCCTCGGCGGGAAAAGTCGGGTCCTGAACCAAGATCCCGGGAGGAATGCCGGTCACATCGATGAGCTTGTTGTTGAACGGGCTGAAGGCGAATCCGGGCTTTCCGGGAGCCTTCCGGGCGATCGGCGGCCTCCCTTCTTCGCCCTCCACCTCCGGCACCACGAAGAACAGGCTTTCATCCTCGGGGAAATCCGGGTCCCGCATCAACGTTCCCGCAGGTAGTCCTCCGACGAAGACCTCCTTGCCGGAACCAGGGCTGATCACGTGATCGGGTTTGCCCGCAACCGGCTTCGCCCTCTGAGGTCCGGCAGGCTTTTCCGGGCGGACTTTCATTTTTGGCGAAGCCGCGGCTTCATCGGCTTCCGGAGCATGGTCGTTCATGGAGACGCCGCTCCCGGTGTCAGCTCGCGGACGCGGCGGGGGCTCATCGGTTGCAGGCGCTTGCTTGGATTCCCTGCACCCGGTCAGTCCCAGCATCGCCACCCCAAGAAATACACACGCCTTCATGCTCCATGTTCTGCCCATCGGCCCTGAGAGAGTCAAACCCGGAGCTTGTCGGCAGCGTTCGAACAAAAAAGCCGGCCCCGCGGTGGCGGGGCCGGCTTGGAAGGATGTTGAGGATCAGGCGCTCTCGGCGTCCGTGGCAACCTCGTCCTCTTCGGTGACGGGGGCCTCGTAGACCGGCTCGGGCTCCTCGACGGTGAACTCGATCTCGCTGTCGCGGTGGCGGTCGAAACCGGTGCCGGCGGGGATGAGGTGACCCATGATCACGTTCTCCTTGAAGCCGGTGAGGTAGTCGATCTTGCCGAGGGTCGCCGCTTCGGTCAGCACGCGGGTGGTGTCCTGGAAGGACGCCGCGGAGATGAACGAGTCGGTTTCCAGCGAGGCCTTGGTGATGCCCAGCAGCACGGCTTCCGCTTCAGCAGGCTTACCACCGTTGGCGATGATCTGCTCGTTGATTTGGTTGAAGTTCGTGCGGTCGATCTGGTCGCCCCACAGCAGCTGGTCGGCATCGCCCGGGTCGGTGATCTTCACCTTGCGCAGCATCTGGCGGATGATGATCTCGATGTGCTTGTCGTTGATTTCCACGCCTTGGACGCGGTAGACCGACTGCACTTCGTTGACCAGGTGCTCCTGGAGTTCCTGCGCGCCGCAAGCCTCGAGAAGGTCTTCCGGGGAAACCGGACCTTCCGTGATCTGGTCGCCGCGCTTCACGTTGTCGCCATCGGTCACGATGATGTGACGGCCCATCGGCACGAGGTGATCGACGCTTTCGCCGCTTTCGGGCTCGGTGACGATGACCTTCTTCTTGCCGCGGACGGTGCCGCCGAAGGAGACCTCACCATCGATCTTGGCGATGACGCAGGCGTCCTTGGGCTTGCGGGCCTCGAACAGCTCGGCCACCCGCGGAAGACCGCCGGTGATGTCCTTGGTGCGGGCCACCTTACGCGGAGTCTTGGCGAGCTGCACACCGCCGGCGACCTTGGAGCCTTCCTTCACGGAAAGGTGGGCGCCGACCGGAATCGAGTAGCTGGCCAGGACGTCGCCGGTTTTGTCATCGACGATGACGACCTGCGGGTGGAGGTCCTCCTTGTGCTCGGTGACGACCATGCCCTTCTTGCCGGTTTCCTTGTCGGTCTCCGACTGGACGGTGATGCCCGAGATCATGTCGCGGAACTCCACCTTGCCGCCCTTTTCGGTGATGATCGGCACGTTGTACGGGTCCCAGGTGGCGACGGTCGCGCCCTTCTTCACCTCTTCGCCGTCCTTGATCTCGATGACCGAGCCAATGACGATGTTGTGGCTTTCCAGCTCAAGGCCGGCCTTGTCGCGGACGGACAGCGAACCGTTCTTGTTGAGCACGACCCAGTTGCCCTCGTCGTTCTGCACCGTGCGGAGGTCCTTGTAGATGACCACACCCGAGTTACGGGCCAGGATGATCGGCTGCTTGAACGTCGAAGCCGCCACCCCGCCGACGTGGAACGTCCGCATGGTGAGCTGGGTTCCGGGTTCGCCGATCGACTGGGCGGCGATGATGCCGACCGCTTCGCCGATCTTGACGCTCTTGCCGGTGGCAAGATTGAGGCCATAGCACTTGGCGCAGCAACCCCGCTCGGATTCGCAGGTGAGCACCGAGCGGATCTTGAGCTGCTCGTAGCCGATGCGCTCGGCAGCGGCCGCGCGCTTCTCGTCGACGAGGTCATCGACGGCGATCAGCGTCTCACCGGAAACCGGATCCTTGACCGCCTCGCACGAGGTGCGGCCGTAGATGCGGGTCGCCAGCGAAGCGGCTTCCTCGTCGCCGTCATAGATCGGGCGGACAGTGATGCCGTTGACGGTGCCGCAGTCGTGCTCGGTGACGATCACGTCCTGAGCCACGTCGACCAGCTTCCGGGTCATGTAACCGGAGTCCGCGGTCTTGAGCGCGGTATCGGCCAGGCCCTTCCGGGCACCGTGGGTGGAAATGAAGTATTCCAACACGGACAGACCTTCACGGAAGTTCGAGGTGATCGGGCGTTCGATGATTTCCCCGGACGGCTTGGCCATCAGGCCGCGCATGCCGGAGAGCTGCTTGATCTGCGACTTGTTGCCCCGGGCACCGGAGTCGACCATCATGAACAGCGGGCTGATGCCCTTGCCGTCGTTGTACTCGAGCTTGCGGTAGAGCGCGGAGGCAATGGTGTCGGTGGCGTGGGTCCAGATGTCGATGACCTTCTGGTAGCGCTCGCCGTCGGTGATGACGCCGTTGCGGTACTGCTTGGTCACCTTCTCCACGTCCTCATAGGCCTTGGCGATGACCGCCGGCTTTTCCTCGGGGATCACCATGTCGACGATACCGATCGAGGTGCCCGAGCGGGACGCTTCGCGGAAACCGAGGCTCTTGAGGGCATCGAGCGTTTCCACCGTCTTCGACTGGCCGGAGACCTGATAGCAGCGCCAGATGACATCGCCCATCTGCTTCTTGCCGACGGTCTTATTGATGAAACCGAGTCCTTCGGGCCAGATTTCGTTGAAACGAACACGGCCGGGAGTGGTTTCGATGATCTTCAGATCATCCACGCCGTAGACCGTGCCCTTCTTGCCGAAGTCCGGGTTCCGGAGGCGGATCCAGGTGTGGTAACCGATCTTGCGCGAGGCGATGGCGAATTCGACTTCCGACGAATTCTCGAACAGCGGCAGGTGCTCCTGCTTTTCGCGATCGGCCTGCGTGCGGGTCGGTGCCCAGGTCAGGTAGTAGGATCCCAGAATGATGTCCTGGGACGGGGTGGTGATCGGCCGGCCGGAGGCGGGCGAGAAGATGTTGTTCGGCGCGAGCATCAGCTGGCGCGCCTCCATCTGGGCCTCGACCGAGAGCGGCACGTGCACGGCCATCTGGTCACCGTCGAAGTCCGCGTTGTAAGCGGTGCAAACGAGCGGGTGGACGCGGATCGCCGAACCTTCGATCAGCTTCGGCTCGAAAGCCTGGATCGAAAGACGGTGCAGCGTCGGCGCGCGGTTCAGCATCACCGGGTGCCCCTTGGTCACTTCGGCGAGGATGTCCCAGACTTCCGTCGTCTTGCGGTCGATCATCTTCTTCGCCGAGCGGACCGTGTGGCAGTAGCCGAGTTCCTTGAGGCGACGGATGATGAACGGCTCGAACAGCGTGAGGGCCATCTTCTTCGGCAGACCGCACTGGTTGAGCTTCAGCTCGGGACCGATGACGATGACGGAACGGCCGGAGTAATCGACGCGCTTGCCGAGAAGGTTCTGACGGAAACGGCCGCCCTTGCCCTTGAGCATGTCGCTGAGGGACTTGAGCGGACGGTTGCCGGCACCGGTCACGGCACGGCCATGGCGGCCGTTGTCGAACAGGGCGTCAACGGCCTCTTGCAGCATCCGCTTCTCGTTGCGGATGATGACCTCCGGCGTCTTGAGCTGAAGGAGGTTCTTGAGGCGGTTGTTCCGGTTGATGACCCGACGATAGAGGTCGTTGAGGTCGGAGGTGGCGAAGCGGCCGCCTTCGAGCGGAACGAGCGGGCGCAGGTCCGGCGGGATGACCGGGAGCACGGTCATGATCATCCATTCCGGACGGCTCTTCGACTGGGCGAAACCCTGGGTGATCTTGAGCCGCTTGCTGAGCTTCTTCTTGTTCTGCTTTGAGCGGGTCGTGCCGAGTTCCTCTTCAAGCTGCTTCTGCAGCTCGACGAGGTCCGCTTGCGAAAGCAGGTCCTGGAGGGCCTCGGCACCCATGCCGGCGCGGAAGCTTTCCTCACCGTAGGTGTCTTCAGCATCACGCAGCTCGGTTTCCGTGAGGAGCTGGCCGCGCTCAAGCGGGGTGTTGCCCGGCTCGGTCACGATGTAGTCCTCGTAGTAAATGACGCGCTCGAGCTGGCGGGCGCTGATGTCCAGCACCAGGCCGATGCGCGAAGGCATGCACTTGTAGAACCAGATGTGGGAAACGGGCACGGCCAGCTCGATGTGGCCCATGCGCTCGCGGCGCACGCGGCTCAGCGTGACTTCCACGCCGCAACGGTCGCAGACCACGCCCTTGTGCTTGATGCGTTTGTATTTGCCGCAGGCGCACTCCCAGTCACGGGTGGGGCCGAAGATGCGTTCGCAGAACAGGCCGCCCTTCTCGGGCTTGAAGGTCCGGTAATTGATGGTTTCCGGATTCTTCACCTCTCCCTTGGACCAGGAGCGGATGGTGTCCGGAGCGGCCACCGTGATCGACACCTGATCGAAGGCGTCGGGCTTTTCGTCCACACCGAAGAGTTCGCGGAGGTTGGTTTCAACACTCATGATAATAAATGGGTCGTAGTGGGTGGTGCTGGATCAGAGGGTGAGGTCGTCGAGGTTGAAGTCGTCGGTGGCGACGGTTCCGGTCGCGCCGAGCTCCGAACCCCGCTTGCCGGGACGCACGTCCAGGCCTAGGGATTGCATTTCCTTGATGAGGACGTTGAACGACTCGGGCGTTCCCGCCTCGAGGTTGTTGTCGCCCTTGACGATGGCTTCGTAGATCCGGGTGCGGCCCTGCACGTCGTCGGACTTGACGGTGAGCAGCTCCTGAAGGGTGTAGGCGGCGCCGTAAGCTTCGAGCGCCCAGACCTCCATTTCCCCGAATCGCTGGCCACCATACTGCGCCTTACCACCGAGCGGCTGCTGGGTGACGAGCGAGTAGGGACCGACGGCACGGGCGTGGATCTTGTCGGCCACAAGGTGACCGAGCTTCAGCATGTAGATGTAGCCGACCACGACCGGTTGGTGGAAGGCCTCGCCGGTGCGACCGTCGTAGAGGGTCGATTTACCACCGGTGGAGCCATCCTTGCCGTCACCGATCCAGGTGAAACCGCGGCCTTCGGGCTCGTTGGCCTTGCGTTCGCGGGCTTTTCCGGAGCCGTCGCCGATGAGTTTGACTCCATCGACCTTCTTGGCTTCGGTCATGTATTCCCAGATCTTCGCTTCGGCGATGCCGTCGAAAATCGGGGTGGCAACCTTGAAGCCGAGAGCCTTGGCGGCGACGCCGAGGTGGGTTTCAAGCACCTGACCGACGTTCATCCGCGAGGGCACGCCAAGCGGGTTGAGGCAGATATCGACCGGAGTGCCATCGTCGAGGTAGGGCATGTCCTCTTCCGGGACGATGGTGGCGACGACGCCCTTGTTACCGTGGCGGCCGGCCATCTTGTCCCCCACCGAAAGCTTGCGCTTGGCGGCGACGAAGACCTTGACCTCCTTGATGACGCCGGGATCGACGTCGTCACCGGCTTCGAGCTGGTCGAGCTTGCGCTCGCGCTCGTTGTCGAGTTCGGCGAAGCGGCCTTCGAAAGAACCGATGATCTCGAGGATCTTGTTCCGGATCGGAGACGGGTCGATTTCGATGTGATCGTGGACGGCGGCCAGCTTGCGCAGCAGCGTCTTGGTGATCTTGCGGTTGGCCGGGATGATGATCTCGCCGGTCTGGGCGTTGACCACATCGAGCGGGATTTTCTCGCCGAGGAGGATGTCCGAGAGTTTCTCGGTCAGGTCGTCGGTCAGCTTGTCGGCCTTCTTCTTGTGCTCGTCGTTGATCTTCTTGAGCTGCTTCTTGAGCTCGTTCGGGTCGATCTTTTCGGCGCGCCGGCGGGCGGTGCCGTGGGACGAGACGCGGATGTCCTGGACGATGCCGGTGCAGCCCGAGGGGACGCGCAGCGAGGTGTCCTTCACGTCGGCGGCCTTTTCACCGAAGATGGCGCGCAGCAGGCGCTCTTCCGGGGCGAGCTCGGTTTCCGACTTCGGCGTGATCTTGCCGATCAGAATGTCGCCGGGCTTCACCTCGGCACCGATGCGGATGATGCCGTCGTGGTCGAGGTTGCGCAGGGCTTCCTCGCCGACGTTCGGGATGTCGCGGGTGATTTCTTCCGGGCCGAGCTTGGTGTCACGCGCGGCGACCTCGAACTCGGAGATGTGGATGGAGGTGTAGATGTCCTCCTTGACCACGCGCTCGGAGATGACGATGGCATCCTCGAAGTTGTAGCCGTTCCAAGGCATGAAGGCGACCAGCACGTTGCGGCCGAGGGCGAGTTCGCCCAGCTCGGTGTTCGGGCCGTCGGCGAGCACGTCTCCCTTTTTGATCTTCTGGCCCGCCTTGACGATCGGCTTCTGGTTGATGCAGGTGCCGGCGTTGGAGCGCATGAACTTGCGCAGCGGGTAGGCGAAGATGCCCTTCTTGACGTTGGTCTTCACCGTTTCCGGATCGGAAAGGAACTTCTCCTCGGAAACGGGGAGCTTGCCGTCCTCGGTGGTGACGATGATTTCCGCGGTGGCGGCGGCGACGATGCCATCGGCCTCGGACACAACCACGGCGCGGGAGTCGCGGGCGGTCTTGCCTTCCAGGCCGGTGCCGACGAGCGGCGACTCGGAAACGAGAAGCGGCACACCCTGGCGCTGCATGTTCGATCCCATGAGCGCGCGGTTGGCGTCGTCGTGCTCAAGGAACGGAATCAGGCCGGCGGCCACGGAGACAAGCTGCTTGGGCGAGACGTCCATGTAATCGACCGTGGAAGGATCGACTTCGATGAACTCGCCACCCGCTTCACGGGCGGTCACCTTCTCGTTGAGGAACTTGCCGGCCTTGTCGATCGGGTTGTTCGCCTGGGCGATGAGGAACTTCTCTTCCTGGTCGGCGGTGAGGTACTCGATGTCGTTGGTCACCTTGCCATTCCGCACGCGGCGGTAGGGCGTTTCGATGAAGCCGAACTCGTTGATGCGTGCGTAGGTGCACATCGAGTTGATCAGACCGATGTTCGGACCTTCCGGGGTTTCGATCGGGCAGATCCGGCCGTAGTGGGACGGATGGACGTCGCGCACCTCGAAGCCGGCGCGGTCACGGTTGAGACCGCCGGGCCCGAGGGCCGAAAGACGGCGCTTGTGGGTCAGCTCGGCCAGAGGGTTGGTCTGGTCCATGAACTGGGAGAGCTGGGACCGGCCGAAGAAATCACGCACAACGGCCGAAAGGGCCTTCGGGTTGATCAGCTTCTGCGGGGTCATGCCCTCGATGTTCACGTCGAACAAGGTCATGCGTTCCTTCACCAGGCGCTCGGTACGGGCGAGGCCCACGCGGCACTGGTTGGCGAGGAGTTCACCCACGGCGCGGACGCGGCGGGAACCGAGGTGGTCGATGTCGTCGATCACGCCCTCGCCCTTTTTCAGGCGGAGGAGATACTTGGTGGCGGCGAGGAAGTCCTCGGGCACCATGATGCGCTCGTCGGAGTCGACTCCGATCTCGAGCTTGCTGTTGATCTTGTAACGGCCGACGCGGGTCAGGTCGTACTTCTTCGGATCGAAGAACAGGCGCTTGAGAAGCGCGCGGGCGTTCGAAGCGGTCGGCGGATCGCCGGGGCGCAACTTGCGGTAAATGTCCTTGAGAGCGCTTTCCTCGTCGTGGGCCGGGTCCTTGCGGAGGGACTTGAGAAGGATTTCATCCTCGCGGCCGTCGATCACCTCGACCTGCTTGTTTCCAAGAGCCAGGAGCTGCTTGACGATGCCGAGGGTGAGGGGCTCATAGGCCTTCGCGACGACGAGTTCGCCATCAAGGATGTCCTCGAAGGGCACCTTGTGACCGAGCTCGGTCTCGTCCATGTCGGGCTTCAGCTTGAGCTTCTCGACGTGGTAGAAGTTCGAGACGATGTCGCGGTCCGTCGGGAACCCGAGGGCGCGCAGGAAGGTCGTCGCCAGGAACTTCCGCCGCCGGCGGCGGCGGTCGAGGTAGACGTAGAGCAGGTCGTTGGTATCGAACTGCACTTCCAGCCAGGAGCCGCGGTCGGGAATGATGCGGAAGCTGTGGAGCGTCTTCCCGTTCAAGTGCTGCGAGGTCTCGAAGCAGATGCCCGGAGAGCGGTGCAGCTGGGAAACGATCACGCGCTCGGCACCGTTGATGATGAACGTGCCGCGGCGGGTCATCATGGGCAGCTCACCCATGTAGACGCGCTCCTTCTTGACGCCGGTTTCGTCCTTCAGCTTGAAGTTGACGTAAAGGGCGGCGGAGAAGCTTTCGCCCGTGCGCAGGGCGTCCAGGGAAGTGATCTTCGGGTCCTCGATGTCGTAGGAGTCGAAGTCGAGCTCGATCGCTTCGTCGTAGCTCTTGATCGGGAACACCTCGCGGAAAACGGCTTGGAGTCCGGTGTCACCCCGATCGCCGGGCAATATGTCTTTGGCGAGGAAATCTTCGTACGAGCGGCTCTGAACCTCGATGAGGTTCGGCGCATCGATCACTTCCTCGATTTTCCCGAAATGGAGACGGCTGGCCATGATGTCTGTAGTGTTTGCGGGGTGCGGTTTAAGCCCGGGCCGAAGGCTCGGCCGGGCGAAAGATTTGGATCAGGATTTGGAGCGGGAATCCGGGATCGGCGGGAAAGGTCTTGGGATGGGATGGGTGGACGTTTCGCGCCGGTTCCGGAGCCGGGAAATCCGGAGCCGCACGGGGCGACTCCGGATTTCGTAAAACCGAGGGTCTTACTTGAGCTCGATCTTGGCGCCGGCTTCTTCGAGTTTCTTCTTGGCAGCGTCGGCAGCGTCCTTCGGGGCACCCTCGAGAAGGGTGGCCGGAGTGCTTTCGACGAGCTTCTTGGCGTCGGCGAGGCCGAGACCCGAAACCACTTCGCGCACCGCTTTAATGACGGCGATCTTGTTGCCGCCTGCTTCGGTAAGAACGACGTCGAAGTCGGTCTTCTCTTCAGCAGCTTCGGCAGGACCGGCGGCGGGAGCCGCGGCGGCAGCGACGGGAGCGGCGGCGGAAACGCCCCACTCTTCTTCCAGTTTCTTCACGAGTTCGGCAGCTTCCAAGACGGTGAGCTTGCCCAGTTCTTCAGCAATTGCAGCGATATCAGCCATTGTATTTCTCCTTTGCGGTATCGTCGCACCGGGAAGCATCCCGATATTTGAGTCCCGGAGCTCCGGGACCGACGAGGAACCATTGTGAGTTCGGGCGCCGCCTGGAGAGGCGACGCCGTCCGTTCAGATTGTCTAGATTCAGCCCTCGGGGTTGAATTTTGCTTGAATGACGCGAGCCAGCGATGCGCCGGGCTCGTTGAGGGTGCGGACCAGCTTGGTCGCCGGGGCGTTGATGACGCCGAGCAGGGTGGCAAGCAGGACCTCGCGGGAAGGAAGTTCGGCGATGGCCTTGACCTGGGCCTCGTCCAGCAGGTCGCCGTCGAGGATGCCCAGCTTGATGGCCGGCTTCTGGAATTCCTTTTCGAAGGTCTTGAGCACCTTGGCGGCGGCGGCCACGTCGGACTCGCCAGTGATGAAGGCGGTCTGGCCGACAAGGCTGTCGCCGGTGTCCGGAAGACCCGCTTCGGCGAGCGCCTTCTTCATGTAGGTGTTCTTGGCCACGTGGCACTCGGCGCCGGTGGCGGCGAGGCGGTTGCGGAGCTCGGAGAACTGCGGGACGGTCATGCCGGTGTATTCCACCACCAGCACGAAGGGCGAGGAGTTCACCCGCTCGAGCAGCTCGTCAATGATGATCTTTTTGTCAGGATTCATGGCGGGTGGGCTCAGTTCTTGGTGTAAACGGAGGACTCGACCGGCACGCCGGGGCACATGGCGGCGGCGAGGGTCACGCTCTGGACGTAGTTGCCTTTGGCACCGGGAGGCTTGGCGCGCAGGACGCTGTCGATGAAGGCCTGGGCATTCTCAAGCAGCGCGCTTTGCTCGAAGGAGGTCTTGCCGATCGCGCCGGAGACGTTGCCGTTCTTGTCGAGCTTGTAGTCGATCCGGCCGGCCTTGACTTCGTTGACGGCCTTGGCGGTGTCATCGGTCACGGTGCCGGTCTTCGGGTTCGGCATGAGGCCGCGGGGACCCAGCACCCGGGCGATCTTGCGGACTTCGGTCATGGCCTCCGGAGTGGCGATGGCGACGTCAAAGTCGGTGAATCCACCCTGGACCTGCTTGATGAGGTCCTCGTAGCCGACGTGTTCGGCACCGGCGGCCTTGGCGGCCTCGGCGGCGGCACCGGCGGCGAAGACGGCGACGCGGACGTTCTTACCCGTGCCGTGGGGCAGGGAAACGGAGCCACGGACCATCTGGTCGGACTTGCGGGGATCCACGCCGAGGTGGAAGGAAACGGTCACGGTGGGATCGAACTTCGGTGCCGGGAATTTCTTCACGGTGCCGACGGCGTCTTCCAGCGCGTAGGACTTGCCGGCCTCAACGAGGGCGGCGGCCTTCTGGTAGCGTTTGCTGCGGTGTTTGGACATGTCGTGTTGGAGCAGTGCGATCGGGTCCCGCCTTTGCGCGGGCTCCTCCTGCGGTTTTTGGTGCCCCGGCCGGAGCCGGGGCGGAAAGGCTTACATTCCCTCGATCTCGAGGCCCATCTGGCGGGCGGTGCCGGCGAGGATGCGCGCGGCCCGCTCGGGATCGTTGGTGTTGAGGTCGGGCATCTTGGTCTCGACCACTTCCATGAGCTTGGCCTTGGTGATGGTGCCGATCTTCTTCTTGTTCGGCTCACCCGATCCGGAAGCGATGCCGGCGGCCTTCTTGAGAAGGTTCGCTGCCGGCGGCTTTTTGGTGATGAAGGTGAAGCTCTTGTCCTTGAAGACGGTGATCACCACCGGCAGGACGTCTCCGGCCTGGCTCTGGGTGGCGGCGTTGAACTCCTTGCAGAAGCCCATGATGTTGACGCCGGCCTGACCGAGGGCGGGACCCACGGGCGGGGACGGGTTGGCGGCTCCAGCCGGGATCTGGAGCTTGATGATGTGGGTAACTTCCTTGGCCATGATGGTGGGATGCTAGATGGTTGGTATGAAAACGGTGGCGACTCAGGCCTTTTCGACCTGCCAGAACTCGAGTTCGACCGGCGTCGCGCGGCCGAAGATGGTGACGGAGACGCGGAGCTTGCCCTTTTCGAGGTCGATTTCCTCGACCACGCCGCTCTGGCTTTCGAACGGGCCATCGGCAACCTTCACCGTATCGCCCACCTCGAAGGTGATGGCGGGGCGGGCGCTTTCCTCGCGCTCCTTGATTTGGGAAAGCACGGCGTCGACCTCGCGCTGACGCATCGGGATCGGACGGTCCTTGGTGCCGGCGAAACCGATCACGCCTTCCATCTCCTTGATGAAATACCAGGTCTTCTCGACGAGCTGGTTGTCCTCCGTGAGGAGGCTCATGTTGACGATGATGTAGCCCGGGAAGAACTTGCGCTTGCTCTCGGTCTTCTTGCCCTTGCGGACTTCGGAGACCATTTCCATGGGGACCAGGACCTCGTAGATGCAGTCGCCGAGCTCTTCGGCCTCGGCCTGGCGCAGGATGCGGTCACGCACCTTCTGCTCCTGGCCGGAGAGAACGTGGACGACATACCATTGCTTTTCGGCTGGCGGGATGACGGGCATGATGGGTGGGAAAAAGGTTCTCAGAGAAGACGAAAGGAGTCCGTCAGCGGCCGAGCGAGGTCAGGAAAAAGATCACCTGGGTATGGATGATGTCCCAGAGGGACACGAAACCGGCCAGGAGGATGGTGGCGATCAGCACCACCACGGTGGAATCCACGAGTTCCTTGTATTTGCGGAACCCTTTGATTTTCGGATCGGACTCCCAAGGCCAGCTGGCTTTGCGGAGCTCGTTCTTCACTTCACCGATGAATCTGGAGATCTTGGAAAACATGGCGAATCGAAGTCGAAATCAGGAAAAGGATGGCACGGCAGGAGGGACTTGAACCCCCAACCCTCGGTTTTGGAGACCGATGCTCTACCAATTGAGCTACTACCGTGTTGGGAAAAATGCTGGTGGATGGAGGCGATGCCGGGGCACCCCGGATCGACGATCCAAGGTGCCCCGTAAGATCCGGGATCAGGTGCGCCGCGCGGGGCGGCGAACCTGATACCATGAAGAGGTCTTAGTCAAGGATATCGGCCACACGACCGGCACCCACGGTGCGACCGCCTTCGCGAATGGCGAAGCGCATGGTCTTTTCCATGGCGATCGGGGTGATCAGGTCGACTTCGAGGCTGACGTTGTCGCCCGGCATGACCATCTCGATACCTTCCGGCAGCTTGATGGAACCAGTCACGTCCGTCGTGCGGAAGTAGAACTGCGGGCGGTAGTTGGAGAAGAACGGGGTGTGACGGCCGCCTTCTTCCTTCGAGAGAACGTAGATTTCCGCGTTGAACTTCTTGTGCGGCTTCACCGAACCGGGCTTGGCGATGACCTGGCCACGCTCGACGTCGTTCTTCTTCAGACCGCGGATCAGGAGACCCACGTTGTCGCCGGCACGACCTTCGTCGAGCAGCTTGCGGAACATTTCGATGTCGGTAACGGTCGTCTTCTGCGTGTCACGGATGCCGACGATTTCGACTTCCTCCATCTTCTTCACAATACCACGCTCGACACGGCCGGTGCAGACGGTGCCGCGACCTTCGATCGAGAACACGTCCTCGACGGGCATCAGGAAGGGCTGATCGATCGGACGCTCGGGCTCCGGAATGTAGGAGTCGACGGCTTCCATCAGCTTGAGAATGTTTTCCCTGTGGCCGGCGTCGCCTTCGAGAGCCTTGAGAGCCGAACCTTTGACGATCGGAATGTCGTCGCCCGGGAAGTCATAGGTGGAGAGGAGGTCGCGGACTTCCATCTCGACGAGCTCAAGGAGCTCTTCGTCGTCCACCATGTCCACCTTGTTCATGAACACCACGAGGGCGGGGACACCGACCTGACGGGCGAGCAGGATGTGCTCACGGGTCTGGGGCATCGGGCCGTCTGCAGCGGAAACCACGAGGATCGCACCGTCCATCTGGGCGGCGCCGGTGATCATGTTCTTCACGTAGTCGGCGTGGCCGGGGCAATCGACGTGCGCGTAGTGACGGTTGGCGGTTTCGTATTCGACGTGGGCGGTCGAAATGGTGATGCCGCGCTCCTTCTCTTCGGGAGCGCCATCGATTTCGTCGTATGCCTTGGCGATCGCACCGCCGGTTTCGGCAAGGGTGTTGGTGATCGCTGCGGTCAAGGTCGTTTTGCCGTGGTCAACGTGACCGATGGTCCCGACGTTGACGTGGGGCTTGTTGCGCGTGAATGCTTCTTTGGCCATGATGGTGGTGGTTCGCGTTGGACTGCTGATGAAGTGGAAACCGATGGAGCTTGTGGTGGGAATTGAACCCACGACCTCACCCTTACCAAGGGTGTGCTCTACCCCTGAGCTACACAAGCGATTCGGCTGATTGCTTATCCTTCGGGGTCATCACCTCCGCCACCTCAGCCTGGAACCTTGCGGAACCCGACGAAAAGCGGCTTCCGTGGTGACCCCCCCGGAAGAGCGGGGCGGACGTTAACAGAGCCGACCACCCTGTCAAAAAAAATATGGGGTGAAAATATATTTCTGGCGAAGAGGCCGGAAGCCTTGATTTTTCAAGGATTCCGGAGGCTGCCTCAGCTTGTCTCGGAGGCCTCTGAAACCACCCGCTGAAACCTTTCGATCGCCACGCAACGCCCGCTCTCGGGATCAAGGTCGGCGATCACGCCGCACAACCGGACCGGGCCGTCGGCAATGGGAAAGCGGGTCGGCATGCTCGCGCGGAACCTCCAGACGACGGATTCGATCGAGCGCCCGAGCACGCTGTCGTCCGGGCCGCACATCCCGGCATCGGTCAGAAACCCCGTCCCGCCCGGGAAAATCCGCTCGTCGGCGGTCTGGACGTGGGTGTGGGTTCCCACCACGACCGAGGCTCTGCCATCAAGCGCACGGCCCATGGCGATTTTCTCGCTGGTAGTCTCGGCATGGAAATCGACGAAGATCATCCTCACCCCGTCGGTCCGGAGGCCTTCGATCGCCTCATCGAGCGCAAGAAACGGGTTCTCCAGCGGCGGCTGCATGAAAGTCCGCCCCTGGGCCTGGAGCACGGCCACCTTGCCCGCGGCTGTTTCCAGAACGACCGAGCCCGCTCCGGGCGTGCCTTCCGGGTAGTTGAGCGGGCGCAACAGGCGGGGCTCGGTGGGGAAGTAATCGACGATCTCCTTCTGGTCCCACACGTGGTCGCCGGTGGTCACCACCGCCGCACCGGCACGCAGCAGGTCGATGCTCAGCTTCGGCGTGATCCCGCGGCCGCCCGCGGCATTCTCGCCATTGACGATCGCAAAGCCGATGCCGAGTTCCTTTTTCAAGCCGGGCAGGTGACGGATCACGGCCGACCGTCCGGGCTCGCCGACCACATCGCCTAGGAAAAGAATGCGCAAGGAGTTCATGTTCCGCTTGCCTGCCATCGCACCCCGCCGTCCTATGCCCGCCAAGTAAAATCCATGAAGGGCCGACGATCCTCCTTCCCGCTGATGCTGCTCGGCGCGCTCGCCGCCGCCGTGGTGCTGTGGAAATGGAGAGCCCCCGCACCGCCCTCCACGCCGCCGCCCGCTGCGGTGGAAACGGAGTCGCCCACCCCCTTGTCCGAACCCGGTCTCCGGCTCTCGGAACTGGCCGAACCCCCGGACTGGAGCCGTCTTGATTCCTTTCAAAGCACCCTCCCCAAGGATGACTTCGTGCGCCTCATCGACGAGGTTTTCACAACCTCCCGCGGCTGGCGCGAGTGGTTCCTGCTCGGGAAAAATGACGCTCTCATCCAGACCGGCGTCCCCAACCGCCCCTACCATCTGCGTTTTTCCACCACCCCCGTGGTGCCCCCCCGGGCGTGGCGTTCCGCCTCACAACTCGGCCCGGCTCCCACCGCACAACCGCTCGAAGGCCTCCACGTCGCTCTCGACCCCGGCCACATCGGCGGGCGCTGGGCGCAGGTCGAAGAACGCTGGTTCCGCATCGGCGACGATCCGCCCGTGGCCGAGGGCGACATGACCCTGCACGTCGCCCGGCTGCTGCGGCCGATGCTCGAAGCCCTCGGTGCCGAGGTCAGCATGGTGCGGGAAAGCAACCAACCCGTCACCCGTTACCGGCCCGGCTCCTTTCTCGACGAAGCCGCCGTTTCCGTTCTGGAAACCCCCACCCAGCTCGCCGAGCGCTTGTTCTACCGCACGGCGGAAATCCACGCCCGCGCCACCAAAATCAACACCGAGATCCGGCCGGACCTCGTCGTCTGCATTCACTTCAACGCCGAGCCCTGGGGCGATCCCGCCGCACCCACCCTGGTTTCCGGAAACCACCTCCACCTGCTCGTCAACGGAGCCTACACGTCCACCGAAATCACTTTGGCCGACCAACGGTTCCAAATCGCCCGCCACATCCTCGATGGCAGCCATGCGGAGGAAACCGCGGCGAGCCTGAGTGTCATCAAGGCCTTCACCGAGCTGACCGACCTGCCGCCGTTCTTTTACGAAACCAACTCGAACCGGGCCGTCAACGTCGCCGGCAATCCTTACCTCTGGGGTCGTAATCTTCTGGCCAATCGCCTCTACGAAGCACCGGTGGTGTATCTGGAACCCTACGTGATGAACTCAGAGGAAGATTACGCCCGCATCCAGGCCGGCGACTACGAAGGCCTGCGCGAAGTGGCGGGAAAACAGCGCCCCTCGATCTTCCGCGAATACGCCCGCGCCGTGGCACTCGGACTGGAACGTTACTACCGCGCCGCCCGGCCGCCCGCCACCGACTGATATGAAACACCTCCTCCTCTGCGGCCACGGTTACCTCGGCCAGGCGGTCTCGCGGGATTTCCTCGCCGCCGGCTGGCAGGTCACCGCCGTCTCCCGCAGTCTTTCGCTGCCGTCGGAGAACGGTGCCACCGAACTCACCGCCGACCTCGCCTCGGCCGAAAGCATCGCCGACCTCGCCTCCAGCATCCCCGCACCCGATTTCGTCATCCACTGCGCGTCCTCCGGCGGCGGCGGTGCCGGGGCCTACCGCTCGGTCTTCCTCGATGGCTGCCGCCACCTTCTCGATCACTTTCCCGGGCCCCCGCTCCTCTTCACCTCCTCGACCTCCGTCTACGCCCAGACCGATGGTTCGACGGTCACCGAAGAAAGCCCGGCCGAGCCCGACCGCGAGACGGGCCGGGTGCTCCGCGAAACCGAGGATCTCGTCCTCGCCCACCACGGCATCGTTTTCCGCCTCGCCGGCCTCTACGGCCCCCATCGTAGTTATCTTTTGAGAAAGTTCCTGAACGGCGGGGCCGGCATCGAAGACGACGGCCGCCGTTTCGTGAACCAGATCCACCGCGACGACGCCGCCAACGCCATGCTGCACGCCGCCACGCGGCCGCTGGCCTCCGGCATCTGGAATGTCAGCGACTCCTTTCCCCGCAGCCAGCTCCACACCTATCAGGGGCTCGCGGAGCTTTTCGGCAAGCCCCTGCCTCCTTTTGTCCCGCGGGATCCCCATCGCAAGCGCGGCTGGACCCACAAACGCGTGAGCAACGCCCGCCTCCTCGCCTCCGGCTGGAAACCCGCCTACCCGGATTTCCTCGAAGCCGCCCCCTCGCTGGCCGCCTCGGTCTGAGCCGCCGTCAGGGTCTTCACCAGCACCGCGCCGCTCAGCAGCACCACCGCGTTGTAGAAAACCCAGAGCTGCACGATCAGTACCGAGCCCACCATTCCATAGGCATCGTACTTCGCGCCCAGAGAGAGATCGACCAATGCCCGGCTGCCGATTTCCCAACACACCGCCGCCAGCGCCGCAGCGATCCCGCACGCCCGCCAGGTCACCTTCCGCTTCGAAAGAAACCGGTAGAGCGCGGAAAAGACGATCAGGTTGATCCCCATCCCGATCGCCACCGTGCCTGCCGATGAGAGAAAATCCACGTGGGGAACAAACCGCTCGGCAGCCTCGGAAATCCCGCGCAGCACGAGCCCGCCCACAAAGACAGCCACGATCACCATCACCAGCGCGAACAGCAGGACCAGCGCCCGCAGCCGCGCCAAGGCGAAGGACCGCGCCTTCATCCACCAGCCGGGAGGATGCACCGGCTCCCCTGTTTTCCAGATCCTCGCGAAGGCCACGTCAATCTGGTGAAACACCAACGACGCCGTGAGCACGAAGCCGGCGAAGGCAATCGGCCCGTTGGAGAGGGCGCTCGCCTGGAGGCTCGCCAGCACCCGGTCGAGCGCCTCGCTCAGCTCCGGCGAAAGCTGTCGAGCGGTGATCCCCAGCACCTCTGCCCGCGCGCTCTGACCCCGCGCCGCGAACTCGAAGAACCAGCCGACCCCCGCGAGCAGGAACAGCAGCAGCGGCACCAGCGACAAAGCCGCGTAAAACGCGATCGCCGCCGCCTGCATCAGCGTTTCCGCCTCCCTCCAAGCGGCGAACCATCGCTTCGCCAGCTCAAGGCCGCGTCTCCAGAGGTTCATGGCATCACGCGGTTAGCACCCGCCGGAAGCGCTCCATGGTGGCCGTGTTTTCGCAAACGATCTTGAAGGTCACCAAGGCCGGCATGGCAATCAACATCCCCGCCACCCCCCAGAACCCCGCCCAGGCAAAAATCCAGAGAAAGACGATCAGCGGGTTCAATCGGAAGCGCTCGCCCAGCACCAACGGCGTGATCAGATTTCCCTCCATCGCGGTGAGACTGAAGTAAGCCAGAGGCACCATCAACACATGAGTCGCACTGTCAAAACTGGCTGCCGCCGCCAGAAACACAAATCCCGTCCCGGTCAGCGCGCCGAGGTAAGGGATGAAGTTCAGCACCATGCCCAGCACCCCCCACAGCGCCGGGTTCGGCATCCCCAGCGCCCACATCGCCAGCCCGATCGCCACGCCGAGACAGAAATTGATCGCCGTGATGGTGAAAAGATACCGCGCCACGTCGACCCCCATCCGTTCGAAGATCGCCGCCGTGTGATCGCCCTCGCTCAGCCGCCGCAGGATCCGGTTTCCATACGCCAGATTGAACAGGACGATGAAAATGAAAGCGACCGTCCCCACTCCGAATTCCTGCGTGCTCCTCACCACCGCATCCAGCGGATCCTCCCGGATCCGCACCTCCACCGGGCCCGTGTCCTCCCCGGCAGACGCCTCCGCGACGGAGCCTCTTTCCTCCTCGATTGCAACCTGCACCTCACTCCCCGAAGCACCGTTGCTTTCCGCATTCCCCGGAGAACGTGCCCTGGTCACCGATTCCATCTGGTTCGCCATCTCCTTGATCTCGTTCTGCACCTCCTGCATCGGCCGGAAGACCTCCTGCATCCGCCGCGAGACCACCTCCCGATCAATCGATTCCATCCACTGCGAACCCGGTTCGACGACCTGATAGGTGCCGAAACCCAGCAATCCCACCAGCCCCGCCACCGTCACCAGGGAGGCCATCATCCGTGGCAACCGGAGCCGCCGGAATGCCTGATAGACCGGATAAAGCACCAGCGAAACCAGAGCCGCCAGCACCACAGGCAACAGCACCGCCTTGCTCTGGTGGAGCACCCAGGCCAGCGCCAGAATGAACAACCCGACCTGCGAAACGCTGATCACATTCACCGAGTCCCGCAGACTGCAGAACCTCGATCTCCGGTCGGCGAAACTCTCTTCTTCAACGGCCTCGCCCGCGACCGCTTCCTCGGGAATCATGCCCTCTCCCCTCGCAGGCCGCGCACCAATCCCCGGCCGTCGGAGATTTCAGAACTCCCCGTAAAACGAGCAGCTCGAATTCGGCGTCTCATGCACGCAGATCTCCTTCAAGCCCGGCAGCACCGGATCGAGCTTCCGCCAGAACCACGCCGCGATCCGCTCGATCGTCGGCCCCTCCAGCCCCTCGATGTCGTTCAGGTAGGCGTGATCGAGCAAGTCGAGCAACGGCTCCATCGCCTTCGTGATCTCCTTGTGATCGTAAACCCATCCGATCGCCTCATTCACCTCACCCTCGACGTGGATCACCACCTTGAAGCTGTGGCCGTGCATCTGTCGGCAAGGATGCCCCTCCGGCAAAGTCGGCAGCGTGTGGGCGGCTTCGAAATGGAAGATCTTGGACAATCGCGCTCGCATGGCAGCCCCACCTTTGGCGTATCCCGGGCGGGAGTCGAACCACGATTCAGTCAGCAATCCCCCTCGGCGCTTGTCGCTGCACCTCCCCGCCCCCTACAAGGTCCCTGTCCATGGCAGCGCCGCGCCTCACCATCCTCATCCCATCCTACAACACCGGGCCCCTCCTGCGCGAAACCGTCACAGGCGCCCTGGGCACCGGCGTTCCGGTCCTGGTCGTGATCGATGGCTCCACGGATGGCTCTGACGCCGGCCTCGAATCGCTCTCCGCCGATCTCACCGTCCTCCGTCTTTTCCCCAATGCCGGCAAGGGCAACGCCGTCCTCGCAGGCATCCGCCACGCCGCCGAACTCGGTTTCACCCACGCCCTGTGCATGGATGCCGACGGCCAGCATCCCGCCGACGCCGTGCCCCGCTTCGCGGAAATCGTCCACCGTCATCCCGAGGCCACCGTGCTCGGCCGACCCGTCTTCGACGCCTC
Source organism: uncultured Haloferula sp. (assembly GCA_965652295.1). GTDB lineage: Bacteria > Verrucomicrobiota > Verrucomicrobiia > Verrucomicrobiales > Akkermansiaceae > Haloferula. Next base: position 281,641 of record CBFGTS010000001.1, on the reverse strand, counting down.
CGCGCCCGCCCTCCGCGTCAACGGCCGCAAGATCTCCAACTTCTGGGCCAATCTCGAAACCCTTGGTTGGGGCATCGACGACTCGCTCTTCGGCATGCGTGTCTATCCCATCCGCCCGCTGCTCGACGTCTTCGGCGAAACCCCCTTCGCCCGCCGCTTCGATTTCGATCCCGAAGTCGCCGTCCGCCTCGCCTGGAAGGGCATCCCCATCATCAACCTGCCCACCCCCGTGCTTTATCTCAGCGCGGAGCAAGGAGGCGTCTCGCAGTTCCGTTATCTGCGGGACAACACCCTTCTCACCTGGATGCACCTCAGGCTTTTCCTGGGTTTCCTCGCACGCCTCCCCTGGCTTCTCCTGCGCGGTCCCAATCCCCTCCTCCACCTCAGTCCTCCGCACGAACGATGAATGCCGTCTACTCCCGCCTCCGCCGGACTTGGGACGGCCACTACGTTGCCGCCAAACTCCGCTCCGATCCCCTCTACGAGGCCGTTCTGGCCGAGATCGGAGACAGCCCGCTGCCCCTCCTCGACCTCGGCTGCGGCCTCGGCGTGCTCGCGTTCTTCCTGCGGGAAAAAGGCGTGCAGGTCCCGATCCACTCCCTCGACTACGACCGCCGTAAAATCGACGAAGCCAACCGCCTCTCGACCGAGCGCGGACTCCAGGACCTCAGCTTCGCCTTCCACGACGCCCGCCAAGGCCTGCCCGATCACCGCGGCAACGTCACCATCCTCGACATCCTCCAGTTCTTCACCCCGGAGGAAATCGAGACCCTCCTCCAGTTCGCCGCCGCACGCGTCGCTCCCGGCGGCAAACTGGTGATCCGCTCGTGCCTGCGGGGCGATTCCTGGCGCTACCGCGCCACCGTCGCCGGCGATCTCCTCGCCAAATGCACCTTCTGGATGAAAGCCGCCCCCACCCACTACCCCAGCGGCCCCGACCTCCAACGCATCCTCTCCAACTACGGCGAGGTCCGTATTTCTCCCCTCTGGGGCGGCACCCCCTTCAACAACCACCTCATCGTGCTCCAACGCTGAGGAGCCCGGAGGGTCACGACTCCGGAAACCGGATCGTCAACCCCTTCGCCCTCCACGCCGCGGCGATCTCCTGCTCCACCTGCTTGAAGGTCCGCCCGTCCAGCAGCGCCGCCATCGCCGTCTCCATCGGTTGCCGACGGTTCAGAGCATTAAGAAATGCCCGGATCCGTCTCGCATCCCCTTGGCCGTCGAAATGGAAGAAATGGTGCACCATCAGGAGCCCGAGTCCGTAATTCCGATTGGCCGCGCCGCCGGAAAAGCTCGAATACGCCTGGTTCATGAAAGCCTCCACGGGCGGCACCGCGATTTCCGTTCCCAGCACTCTGCCAAAGTTCTGCTTCAAACCGTGGGCCGAAACATAAGCCTTCGCCGCGTTTCCGTGCGGATCGACATCGAAGTAGCCCCACAGATAAGGGGTCGTGGCCACATACTCGGCCAGCCCTTCGCAGAACCACCCTCTCACCCCCGGCTGGTAGTAGGCATCCGGTGTGAGTTGGTGGGTCAGTTCATGGACCAACACCATGTTCACCCGCTCGCGGTCCAGCCGGTAACCGCCAGCTATTTTGGCGACGCCCAAACTTGAGAGCGGAGCCATCACCCGTCGCGTGGCGGGAAAAAAGCATCCCACCGAACCCAGGGACCCGCCCGCACGGAAATAGTCCTCCTCGGTTTCCAGCAGGATCACCTCAAGCCGCGACCCGCCGCCCGAGCGCAGCAGCTCCAACGGCAGCGCCTGACAGAACTCATACGTCGTCTCGAACAGCACCGCGAAGTTCTCGATCACATCGCGGGTCAGCCGCACGTTGCACAAGAAACGGTAGTGATCGCTTTCATAGACATATCTCGCCGAATCCCGGTTCTCCTCCACCACCGACACCCGGCTTCTTGCTCTCAGCCGGATCTCGTCCGGCCAGGGCGATCTCAAGTTGGATCCGCGCTCGGCCTGGCTCACGGCCCTGACGCTGCCCGCGATGAACGTCTGATCTTCTGCGGAGAGATTCTTCAGGGAAAAGCTGAACCGCTTTCCACCGGCCAACTCCATCACCAGTTCATCGCCGGATCCTCCTACCAGTTCCGCCTCGAACTGCCGGCCGCCGCGGTCCGTCCACACCCGTCCTTCGGCGAGGACAACGGAAAGAAACAGCATCAGGAACATCCATCGCACTCCGCCAAGCTAGCCCGGCGAAAGGCTCCGACAAGAACGTCCGGCCTACGTGATGGGGGAACCCATTCCGTTGCTCTGCGAGGATCGGATCTCCAACAACGGGAAGACATGCGGCCCCGCCCGTGAACTTCCGGTAGCATGAAATGCAAAACGGGTTCACCTTGCCCGGTCGAATCCGAACTCGAACCGCCATGAATGCAACTCTCCCTCACACGCCCTCCGTGCGCTCCTTCCAGCCCGGCGAAGGCTACCTCTACTTCGTGGGCCAACTCCAGATCGTCGCCGGCGTCCTGACCGTCCTCTTTTCGCTTCTCACCATGATCCAGGCCTGGACCGTCAACGCCACCGCCATCATGAGTCCCGCCGAAATCTACAGCGCCTTCGGCAGCCCCCACGGAGGCTGGTTCAACAAACTTCTCGCCGCCTACATGTCCTTCCAGGTGATGTTCGGCTGGATCATCGGCCTCCTCATGATCTCCGCCGGCATCTGCTGCCTCAAGAACCGCGGACGAACCTGGGTGGCCCTCACCGCCTGTCTCAGCCTGGTGAATTTCCCCCACGGCACCACCGTCGCGCTGATGGTCCTCCACGGCCTGACCCGCCCCCGGATCTCCGGAGCGCTCCGCGGATGACCTTTACCGTAGCTCGGTAAGAACGCCCTGCCTCCTTCAGCCATCCCGCGTCGAGCGAGGAGGAGAAGGTTTTGACCCATGTTGATAGCTGTTTCGAGCTTCTCCTGAAGGAGTTTCGACCGAATAAGGAAAGGGCTCTTGGATTGATCCTACATCCTGCGATCAACGAAGCAGTAACCTGCATCTAACCGTCGCGGACCCGCGCTTCAAAAGAAAAACTACTCCTGAAGGCTTTCGTTTGACAGCGTCTTCCGAATGACCTGCCATGCCCTATGCGTTTGTGTTTCTCCTTCTGCTTTTGTTCTGCGGTCGCTTTGTCGGCCATCTCCTCTCACGGCGCCCTCTCTCTCCACACCACCGAGTCGGCTTTCACGACCGCCGCTCAGGCAGCAGGCACCGTGGAGTTCACCGACGATCTGGACACAGGCTCCAAGGTCGGTTCGACCATCACCCGGACCGATGTTGTAATTTCCGGGAATGCCATCGCAGCATTTCCGAATTCGAATTTAACGAATACCATCGACGGCACTGGATATCTCCGGTTCCAGGTCAACGAAAGCCGGCCTGTCACGTTCACCTTCGATTCGGCGGTCATTGCCTTTGGTTTCCAGGTGAATCCGCGTTCGCAGGGCGTTGGGCACACGTTCACGGCCGCTACCGGGGATGCAAACATCACCTTCTCGATGCCCACGACGGACACGACCGAGTTCCGGGGATTTATCAGCGACACGCCGTTCACCACCTTCACGATCAGCGATGCCGGAAGTGCTAACGACATCTACGGCATCGACAATCTCGTCGCCTACACGGCCGTCCCGGAGCCGGAGGCCTGCGCCTTGGGGTCCGGCGCGCTGCTCTTCCTTTTTGCCCGGCGGAATAGGTCCGCACGCGAAAAGACGGAGCCGTGAGACTCGGCGATCATCGCACGCTTGGACAAGGGCGCGCGAGCGGGCGTTTAAAGGTGTAGCCGACCTCGGCCCAAATAGACAACGAGACAAGGGGCGCACTCCTCTTTTCTCACGAGTGGGTGCCCGCGAGTGAAACACGCATAGAGGATCACATCGACTTCCTGTGAAAACATCCGCGTCTTCTCGGTTACGCTTGGCCTGAGGCTCGACTTGTCGTTTCTCTATCAGGGTGAAGGGGAATGGACCACCCGCGCCCGCGACGAGCGACGCTCCGGCTTTCCGGTTCGGCAAGCAGCTCACGGTCGCGGCCGGGTTTCTGCTGTTCTTCCTCATTCGCCACCGGCTGCCCCTTGGCGAGCTGCCGGATGGCACCGATCCCGACAACGTGCGCAAGGGCCTCGCCATCCTCGCCCTCGCCGCGATCCTCTGGCTCACCGAGGCACTGCCCCTCGCCCTCACCGCCATTCTGGTTCCGGTCGTCGCCTCCCTCACCGCGACGCTCGATGTCACCGCCGCCTTCTCCGGCTTTTCCCATCCGCTCATCTTCCTCTTCCTCGGCGGCTTCGGGCTCGCCGCCTCGCTCTCGCGGCAGGGGCTCGACCGCTGGATCGCCGGTCGCATCCTGCTCGTCGGCCGCGGGCGTTTCCACACCACCGCCATCGCTCTTTTCCTGGTCTCGGCCGCTCTCTCCATGTGGGTATCGAACACGGCCACCGTGGCCCTGCTCCTTCCCGTCGCGGTCGGCGTCCTCGCCACCATCCGCGAGCGCGAGGACGATGCCAGCTTTTCACGCGCCGCTCCCTACCTTCTCCTGGGGATCGCCTATTCGGCCGGCATCGGCGGCATGGGCACCCTGATCGGCAGCCCGCCGAACGCCATTGCCGCGGCCAATCTCAAGATCGGCTTCAGCCAGTGGCTGGCCATCGGGCTTCCGGTCGTGGCTCTCCTGCTGCCCGTCCTCTTCGTCCTCCTGAGGTTCGTCACCCGGCCCGGAAACATTCCGCGTTTCGAGGTCTCCGCCCGGACCTTTGACTTCACCCGCCCCCGCATCGCCACGCTCGCGATCTTCCTCGCCGCCATTGCCGCCTGGCTTGGCGGCGATCCCCTCGCCCGGTTCTTCGGCATCGATTCGTCCTTCGACACCGTCGTCGCCGTTTCCGCGTTGCTGATCCTCGCCCTCGCCCGACTGGTCGATTGGCGCGACATCGAAAGCGCCACCGACTGGGGCGTGCTGCTGCTCTTCGGCGGCGGTCTGACCCTCAGCAAGATTCTCGGCGTCACCGGAGCCAGCGCCTACCTCGCCGACCGCCTGCGCGGCTTTGCTGAAACCTGGCCGCCCATCCTGCTCATCGGCGCCCTCGTCCTCTTCATGATTTTCCTCACCGAACTCTCCAGCAACACCGCGAGCACCGCGCTCATGGTCCCCATCTTCGCCGCCGTGGCCGCCGACATGGGGTTTCCGCCGAAAGCCCTCGTCCTCCCCATCGCCCTGGCCGCCTCCTGTGCCTTCATGCTCCCCATCGCCACCCCGCCGAACGCCATCGTCTTCGGCTCCGGCCTCGTCACCCAGCGCCAGATGATGCGGGCCGGGCTGGTGCTCAACCTCGTCTTCGCCGTCCTGCTCACCCTGCTCGCCTGGTGGCTGCTCTAGTGGCCTCACTCCTTTGTCTGCCAGGCACCCGCGCATCGGTGATGGAAAAAGCAACTTGGAAACCTGGATGTCTGCATCAGCGTTCATCTGCGGGGAAATCGGAATGGTTGGTGCTCACCATTCTCCCAGACTTGATCACCCTGCCCACGGATTGCCTTGCCCTTGGAAACCGTGTGATGATTCTTCCTTGGAAAAATGAAAAGCCGACATCTTTCCAAAACCGAACAGGTGGCTCTGCTCGATACCTTGAAAGAGCGCTTCGCCAAGAATCCGCATCGCCACCAAGGCATCGAGTGGGAAACCGTGCTGGCCCGCCTCGAAGACCATCCCGCCAAGCTCCGCTCGCTCCACCTCATGGAGGAAACCGACGGCCAGCCCGATGCCGTTGGATGCGATCCCGAAACCGGCGAAATCCTCTTCTTCGACTGCTCGCCGGAAAGCCCCAAGGGCCGCACTTCTCTCTGCTACGACCCGCAGGCACTCGAATCCCGCAAGCAGCACAAACCGCGCAACAGCGCCATGGGCATGGCCTCCGCCATGGGCGTTGAAATTCTCACCGAGGAGCAATACTACCAGCTCCAGACGCTCGGCGAATTCGACCTGAAGACCTCCAGCTGGCTGAAAACTCCGGATGACATCCGCAAGCTCGGCGGCGCGATCTTCGGCGACCGCCGCTTCGGCCGCACCTTCATCTACCACAATGGTGCCGAGTCCTACTACGCCGCCCGTGGTTTCCGCGGATGCCTCAGGGTGTGACGAAGCGCCCTTGGGACATGAGAGTCCCGCTCAGGCCACGATGCTTCCTCCCAGAAGCCGATGCACAGCTTCCGTGACAGAAACCTTCCCGCTGGCGACGTCCGTTTCGAGGGCGGGCAGCGCCTCCGCAGCTTCCGACTCGAAGAATCTCGCCAGCACCGCGTCCTTCAGCAGCGAGTGAAACCACTGCACGTTCTGCTCGTGCCGGCGCGCCGTCCAGGTTCCCGCTTCCTCCAACTGCGCGCGGAATCCCTCGATCATTTCCCAGATCGCCGTCACGCCGCTGCCATCGAACGCCGAGCAAGCAAGCGCCTGCGGCGTCCAGCCCGGCGTGTAGGGATGAAGGTAGTGCAGCACCCGCTCATACTCGCCGCGCGCGATCTCCGCCCGGGTCCGGTTGTCGCCGTCGGCTTTGTTGACCACGATCGCATCGGCCATTTCGATCACGCCCTTCTTGATGCCCTGGAGTTCGTCGCCCGCACCCGCGATCTGCAGCAGTAGGAAAAAATCGACCATCGTCCGCACGGCCACCTCGCTCTGACCGACGCCGACCGTCTCGACGAGGATCACGTCGTACCCCCCCGCCTCGCACAGCAGCATCGTTTCCCGCGTGCGCGCCGCCACCCCGCCCAGCGTGCCGCCCGCCGGTGACGGCCGGATGAAGGACGAGGGATGCCGCGAAAGCTCCTCCATCCGTGTCTTGTCCCCCAGCACGCTGCCACCGCTGACCGCGCTGGTCGGATCGACCGCCAACACCGCCACGCGATGCCCCGCTTCGCAAAGATCCAGCCCGAAGCGCTCGATGAAGGTGCTTTTCCCCGCGCCCGGCACACCGGTGATGCCGATGCGGATCGATCGGCCCGAATGCGGCAAACACCCGCGCAGGATTTCCGCCGCCACCTCCCGGTGCGTCGCCGCCCGGCTTTCGATCATGGTGATCGCCCGGGCGAGGATGGTTCTGTTGGAAGAGAGGATTCCCCTGATCGCCTCATCCGCGGTCAGCGCCGCATGACGTTTCCGCGGTGCCGCGGAAAACGCCATCCCTTTACCCGGCAAACCGTCATGCCCCCCCGGCACGCCGGGTTTCACCTCACTGGCGTAGGTGCCGTGGTGGTCATCCTCCGGCACCCACTCCGGCTTTTTGCCTTTGCTGCTCACAGTAACGATTCATCGCCAAGACGCAGATCGCGCCAAGGCTGGAAAAACTGATTCACGCCTTTGCCACAGGGAGAAATGGAAGACGGAGGTCACAAAATGGCGTTAAAACATGAAATCCATCGGGACTCAGTGATCTCAGTTCCTCCGTGTAAAATCGGCTGTAACCATCCAGGCAGCGCTCACATCGCCGTCACGTCCTGCGTGGTCGAAAGCAGGAAGTCCGCCGTGTAGTGCAGGATCGTCAGACGCCCGTCGTCGGAACCAATTTCGCCGAAGAACGGAAACAACAGCCGCTCGTGCTGGCCACGCACGCGGATGTCCGCGAAGCAGAACGGACGCTCGTGGATCTCCGCGATCTTGATGTGCAGCGTGATCGGTGTGGATTTGAAGAGCGCCTTGATCTGGAAATAGCCGTAGCCGCCGTGCTCCTGCACGCCGCTGTCGGTGAAATGATAGCTGACGTTGGCCTCGTGGAGCTGCGCCTTCAGCCAGTCACAGGCCTCGCCGATGATCACGGCGGGACGGGCACTGTCCATTTTCTTGGTTTCCAGCAGGTAGGCGAGGTTGGCGGTGGTGTCTTGGGACATGGGTTCGATGGATTCGGATTTCAAGCAAGGAGGAGTTCAAGGATCCGCTTGGCCGACTCCGGAATCACCGTGCCGGGCCCGAAGATCGCGCTCGCGCCGTTGGAAAGCAGGAACTCGTAGTCCTGCGCCGGGATCACGCCGCCGCAGACGACCATGATGTCGTCGCGCCCCAGCTTCGCGAGTTCCGCCACCAGCTCGGGCAGCAATGTCTTGTGACCGGCGGCAAGCGAACTCATGGCCACCACGTGGACGTCATTCTCCACCGCCTGCCGCGCCGTCTCTTCCGGCGTTTGGAAAAGCGGCCCGATATCGACATCGAAACCCAGGTCGGCGTAGGCGGTGGCGACCACCTTGGCCCCCCGGTCGTGGCCGTCCTGACCCATCTTCGCGATCAGAATCCGCGGCCGACGGCCTTCCGCCTGCTCGAATTTCGCGATCAATTCTTTTACGGTAGTCATCGTAGGATCGGTTCCGAATTCCTTCGTGTACACGCCCGAAATCGAGCGGATGCGCGCCTTGTAGCGACCGAAAACCGACTCCATGGCATCCGAGATCTCGCCGAGCGTCGCCCGTGCCTGGGCCGCGGCGACCGCGAGTTCGAGCAGGTTGCCCTCGCCCGTTTCCGCGCAGCGGGTGATCGCCTCCAGCGCCTGACGGCAGGCATCGGCGTCGCGGGTCTTGCGGATCTGCTCGATCCGGCGGATCTGCGAGACGCGCACCGCGGAGTTGTCGATGTCGAGGATGTCGAGCGGCTCTTCCTTTCCGAGGCGGTACTTGTTGAGCCCGACGATCGTTTCCTTGCCGCTGTCGATCCGCGCCTGGCGGCGGGCGGCGGCTTCCTCGATGCGCAGCTTCGGAATTCCTTCCTCGATCGCCTTGGTCATGCCGCCGAGTTTTTCCACCTCCTCGATGTGCGCCCACGCCTTGTCCATCAGCGCACGGGTCAGCGACTCGACGTAGTAGCTGCCGCCCCACGGGTCGATGACCTTGCAGATGCCGGTTTCCTCCTGAAGGAAGAGCTGGGTGTTCCGCGCGATGCGGGCGGAGAAATCGGTCGGCAGCGCAATCGCTTCGTCGAGTGCGTTGGTGTGCAGCGATTGCGTGTGGCCGCAGGCCGAGGCCATCGCTTCGATGGCGGTGCGAACAACGTTGTTGAACGGGTCCTGCTCGGTGAGCGACCAGCCGGACGTCTGCGAGTGTGTCCGCAACGCGAGGGACTTGGGGCTCTTCGGATGGAATTGGCTGACGATGCGAGACCACAGCACGCGCGCGGCGCGCATCTTGGCGATCTCCATGAAGTAGTTCTTCCCGATGGCCCAGAAGAACGACAGCCGCGGCGCGAAGGCATCGATATCGAGCCCTGAGTTGACGCCCGTCCGGAGGTACTCCAGTCCGTCGGCAAGAGTGTAGCCCATTTCCAGGTCCGCCGTGGCCCCGGCCTCCTGCATGTGGTAGCCGGAGATCGAGATCGAGTTGAACTTCGGCATTTTCCGCGAGGTGTAGGAAAAGATGTCACCGATGATCCGCATCGAGGGCGCGGGTGGATAGATGTAGGTGTTCCGCACCATGAACTCCTTCAGGATGTCGTTCTGGATCGTTCCGCTGAGCTGATCGAGCGAGCAGCCCTGCTCCAGCGCGGCGACGATGTAGAAGGCCAGCACCGGAATCACCGCGCCGTTCATCGTCATGGAAACCGAGACGCGATCGAGCGGGATGGAGTCGAAGAGCACCTTCATGTCCTCGACAGAATCGATCGCCACGCCTGCCTTGCCGACATCGCCGACGACCCGCGGGTGGTCGCTGTCGTAGCCGCGGTGCGTCGCCAGATCGAAGGCCACCGAGAGGCCCTGCTGACCCGCCGCGATGTTGCGACGGTAGAACGCGTTCGACTCCTCCGCGGTCGAGAAGCCGGCGTACTGGCGCACCGTCCAAGGGCGGAAGACATACATCGTGGCATAGGGTCCGCGCAGAAAAGGAGGCAGCCCGGCGGTGTAGTCGAGGTGGGTCATCCCCTCGTAATCCGCCGCGGTGTAGAGCGGCTTCACGGGGATGCGTTCCATCGTTTCGGTGACGAGGGCATCCGGCGACCTGCCGGTGGCGGCGGAGACGGAAGCGCTCCAGGAAGCGGCGTCAGCGCTCGGCGTCGGCGCTTCGTAGGGCAGCGTGGTGAAATCGACTTGGTTCATGATTTCGTGGGAAAAGAAGGGTTTCAAATTCAGGCTTCGAGGACTCCGATCCGGGAGAGGTATCTACGATTGGTCTCGTAGTTGTTCGACTTGACGAAGATGAAGTCATCGAGTCCGGCCTCACGGTAGGCCGCCTCGCGATCTCCCGGATGGCCGGCGAGGATCACGCTGATCCCGGCGTCGGCTTCCTTGATCGCTGCGGCGATGGCGGGAACGAAGTCCGGGTAATCGTCATCATGGCCGCAGATCACCACCACCCTCGCCCCGGAGGCGAGCGCGCGGGAAGTCACCTCGGCAGGCTCGGCGGAGCCCTCCGCATAGTGACACTCGAAGCCGCCGGTGGCGAAAAACGAGCGGGTGAAATCGGCACGAGCCTTGTGGCGACGAAGCACGCCGCAGGTCGCCAGGTGGATCATCGGACCTTTCCCGGTGGCTGACTTGAACGCATCCGATGCATTACGGAGCTCTTCGTACATCACCGCCAGGCGACCCGATGGCAGGGGATCGACCACCGGAGGCTCGCCCGCTCCGGCCCGGAGCGCCCGCGTAATTTCCCCGATGGTGGCCCCGGCCAGCACGGCCTCGACGAGTCCGGGCAGCAGGTCCTTTCCCTCTCCTTCGAGCAAGGCCGCGAGACGCTCCATGACCTCGGCATCCGTCTGGGCATCCGCGCCGGTGCGCAGGGCCGCGAGCTCCTTGGCGCGTTTTTCGCGCAACGCGACGAAGTCACACCCGCGCTCGGCCAGCGGTTTCTCGGCAATATCGGGATACTGGTTCGTGCCCACCAGCGACATGCGACGCTGCGAGAGCAACTTTTCGCGGCCGACGTGAATCTTGGAAACGGACGATTGGAGCGCTCCGGACTCAAGCGCCTTCTCCATCCCGCCCTCCTTCTCGATCGCCTGAAATTCCTCCCACGACTTGCGCGCCACCTGATCGGTCAGCCATTCCACGAACCATGAACCGCCGGCAGGATCGACCACGGCGGGAATCTCGCACTCCTCCTGAAGGATGATCTGCGTGTTGCGCGCGATCCGCCGTGAGAACTCATCGGGCACGCGCAGGCACTCATCGAAGGTGCCGACGCACAGACTGTCGACGCCGCCGAGCACGCCGGAAAGCGCCTCGGTGGTGGTGCGCAGCATGTTCACATAAGGATCGTGCCGCGTCTTGTTATAGAGGCCGGTGCGGCCGTGGACGCGGGGTTTCGCCGACTCCACGCTGCCGCCGAGCGATTGGACGACGCTCGCCCACAGCGGCCGGAACGCGCGGAACTTTGCTAGTTCCATAAAGAAGTTTCCGCCGATCGAGAACGTGAAGCAGGTCTGCGACGCCGCCTCATCGACCGTCAGGCCGCGCTCGGTGAGCGCGCGGATGTAGGCGAGGCCGGTGGCGAGCGCGATGCCGAGCTCCTGCACCGCGCTGGCCCCCGCGCCGTGGGCCGGCAGCGTGCTCACGCCGACGGCGGAAAAGCCGGGCATCGTGGCGAGTTGATCGCGCACCAGGGCAGCCATCTCATCGTAGCACTGTTTGAGGGAGGTCGGCAGCGATCCGGATGCGGCGAGCATCGCGAGCGGATCCATGTTCAACGCGCCGCGGACCTTATTCGGATCCGCGCCCTTGCGCCGGAGCCACGCTTTGAAAAGAGCCTGCACCGGCAGCGCACCACAACCGGGCTGGAAATGGAACGAAACCGCATCGGGCACCACGTTGGCGAAGGCCCGCTCCGCGTCTTCGAGCGAGGCGAGCGAAAGACCGCAGGCACCGACCTCTCCGGCTGGTGCCGAATCGGGGTCGCGACCATTCACGGTGGCGATGTCGAGCAGCACGTTCACGCAGTTCAATCCGCGCGCGAGATCGGCGAGCAGGGCGCGGTTGAATTCCGCAGGGGCGCCATACGGAAGCTCCTGGGCGATCTCCCACGGCTCCACCCGGTACCCTTCCACACGCGTGCCTCGCAGGCAACCATCGGTGCCGGGGAGCGCGGAAGCGGCCGGGATTCCATCCAACACCTCGCGGCGGTAGATCGGCTCGAGCGTGATGCCCTCCGGCGTCGGTGTGCGCATCACCTTGTCGAAGGGAGCGCCCTTGAGAAGGGCTTCGGCGGCGACTCTCCATTCGGCCTCGGTGCTGGATGGGAACGCAGAAGGAGCAGGCGGAGCAACAGGGGTTTCAGTGGAACTCATGGCGTGACTGGGCGCAGAAGATTGAGGTGTCTCGCTCGCGGCCGACCGTAATGGCGACGCGTGGGTAGATATCCTCCACGCGCGCGAGTTCCTCATCCCGTCCAGTCCGAAAAGCCGCGCACGAAATGCCGTGGCGCAAACCTCCAGGTTTGCGAAAGGCCCGCACTCTTCCCAGAGTACGGACGCCGGACGCCTCGCTGCCATGGCAAGACAGCGCGCTCCCGATCCGGGAGACCTCAGGACATCCTCGACTTCTTCGTTTGGTAGCCAACCCACCCCGGCGTCAACCCCTTCATCTCTTCCATCCGGCTAAAAGCCGGAACGCCTCCCGCAAACCTGGAGGCCCGCGCCACCCCCTCAAAATCCGCGTGAATTATGGCATTTCCCGTACATCCGAGACCTCCATCGGAGCATATGCGACGGTTATCCGAGTTTAGGCGGAGGGACGGAACTTGGCCCCGGATCGGGTCTCGGCGAAGGTCGGGGCGTGAACTTCCCGAGGGAGGAAACCACCAGTGGTGAAGCGCGGTCGATGGGCCGGATCGAGGATTGGGTGGCCCGGCAATTGGACGCCGGCTTCCGGAAGGAAAGGTTCCGCTGAACGTCTGACCGACCCGTTTTTATGATCCAGCAAATCGATCACCTCGGCATCGCCGTCCGCAATCTGGACGAGGCCTGCCGCTACTACGAAGAGTCCCTCGGCCTGCATTGTCATGGCCGTGAAGAAGTCGAATCCCAGAAGGTCCGCACCGCGTTCTTCGACTGCGGGGGCGTTCATCTCGAACTGCTCGAACCGACCTCCGACGAAAGCCCGATCACGAAGTTCCTGGAGAAGAACGGCGAAGGCATCCACCATATCGCTTTCCGCACCGATGACATCGACGCCCAGCTCGGCAAGGCCGCGGAGAGCGGCATCCGACTGATCCACGAAGTCCCCTTCGAAGGCGCGGCCAACAAACTCGTCGCCTTCCTTCACCCGAAATCCACCCACGGCGTGCTCACCGAATTCTGCATGTCGAAACCTGCCGGAGCCTGAACCCACCACGACCATGGCCATCGACCCGAAACTTTTGGAAGACCTCGAAAACCGCCGCCAGAAAGCCCGCGAAGCCGGCGGACCGGACAAGATCGCGAAACGCAAGGAGAAGGGTCTGCTCTGCGCCCGCGAGCGCCTGGAGGTCTTCTTCGAAGCCGGCTCGTTCCAGGAGTTCGGCATGCATGCCCAGCACGGCTGCTCCGCCTTCGGGATGGAGAAAAAGGAACTGCCCTACGACGGCGTGGTCTGCGGAACCGGCTTCGTCGATGGCCGTCCGGTCGCCGCCTACAGCCAGGATTTCACCGTCAGTGGCGGCTCGCTCGGTCGCATCCACGCACGGAAAATCTGCCAACTCATGGACTATGCCCACGATGTCGGCATTCCAGTTGTGGCCGTGAACGATTCCGGCGGCGCGCGAATCCAAGAGGGCGTCGATTCGCTGTCGGGATACGGCAAGGTCTTCTTCAAGAACGTCTATCTCTCCGGCGTCGTCCCGCAGATCGCGGTGATCGCCGGCCCTTGCGCCGGTGGCGCGGCCTACTCCCCCGCCCTGATGGATTTCCTCATCATGACGGAGAAAAACGCCAACATGTTCATCTGCGGCCCCGGCGTCATCAAGGCCGCCACCGGGGAGAACGCCGAGCTTGAGCAGTTCGCCTCCGCCGCCGCCCACGCGACCGTCAGCGGCAACATCCACCTCATCGCCCGGGACGACACCCATGCCATGGCGCTCGCCGCACGCTTGCTCTCCTACCTCCCGGCGAACAACGTCTGCGATCCGCCGCACGATCTCGACTATCCGATCAACACCACGCCGGACCTGGGGATGAACGAGCTCGTTCCCGACAATCCGAAGTCCGCGCTCGACGTCCTCCAGGTCATCGACCGCCTCGTCGATCCCGACAGCTTCTTCGAGATCATGCCGGACTTCGCGAAAAACCTCGTCACCGGCTTCGGCCGCATCTGCGGAGTCGTCGTGGGCATCATCGCCAACCAGCCCGCGGTGCGCGCCGGCACGCTCGACATCGACTCCTCCGACAAGGGTGCCCGTTTCATCCGCACCTGCAACATCTTCAACATCCCGGTCGTCAACCTCGTCGACACCCCCGGCTTCATGCCCGGCCTTGCCCAGGAGCGCGGCGGGATCATCCGCCACGGTGCCAAAATGCTCTTCGCCTACGCCGCGGCCACCGTGCCGAAGATCACGCTGATCATGCGCAAGGCCTATGGCGGTGCCTACCTCGCCATGTGCTCCGCCGACCTCGGTGCCGATCTCGTGCTCGCATGGCCGACCGCCGAAATCGCGGTCATGGGTGCCGAAGGCGCAGCCAACATTCTCTTCGGAAAGCAGATCAAGGAAGCCGAGGACCCGAAGGCCATGACGGCGAAACTGATCGAGGAATACCGCCACGAGTTCGCTTCGCCCTACCAAGCCGCGGCCCGGGCGATGATCACCGACGTCATTACGCCCGCGGGCACTCGCTCGCGAATCGCCCTCGCCCTGCGCGCCACCCTGTCGAAGCGCGATACCCGGCCGCCCAAGAAGCACGGCAACATCCCACTCTAACCATATCTCCGGATTCCCATGAACCTTCTCGCCAACCTTGCTCCGCATCCGACCCTGACGGAGGCGGTCGAATTCCTGTTCGTGGGCCAATTCATGGTCCTCATCGTCCTCGGCTGCCTGATGCTCTTCATCACCCTCAACGGCCTCGGCTTCAGCCGCGCCGCCCGGGCGAAGCCGGCACCCGTCCCGGTCGCCGCGCCCGCACCCGCCCCTCAAGCCGCCGCGGACGACGCCATCCCTGCCGTCCTCGCCGCCGCCGTGGCGGTCATGATGGAAGGCCAAGCGCACAAGATCGTCCGCGTCGCTCCTGCCGGCGACGGCTGGGCCTCCGAAGGACGCCGCCAGATCTTCTCGTCCCACCGCGTCCGCTGACCTCCAACAAGCATTCATTCCATCCATCATCACTTATCTCATGAAACATCTCCGCATCACCGTTGACGGAAAATCCTACGACGTGCACGTCGAGGTTCTTGGAGAAGAAGGCGGCCCCGTGCAGCCGCTCATCGGCACGCCGGTGCGCGCCGCCAGCGTCGCCGCTCCCGCTGCGGCACCCGCCCCGGCCCCGAAGGCTGCGGCCACCGCCGCGGGCGACGGATCCCTGACCAGTCCGCTCGCCGCCGTCGTCGTGTCCGTCGATGTCGCCATCGGCCAGACCGTCCAGGCCGGGCAGCAGGTCCTCACGCTCGAAGCCATGAAAATGAACACCGTCGTCAGCGCGACGCAGGCCGGCACCGTCAAATCGATCGCCGTGAAACAAGGCGACTCGGTGGACGAAGGACAGGAACTCCTCGTCATCGCCTGACTCCCGCCCGCGCCCGCACCTCCACTTTTTCCCTTCCACTTCCATGCTCGAACAACTCCAGCAACTCGTCCACCTCACCGGATTCGGAGTCCTCGAATGGCGCATGGTGGTGATGTGGGTCGTGGTCCTCGTCCTCCTTTGGCTCGCCGTTTACAAAGGCTTCGAACCGCTGCTCCTCATCCCGATCGCCTTCGGCGCGCTCCTCGCGAACCTGCCCACCGAGAACCTCATCGAGAAGCCCCCCGGCCCGGTACGGGCTCCGGTTTCCGGCACGGTCCTTGCCTCCATGGTCGACAAAGGGGACACCGTGACCATCGAGCGGGTCCCGCACGAACACCCGGACCACATGATCCGGCTCGATGCCGATGAAATCCGAGCCCTTTTCGAAAAGGAAGCGAAGCTCTTCGCGGAGGGAGGCGGATCGTTGCTCTTCGTCGTCCAGCCGGAGACGCCCACTCCCACCGACGACGGCAACCCGCGCGCCGACGCAGCGATCACCGTACCCTACGCCGGCGGCGAAATCCAGGTCACGCCCGACGACTACCTCGTCTGGGCCGCCACCTCCGGCCGGATCGTCGCAGACACGCCGGCGCCGGGCAGCGCGGTCATCGGCGGCCAGCAGCTGACCGAGCTGGCCAGCAAGCACGCCGGCGGCTTCTATCACTGGATCTCCCTCGGGGTGATCCTCGAGATCTTCCCGCCGATCATCTTTCTGGGCGTGGGCGCTTTGACCGACTTCGGTCCCCTCATCGCCAATCCACGCATGCTCCTGCTCGGAGCCGCGGCCCAGCTCGGCGTGTTCGTCACCTTCCTCGGCGCGGTCCTGCTCGGCTTCTCCTCCCAACAAGCCGCCGCCATCGCCATCATCGGCGGGGCCGATGGCCCCACCTCGATCTTCCTCTCGAACGCCCTCGCCCCGGAGCTGATGGCACCCATCGCCGTGGCCGCCTACAGCTACATGGCGCTCGTTCCCGTGATCCAGCCGCCGATCATGAACCTGCTCACCACCAAGGAGGAGAGGAAGATCCGGATGAAGAGCCTGCGGAAAGTGAGCCGCTTGGAGAAACTCATCTTCGCCCTCGCCGTCACCATCCTCTGCATCCTGTTGGTGCCGCCGGTCGCACCCCTGATCGCCATGCTCATGCTCGGCAACTTCCTCCGCGAGTGCGGCGTGACCGAGCGCCTCACCAAGGCCGCCCAGAACGAGATCATCAACATGGTGACCATCTTCCTCGGCACCAGCGTCGGCATCACCATGCAGGGCGACCGTTTCCTGCGGCTAGAAACCATGATGATCATCGTCCTCGGTGTGATCGCCTTCGGGGTCTCCACCGCCGGTGGTCTGCTGATGGCGAAGGTCATGAACCTTTTCAGCAAGAACAAGATCAACCCGCTGATCGGTTCCGCAGGCGTCTCCGCCGTGCCGATGGCCGCACGTGTGAGCCACACCGAGGGGCTGAAGGCCGATCCACACAACTACCTGCTGATGCACGCCATGGGCCCGAATGTCGCCGGCGTCATCGGCACCGCCCTGGCCGCGGGCTATTTCCTCGCCCTGCTCGGAGGTCACTAGAGATCCAGTAGAAACCCACACACGCCCACCCGCCATGACCCACCCATTCACGCCCCGGACCTTCCCCGAACTAACACCCGAGGAAGCGGCAGCCCATGTCGAGAACGGCATGACCATCGGCTTCAGCGGCTTCACCCCCGCCGGTGCCGCCAAAGCCATCCCGAAGGCTATCGCCGCCCGCGCCCGGGTGGAACACGCCGCAGGCCGCGAGTTCAAGGTCGGCGTGGTCACCGGGGCTTCGACCGGCGATTCACTGGATGGCGAACTCGCCCGCGCCGAGGCGATCTCGTGGCGCACACCCTACCAATCCGACAAATCCCTGCGGAAATCCATCAACGAGGGGAAAACCCATTTCTTCGACATGCACCTCTCGGTGCTGCCGCAGAACGTCCGCTACGGCTTTCTCGGCAAGTTCCACCTCGCCATCGTCGAAGCCTGCGACGTCACCGCCGACGGCCAGATCGTCCTCACCACCTCCGTCGGCGCGGCTCCGACCTTCTGCCACATGGCCGACAAGATCCTGGTCGAACTCAACGAGTTCCACCCCGTCGGCCTGCGCGGAATCCACGACATCTACGAACCTTACGATCCACCACACCGCCTGCCGATCCCGATGACCGCCGCGCACGACCGCATCGGCAGCCGCTCCGTCCGTGTCGATCCACGGAAGATCATCGGCATCGTCCGCACCAACATTCCCGACGAGGTCGCACCCTTCAAGGAACCCGACGAAACCACCAAGAAGATCGGCGAGAACGTCGCCACCTTCCTCGCCAACGAACTCCGCGCCGGCCGAATTCCACCCGAGTTCCTGCCCATCCAATCCGGCGTCGGCAACATCGCCAACGCCGTCCTCGGTGCCATGGGTTCCCACCCCGACATCCCGCCCTTTCAGCTCTTCTCGGAAGTCGTGCAGGATTCCGTCATCGCCCTCATGGAAAAGGGCGACATCACCTTCGCCAGCGGCACTTCCCTGACGCTCAGTCCGCCGGTGCTTTCCGAAGTCTATGCCAATCTCGACTACTTCAAGGACCGCATCGTCCTGAGGCCTCAGGAAATCTCCAACAACCCCGAGCTCATTCGCCGTCTCGGGATCATCTCCATCAACACCGCCATCGAGATCGACATCTTCGGCAACGTCAACTCGACCCACCTCATGGGCAACGACCTCATGAACGGCATCGGCGGCTCCGGCGATTTCACCCGCAACGCCTTCATCTCCATCTTCACCTGCCCGTCCATCGCCAAGGGCGGCGACATCAGCACGATCGTCCCGCTCGTCAGCCACATGGACCACAGCGAGCACAGCGTGCAGGTCGTCATCACCGAGCAGGGCATCGCCGACCTCCGCGGCAAGGATCCGACCGAGCGCGGCGAGGAAATCATCGCCCACTGCGTGCATCCCGACTATCGCGAGGAACTCGACGCCTACCTCCACGGCGTGATGCAGGGGCACACGCCGCAGAGCCTCCAGATGGCCTTCGAGTTCCACCGGCGATTCCTCGCCACCGGCTCCATGAAACGCTGAACCTCGCCGCCGGTGACGCTTCGTTAGTATTCGTAGCGCGGCAGGTCGAGCTCTTCGAAACTCTTGTCGTAGTCCTTTCCCGTCTTGAGCTTCAGAAAGAGCAGCTCCTGTCCCTCGACGAGCGCTGAGGGAACGGACTTCGACGAGTAGGTGAATTCCCCCGCAGGGTCATGCACGACCACGGCATAGCCGCCGTACCGGGCACCGAATTTCGCATAGCCACGGTTGTCGTAGGCCGAGGAGATCTTGCCCACCTTGAATTCCTTCGCCTCGCCGGGGCCGAGTTCCGGCACATCGAAGGTGGCCGTTTTGAAAATGTGCATCGCGCTCCGATCGACGATCGGCCGGCCATAGAACACCACGGTCATCTTGCAGGAGCAGGACCTCATCGACAAATGCGGGTTGCTCAGCGTCACCACCGGATCCAGGTTTACCCGCTTGTCGTCGAAGTCGTCCCCCGCCTTGTTACGGGTGGTCTTGCCGGTGCTGACATCGATGTCCAGACGCTTGATCAAGCCCCCGCCCTTCGCCTGCCAGGTTTGAAGCTGCTTGACCGATGCCTCGTCGAGACGGCTCAGGGGAATGGTAAATGCCTTGCTGTCCGTCACCCGCGTCACCTCCACCTGAACTCCGTCGCAGGCTTCCACCTTCACCTTGATGCCGGCTCCGTTTTTGTCGGTGAGTTCCATGACATCCTGTGCCACGGCTGCCGCTCCGACCCATAGCAGCACGGCGAGCGTCCCAGCGAATTTGGAGATCGTCTTCATTTTGCCCACGGAGGAAAGCAACGTTTCCTAACATAGTAAATCACATTCGGGCATTCATCGCCTCCTTCACGCCACCTACGCTTCCTCACTCTGCACGAAACGGGCTCCATGGCTTTCCCGCACACCGCGTTCCACGGTGGATTTCTCATTGCCCCACCCGCGCCCGACAGCGAAAGATGCCGACAACCTCAACCGATCACGACTATGGGCATCATGGACTTCATCAAAGGCGAGCTGCTTGAAATCATCGAGTGGCAGGACGATTCGCGCGACACCATCGCCTGGCGTTTCCCCGACGACGACAAGGCGATCAAGAACGGCGCCCAGCTCATCTGCCGCGAAAGCCAGACCGTCCAGTTCGTCTACCTCGGCCAGTTCGGCGACACCTTCGGGCCGGGCAAGCACACGCTGACCACGGAGAACATTCCCGTCCTGACCCGCCTCAAGGGCTGGAAATACGGCTTCCAATCGCCCTTCAAGGCCGACGTTTATTTCGTCAACACCCGCCTGTTCACCGGCAACAAATGGGGCACCTCCAATCCCATCATGCTGCGCGATCCCGACTTCGGCATCGTCCGCGCCCGCGCCTTCGGCACCTACGATTTCCGGGTCGTCAACGTGCAGACCTTCCTCAAGGAGGTCGCCGGCTCCGACCACGATTTCCGGGTCAACGAGTTCGCCGACACCATGCGCTCGCGCATCGTCAGCATCTTTTCCGAAGCCCTCGCCCAGGCCCACGTCCCGGTTCTCGACGTCGCCACCCGTTACTCGGAACTCGGCGACGCCCTGCTGCCGCTGATCAACCCCGCCATTTCCACCAAATACGGCATCGAGGTCGCCTCGTTCATCGTCGAGAACGTCAGCGTCCCGCCCGAAGTCGAGGAAGCCATCGACAAACGCTCCGCCATGTCGGCGATCGGCAACCTCAACGACTACGTCAAATACCAGATGGGCCAGGGCATGGCCGCCGGCGAAGGCGGAGGTGCCGCCGGCATGGCCAGCGAGATGGCCATCGGTTTCGCCATGGCGCAGGAAATGATGAAATCCTCCGGTATGGCCGGCTCCCCCCCTCCCCTGCCCGGCCAACCCGGTGCCGCCGCCGCACCCGTGGCGCAAAGCCCGGACATTCTCGACCCCGCCACTGTCGCCCGCATGCTCGGCGTCAGCGAGGCCGACGTGATGGCCGAAATCGAAGCCGGTAACCTGCCCGCCAAAAAAATTGGCTCCGTCCACCGCATTACCCGCTTCGCCCTCGACGAGTTCCTCGCCCAGTAAAGGGCACGCCCCTGCCAGTGGCATGACCGTCTCGGTCATGAACGCACGAGCCCGTCATGGCCCCAGAGCCCCCACCCTTCCCTGACTCCGAAGACGCGGACGAACCCACCGCGCCCCTCGTTGTCGAAAAACGCAAGATCCCGCCCCCGCTCCCGAACCTCCGGGGAGCGGCGGCCGAGGTGCGCTCGCTCGAACGCCACGTCTGCCCCGAGTGCGGCGGCAAGGGCGAATGGGATCCCGGCAAACGCAAGCTCGTCTGCCCCTACTGCGGCACCGAGTTCGAGCGCGTCGCCCCGCCACCGCTGCCGGACATCACCGAGCACGACCTCGACGCCATGCTTGCCCGCCTCGGCGAGGCCGGCACCACCGTCCGCACCGCCGAACGCAAGGTCCAGTGCACCCACTGCCATGCCGTCCTCACCCGCGATGCCGCCAACGTCGGCCAGAGCTGCGATTTCTGCGGCTCGCCCGAGATGCTCGACTACGAGGAAATCGAGGCACCCGTCCGCCCCGAATCGCTCCTCCCCGCCATCGTTTCCAAGGAACAGGCCTACCATGCACTGAAGCAGTTCCTCGCCTCCAAGTGGTTCGCGCCGGGCGACCTCAAGAAGCGCAACCTCGTCGATCGCATCCACGGCGTTTACCTCCCCTACTGGACCTTCGACAGCGCCGCCGAGTGCCCCTGGACCGCCGAGAGCGGCACCTACTACTACGTCACCGTCACCGACCGCGACTCCCAGGGCCGCACCGTCACCCGCCAGGAGCGCCGCATCCGCTGGCGGCCCGCCAGCGGCCACGTCTCCACCTGGTTCGACGACATCCTCGTCACCGCCTCCAAGGGCCTCGATCCCGGCATCCTCAGCCGCCTCGAACCCTTTCCTACAAAGGATCTCGTACCTTACGAAACCCGCTACGTCTCCGGCTGGGCCGTCGAGCAATACCAGGTCCCGCTTCTCCAAGGAGCCCGCACCGGTTTCGGCATCATGGAGGGACTGCTGCGCGAAATGTGCGGCCGCGAAGTCCCCGGCGACACCTACCGCAACCTCCGCATCCACCCGGAGTATTCAGCCAAAACCTTCAAGCACATCCTCTGCCCCATCTGGATCCTCGCCTATCAGTATCGAGGAAAACCCTACCACGGAGCCGCCAACGCCGTCACCGGCCAGACCTACGCCAAGTTCCCGATTTCCCCGTGGAAGGTGGCCCTCGTTGTTCTGCTCTCGCTCATCGTCCTGGCAGTTCTGTTCCTTCTCTTCCAGCGCTAGCTTGCCGAGCAGCCGCTGGACATGTCCGGCAAGCCGCCATTTGAATCTGCTCTCCCCGATGGAAATCGACATCCTCACCCTCTTCCCCGAAATCGCGCTCGCCCCGCTGGGCGAGAGCATCATCAAGCGCGCCCAAGAGGCGGGGATCGCCGCCATCCGCGCGCATAACCTCCGCGATTGGGCGAAGGACAAGCACCGCCGCACCGACGATTACCTCTGCGGCGGCGGCCAAGGCATGCTCCTGCTTCCCGGCCCGCTTTTCGATGCCATCGGAGAACTCAAACGCCCGGAAACCAAGGTCATCCTGATGACCCCCCAGGGAAAACCGTTCAAGCAGGCCGTCGCCCGGGAGCTTTCGGAGGAAACCCACCTGCTCATCGTCTGCGGCCACTACGAAGGCGTTGATCACCGGGTTATCGAGCAACTCATCGACCTCGAACTCTCCATCGGCGACTACGTCCTCACCAACGGCGCGATCGCCGCGGCCGTCGTCACCGACGCCATCGTGCGCCTCCTGCCCGGCGCGCTCGGCGACGAACGCTCGCCGGAGGACGAGTCGTTTTCCGATCCCAACCTGCTCGAAGCTCCGGCCTACACCAAGCCGGCCGATTTCCGCGGCCTCAAGGTCCCCGACGTACTTCTCTCCGGCCACCACGCGAAGATCATCGCGTGGAAAAAGCAGCAGGCCCTCGAACGCACCCGCGCCAACCGCCCGGATCTCTTGGGCGAGACGGAGTCCCCTCAGTAGCCCGCCGGGTGGCGCATCACGTGGCCGCTGGAGGGCCGCGGCATCGGCTTCCAACGAGGGCCGGTACGGCCTCCACCGTAGCCCGTATCGAGCCGCAGACCGGCGACGGTCATGAAAACGTGACCATGGCGCACATAGACCGTGATCCAGTCGCCCGCCCCCTTCTTGCCGTAGCTGAAAAATCCGCTCGAAGGCATCTGGCCTTTCATCAAGCCCGCTTCCCGCAGCACGTACGAAACCGAACCGGAGCAATCGTATCCGGTGTCGTTCAGCACCGCATGGCCGCCGCCCCACTTGTACGGCTTCGTCTGCAAGCGGTTGCCAGCCTGGATCGCGTGTTTCACCGCGTCCGGTGCTCCCGGCGGCGGATACGCCAGACCATTCCTCAGGAGAGCCGTCCGGCCCCGCTCGAAATGATAGGACACCTCATGCCGCGCTTTCACCTGCCGGCCGCAGGAAACCAAGGCCAACAAGAACAAAACCGCCATCGCAGACGCGTTCAAAGCTTTCATCGCTGCCGCTTTTAGTCGATTTGGTTAAAAAGTTCAAAATGTTTTTAAAACTTAAGCATCTGGTCGCGAGTCGAGGAATTCCACGACTTGTGCCAGCGCCCGCGCCCGGTGGCTGAGCTGGTTTTTCACCTCCGGACCGAGCTCGGCAAAGCTCTGATCGTGTCCTTCCGGGGCAAAAAACGGATCGTATCCGAATCCGTCCTCCCCCCTCATCTCCGGCAGGATGCGGCCCTCGACCGCGCCGGAGAAATCCGCAAGCGGCTGCCCATCCCGGGCCAGCACCATCACGCAGCGGAAACGCGCCGCACGGTCCTCGACCCCCGCCATTTCCTCCGCCATCCGGGCATTGTTCCTGGCGTGATTGCCCTCCTCGCCGCCAAAGGAGCTCGACCACACGCCGGGGCGACCGCCGAGGGCATCGACTTCGAGTCCCGAGTCGTCGGAAAGCACCAGGCCCGCCACCTCGCGGCTGACCGCCAGCGCCTTGAGCGTCGCGTTTTCCAAAAAGGTCGTGCCTGTTTCCTCCACCTCGGGCAGATCGGGGAAATCGTTCGCGTTCAGGACCTCGTAGCGGTCGCCGACCATCTGGCGGATCTCCTCCGTTTTGTGCGCGTTCCGCGTCGCCACCACCAATCGGGGTTTGCTCGTCGTCATCGCGGTCAGATCACCCGGTTTGCGCCTTGCCGGCAAGCCCCTGCGGTCCGTTCTGAACGGATGTCGCTAGAAATTTGAAATAATCCGATCCTCGCCTACGCCTATGGACCGATGAAAGCGATCACCTACCTTGCCTCCTTTGCCCTCGCGGGTTCCGCCATGGTCAGCACCGCGCTGGCGAACATCCCCAAGGGCTGGACGGCCGATCTCGAACAGGCGTTCAAGGACGCGAAGGCCAAGGACAAGGCGGTGCTCGTCGAGTTCACCGGATCCGACTGGTGCCCGCCCTGCAAGATGATGCGCAAGAACGTCTTCACCAAGGACGAGTTCGTCAGCAAGGCGTCGGAAGATTTCATCCTGGTCGAACTGGATTTCCCGCGCGGCGACGAGGCGCTCGCCAAAAAGCACCAGCCCTACGCCGAGAAATACGAGATCGAGGGTTTCCCGACGGTCATCATCTTCAATGCCGGAGGCAAGGAACTGTCGCGGTTCTACGCCTCCGAATACCCCTCGGTGGATGAGTTTCTGGCCCACCTCGACAAAGTTTCGGAGCGCGCCGCGCTGGATTGATCATGAAAGCTCTCCTGCTCGCCGCCTGCGGCCTGATGCTCGCTGCCGTGCCAGCCACCGCCGCGGATGGCTGGATGACCGACTGGGCCGCCGCCAAGGCCGAATCAAAAACTTCGGAAAAGCCGATCCTCCTCCTGTTGACCGGCTCCGACTGGTGCACGTGGTGCATCAAGCTGGAAAAGAGCGTCTTCGAAACCGCCACCTTCCGTGACTTCGCCAAAGACCACCTCGTGCTGATGGAGGCGGACTACCCGCGGAAGTCGGAACAGCCGGCGGAACTGAAGACGCAGAACAAGCAGCTCAAGAAGGACTACCTCGCCGGCGGCTATCCCACCGTCTGGTTGCTCGATGCCGAGGGTCGAAAACTCTCCGAGGACCTCGGTGAGTTCGGTCACGACCCGGAGGCTTGGGTGAAAAAGCTGCGGGAGCTGATCGCCGAAAGCCAAAAGACGGAGACCGCCACTCGCTGAGCGAGGAGGTCCTCCAACAGGGCGTTCTGCCCCGCTTTCCGCCGCATCCGTCGTCCCGCCGCTGCAATTTGCAGGCTTGGAGCGAGGGTTTTGACAAAGCCCCGCAGCGCTCGTTACTACAGCGTGTGCGCGTCGAACACAGGCCGGAAAGCTCCCTTCCGCTCCCTCTGCCCTCACCCGGCAGGGGCGAGGAGAACGTGACTGCTTTGGAACAGCCGCCGCTCGATCCACGCTTCCGCGGCATTTCCTTCCGTGGCGCACCTTCGCCCCGTCCGCAGCGGACGGCCGGAGTGGATACCGGGCCGATCCATCACGTCAGCCCGATCCGAGTGCCCACCGGCGAGGAAATGGAGCGGCACCCGATGGCCGACGTCGCTTTCGTCCGCCGCATGCTCCGCCTGGCCGGCATCCGGGCGGAGGGCTATCGGATCACGCCGCTCATCCGCCGCATCCCCGCCTGTTTGCGAGCGCTGCGGGTCAAAGACCAGGAAGCGGCGGACCAGGTGGTGGCAGGCGACCCCCAGCGGCTGCAGATCGCCGTCAATGCGCTCCTGATCGGCACCACCAGCTTCTTCCGGGATACGTCCGTCTTCCGCGAACTCGATGAATCCGTCATCCCCGCCCTCCTGACGCAGCGTGACGAGCCGCGGGTCTGGAGCGCCGCATGCTCCGATGGCTCCGAGCTGGCCTCCGTGGTCATGTTGTTTGCGAAACATGGCGGGTTGGACCGCAGCCGGTTTCTGGGCACCGATTGCCGCCCCTCGGCCCTGCGCCAAGCAGCCGAAGGAATCTATCCCCCGGAAGCCCGAGAGCTTTTCCTCCCGGACCTCGTCGGGCGCTTTCTGCGCTGTGATGAAAAGCACTGCCGCCTCCACCCTTCCATCGCCACCGCCATGGAGTGGAAACTCGCCGACCTGCTCGCCCAGCCGGAAGGCTCCGACTGGGACCTCATCCTCTGCCGCAATCTCGCCATCTACCTGCATCCCCACCAAGCCCAGCAGCTCTGGCTGCAGCTTGAAACCTGCCTCCGCCCCGGCGGATTCCTGATCGTGGGGAAAGCCGAAAAACCCCAAGTGGACGGGCTGCAGCGGGTTTCCCCCTGCGTCTATCGCAAAGATTCACCCCCTGTCGCATGAAGTCTGATTTCGACCCCCGCCCTGCAGCCGCGGTTTCCCTCCCCGTATCGCTCCTCGCCTGCCTGGTCGCTGCGGCCCTGATGATCTGGGCCCGTATCAGCATCTTCGACGACCGCATCTTCCCCCTCTCCGCCGCCCTCCCGATGCTGCTCTGCCTCTGGAACCGGGACCTGCGCGTGCTCTACGGGATGGCCGTGCTCCTCAGCGCGATCACCGTTTACAAGATCACCGAGGTCATTCCCGACCAGACGCTTCCCCGGTCGGTGGAAAACGTGGCCATCGCCACCCAGCTCCTCGACATCTGGGTTTTCGCCGGCGTCTTCCACGTCATTCTGAACATCCGCCGTCGCCTCGTCACCCAAGGCCGCAGGCTTTCCGACCTCAATGCCGAGCTCGAAGCGGGCAACGAGGAACTCTCCGCCAGCAATGAGGAGCTTGCGGCCCGCGAGGAAGAGATCAGCCGGCAGAACGAGGAACTCCAGTGCCAGGCCGAGGAGCTGGAGCAGCAGTCCGAGGAACTACGCCAGCAGACCGAGGAAATGGAGCAGCAGAGTTCCGACCTCCAGCACGCCAACGAAGAACTCAGCCGGCGCGAACGCGGCCTCCAGATCCTGCTCGAATCCGGCCGCTGGCTGCGCGGCGATCTGAGCGAGGCCGTTGTAATGAATGGCATCTGCGACGCCGCCCTGCAGATCCTCGGCGACGCCGTCCACGCCTCCTGCGTGGTGGAAAACCGGGACGGGCGATTGCACCTGCGTGGCGACTCCGGCTTCGGCCTGCACGGCGCGGTCACGCCGGACATCTCCTTCGACGAGACCTTTGCCGCGCTCATCTACGAGAGTGGCCGTACCGCGAGCCTCGAAGACGTCGCCCAGCGCCCAGATCTCCAGCTTCCGAAGCCCGGTGCCGGCCGGCCGTTTCATGCCATCCTCGGCTCGCCCATCTGGTACCAGGGCAAGGTCATCGCCGCTCTGGAAGTCTTCAGCAACACCCCCCGGAGGTGGAGCGAGGACGATTTCCGCGTGATCGAATGGCTCGCCGCCCAGGCCGCGCTCGCCCTGCAATCGCTCCGGTTCCAGCGGGAGCTTGAGGAAAAGCGGGCCGCTGCCGAGCAGGCCTCGCTGCAGAAGTCCCGCTTCCTCGCCGCCGTGTCCCACGACGTCCGCACGCCGGCCAACGCCATCTCGCTCCTCGCCGAGCTGATCGAACGCTGCGCCGACGACCCCGAGCGCCTCCACCAAGTGCCCAAGCTCGCCCACGACCTCGGCAGCAACGCCCGCTCCATGATCGATCTGGTCAGCGACGTGCTCGACCTGACCCGCTTCGATACCGGCGTGACCGACCTCGACATCACCGAGTTTTCCCTCACCGAACTGATCGAAGCGGAGGCCCGCCAGTCTTCGCACGTTGCCGAAAAGAAAGGCCTCCAGCTCCGCGTCGAGCTGCCACCCACCCCGCTGCGCATGCGCTCGGACCGCACCAAGTTGACCCGCGTCATCAGCAACCTCGTGGGCAACGCGCTCAAGTTCACCGAACATGGCGAGGTGCGCCTGCACGGCGAAATGCTCGAGGACGGCGGGCTCGCCCTGCGCGTGGCCGACACCGGCGTCGGTATCCCCGGCAGCAAGATCGACTGCATCTTCGACGAGTTCTTCCAGCTTCAGAACCCCGAGCGGAACCGCAACAAGGGCGCCGGGCTCGGCCTCGCCATCTGCCGCCGCCTGCTCGACAGCCTCGGCTGCAAGCTCGAGGTGAAAAGCCTCGTCGGCGTCGGCTCCACCTTCACCGTCCGCATTCCCGCCGCCCTTCTCACCACCGGCTCCGAGCCACAAGAAGCGGAACGGAAACCCCAGGACGATCTTTCCCCGATCCACGAACGGAACCTCCGCCCCGCCCGCGAGCTGCCCCGGCTGTCCCTCGAAGGCGTCAGGATTCTGCTCGTCGAGGATCACGAAACCGCCCGCACCGCCACCTCCACCCTGCTCGCCGCCGAAGGAGCCCAGGTTTTCCAAGCCGCCACCGGCCGCGAAGCCCTCAACCTCCTCTCCAGCTGCAAACCCGAGATTCTTCTGCTCGACCTCAACCTGCCCGACTTCGACGGCACCGAGATTCTCAAGAGCCTCCAGGCAAACCGCTGCGAGACGCTCACCTCCATCTTCGTCGTCTCCGGCGACGTCCGCCCGGAGCGCATCGAGGAAGTGAAACTTCTCGGGGCCGACGAGCTCATCCCGAAGCCGGTCGATCTCAAAAAGCTCAAGTCCGCCCTCTCCAGCCAGCGGCCCGAGCTGCCGAGCATGAACTGAGCGCGCCCACCGGGTCAGCCCGCCGCCTGCGCCGCGAGAAACTCCCGCAGCATGTCCGGCGTGACCGGCTTCGGCAGGTGGCCATCGAAGCCCGCCTCCCTCGCCCGCCGCGCATCCTCCTCCGGCGGACCTCCAGAGCAGGCATACATCCGGAGCCGCTTCCCAGGGTCCAGCCGGCGGATCGCCCGTGCGGCTTCCAGTCCGTCGATTCCCGGCATCGTCAGGTCCATGACGATCACGTCCGGGCCGAAATCCTTCACCGCCTCCACCGCCGCCCCGCCATCGTAGACCACCATGGGTTCATGGCCTTCCAGCTCGAAAAACAGCCCCATCACGTCCGCAGCGTTGCGACCATCGTCGGCGATGAGGATCTTCAATCGGCGGGTATTCGGGGACGGGGCAGAGGGGATGGGCATGATTGGCAGCGCGGGAGCCATCCCAAAGAAAGAGGGGCCTCCCGATGCCGCAACCGGAAAAACCGCGCGCTCCTCCCGACGCCACCCTGCGGCGCAGCGGGAGTTTTCCTTTTCAAATCCGGCCCCTTTGGCCAATTTCCGCGCCCCCTCAAGGGAAACTCCGAACTTTTTCCGACCATGTCCGACCGCCGCAAGCCCTTCCCTTTCGATGACTTCGAGCCGCGCTGGCAGCAGCTCTGGGACGCGGAAAAAACCTTCCGCACCCCGAACCCCGGCGATCCGGATTTCGACCCCTCGAAACCGAAGTTCTTCGTCCTCGACATGTTTCCCTATCCCTCCGGCAGCGGCCTCCACGTCGGCCATCCCGAGGGCTACACCGCCACCGACATCATCGGCCGCACCAAGCTGCGCCAGGGCTTCAACGTCCTCCACCCGATGGGTTGGGACTCCTTCGGCCTGCCTGCCGAGCAGTACGCCATCAAAACCGGCCAACACCCGCGCCTCACCACCGAGGCCAACATCGAGAACTTCCGCCGCCAGCTGAAGTCCCTCGGCTTCGGCTACGACTGGGATCGCGAGATCGCCACCACCGATCCCGAATACGTCCGCTGGACCCAGTGGATCTTCCTCCAGCTCTACAAGTCCTACTTCGACGAAGAAACCGGCAAGGCA
Source organism: uncultured Haloferula sp. (assembly GCA_965652295.1). Taxonomy (GTDB): domain Bacteria; phylum Verrucomicrobiota; class Verrucomicrobiia; order Verrucomicrobiales; family Akkermansiaceae; genus Haloferula. Next base: position 252,083 of record CBFGTS010000001.1, on the reverse strand, counting down.
GCTCCCGTTTCCGAGCTGGAGAAGAAAGGCTGGACCCGCGAGCAGATCGACGCCGTTCGCCTCGCCTACATCCACGAGGCCCCCGTCAACTGGTCGCCCGATCTCGGCACCGTCCTCGCCAACGAGGAAGTCGAGGAATGGAAATCCAAGGGCCACACCGTCGAGCGCCGGCCGCTGCGCCAGTGGATGCTCCGCATCACCAAGTACGCCCAGCGCCTCATCGACGACCTCGACCCGCTCGACTGGCCCGAAGGCATCAAGCTCCTGCAAAAGAACTGGATCGGCCGCAGCGAGGGCGCGGAAGTGCACTTCAACGTGGCGGCGGATTCCATCCGCCAAGCCCAGATCACCGTCTTCACCACCCGCCCCGATACCCTTTTCGGTGCCACCTACATGGTCCTCGCCCCCGAGCACCCGCTCGTCGCGGAAATCACCACCGCGGAACAAAAGGAAGCGGTCGAGAACTACGTCCGGACCTGCGCCAGCAAGTCCGACCTCGAACGCGGCGACCTCAACAAGGACAAGTCCGGCGTCTTCACCGGCGCGTATGCCATCAATCCCGTCAACGACCAGCGCATCCCCATCTGGATCGCCGACTACGTCATGATGGGCTACGGCACCGGAGCCATCATGGCCGTCCCCGCCCACGACATAAGAGATCGCGAATTTGCCACGAATTTTGGATTGGAGATACGCGAGGTTGTTGAACCCAACTCAGATTGGATCTTCGTAGATCCGGTTTTCCCAACTGGAAAGGACTTGGGCCTATCGAAGCCACACGAAGCTCATCGAGTGGACGAAAACGGCAAAATTGTAGAGATTTGGTCGATTGAAAAACCGTTTACGAGTCTTGCTGGAATCCTGAAAAACTCTGGGAACTATTCGGAACTCCCCGTTTCAATTGCTCAACAGAGAATTATTGCTGAACTCGAGTCCGAGGGCAAAGGCGTCCGCCGCATCAACTACAAGCTCCGCGACTGGCTGTTCAGCCGCCAGCGCTATTGGGGCGAGCCTTTCCCGCTCCTCTGGAACAAGGAAACCGGCGATCACGAGCCTCTCCCTGAGAGCGAGTTGCCCCTGCTCCAGCCCGAAATGGAGGACTTCAAGCCCACCGGCGACCCCCGCGGGCCGCTGGTCAAGGCCACCGACTGGATCGCCTACAGCGACGAGTTCGAGCGCGAAACCAACACCATGCCCCAGTGGGCCGGCTCCTGCTGGTACTACCTCCGCTACTGCGATCCCCGTAACAACGACCGCTTCATCTCCCGCGAAGCGGAACAATACTGGTCCGGCGTCGCCGGCAAGAGTTCCACTGATCACTCGGCACTCGGCACTGATCACTCCGCGCGCAGCGCGACCGGCATGGTCGATCTCTACGTCGGCGGCACCGAGCACGCCGTCCTCCACCTCCTCTACGCCCGCTTCTGGCACAAGGTCCTCCACGACCTCGGCCACCTTTCCACCAACGAGCCCTTCCAGAAGCTCGTCAACCAGGGCCTCATCCTCGGCGAGGACGGGCAGAAAATGTCCAAGTCCCGCGGCAACGTCGTCAACCCCGACGAAGTCGTCCGCGAGTACGGGGCCGATGCCCTGCGCCTCTACGAAATGTTCATGGGCCCGCTCACCGAAGTGAAGCCGTGGCAGATGAAAGGCGTCGAAGGCGTTTCCCGCTTCCTCGCCCGCGTCTGGCGCGTGGCCATGGAACAGGACCAGGCCGGCGAGTGGACCGTTTCCAAAAAACTCCAGGACGTCCCCTGCACCGACAAGGCCCTGCTCAAGGTCGTCCACGAGACCGTCAAGAAGGTCACCGACGACATCGCCCGCATGTCCTTCAACACCGCCATCTCGCAGATGATGGTCTGCACCAACGCCTTCACCGCCGCCGAGGTCGTCCCGCTGAAAGAGTTCACCCTGCTCCTCAGTGTCCTGAACCCCTTCGCTCCTCACCTGAGTGAGGAAATCCACCGCCTCATCGGCAACTCCGGCCAGCTCGCCAAGCAACCCTGGCCGCAGCACGACGAAGCCGCGCTCATCGAGTCGGAGATCGAGATCGTCGTCCAAATCAACGGCAAGCTCCGCGACAAGATCACCGTCCCAAAAGACGCACCGAAGGAAGACATCGAAGCCGCCGCCCAGGCAACCGACAAGGTCCAGGAGCAACTCGCCGGCAAGACCATCCGCAAGATCATCGTCGTCCCCGGACGCCTGGTGAACATCGTCGCGAACTGAGAAAGAGAGGGCTCAACAACAACTTCGTTGTGCAACGGTTTCGTTGTGCCCCGAGCCACTCACCGACATCGTCCCGCCGATGCACCAAAGCTGTTCGACAAGGGCGGTCTCGGAGTTCGGGCGGTCGCGACGGATTTAGTCGCCGAAACCCGATCCTGAGCAGACGCCTTCCCCGCAGCGCCTCCATCGATCAGTGCGGCATGGCGGATGCAATCCGCCGCCACGCCAACAGCTGCGAGGGAGGTGCATGACGCAGAAGCGTCACCACCCCACCAGCCGTTCCACGGCGCGGTGGAGCACGGTTTCCAGCACGGCGGCCTCGGCGTGAGTCAAGGGGATCGTCACCTTCTTCACCGACTTGTCCTCCTCCTGCCGCGACAGGCTCAGCAGATACGGCGCGCGCTCGGCATCGGCCCGGGCGACGAGTTCGCAGGCGCTGTTCGAGTGCTCGGAACGGTGGAAGAGGTTCGCTGCCGGCTGACGACCTTGCAGCACGGCAAGCGCGGCTCCGAGATCGGGAATGCCCCATTTCATCGTCAGCTTCGCGTCCCAATCGAACTGGCGCTCGCCGACCTGCGGCGCCGCATCGACGAAAACGGAATTCTTGAAAAGGTTCAGCTCGAAGCGGACGACGCCGCCACTCCCACGCGAGTTCGGCTTGTAAATCGCATGCTGCGGCAGGCGGTTCAGATAGGCTGCATTGGCTGCATCGCGGGACCCCTCGTGTGGAGCATCGGCGCGGGCATCGGTTTCGGGCAGGGTGGCGCTATCGGCTTTCATGATGATGTCAGGCTGTTGCTGGGATGGGGGCCGCGATTCACGGTCCACGGATGATGCTTCTATCACGACCATTCCGGACATCAAGACAAAAAGGTGTTCTTTCGAACATCTTTTTAAATCAACTATCCACCGGGTGCAGGCCGAGGCCAGTAAATGATCAACGGATGAACTCGAAGCGGTAGAACACCGGCTGCCCGTCGAAGGGCCCCTCGATCACCGCCCCCACCCGGCGGAAGCCTTCGTCCACGTTGCTTTGGTCGGAGGAATCCACGAAAGGCACCTCCGCCCACCCAGTAAGATCGTCGGACCGCCACAGCGAAACGGTCACGTTTGGATCATTCCGGACGACTCCACCGACCTCGCGGGAGGCCGCGGCGGCACGGACTTCCACGCCATCCGGCATCATGTAGCGAGCTCCGTTCGCAGGTCCCGTGCCGTCGAGCTTTTCATCGAATCCACTGCCCGGACCCTCCAAGGTTCCGCCCGCGGCGATGAGCCAGGCACCGTAGGCATCCTGTTTCACGACCTCGCTTGAGGGCGGGCTTTCCCCGGCTTCATTGACCGCACTCACCACATAGTAGTACGTCGTGTAGGGATCCAGTCCCTGATCGTCGTAAGAGCGGGTGCCGAGCGTTTCGCCCACCAGCTGATAGGGACCGCCGATGGTCGTCGCGCGCTTCACCCGGTACTGAACCGCCGTGGCAACGGAAATCCATTCCAGCTCGGCACTGGCGGGTTGAGGGGAAATCGCCACCGCAGAGGGTGCCGTCGGGACCGTGACTCCGTAGAATTCCGCCTCCGATATGTTGCAATGGGCTCCCGACGGCGAGAGATACCGCACGTATCGGTAGCTGGGCACGTCTTCCACGGACGCGATGGTGTAGGTGTGAATCACCGGAATCGAGGGCACCACGAAGAGCGTCACCGGATTGGTAAACGCCGGATTGTCCGCAGCCTGGAACACGCCGCCCACCATTCGGGCCAACCAGTTGTCGGCATTGCGAGGGCTGTAGCGAATCGAAGTGATTTTTTTCGGGCTGCCGAGATCCAGACCGGCCCAGGCTCCATCTCCCTCCACCGCGTCGAAAAAGGTGCCGGGATTTCCGTCGAAGACTTTGAATTTGTCGTCGCCGAGGTTGTTCCAGGAGCCGTTGGTGCCGATCACCGAACCGCCGAGCTTGCGCGAAGCGGGCGGGGAAACGACGAGGCGGCTCGACGCCTCGCTGGTACCAAGCTCGTTTTCCGCAACCACCCGGTAGTAGTAGATCGTCCCGGGTTGCAGTCCGGAGTCCTGCCAACTTGTCGCGTTCACCCCGGATGCGACCGTCGTGTAGTCACCCCCGTTCACCGTCGAGCGCAGCACATGGTAGCCGTTGGTCATCCCGGAGAGCGCGGGCAGCCAGTTGAGGTTCGCCGTGGAGCCGGAAACCGTGGCTTGGAGCGAGAGCGGAGGCTGCGCGGGAAGCGGATCGCCATCTCCGTAAAACTTGATCTCAGCCACGTTCGCCCAGCCGCCGTTCGGCGAAAGGTAGCGCAGGTAGCGGAAAGTTCCCGGATCGGAAACCGTGAGCGTGGTGTAGACGCCTCCAAGAGGACGGGTTTCCACTCTGACCAACTCCACGACGCCGGAGCTGAAGTCCGCGGTGTTCGATCCCTGGAACCTTCCGTAGAGCATCCGGTTGGCCTCGTTCGCCCGTGGAAAGAAACGCACGGCGGTCACCTTCGCCGCATTTCCGGCCCCCAGATCGATCCCCACCCAGGCGTTGTCCGCTCCACCGGGCTCGGTGAAATTGGCGGTGTTGTTGTCGAAGGCGCGGGTCATGTTCGCGGGGTTCGTCCCGCTGCCGATGACCGTGATCGGCGCGGAGACCGGATAGGACGGAATCAAGGGCCGATGGAGGTTCGGATAGGGTTCGAACTCGAAGGTCGCTCCGGGCGTGGTCGCCGGTGCCGAGGTCCCATGATCCGGGCCCACCGCCTCGACATCGATGAAACCCGCAGCTTCCGTTCCGAAACGGCGGACGTCCTGCGCCACGAAGTGATCGTTGGCCGTTGCGCCCAACCACACCCGCGGCGACTCGGCGGCATCGTCCCGGCGATGATAGATGTTGTAGTAGAGCACCGGTGATGGCGAGGCGGCCCACTTCAGCCGCAAGGTGGTCGAGAAGGCTTCGTCGGGATTGGGCATCGTTCCTTCCAACACCAGCGCGGACGGAGCCTGGGGCGCGACCATCGGACCGTCGGAAACCTGGATGCGGCCGATGGCTGTCGTATAGCTGCCGAGAGTCGTCGGGCTGGAAAAACGCAACGTGATCAGCGCCAGACTGCGACCCGCGTAGGCGCTCATCGGAACCGTGAGCGAACTCCAGCCTGAGGTGGTCAACGCCCGTGCCGCATTGGAGTAAACCATCGTTCCCGGTGCGTCCTCGAATGCGAACCCCACCTGGATCCGGGAATTGTCCACCGCTCCCGGTTTGTAAATCAGCTTCAGCGAGGTTTCGGAGGTGATTGGCAGGCGGGTCTGATAGAGTTTGATCTCCTGAGCGACGCCCGCTTGCAGCGAACCCGTGACCTTGAGCGAGCTGCCGCCGTAATAGGATTCCGTGAAATCGAGCGAAGGAGTCAGCGTCTCGGCACCCGTGCTGGTGACGATCCATCGCCAGGTCGGGAGGATGTCCTGCACTCCGAGATTGGTCCACGGACCGGTCATGACCGTGGTGCCGTCGATCTTGTAGAAAGATCCCTGTCCCACATTGAAGTTCGTGACGAACGGCAGCCGGGTGATCACCGAATTCGCCGGAATGTAGTGGGCCAGGCCGTACCAGTTCGGCGTGGGCGATCCAGCGGCCGGCACGGTATCGGTCGGATCGCTGTTGGGACCAGACCAGTAGATTTGATCCTGCGCCACGCCTCCCGCCGGGAAAGGTGCCTTGAACCAGGGGGTTTCCGCGGCGAAGAGACCGACGGAGGTGTTGTGCGGAGCGCCTTCCGGGAAAAGATGGCTCCAGGTGATGTCGAGATTCCCCGCGCTGTTCGGATCCGGCGTTTTGCCATAGTTCCGATAGTTCTCCGTCCAGATGCCGGCGAAGAGATCATAGGGATCGATGCCGCGGGAAAGGGCGAGCGCGCGGGAATTGGATAGGTTGGAGCTGTTGTAGTACCACCAGAAGTTGAGGAACATCTCATGGGCCGCCAGCGTGCTGCCCGTATCGGTGACATTCGTCCCGGACTTCATGAAGCCGTCGTTGCTGTTCGTCAGCGCGTTCTGGAAGGAGCGGTTTCCGTTTTCCGCCATCGCGTCGTACCACTCCATCTTGAGGTGAGAGGCACCCATGTCCTCGGACCTAGCCCGGAAATAGGCCATGAAGTCGCGGATTCCCTGCGCGTCAGCCGAGTTCGTTTGATAGTTCTCCTGATTGAGGAACCAGCCATCGAACCCGTAATAGAGCGCCGCTTCGATCAACTTGTCGGCCACAGGGAAGGTGTCGCCGTCCTTCTGGATGAGATCGCGGATGCGACGCAGCGCCACATCGTCCGGCGAGGCATTCCAGTGGAAGAAGATCTTGCCGTAGATGCGGACGCCGTTGCGGTGCGCGGCATCGATGGTGTGCGCGGTCGGGCACATGATGACCCGGTCGTCGCGGTCCGAGCTGCCCCAGAAGGCCATGCTGTCGAGATACTGCCACATGCTCGGCGCATAAAGCCGGGTGGTGCGGAAGCCGTTGGGCATGCCGGCGGGGATGGTGTTGAACGTCGTGACGGCCTGAACGCGGGCCTCTTCCGGGCGCGCGTGCGGGTTCACGTTCCAGAGCGCGTTGAGCGCGGGGTTGTCCGAAGCCTTCGGTGCGGTGAAACGTTCCGCCAACGGGACAACACTGCGGTTGTAGGGCGCGAGCGGGTCGGTCGCGGGAGACCAGGCCAGGATTTGCGAAGGATGCCAACGGCTCGACTGTACGACGGTGCGATCCACGAGCGCGGGCGCTCCGCCGGGGACATCAATGCCGGCAGCCTCGAATTCCGCGGAGGTGAGGTCCGGGTTTGCCACGGTCGCGGCCACCTGCTGGGGCGTGAGCAGACCCCGGTAGATGCGGAATTCCTGGGTGGAGCCCGAGAGGCTCGGATCGTTCCACGGAGCGCGGCCGTTGATACCGATCTGGGTGAGCTGCGAGAGATCAAAGCCCGCGAGCGCGCCGGTCGCGCTGGTGGCCACGAGCACGCCGTCCCGGTAATACCGCGCCGTGCCTGCCTCCGCATCGAAGGTGGTCGTGAACGTGTGCATCGTGCCGCCCGTGTCCCCCGGGCTGCCGGTGAGCAGCCATTCATTGCCGCCATTCACTCCTTCCTGCCGATAGCCGAAGGCGGAAGGACTGCCGCCCTGATTGCGCACGGGTTGGGAAATGAGCAGGTTTTCCCGGCTGCCATCATGATTGTCGTCGCCCGGCTTGGTGAAAGCGGAGAGGGTCTGATAAAAGCCTGCGGAAAACTCCGGCGTGGCAAATTGCTGGATGGTGAACGAGCCGTTGAGCGTGGCGGTGACCCCGGCCGGTAAGGCGACATAGGCCTTTCCATTCGCCTCCCCATTTGTCCGCAGCGATCCTCCGCTGACCGTCGCAGTTCCCACCAGAGTGCCGTGAAGCAGCTCCGGTGCGCCGCCCCGCGTGCCGCCCGTGGCGGTATCCTCCGCCGCACCGGGTGTATCGAAGCTGTAGCGGTGGATCAGCACGGGGGCTGCCGACGCGGGTAGCGCAGCACTTGAGACGAAACCCGCGATGGCGAAAAGCACCCGGATGCGAGCCGGCGCGAAGGCGCGGAGGCAATCAGGAAGAGAGGCTGAACCAGCCGACAAATTGAGGCCAGACATGAGGAGGAGGACCTGCACGCAGACCATCTGATCCCCGGCATGCCAAGGTAAAAACCACGGCCATTTTAAGTTCTACCGACGGGAAAGGATTCCCATGGGTTTTCTTGCCACCGCCGACGCCATATCTTTCATCCCTTCTCCGAAAATTCCTCCGCGTTTTCTTCATCACCCGCGACGTGATCGGCGTAGTAGGCACCTCGTTCACCGAGGGGTTTTTCGGGGGGCACGGTGGAATCCAGCGCGGTCTGATGCTCGGATTCACCATTGATTTCCGCCCCGATGAGGATCGCGAAGGCCGTGATGAAAAACCACAGCATCAAGACGGCGATCGCCGCCACGCTGCCGTAGGTTTTCGACATGTCCCCGAAGCTCTCGATGTACCAGGCAAAGCCGACCGAGCCCAGAAGCCAGAGCCCCGTGGCCACCAGCGATCCCGGGGTGATCCAGCGCCACTCGGGATTCGTCCGGTGCGGTGCGACCTTGTACAGAAAACCCAAGCCGAAAAGCGCGACCGCGGCAAAGAACGGCCAGCGCAGCCAGCCGACCCCGGCATCGAGCCATCCAGGCAAAACCAGCATGTTCCTCAACGCGGGCAGCACGGCGATGGCGGAAAGCAGCAGCGTGCCGGCGAGAATCGCCCCCAAGGTGACGCCCAGCGTCAGCAACTTGCGCCGCAGGAACGGCCGGGCTTCCTTTTCGTCGTAGGCGATGTTCAACCCGGTGAAGAGCGCGGCGGTGCCCTTGTTGGTGCTCCACAGGCTCAGCAGAATGCTCACGGTCACCCCCCATCCCAGGCTGCCGCTTTCATTTCCGGCCAGGCCCCCGGCGAAGTCGGAGATCAGGGTATAAGCCTGCTCCGGCAACAGCGGCTCAAGCTGCTGCATCTGGGCGGCGGCTTCCGCAGGTGCCGTGATCAGGCCGTAGATGGAAAGGACCGCCGCAATCGCGGGAAACAGGCTCAGGAAAAAATAGAAGGCGACTCCGGCAGCGACGATCTGCACATGATCCTGGCCGATCTGTCCGTAGACCCGCTTTCCGATCGACAGCCAACCCCGGACCGGGATCCGCCGCGGCGTGGCGGCACCGAGGCCGGTGTCCGGCGTCGAGTGTTTCGAAATGGTCATCCCTATCGCCCTACCAGCCCTCATGCCAACGCCCGGTTTTCCTGAGACCGGAGATCCTCGTCGTTCGTGTGCCTCGTCCGTTGCGTGGCCGCGTCACGGCCGCGCATTCTGCACGAACCTCTCCGACGGCACTTCGCGGGCGAAAGCCCGGCCCCGGTCATCACGTTATGAAAGGCAGCTCTTCATCCCGATGATCCGCCGCCTCGCCTGCCTGTTTCCCGTCTTCGCTTCCCTTTCCGCCGCCGCGGTGGAGTTCACGGATCCTTTGAGCAACCCATTGCCGCATCGCTGGACGATGTCGGGCGGTGAATGGTCGGCCGAGAACGGCATCCTCACCGCGCGTCCGAGCTCCACAGCCACGGCGGTGCTCAGGGGGCTGGAAGCGGACGACTTCGAGCTGGACGTCGAGGTCCGGCCGGAGGCATCCGGCACCGAGGTGGGTGTGGTCTTCCGTGCCCGCGACAACTCATCCGAAGGCTACTATGTCGGCGTGACCGCCGGAACGAATGCCGTCACCTGGGCTGCGACCGATCCGACATGGCGCATCATCGCCCGGCGGCCGGTTCCTGTCGGAGTCGATGAATGGCAGCACCTGCGCATTCAGGCCTCGGGAGGACACATTCGCATTTTCGTGGAGAACGAAGGTATCACCGCCAGGAGTTGGCCGGTCTTCGACGGTTTTGATACCGCCTTCGCCAAGGGAACGGTGGCCCTCCACGCCCTGAACGGTGCCGCGTCCTTCCGCAACTTGAAGATCTCCCCCTACCGGCCCGATCCAAGCTTGCGGACCTACACCAATCCCGTCCAACCGGGCTGTGCGGACCCCGTCGTGCTTCACCACCGCGGGAAGTACTACGCCTATACGACCCACACCGCTCCCACCCGCGGCAAGACGCAGGGCATCCGGCTCCACACGTCGAAGAACCTCGTCGAGTGGAAGGACGAGGGATTCGTTCTGAAGGATCAGGACAGCTGGGGCGACCACGGTTTCTGGGCACCGGATATCGTGGAAAGGAACGGGATGTTTTATCTCTACTACGCCTCCGAGGAACGCATGTGCGTCGCCACTGCCAAGTCGCCGAACGGACCCTTCCGCCAGGAGGATCACGCACCGATGGAGCCAGCCGAGATCCGGATCGATGGCCATGTGTTCGAAGACGACGACGGCCAGCGCTATTTCTACTACGTCAGCTTCGGCGAGGGGAACGAGATCTGGGGCGGCAAACTGAACGACGACATGGTCACCGTCGATCCCTCCACCCTGCGGCGGATGATGAAGCCCGATCAGGAGTGGGAACTTCACCAAGGAGCCGTCACCGAAGGACCGGAGATGCTCAAGCACAAGGGCACCTACTATTTGACCTATTCAGGCAGTCACTTCAAAGCCCCGGAGTATGCCGTGGGCTACGCCACCTCCAACAGCCCTCTGGGCCCGTGGAAAAAGCATGAATTCAACCCGGTGATGAAATCCACCGCCTATGCCCGCGGAACCGCCCACCATTGTTTCACCCCTTCGCCTGATGGCAGGGAAACCTTCATCGTTTATCACCGCCACCACAGCTCCACCCGGACAAACCCGCGCCATCTCGCCATCGACCGCGTGCGCTTCGTCCCGGATCCCGATGGAGGCCCGGACGTCATCCAGATCCACGGCCCCACCTCCTCACCCCAGCCATTTCCCTCGGGAGCACGGTGATTTTTCATCACGGTGACACGCTTCGACCATGCATTACCCTTTCCGATCTTGCTTCAAAACCGTAGCGGGTTCAGTCATGTAATCAGCATGGACCGTTGGCCCGACGTCACCAAATCCCGACATGATGCCTCGGGAGCGGATCCGGGCACCCCCTCGGGGCTGAAATCATTCCTGCGGCTGCCTGAGGTCCGAATCTCGCTCGCCTATCTTTTCCTCGGCTGCGCGTGGATCATCGGATCAGACACCGTGGTCGAGCAGCTGTCGGACCTTCACCCGATGGCGGAGTCCCTCCATTCCTTCAAGGGCCTGAATTTCATCTTCATCACCTCCCTCCTGCTCTTTACCGCCCTGCGCTGGTCGTTCGGGGGGTGGCGCAAGGCGGAGAAGCTTCGCGCGGAGGAACTGATCGCTTACTGCGAACGCTTCCGGGAGCTCTCCGCACGGCTCCAGGCTCTGCGGGAAGACGAGCGAACCGAGATCGCGCGGGAAATCCACGACGAGCTGGGGCAGCAGCTCACCGGCATCAAGCTGAAGCTCCGTCTGGCGGAGAAAATCCTCGATCGTCATGCCGACCGCGGGCTGAACCCCCTCGTCGATCTCATCGTGGAAACATCCGGTCTGGTGGACGAGGCGATCGATTCGGTCCGTCGCGTCGCGTCCGGCTTGCGTCCGCAAACGCTCGATCACATCGGCCTCGCCGCGGCTCTTGAAGAGGAGGCGCGCGACTTCACCCACCACACGGAGATCCCATGCTCGCTCTCGCTCGGCGACATGAACGGACCCCTGCCCCGCCCGCTCGCCACAGCCGCGTTCCGGATCTTCCAGGAATCCCTCACCAACGTCGCCCGCCATGCCGGAGCCACCGAGGTGGAGGCCGCCTGCGCAGTGGGAGAAGGCCGCCTGCGTCTCACCGTGAAGGACAACGGCAGCGGCATGGATCCAGGCCTCGCGGAAAAACCAATCTCGCTCGGCATGCTCGGGATGTGGGAGCGGGCACGCAACGCGGGCGGAGAGCTTTCTTTCGAAACCCACTCCGGCTGCGGCACCACGGTGCGTCTCATACTTCCCCTCAATGACCACCCTCCCGATCGGCAGGTGGCATGAAACTTCTTCTCGTCGATGACCACGCCGTCGTCCGCAAGGGCATGATCGCTCTGCTGCGGGAGGAAATCATGGGCTTGGATTTCCATGAATGCGGCAACTCGGAGGAAGCGTTGAACGTCATCCTCGGAACCGACTTCGATCTCGTCATCGCCGACATCACCATGCCCGGCCGCAGCGGCCTCGACCTGTTGCGCGACATCCGCACCGCGAAACCCCGCCTGCCCGTGCTGGTGGTCAGCGCCCTTTCCGAAAGGGACTACGGCATCCGCGCGCTGAAGCTGGGTGCCGCCGGATATGTCTCGAAACAAAGCGCGGGCGACGCGCTCGTCACCGCCGTGAACCGCATCCTCGCCGGCGGGCGCTACGTCAGCCCCGCGCTGGCCGAAGACCTCGCCGGTTCCCTCAGCGGCACCACCGTCGCGACGCCCCACGACGCCTTGTCGAACCGCGAACTGGAGGTCCTCAAGCTCGTCGCCGCCGGCCACTCACTCAAAGCCATCGCCACCATGCTCGATCTCAGCGAGAAGACCATCTCCACCTACCGCACCCGCATCTCCGCCAAGCTCGGACTCGCCACCAACGTCGATCTCACCCGCTACGCCGTGAAGCAGAGTCTCATCGACTAGCGCCGGTTGGACTTCCGGCACCCCCGGGCTATCCGTGCCAATACCGAATGAGCCAACCCCGCCGAGTCCTCGCCATCATCAATCCTGCCGCCGGGCAGGACGAGGCGGAAGAGATCCTGCAAACGATCCGCACCGCGCTTGAGGAAAGCGGGTTGGACTTTGAAATGCGCGAGACCCAGGGCGAGGGCGACGCCCGGAAGTGGGCGGCGGAGACCGACCGCGACCTGCTGCTGGTCGCCGGAGGCGATGGCACCGTGATGGAAGCCATGTCCGGGATCATCGAAAACGGATCCGGCATCCCGCTCGCCCAAATCCCGACCGGCACCGCCAACCTGCTGGCCCGCGCGCTTTCCATTCCGACCGATCCGCAGAAGGCGCTCGACCTCGCACTGCGGACCGGCGTCGCGGTGCCGATGGATGTCGGCCACCTCATCGATCATGACCGCTATTTCGCCCTGATGGCAGGCTCGGGCTGGGACGCCGACCTGATCAAGGCCGCCGACCGGAAGTTGAAAGACCGCCTCGGCTTCTTCGCCTACATCATCACCGGAGTGAAGAGCCTGTTTTCCCTCAAGCGCTCGCGCATCCGCCTGACCATCGACGACCGCACGTTGCGGTTCCGCGCGCATACGGTGATCGCCATCAATGTGGGCGAAATCCAAGGCTCCGGCATCGCGCTCGGTTCGAACCTCAGCCCGCACGACGGCAAACTCGATCTCGCCGTGGTTTCGCCGCGCAGCATCGCCGGCATTCTCAAGGTCGTCTTCCGTCTGCTCACCCGCCGCTACGGAGGCACCCCCGAACTACGCTATTTTTCCGCCGAAAGGATCCGGGTCGAGGCCGACCCACCGCTCAACCTTGAAATCGACGGCGAGCCGATCGGCACGACGCCTTTCGAGGCCCACGTCATCCCCGGCGGCGTGAAACTGGTGGTTCCCCGGGATTATGCGGAAGCGAAGGGGATCCTGCCCTGATTTCCCGGCCGGCTTGCAAGGACCCGGAACGATCGCCAGTATCCGGGCCGCTTCATACAGGAAACGTTCCATGATCCGCACTCTCAAGACCCTCGCCCTCGCCGCGGCCCTGCTGTCCGCCGCGCCCGCCACCGCCGCCGACACCACCTTCGAGATCGGCGAAAAGGAGTTCCTGCTCGATGGCGAACGCTTCCAGATGCGTTGTGGCGAAATCCACTTCGCCCGCGTGCCGCGCGAATACTGGCGTCACCGCCTCCAGCTCTGCAAGGCGATGGGGCTCAACACCGTCTGCGCCTACCTGTTCTGGAATTTCCACGAATTTGAAGAAGGGAAGTTCGACTGGAGTGGCCGTCGCGATGCGGTCGAGTTCTGCAAGCTCGCTCAGGAGGAAGGCCTGTGGGTGGTCCTGCGCCCCGGCCCCTACGCTTGTGCCGAGTGGGACGGCGGCGGCCTGCCGTGGTGGCTGCTGAAAAACGACGACATCGCCCTCCGCTCCCGCGACCCGAAGTTCATCGAAGCCTCCAAACGCTGGCTCACGGAAGTCGGCCGCGTGCTTGGTCCGCAGCAGGTGACCCACGGCGGCCCGATCCTGATGGCCCAGGTGGAAAACGAATACGGTTTCTATGGCAAGGACGCCAAATACATGGACGAGCTGCGCCAGGTGATGCTCGACGCCGGCTTCGACATCCCGCTCTTCGCCTGCAACCCACGGGGCAACCTCCGCAACGGCTACCTCGACGACCTCTTTTCCGTCGTCAATTTCGGCAGCGACCCCGCCGGGGCCTTCGCCTCGCTGCGCGAGATCCAGAAGGACGGTCCGCTCGTCTGCGGCGAGTTCTACCCCGGTTGGTTCGATACCTGGGGCGCTCCGCACCATTTCGGCAACCTCGATCAGAACCTCGCCGACCTCGAATACATGCTCAAGGAAGGAGCCTCCTTCAGCATCTACATGGCGCATGGCGGCACCTCCTTCGGGATGTGGGCAGGTGCCGACCGCCCCTTCAAGCCGGATACCTCCAGCTACGATTACGACGCCCCGATCAGCGAGGCCGGCTGGATCGGCGAGAAGTTCGACAAGACCCGCGCCCTGATGAAGCGCTACCTGCTGCCCGGGGAAACCCTGCCGGATCCTCCCGCGCCGATGCCCGTCATCACCGTTCCCGAGTTCGAATTCACCCAGGCCGCCGCCGTTTACGACAACCTGCCGAAACCCGCCATGACCGACGCCCCGCAGGTCATGGAAAAATACGACCAGGGCCACGGCACGATGCTCTACCGCACGAAAATCCCCGCCGGCCCAGCCTCACCACTGGAGATCGCTCAAGTCCACGACTTCGCCTGGATCCGCGTCGACGGCAAGGAGGTCGGCGTCATGGACCGCCGCTCGCGTCGCTTCAAGGTCGTCCTCCCCGCCCGTGAAAAGGAAGCCATCCTCGACATCCTCGTCCACACCATGGGCCACGTGAATTTCGGCAAGGAAATCCACGACCGGAAGGGCATCCAGGGTGCCGTGAAACTCGACGGCAAGGAAGTCGCCGGACCATGGGGCGTCTACCGCCTGCCGCTCGATGACGCCCAGCTCGCCTCCTTGAAATGGCAACCCGCCGCCGCGGCTGGCGACGGCCCGAAATTCTGGCGTGCCACCGTTTCCCTGGAGAAAGCGGCCGACACCTTCCTCGACCTCCGCAGCTGGGGCAAAGGGGTGATCTGGGTCAATGGTCAATGCCTCGCCCGCTACTGGAACATCGGCCCCACCCAGACCGCCTACATTCCCGGCCCGTGGCTGAAGGAGGGCGAAAACGAGATCGTCATCCTCGATCTCGTCGGCCCGGAAAAGCCGGTATCCTCAGGACTCGAAACCCCCATCCTCAACGAACTCCGGCCCGAACTCGACTTCGCCCGCGGCGCGGCCAGCAAGGCCAATCTCAAACTCGATGGCGTGAAGCCGGTGCTTGAAGGCAGTTTCGACCGCGACAAGAAGGACAAGGTCGTCGATTTCAAAATCCCGGTAAAGGGCACCCAGTTCTGCCTTGAGGCGCTCAGCTCCCACGACGACAAACCCCACGCGGCCATTGCCGAGCTCGATCTGCTCGACCGCCAAGGGAACTCGATTTCCCACGCCACCTGGACCATCGCCTACGCCAGCAGCCAGGAAATGGTCGGCGAGGACGGATCGGCCAGTAACGCCATCAACGGCCAGACTTCCGACTTCTGGCACACCGAATGGAAGAACGCCCAGCCCGGCTACCCCCACCGCCTCGTCATCGACCTCGGCAAGGAGGAAACCATCGGCGGCTTCCGTCTCGTCCCCCGCGCCGGAGACAACCCCGGCGACATTCACAAATACCGCATCTACGTCGGCGACCAACTCGCCGTCCAAATGGAGTGATCCCGACTTGAGATTTCCACCTCCCTTGGCAGCCCGGCTGCTGAGGGAGGCGTCCTTTCATGAACCCACCGTCCCAGCCTTCGACCATCGGCGTTCCGCGCGAAATCAAACCGCAGGAAAAACGCGTCGCCCTCATTCCTTCCACCGCCGCCGAACTCGTCCGCCACGGCCACAAGGTCGTCGTCCAAAAAGGGGCCGGTGCCGGCGCGGGCTACCCGGACCAGGCTTACGAGCGTGCCGGAGCCACACTGGTGGATGCCGCCGAGGCGGTGTTCGAAAGCGCCGACCTCATCGTCAAAGTCAAGGAGCCGCAGGCATCGGAAATCCCGCTTCTCGGCCCGCAGCACACGCTTTTCACCTACCTCCACCTCGCCGCCGATGCCGAACTCACCCGCGGGCTGATGGCCTCCGGCGCGACCTGCATCGCCTACGAAACCATCGAGGTGAATCACCGTTTGCCGCTGCTCGAACCGATGAGCGAGATCGCCGGTCGCATGTCCGCCATCGTCGGTGCCTTTCACCTCGGCACCCAGAACGGTGGCCGCGGCACCCTACTCGGCGGCGTCCCCGGCGTCCTCCCCGGCCGCGTCTGCGTCATCGGCGGCGGGTCGGCCGGCGTCAATGCCGCCCGCGTCGCCATGGGCATGGGGGCCGATGTCACCATCCTCGAAGTGGATCTCGAACGCATGCGTTTTCTCGACGTCACCATGGGGGCCGCCAACACGCTCTATTCGAACGAAGCCAACCTGATGGAGATGCTGCCACGCGTCGATCTGCTCATCGGAGCGGTCCTCGTTCCGGGAGCGCGGGCTCCGAAGCTCATCACCCGCTCGATGCTCCGCGAAATGCAGCCCGGCACGGTGGTCGTGGACATTGCTGTCGATCAAGGAGGCTGCTGCGAAACCACCCGGCCGACCACTCACGAAAACCCGACCTACCTCGAGGAGGACGTGCTCCACTACTGCGTCGCCAACATGCCCGCCGCCTACGCCCGCACCGCGACTCAGGCGCTCACCAACATCACCTTCAAGTACGTCCTCGAACTCGCCGAACACGGACTCGAGCAAGCCGTCCTCCGTACCCCCGCCCTCGGCGGCGGCGTCAACACCTGGCAAGGCCGGCTCACCTGTCCCGCCGTCGGCGAGGCCCACGGCATCGAAGCCACGCCCTTCACCGTCGGCTGACCTGCGGCACCGGCTGCGGGGAAACCACCTGCATCGTCACCAGCGCCGCCGTGCCCAACCGGATCGTGCACGGTCCCGCGATCGGAAAGGGCTGATGCCACCCCACCGCCGTGATTTCACTGCGTTCATAGTAGCTCCGGCCGGGACGCTCGATCAGGCTTGCCGGCATATGCGGTCGCAAACGGATGCCCCGGCCGGCCTGATCCTTCGGCTCGATCGATAGATAGATCGGCTGTGAAACGCTCACCACGAACGCCGTTTCGCCCTTGCCGAGCTTCAGTTCGTCATCGATCGACGCCAGGCTCACCCACCCCGCCTGTTGGGCGGAGGAAATGGCGGTGAGGACGGCCCCGAGGGCCACGGAGGAGAGAAGCCGGGGGGTCTTCATCCCACCAAGCTAAGCATTTCTCCGCCCTCCGCCGCTTGCTTGTTTATAATAAGAAACCCGGACAACCGGCATGGGTCGATTGTCCGGGGAAACAGGAGAACCATGAAGGATCACTCGCCGTCACCGTCGATCTCGACGTTCACGGCACCGGTATCCTTGTCTTTCTCCACCTTCAGCTCGCCACCCGGGGTATCGACATCCAGCACGGTTTCCTTGCGATCGCACGCCACAGCGCCGAGCGCGAACAGGCCGGTGGCCACCAGGAGGACGGGTTTCATCAGTTTCATCAGTTTGGGATTCAGGTTCGCTAACCGATAGGTCGGCTCTGCGACTCCGCAAAACGATTGCTTCTGCATTTTTGCCAAGCCGGCATCCTCTCCGTCGTATCCGCCCATCAACCCATGGAAACCCAGCAGAAGATCGAGACCCGCATCCAGCTCGCCGAAAATCGCTTCATTCTCCCGCTCCTCTACCCGGCCACCGCGCCGCTGCACATCGCCCTGTGGGAAGCACCCAGCGAGCCGGTTTCCCATCAGGAGGCCCTCGCCTCACCCTTCACGGAAGTCGCCGAAGGCACCCGCTGGGGCCGTGAGTGGGGCACCGCCTGGTTCCATTTCACCGGCACCGTGCCCGCCGAGTGGCAGGGAAAAAACGTTGTCGCACTCATCGACCTCAGCTTCGAGGACGAGGAGGGCTTCGGCCGGGAAGGCCAGGTGTGGCAGGACGGCAGGCCGGTCATCGCGCTGAGCCGCCGCCGGACCGCGGCCCCCCTTTTTCCGCACGCAGCGGGCGGCGAGACCGTCGATTTCCACGTCGAGGCATCGGCCAATCCCAAGGAAGAATGGCACTGGCACGACGGCCGCGAACGCGACTCCGGGGAGCGGCTCTTCCAGATCCGCGAAGCCAGGCTGGCCGTCTACGATGACGAGGTTTTCGCCTTTCTCATCGATTTCCGCGTTTGCCGGGAGGCGATGTTCGAGCTGCCGGAATCCGGCACCCGCCGCGCCCGACTCCTGCGGGTCCTCGATGAAACCTGCCAGCTGATGGAACGCGGCCAACGCGATTGGCTCCCCGCCGCCCGCGCCAAGCTCGCCCCGCTCCTCGCCGCCACCAATGGCAGCACCTGCCACACCCTCACCGCCATCGGCCACGCCCACATCGACACCGCCTGGTGCTGGCCGCTGCGCGAAACGATCCGCAAGTGTGCCCGCACCTTTTCCACCGCGTTGGCCTACATGAAGGACCATCCCGACTACCGCTTCAGCGCCTCCCAGCCGGTGCATTACCTGTGGATGAAGCACCACTATCCGACGATCTACGAGGGGATCCGTACCGCGGTGGAACGCGGCCAATGGGAGCCGATGGGAGCGATGTGGGTCGAGCCGGATTGCAACGTCCCTTCCGGTGAGTCGCTCGTCCGCCAGCTCGTCCATGGGAAGAAATTCTTCGAAGATGAGTTCGGGATCGAAAGCCGCGAACTGTGGCTGCCCGACGTGTTCGGATACTCCGCCGCGTTGCCACAGATTCTGCAGAAGGCGGGGGTCGGGCGATTTCTCACGCAGAAGATCTCCTGGAACGACACCAACCGTTTTCCCCACCACACCTTCCTCTGGGAGGGAATCGACGGCACCCGGGTGTTCAGCCATTTCCCGCCCGTCGATACCTACAACGCCCGGGTCGAAGCCCGCGAGCTGGCCAAGGCCGAGCGCCAGTTCGCCCAGAAAGACCGCGCGTCACGCTCGCTCCTGCCCTACGGCTACGGCGATGGCGGCGGCGGCCCGACGATCGAAATGATCGAACGCATCCGCCGCTACTCCGATTTCGAGGGCCTTCCCAAGGTGGAGTTTGGAACCGTCGCAGGTTTTTTCGACGCGGCCGAATCCGAAATCGACGAACCTCCCGTCTGGCGCGGTGAACTCTACCTCGAACTCCACCGCGGCACCTACACCAGTCAGGCGCACAACAAGCTCATGAACCGCCGTTGCGAGCTGCTGCTGCGCGAGGCCGAGTTCTTCGACGCGGTCTGCTCGGTGCTCGTGCCCGGCGAGCTGATCGAGGCCGACCCGTATCCGGAGCGCACACCGTGGGACGTCCCCGGGCACTCGACGGAAAAGCAGGGTTCCGCCACTTCCGAGGCCCTCGATCGGGCGTGGAAACTTCTGCTCCTCAATCAATTCCACGACATCCTCCCGGGCTCTTCGATCCACCGCGTTTACGAAGAGAGCCGCCGCGATTATGAGGTCATCCACACGATCGCCCACGCGATCCGCGAGGCCGGCATGACCAAACTACTGGAACCATCGGAGGACATCACCGTTTTCAACACCCTCGCCCACGACCGGTCGGAGGTGGTTGAGAACGACGGCCTTCCGTTCTGGATCTCGGTGAAGTCCTGTGGGTACCGTAGTTCCCCGCCATCCGCAGGACTCCCGGACGGAGTCGCGCCCGTCACCGTGGAGGAAACCTTGGAGGGCTGGCAGATCGCCAACGGACTCATCTCCGTTTCGCTCGGACGGAACGGCGTCGTGAACTCGCTGCGCGACCTCCGCAGTGGCCTCGAAACCCTCGCCGGTCCGGCCAACGAGCTCCATTTGCTGCGCGACTACCCGAACCGCTGGAGCGCGTGGGACATCGAAGCTTCCGCCATGGACGATTTCGAAATCGTCGGCGACGGTGGCCACGGCCAACAGGTCGAGTCCGGCCCGCTCCGGGCGATCTTCCGCATCCGCCGGACCTTCGGCACCTCGGTCGTCACCCAATCCATCACGCTGCGCGCGGGCAGCGCCCGGCTTGATTTTGAAACGGAGGTCGACTGGCGCGAGCGGGACCGTGTGCTGAAGGTCGCTTTTCCGTTCGCCGTCCGGACCGATCACGCCACCTGTGAAATCCAGTTCGGCCACGTCCGGCGCCCCACCCATCGCAACACCTCCTGGGACGCCGCGAAGTTCGAGATGCCGGTCCACCGCTGGCTCGACCTCACCGAGTCCGACCGCGGCGTTGCGGTGCTCAACAACGGCATCTTCGGCTGCGACGTGCTGGACGGCCGGGTGCGGCTCACCCTTTTGAAATCAGCCAGCGCGCCCGACCCCGTCGCGGATCTCGGCATTCACCGCAGGACCTTCAGTCTTTTCCCTCATCCGGGAAACCACCTCAGCGGCGGCGTCATCGAAGAAGCTCTCTCGCTCAACACCCCGCTGCTCATCCGTCCCGGCCGTGTCCGCGGGTCGGCCGAGGCAACATGGGTTTCTCCCGTGTCGCCCGGCCTCACCCTCGAGGCGCTCAAACGTGCCGAGGACGGCCGCGGGCTCGTCATGCGCTGGGTCGAGTCCGCCGGACGCGCGGTGGCCGCCGGGGCACCCGATGCGCTCGGGCTTCCCTGGGTGGAGACCGATCTGATGGAACGGGAAGCCGTGCCCGCCGCTTCCACGTGGCGTGCCTTCGACATCCGCACATTCCGCACGGGAGGAATCCGATAAATGCCTTTCCATCAGTCCTGTCCGCGCTAACTCCGGCGGGTGTCCTGGCTCGTCCTCACCGTTGTTTCCGCCGTCTTCCTGGGGTTCTACGACTACTTCAAGAAAACGGCCTTGCGGGACAACGACGTGACGCCGGTGCTTTTCGGCAGCGTCGCCGCCTCCTCGCTCCTCTGGCTGCCCTTCATGGTGTGGGCCGCGGTTTCCCCCGGCAGCCTGCCCCATCCTGCATTGGACGTCGTCCATCTCGAACCGCGCGAGCACGTCCTGCTTTTTTTCAAAGCCCTGCTCGTCGGCTGTTCGTGGGTCTGCGGCTACCACGGCCTGAAGTCGCTCCCGCTCTCGATCGCCACCCCCATCCGGGCCACCGGCCCCCTGTGGACCATCGGTCTCGCCGTCCTGCTCTACAGCGAAGCCCCTTCGGCCCGCCAATGGTTCGGCCTCTCGGCCATCCTGGTTTCGTTTTTCGCCTTCACCTTCGTCGGACGGAAAGAGGGCATCCATTTCCACCGGGACAAGGGCGTCGGGTTCATGATCGTCGCCACCGTGCTCGGTGCCCTTTCCGCGCTCTACGACAAATTCCTGCTGCAAAGTGCCGCCATCCCGGCGACCGCGGTCCAAGCCTGGTTCACGATCGATCTCTCACTCCTACTAGTGCCCGGGCTCTTCTTCTGGCACCGTCGCCGCAACCGGAAGCCCTTCCGCTGGCACTGGGCGATCCCCGTCATCGGCGTCACGCTGCTGGCGGCCGACCTGCTCTACTTCGTGGCCATCAGCCAGATCGACACCATGATTTCGCTGATTTCTCCAGTCCGTCGCAGCTCGGTGATCGTATCCTTCCTGCTGGGCATCTTCGTGTTCGGCGAAAGGCACCTCGTCGCCAAGTCGCTCTGCGTCGCGGGCATCGTCGGAGGTCTGCTCCTACTCTCGTAGGCCGCTACTCCGCTGCATTTTCCAGAGGCAGCTCGACGGTTTTCCTGCCACGGCCGGGCTGATGGGTGCGGGCCCCGTTTTTCACCCACACCAGAGGGTCCATGCACATCTGCCGCTTGGTCTGTGCCTCGTTCCAAGAGTGATAGACATTGAACCACGTCTCCCCATCCGGACCCAGCACCACCGAATTGTGACCGGGGCCGATCAACTCCCCGGGAATCGTGTGGATCACGCCCGCCTTGTCCCGCGAAAGCTCATCGACGTAGAGGCCATCGACCGTGGCGCTGTTCGCACACCCGACTCCGTACCCGGGCGTCTGCCAGTTTCCGCCGGAGTAAAAGAGGTAGTAAAGCCCGTCGCGGAACACCACCGCCGGCCCCTCGACCGTATGCCATGCCTTCCATTTCTTGCCGTAGAGCTCGCGGTCCCGTTCATAGATCTGCCAGTCCGCGAAGGCCCTCATCACCGTTTTCTGCTCCCCTTCCGGCGTCATCATGTCATCGCCCAGTTTCACCACCGCCAGCGCCGTGCCCGGCCGCAAATCGAAGTAGTCCTTGGCGAAAAAGAAGTACCACTGCCCACTCTGCGGATCCTTGAAGGCATGGCCATCAATCGAGAAATCCAGGTCCGGAAACATCAGCTTGCCGGTGTCCTTGAACGGACCGGTCGGGGAATCGCTCACCGCCACCCGCATCTTCCGGTTCCCGGCCCAGTAGAGGTAAAATTTGCCATCCTTTTCCGCAATCTCCGGTGCCCAGTATTCGTCGATGCCCTCGATCTTCTCCAAGGCACCTCCGACCAGCTCCCAGTCGGTGAAGTTCTCCGACTTCAGAATGGGAAACTGCTTCCCGTCCTCCGTCTCTCCGGTCCCGATCGCGTACCACGTGTCGCCGGATTTGAACGCAAACGGGTCCGCCAGGTAGCCGTCCCAGACAGGGTTCTCATACTCCAGAACCTCCGCCCGGACGGCGGAAGCACCAACGAGGGCTAGAAAAACAATCGAAGAACAAAGAAACGAACGTGCATTCATGGGTTTCCTCACGCTACCCAACGAGGCCGGACATTCCACCCGAAAACCCCGGCCGGCACCCGCGGGTTGACGGACTTTGGAAGGGACGATTTGCCGTCATCGACCAAACATCTCTTGCACCGCAGGCGAGAGAAACGTTTCCTGTCTCTCGTTCAGCAACTCTTCTCAACCCAGAGCACTCATGGAATTGAAACAACTCGAAGTCTGGTTCGTGACCGGCAGCCAGCACCTCTACGGCCCCGAAACTCTCAAGCAAGTCGCCGCCCACTCGGAGGAAATCGCCGCCGGTCTGGACGCCAGCGCTCGCATCCCCGTGAAAGTGGTTTTCAAGCCGGTGATGAAAACGCCGGCCGAGATCACCGAGCTGTGCCGGGAAGCGAACAACACCCCTGGCTGCATCGGCCTCATCACCTGGTGCCACACCTTCTCTCCGTCGAAAATGTGGATCAACGGCCTGGGCCTGCTTTCCAAGCCCATCTGCCACCTCCACACCCAGTACAACCGCGACATCCCGTGGTCGTCCATCGACATGGACTTCATGAACCTCAACCAGGCCGCCCATGGCGACCGCGAGCACGGGTTCATCATGTCCCGCATCCGCCGCAAGCGGAAGGTGGTCGTCGGATTCTGGCAGGCGGACTCGGTGCAGGAAAAACTCGGTGCCTGGACCCGCGCCGCCGCCGCTTGGCACGACTGGCAGGGAGGCAAATTCTGCCGCTTCGGCGACAATATGCGTGAGGTCGCCGTGACCGAAGGCGACAAAGTCACCGCCCAGATCAAGTTCGGCTTTTCCGTCAACGGCTACGGCGTCGGCGATCTCGTCGCCAAAGTGGACGCCGTCAGCGACGCCGACCTCGACGCCCTCATCGCCGAATACGAATCCAGCTACGAGATCGCCGACGATCTCAAGAAGGGCGGCGCCCGGCACGAGTCGCTCCGTGAGGCCGCCCGCATCGAGCTCGGCCTCAAGACCTTCCTCGAAGAAGGCCATTTCAAGGGTTTCACCACCACCTTCGAAGACCTCCACGGCCTCGTCCAGCTCCCCGGCCTCGCGCCTCAGCGCCTCATGGCCCAGGGCTACGGCTTCGCCGGCGAGGGCGACTGGAAGACTGCGGCACTCGTCCGCGCCATGAAAGTCATGGCCACCGGCCTCGAAGGCGGCACCTCCTTCATGGAGGACTACACCTACCACATGGACCCCGCCGATCCGAAGGTGCTCGGCGCGCACATGCTGGAAATCTGCCCGACCATCGCCGACGGCAAACCCTCGCTCCAGGTCCACCCGCTCGGCATCGGCGGCAAGGCCGATCCCGCCCGCCTCGTTTTCAACACCCCGGCCGCCCCCGGTCTCAACGCCTCGATCATCGACATGGGCAACCGCTTCCGGATGCTCGTCAATGAAGTCGAAGGCACCACCGGCCCGGAAATGCCCAAGCTTCCCGTCGCCCAAGCGCTGTGGAAGCCGCTGCCGAACTTCGAAGACGGCTGCGCCTGCTGGATCTACGCCGGCGGAGCCCACCACACCGGCTACAGCCAGGCGGTGACCACCGAGATGCTCGAGGATTTCGCGAACATCGCCGGCATCGAGCTGGTCGTGATCGATGGTGACACCAAGGTCCGCCAGTTCCGCCAGGAACTCGAATGGAACGACGTCGCCTACGGCCTCCAGATCACCTACGCCTGATCCCGTAGCTGCCTCGCCTTCCAAGCCGGTCGCCCCAACAGGCGCCCGGCTTTTTGGTGGAGCTGCGACAGGGCATCGACCGCGATGCCGCGGAATTCCGCGCCATCGCCTCCGGCTGCGGCACACTCCAGGATCGACGCCGCTACGCTCCCCGCTTCCTTTCCACCGCAGCGCTCATTTCCGCGACGAAACGGTGGAGCACCAGGCGGTGATCCAAACCGGTCGTCACCAACGCCTTGTCGGCTTTCAGCGCGGACTCCATCAGCGAGCGCAAGGCCGGCTGGGTGAACGCTCCGGCGGCCTGCTGGGAAAGAAACAGCGGATACGCATTCACCCCGCCCGCCTTCTTCTGCGGCAGCCACGCCTTCTTGAGCGGCGGCAGCTTTTCCAAGGCACTGGAAAACGCCGGATACGAGCCACCGCGCACGCCCATGTCCGCCACCACCCGCGCCATGAAAAGACTCCGCACGGTGGGAATGATCGAGGCCCGCATCAGACCGATCGCGCTTTCCCCGCTGACCAGCAGCCGGTCGATCAGCTCGATCGCCCGCGCCGCATCGCCGGTCTGGAGGGCTTTGCCGATTTCGAAAACGATGCCCGCCCGGCTCATCGGCACCAGTCTGCGGACGTCGTCCAGCTCCACCGTGCGCCGCTCCGGTCCGAGGTAGAGGTCCAGCTTTTCCAATTCCGAGCCGATTTGCCGCGTGGCTTCGCCCGCCTGCATCACGAAAAGCTCCAGCGCTTCCGCCTCGAACGTCAGTCCGAGATCCTTCGCCCGCCCGCGCACCAGCCGCGCGACCTCCTCCTCCCAACCCTCTTTCGAAGTATCGATCCGGTCGAAGCTCCGCACCGTGCCGTTCTTTTCGAGGAACTTCCAGAACGCCCGCCGCTTGTCGATGCCCGTGGCGCTAAGCAGGAAGGTCACTCCCTGCGCCAAGCCCGCCTCCAAACAGTCCTTGAGTGCCTCCACCCCGGAAAGCGTCCGCTCCGCCCGCCCGGTCACGTCGTCTACCAGAAAGGTCGCGGATTTCAGCCAGACCACCTTTTCCCCTCCGAAAAACGGCAGCGTGTTCAGCGCCTCCACGACGGACCTGCAGATCTGGAACGCCCCTTCGGCGTTGTCCGCGGTACCGTCGATCGTCTCGTGGGTGAAGCCGTCGTCATTGCCGCCCGTCAGCTCCCGATGGAGCCGCAGCGCCTCCTCTTTGACCCGACCTTCGTCGGTTCCGATGATCGCATGGATGCCCGCCACGCGGCGAAGGTGCGCAGCCCCCTGCCGCCTGTCCAGCCTGCTTGAAGTGCCTCCGCGAAGACGGGTCCCACAACTTCTTGCCGACTTACTTCATTTGTGAAATACCCTCATCGACTTCCGCGAACCCATGATCCGGCTCCCCTTTGCAATTTGCTCTCTGCTCTCCCTACCCGCCGCAGCGGTCGTCATTTCCGGCGGCACCGGAGCGGGAAACACCTCGGCACCCGTGGACGACCCCGGCTTCGCCAACATCGGGAAACTCAACAGCGCCTCGGCCATCTATCTCGGAAACCGGTGGGTTCTGACCGCCCACCACGTGGCGAATTCCCTTCCGGCCAGCGTGAACTTCGGCGGCACCAGCTACGCCACCGAGGCGGCCACGTGGCAGCGGCTCAACAACAACAGCACCCCGGGGATGACCGTTTCGACCGATCTCGTCCTCTTCCGTCTCGCAACCGACCCGGGTCTTGCCAGCCTCTCCATCAGCTCCGCCCCTACCGTCACCAGCGATCCCCTCGTCATGATTGGAAACGGGCGAAACCGCGCCACCTCCCTGACCTCTTGGGATGTAACCGTGGGTCCAGGATCCGCGGACGATGTTTGGACGGTCGTCACCCCTCCGCCGCCTGCCGATCGGAGCGGCTACCTCGCCAGCAGCGGCAACTCGATCCGTTGGGGCGAAAACCTCACCTCCAGCACAGGCCTTGACGTGACGGGTTCGCACGGAACCGTCCGTTCCTTCACCACCACCTTCACCGATGGCGGAGGAGCTGTCGCCAATGAGGCGCAGGCCGTCCAAGGAGACTCCGGCGGAGCCGTGTTCATCAAAAACGGCGGCAATTGGGAACTCACCGGCATGATCCACGCGGTCGCGAACTTCGAGAATCAACCCGGCGGAACCACGAGTGCCGTCTTCGGCAATGGCACCTACATCGCCGATCTGTCCTTCTACGGCGCGCAGATCGAGGCTATCGTGGCGGTGCCCGAACCGGCCCTCACCATGCTCTACGGCCTCGCCGGCATCTCCTTCGCCCTGCGTCGCCGCCGTGTTACGGCTTGATCTCGCCATCGATCGCCCAGATTCCCCGCACTCCGTCCACGGTCGCCTCGCTCACTGCGGTGATCGTGCTCTCGTCCTTCACCAGCAGCGAGTTCCACAGCTGGCGCCGCCCTTCGGGAAACGGAAACGAAGACTCGCCGAAATCCTCCGCGCGGCCGTTTCCCAAACAGACCGCCATCCGCGCGTCGTTCATGTCACCGCTCTCGGCGAGCTGGAAGGAAATCACCGTGACGCCCTTCCGCACCCATCGCAGATAAGGCGCACCGGCATAGGTCTCCGCAGGCAACCGCTCCGCCAGGGCCGGCCAGCGGCCACGATGGTCGCCATCGACGACGTCGTCCCTCCAGCCGCCGCCAACCCAGCTCGTGCCCAGAATCACCGGCTTGAAGGTCCCGCGCAGCCCATTGTCCTCGATTGCCACCGCGATCCCTTTCACCTCCGGCAACAGCGCCGGCACCGGCATCCCATCGCGTGATCCGGCACGGAATGAAACCGTCTCCGGCTTGTCCCACATGCGCCCGCCATTCCGCGATCTCAGCAGCGTGACCTCCTGCTCATTGCTCTTCGTGTAGGGGCCTTCGTTGGCGAAATACACTTGGATTTCCCCATCCGGAAGCTCCAGCCCCGCCGGTTCCCAACAGCCGTTCTCGAACTCGCGGCCCGCCTCATAGAGCACCTCCGCTTCCCCCCAGGTTTCACCTCCATCCCTGCTACGGAAAAAACCCACCGCAAACCGAGAACCGGCCCCCTCCCGCGGACGACGGTTGTAGAGGCACCACACTTCGCCGTTTCGCAGCACCAGCAGTTCCGCGTTCGTCAATGAAGAGCCCTCCTCCTCGCCCACCCGCCGCTCGTCTCCCCACGTCCGGCCTCCATCCCGGCTTTCCTTCACCCGGATCCCCCCACGCGCCGAGTACGCGCACAGCAACCGCGCCTCACCCACCCGCGCCATCCGCGCATACCCTCCTCGCGCCACCATCACCCGCGTCTTCGGCAGCCACCGGACTTCCGCCGCGCAACACCACGCCACCAACGAAACCCACACCGCCAGAAACTTCACACCTTCCCCTACGGCTGTCTCATCCCGGCCCTTTCTCGGCGAAGACTTCAGCGGGATCGTGTTCGATCCTGGCACCTACCGTGAATCCTTCACTGACTCCCAGAACACCTCGAAATCGCCGCCTGCCTGCTCGATCATCGCGGTGAAGTGCGGGACGCGTTCCTCGTAGGTGGTGAAGGCATTGAGGCGGGCGTTGTTCACCGGCTCCTCGATCCACGAGGCCAGACCGCGACCCCAGCGGGTGCGTAACTCCAGCAGGCGATTCCGCAGATTCGCCAGCTCCCCCTTCTTCGTCGCCCGCTTTTCGGCGTCGCTACGGGGGCTGCCGTAGATTTTCTCCAGCCGGTTCACCGTGGAAACGATCGCCGCCCTGGCCTCGCCCAGCTTGTGCAGCCGCTCGTCGTATTTCGCCACCAGCTCCGGCCTGCCGGTGTGGCGGAACCACCGCCGCACCCCCTCGCGGGCCACGGCCTCGGCCAAAGCCTCGTTCTCATCGGTAGTACCAGGAATGTAGTATTTCCGATGGGTCAGCTCGTGGAAGATCGTCTCGGCGAAGTCCACCTCCTCGTAATCGGCAAAGGTGTCCAGCACCGGATCCTTGAACCAACCGAGCGTGGAAAACGCATCGACTCCGCCCGACCACACTTCATAGCCCTCCGCCTCCAGCCGGGCGGTTTCCTTTTCCGCCAGATCCTCCCTGAAGTAGCCGCGATACGCCTGCCAGCCGACTACCGGATACCACCACTTCTTCGGCTCCAGCGAGAGCTCGGGCGCGGCGTGGATCACCCACACGAGATGCTCCCTGCCCAACGCTGCGTAGCGTTCGTAGGCCCCGCCGGACGGCATCTTCAGCTCCGCCTCGGCAAATGCCAGCAGACGTGCGGTCAACTCCAGGCGTTCCCGGAGTTCCGGATCCCGCGTCTGGCGGATGACACGTTCGTTCGGCTGCGTCCGGCTCATCACGTCGAGCTGGCCGGCGACCGCCTGCGAGTAGAATTCCAGGGTGCTGCACGAACTCAGCAAGCAGGGGACGACGCAAAGAAGAGCTTTCGGCATCCTGCCGAAAGCTGCCGGCAAGATGCCGGCGCTCCCCGAGCCTCGGTCACACCGGCTCATCGGGCGGGAGTTTCGCCCCATCCCTCAGGGCCTTTTTTTTCGCCCTCGCCTCCCGGAAAAAACCCTGCAACAGCGCCAGGCTTTCCTCACCCAGCACCCCGCTCGTCACCTCGCAGCGATGATTGAGCGGTGGGTTCGAATCGAGCAGATTGATCCAACCTCCCGCCGCCCCGCCCTTGTCATCCGGGCAGCCGAACACCACCCGGTCCGGCCGGCAGTGGACGATCGCCCCGGCGCACATCGGGCATGGCTCCTTGGTCACATAGAGCGTGCAGCCCTCCAGCCGCCAATCGCCCAGCGCCTGCTGCGCCGCCGTCAGGGCCAGCATTTCCGCGTGAGCGGTGGCGTCTTTCAGCGTCTCCACCTGATTCCACGCGCGGCCGATCACTCGACCTTCCCGCACGATCACGCAGCCGATCGGCACCTCGGTCGCCTCATACGCCCGCTCTGCCTCCCTCAGCGCCTGGCGCATCCAGTGGTCATCGCCGGGAGCGGCGAACGGATCGTCGATTTCGCCGAACATCACAAGGTCACCTCGGTTCCCACGCCGCCGTCCGTGAAGATCTCCAGCAGCAGCGCATGCGGCAAGCGGCCATCGATGAAATGCACCTTGCGGACGCCGGCGTTGAGCGCATCCAGCGCGCTGCGGATCTTCGGAATCATCCCGCCATTGATGGTGCCATCCGCGATCAAAGCCTCGGCTTCCTCGCGGTTGATCGAATGAATCAAGGTATCCGGATACGAGGGATCTCGCATCACCCCGGGAACATCGGAAAGGTAAACCAGCTTGGAAACACGGAGGTCCTTCGCCAACGCGGCTGCCGCCAGATCGGCATTGATGTTGAGCGGCTTGCCCGTCGCCAGCTCGGCCGCCAAAGGCGAAATCACCGGCACGATCCCGGCTTCGAAAGCGGGATCCATGTTGGCCAGCTTGCAGCCGACCACCTCGCCCACACGGCCGATGTCCACCGCTTCACCGTCGGCACCCTTGACCTGCATCTTTTCGCCAAGAAACACGTCCGTTCCGGGAATCCCCGTGGCTTTCCCACCGAACTCGCGGATCATCTGGACGAGACCGGGATTGATCTCATTCGAGAGCACCTTTTCCACGATCCCGATCGCCTCCTCACTGGTGCGCCGCAGTCCACCGACGAATTCGGCCTCAAGGCCGGCGGTCTTCATCGCCGCCGAGATCGCCTTGCCGCCGCCATGGACGACGACTGGATTGATCCCCGCCACTTCGAGAAACACGATGTCGCGCATCACCTTCCGCACCAGCTCCGGGTCTTCCATCGCCGAGCCACCCATCTTGATGAGAAAGGTCTTTCCGCGGAAGGACTGCAAGTAGGGCAGCGCCTCGATCAGCGCCTGCGCTTTGTTGGTCGGTTCGTAGAGGCTCATGGTCTGGTCCGGCGACCATAGCCGCCCTGCGCCGGAGGAAAAGCGCAAGCCACGCTCAACGCCGCCGCTTCCTGCGCCGCTTCCTGCCGCCCTCCTTCTTCCGCACCGGTTCGGGGGCCACCGGCTCTTCACCGCCGGTCACGATTCCCACCCGCGTCGAAATCCGCGCGTATTCTCCTGCCAGCAGGGCGACCGGAGGCTGACAGAGCAGCGCCAGCAACGGCGGGGTGACACCCAGATAGCGGATCACCACCAGCGCCAGCGCACCCAAAGCGAGCATGGCCGTCACCGCGATGCCCACCCGCACCTCGATCATCCCCGCCTTCAGAATCCACCCGCAGAAAAGCGCGCTCGCGATCAACAAGCCCAGCTCCGCCAGCCCGTTCAACCGCGGCACCTCGCGCAGCGCAGTCCGCACCGGCGCGGTGCGGATCAAGCGGTCCACCGCTCCCACACCGGCAGCCCACGCCACGTCCTCCTTCGGCCCGAGCAGCCGGGCGTCACCGATCATCACCGGCCGGTCCTGCGCCGCGAAATCCTCCGGCAGCGATTCCTCGATCACCGCCCTCAGCGGGATTTCCGACACCTCCGCCGCGGTCGCCGGAAGCCGCGCCCGGCCCCGGAAATCGATCGGAATCCGCGGGCCGGAGTCGCCGATGCGGATGGCCTTCCCCACCTCGATCTCCACGTCCTCGAAAGCCACGCCGCGCCGCGCGATCTCCAACGCCAGCGGTAGCGAAAACACCACCCGATCGCCCCACCGCGCCAACAGGTAGGTGCGCTCCTGTTCGTCCTTCTCGCTCTCCAGCCGGGTAAATCCAGCCAGCGAGTTCCGCCCTCCCAGCTCGGGGGTCACGCCGCGGATCGCGTTCACCACCGGCAGTTCGGTGACGTCTCCGATCACCTCCGCGTCATCCACCGAGGCCCGGAGAAACGGTGCCGCCACCGGATCTCCGGCCGTCGCATCCTTCAGGGGAAAGCCCAGCACCAGTCCGTCATAGCGGTCCATCACCCCGCGCATCGCCTGGATCGCCAAGGTGTCCGCCTCGTCCCACTGCAACGGGTAGCCGATCCCCAGATGCCTCAAGCCGGACTCGTGCAGGCGCGCCAGCACCACTGCGATGTCGGAGGGCGGCGGTGGCATCGATTCGAACCAGCCCTCCGGATCTTCCTCCAGCGTCAACAGCGCCATCGGCTCCGGCTCCGCGGGCCGGGCATACTCCGCGATCTTGCGCGGATCGGCTGCCGAGCCTCTTCCCTCGACTTCGGGATCCCCCCCCGCCAGCCACGAGAACACCGCACGGTCGGCTCTCTCCAGCCACGGAACCGAGGGCGTGACCGCGAGCAGCAGCAGCCCCGCGCCCAAAGCCGCGACGACACCAGCCAAGCGGGGATGCTCGATCCGAATCACCCCCGACGGATAGCGGATGCCACGGCAGAGGAAAGCGAAAGCTCCCTGCTACTTGCCCGCTACCGCCTTCTCCAGCACCGGTTTCAGCAGCGGCCCGACCGGCATCCCCTCCGTCACCTCCATCAGGAATTTCGCCGCGACCGGCACGTGCGGCCGGTACCACTCGTCCTTGCGGTTCCGGATGATGTTCCCGAACGCACCCATTGCCTGCATCAGACGCTGCGCCGCACATTCCCGGAACACCTGCTCCGCCGGACGGTCCTCGGAAATATCCTCCCACAGGTCCATCAGCCTCCGCCGGTCGTCCGCGGAGTGATCCATGTAGGGATCGTAAATCAGCGAAGCCAGGTCGTATTCCTGCCGACCCTTGCGCATGCCTTGGAAATCGATCCAGTAAACCTCCTCATCCCACAGCATCAGGTTCTGCGACTGGAAATCGCGGTGAACCAGGTGCTTGGCCGAGGCCCCCAGCCGCTCCGCTAGGTCCGTGAACTCCGATGCCGCCCGGAGATCGTCCGCATCCAGATCCAGCAGACCCTCCACGAAGTGATCGAAAAAGTATTCCTGCTCCCAGCGGTACAGCGAGGCATCGAAGGGAGGATTGAATTCCGCATCACGGGCCGCGCGGCAGTAGAACAGCTTGTCGAGCTGCTTGAAGGCCGAGCGGTAATAGGGTTCGCGCTCTTTCCACGGCCGTCCTTTCAAGGAAAGCAGGTCGTCATCGCCCAGATCCTCGACCAGCGCCACCCGCCACTTGAGGTTTTCAT
Source organism: uncultured Haloferula sp. (assembly GCA_965652295.1). GTDB lineage: Bacteria > Verrucomicrobiota > Verrucomicrobiia > Verrucomicrobiales > Akkermansiaceae > Haloferula. The sequence goes on along the minus strand of CBFGTS010000001.1, from coordinate 219,541 downwards.
GCAGGATTGAGGCCACCTTCACGCCGGCTTTCTCCTCAAGAAAATGCGCGACCTTCGGGTAGGCATCATTGTCCGGCCGCTCGTCGGTCCAGTGGATCCCGATGAACGGCTCATATTCCTCCGTCACCACCCGCACGATCGTCCGGCCCGAGGCACCCTTCGCGATCGGCGTCAGCGTGACCGGCTGCGTCGGATCGAACTCCAGATACTGCCGGACGGTGGTGAGGATGGTATCGGCGGACATGGCTCGGGCGGAGGTATCCCGGCCCGGACCATGGGGGGCAAGGGAAAATCTTCCTTCGTTTCGGCACACAAGACCGCCCGTCCGCCTTCACACCCCGAGCGCCAGCAGTTGCTTTTCCGCCGCCTCCGCCCAGCCGCGGTTGGCCGCCGGCGACGCCGGGGACGGATGCAGCACCTTGCCGATGATCGCCTTCGAACCCACCCGCTCCGCCGCGAGCCGCAGCTTGCCTTCCGCGTAGGCTCCCACGCCGATCAGAAACTCGGGCTCCATCACCGTGACCAGCCGTTCCAGATGGAGCATGCAGGCTTTCTCCACCGGCTCCATCTCCACCGAGGGCAGCTTGTCCGGCGTGAGGTTCGCCCCGGTTTCGCTCATCCAGACCAGCGGACAATAATTGGCCACGAAATGGCCCGCGAAGAAATCCTCCGCTTTCGGAAACCGCGCCGCGAAGTAGCCCCACAACCTCCGTCCGCTGACCTCGGACTTCGCGCAGGCGAAACCCTCGATCGGGCGCTTCGGATGCTCTAACCGAGGTTTCTCCACCGTTTCCTCGATTCCCATCCAATCCCTGACGGCAGGGATCTCACCAAACGGCACCCCGGTCTGGGCCATGCCCCAGGGACCCGGATTCATCCCCAAAAACAAGACCCGTTTCCTACCTGACCCGAACCGCCGCAGATAGACCTCATGGGGAACGCGGGCGTAATCGGTCGGCAGGTAGACATGACTTGCTTTGGAAAACTTCAGAGGCTTGAGGGCCGCCGTCAGCGCTCTCGATGCTTCAATCAATCCGTTGCTCACGCCCCAATCAAGCCCGCCGGAAGCGCCGGAGCAACGCCAAGACGCCAATCCCACCCAACAAAGCGGCGGAGGTCTCGGGCACCGGAGACATTCCAGGTACCGAAAGCGGAGCCCGGAGCTTTAGAACCTCCGCTTCCATCTTGGTTCCATTCGCCGCCGCACTGAGCGTGATCGTATGGTTATCGAAAGAAAAGGAGGGCAACGCCGTGGACACAACATCCACGGTCACTCCCAGCGTCTCGGGCTTTACCGGTGCCTTCGCAATGAAAAGCGTCGCGGTGCGGCGTTCCTTACAATCCACAACAGCCGCTGCCACCACGCTCGAAAGGCTCAGAGCCAGAAACACGGACAAATAACTTTTCATATCGAAGGGATCGCCCAACCAAGCGGAAGTCATGCCAGGACCCCCAATGTTTTGAGCAGACGCCATACGAAGCATTCATGTCAGACCGGCGCAACTCAAACTTTGCGTCATAATAGCCACGTTATCGCGTAGCCGCCTTCTCCAGATCTTTCAATTTCGACTTGTGATCGCCTTGTTTAGTTCCATCCGGCAGCATCGCCCCCTTGGTATGCACCCTCGCCAAGCCTTTCACTACCAACCACTCATGCAACCAACCGCCATCCGGAGTTAGCACGAATGCATGGAACCGCTGGTCGCCGAAGGGATCGTCCCACGCGGTGAAAACCGTCACATCCCGCCCGCGGAGCATCGCCTCGACCCGCTGTTTCGCTTCCTTGCCGATTTCCACCGCCTGCTGATCCGTCACGCCCATATCCCGGGCCTGATCCCGGATCCGGTCGTGGTTGTCGCGCCCTCCGCCGTACCGACGGAACGCGCTCTCCGGGGTGTCGACGAAATACAGCCGGAACTGGACCACGCGCCCGTCCGGCAGCTCAAGGCGGAAACTGTCGCCATCGTTCTGCCGGTGATCGACCCAGCGGCAGCCATCGATCCGCTCATAGCCGCCGACCCGCGCCGGTTCGCCCTCTCCTCTGGACGTTGTTCCAACGGGTGGACCGACCGCCCGGCCGTGCCAACTCTGCAACAGACCGGGATTCCATTGTTCCAGCACCCACAGCCCCGTTGCCAGTACCAGCAGCAGAACCACCTGCCAGCTCCCGGTCTTCGCCTTGATGGCCATGACTCAGAGACCCTTGAATCCCCGGTATTCCCGAAAGGTGCCGATCGGCACGGCCTGCTTCCCCCACTCCTTGTTCAGGCGCCGGTAGCGGTTGATGAACTGCGTCGGATCCGCCCAGTTGTCCAGATTCCGGCCGACGCTTTCGCGCTGCATCCCGACGCTCAGGTTGTGCCGGATCTCGAAATGCAGGTGCGCGGGGTACATTCCCCGGTTTGATCCCAAAGTGCCGATCTGCTGGCCCCGTTTCACCTGTTCGCCCACCTTTACGGACATTTTCAGCAGGTGCCCGTATAGCGAATCGCAATGCTTCACCTTCCCCGTGGACGGGTCCCGGTAGGCGTGGCGGATGATGACGACGTTCCCCCACCCGACGCGCACGTCATAGGCGAACACCACCACGCCGTTCCCCATCGCGTAAATCGGGTCGCCGAGGTCGGTATCCCCCCCGCCGCGCCCGTTCCAATCCTCACCGAAGTGCACCGGCGGCCGCAGACGTAATCCGCGGGCTTTGTAATAGCCATCGGCATTGGGATGCCCGACGGGAAAATCGAACCCATCAGCGATCGCCACCCGCACCGACTTCTGTCCGAAGGCCATCCCCACCATCCCCACTGCGACGATCAGCGCACGCAGGATTAGGAAAAAAGGTGGGTTCCTCCTCGACATCGCGGCCATGTTCAGTGCCCCGGCGGGCCCGGAGCAAGAGAAATCAGGCCCCTCCAAAACCGTGGAAGTCGCTGGCGATCATGCCCGCCATGACCAACGCCAGGGCGATCCGGTAGTAGCCGAAAACCCCCAATCCGTGCCGGTTCAGGTAGCCCACCATCCATTTCACCGCCAGCGCCGCAGCCACCGTGGCCGCCACCACGCCGACCACCAAGGGCACCAGCCCATAGTCGTCCCACATCAACAGCGCGCCGCCAAAAGCCGAGTCGTAGCGCTCGCCGAAGCCCCCGAGCGGCCACACCGCTTTTTTGGCCGTGGCCGCAGTCAGAGTGACGACGCCCAGCAGGAAGGAAAACTCGACCGCCGCACTCAGTCGCAGCCCAATCAGCACGCCGCCCAGAATGGTCATCAGGCTGCGGCTCGTCCCCGGCCACATCGCCACGCACTGCGCCAGGCCGATCAGGAACGCCATCTTGAGCGTGATTTTTGAAAGCTCCACGCCCGCGGCACCGCCGCCCTTTTTCATCCAGCGGTCGACGAAAAGAATCGCCACCCCCCCGACAAACAGCGCCGCCACCACCGGCTTCAGACCGAACAGCCGCGCCTCGATCCAGTCGTTCGCCAGTACCCCGATCACCGCCGCAGGCAGAAAACCGGCAACGAGCGCGAACAACAGGTTCAGCCCCTCCTTGTCCCTGCCCGAGAGCCCCATGAACATCTGCCGCACCCGCGGCCAGTAGAGACCCAGCACCGCCAGAATGGCTCCGGCCTGGATGCAGATCGCAAAACAATCCGCCGCCGCCTTGTCCCGGCCCTCCAGACCGATCGACATGAACCGCTGGGTCACGATCAGATGCCCCGTGGAACTGACCGGCAGATACTCGGTCAGGCCTTCGACGATGCCGAGAATCAACGCTTCGATCCAGTTCATGACGCGGGCGCAGCATGGAGAAAGCGCCGCTTCCGACAAGGGATTTGCGATTGATTCGACCCAACGCGGAGCCATGGTCGCGCCATGGAAAGCCGCAAGTGGAAGATCCGCTACCTCCGCCTCGTTCGGCGGGTGCACCGGATCGTCGGTCACCGGCGGCTGCGCCATCGGGAATGGTGGAAACCGATCCGTGCCACGCTCACCGACCGGCGGCTCTGGCACCCATGCCGGGACACCGTCGCCAACGGCCTCTCGATCGGCCTGTTCTTCGCCATGATGCCCCTTCCGGGGCAGTCGCTCGCCGCCGCCACCATCGCCGCCCGCGCCCGGGCGAACATTCCTTTCGCCGTCGGCTCGACCCTCGTCACCAACCCCTTCACCTCACCGATCATCCGGCCGCTCCAGCACCAGTTCGGCGGCTGGCTGCGCGAGCACCTTCACGTGCCCATGCCACAGCTCGGCGAAGTCGATTTCCAGTTCCGCAGCACCATGATGGAGGTCAATGTCTCCGACTTCATCCTCGGCTTCCTCGTCAGTGGAATCATCGTGGCTCTCGCCGCCTTTCCCATCGTGCACCTTTTTTCCGCGCTGCTGCCCCACCACCTGCCGATCCGGCCGCTCATCATCCGGAAGAAGGGGAAGCAAAGCTCGTCTCCCTGACTTTCCCGGCCCCGTAGGGTGCTCCGAGGCGGCGTTCGATCCGCAGCTCGGGAAACAGGTAGCGTTCGCTCGCCCGCGCCTCGCCGCGTTTCGTCCAGCAGGTGAAAACCCAGCCCACCACGAGCGCCAGTAGGAGCCCGAGAACTCCCAGCCCCAGCACGGTCCAGCGCGCCGTGCCCCGATCACTCTCGCCCGCCGCCAGAGAACGCTCGATCCCATCGACCAGCACCCCGACCATCTTCTCCGCGTGGTCCACCGAGCCGGTCCGCATCCGGCCCAGATCCTGGATTTGTTGATCGATCATCAACTGGTCATGCGGCGGCAAGACCCCTTTGCGCAGCACCGGCACCTCCATCGGACTTTCCGGCGGTGCCACCGGATCCCCATCCGCCCACAGCAGCCAATACCGTCCGCTCCCCGTCTCCACCGCCAGCAGCACCCCGGCCTCATCGCCCAGCCACGCGTCCTGCAGGCGCACGACCTCCTCGCTCAGAGTGCGCCCGATCAGGCTGTCATAAAACACCACGAAAACCGGCAGCCCGGTCCGTTGCGCGAGCCCGGTCACGCGCTGTTCCAGCGCCGCGAGCCGCTCGGGTGCGGTCTGGAAAAGCCGCGCATCATCCAGGATTCCGCTCGCTGGCGGCGGCGGGACGGGTAAATCCCTCCAGCCCTGCGCACCCCGCGCGGACAGGCACACCACCATCAGCCATACCCAGAAGATTCTCACCGGCGACATGCTGATCCAGCGATCGCGCCGCCGCAAGCCGCCGCTCTCACCCCTCCGCCTTGCGCTTGGCCGCTTCCTTCTCCGCCTTCATGCCGGAGAGGAAAAGCAGCACCGCCGCGATGCAGATACACGAGTCCGCCACATTGAACGACGGCCAGCGGTAGCCGATGACCGGGATCGTGACGTCGATGAAATCCACGACATAGCCCGCCTTCAGTCGCTCCCACAAAGGCGCGCCTTGCATTTCATCCAGCAGCGAGCCCTGGACCAGCCGGTCCGTCAGATTCCCGATGATCCCCGTGAGCAGCAGCGCCACCGCCAGCATGCCCACTTTTCCCACGAAGAATCTCTTCTTCAGCCCCACCGCTATCAGGATGAAGGCTGCCAAGGAGATGACAGGAAACACCAGCGGTGCCCATTCCGTCCCGTTCCCCATGCCCCACGCCACGCCCTGGTTGTGCACGCGGACCCAGTTCAGGAAACCCGGGATCACCTCGATGATCTTCTGATCCACCGGTGCATCCCGCCACGGCGGCACGAAACGATCGACCACCCAGAACTTCGTCACCTGGTCGAGGATGTAGAGCGGCACCGTCACCGCCAGCAACCACGGCCAGAGCTTCAAGGGCGTAGCTGCGGCATCCTGCCGCAGGCCGTTGCTGCGGCTTCCAGCCGCTGAAGCGTCATCCCCGGTCTTCATGCCTTCGCGACCACTCCGTCGCAACGTTCGCACACCTCCGCCACCAGCGTTTCATAGCGCCGGCAGCGCGGGCACATCGGATGCTCCGACTTCGTCACCTTCACGGAAAACTCCGGCCCGGCGGACACGTCGAACTCGGCCACGATGAAGAACTCCTTCGCGAATGCCTCGTCGCTGAGCAGCGGATAAACCGTCTCGCCCTCCTTCACGACCAGCTTCACCGCCGCTTCGTTGTTCTTCTTGAAAGCCTTCGCCTTGACCTGCTCCTCGATCGCCTGCTGCACGTCGTGGCGGATCTCCAACAGGCGGGCCACCTTCGCCGTCGCCCCGCCGCCGGCGAAGTTCGGGTCCGGCTCGGGGAAATCCTGCTCGTGCACACTGCCGTCGGTGAACGGCGCATGTTCCCACGCCTCGTCCGCCGTGAAGGCCAGGATCGGGGCCAGCAGCCGGGTCAAATTACTGAAAATATCGTACATCGCCGTCTGGCTCGCACGGCGGCGGACCGATTTCGGTGCGTCGCAATACATCCGATCCTTCGTCGCATCGATGTAAACCGCCGAGAGATCCGCGGCGCAGAACTGGTTCAGCTCGTTGAAGACCTTGCGGAATTCGTAACGCTCGTAGGCCTTGCGGCATTCGGACACCACCGCGTGCAAGCGCTCCAGGATCCATTGGTCGAGCACCAGCATGTGGCTCGGAGCCACGCGATCGCTCTCCGGATCGAAGCCGTCGAGATTTCCCAGCAGGATCCGCAGCGTGTTGCGCAGGCGGCGATAGGGCTCGGCCACCTGCTTGAACAGCTCCTCACCGAATGGCACCTCGTTCTGCCAATCCACCGAGCTGACCCACAGGCGCACGATGTCCGATCCGTATTTGTTGTAAAAGTGGGCCGCATCGATCGGTTTGCCCGCCTTTTCCGCCTCGGACTTCGAGAGCTTCTTCTTGTCCTTGTCGACGACGAACCCGTGCGTCAGCACCGCCTTGTAGGGGGCCACGCCGCGGTAGGCCACGGACATCATCAGGGAACTCTGGAACCAGCCGCGGTGCTGGTCGGTCGCCTCCAGATAAAGATCCGCCGGCACCCGCAGCTCCGGATGCTTTTCCAGAACCGAGACATGCGAGCAACCGGAGTCGATCCACACATCCAGCGTGTCGCGGCACTTCGTCAGGCCCGGCTTCAGGCCCAGCCGTTCGCACAATTCCTCATCGGAAAGCTCGAACCACACATTCGTCCCTTCCTTTTCCACCAGATCGGCCACCTTGCGGGCCGTCTCGGCGCAAAGGACCGCCTTGCCATCCTCGAAAAACACCGGCAGCGGCACACCCCAGGTGCGTTGGCGGCTGATGCACCAGTCCGGCCGCGCTTCCACGGTGCCGTAGATGCGGTTCCGACCCCACGCCGGCAGCCACTCGGTCTTGTCGATCTCCTCCAGTGCCGTCTGGCGCAGCGAATCGAGGGAAATGAAGAACTGCTCGACCGCACGGAAGATGATCGGCGTTTTCGAGCGCCAGCAATGCGGATAGCTGTGCGCGTAGTCCTCGCGCGCCAGCAGCACCCCTTTGCTTTCGAGTAGCTCGATGATCGGCTCGTTGCTCTTGAAAACATGCTGGCCCACCAGATCCGGCAGCCCGCACTCGTCGGTGAAATTTCCGTCGTCATCGACCGGCGAAAGCACGCCCAGGCCGTATTGCTGGCCGACCACGTAGTCGTCCGAGCCATGGCCCGGCGCGATGTGCACCGCGCCCGTGCCCGTCTCCGTCGTCACGAATTGACCGAGGATGATCTTCGATTCGCGATCAAGGAAAGGATGCTTCGCCGACAGGTTTTCCAGCTCGCGGCCCTTCAGCTCCTTGAGCGTGTTGACCAAGCGCATGCCGGTTTTTTCCGTCAGCGCCTCGACCAGCTCCTTCACCACGATCAGGATTTCCTTGCGGCCATTGCCGCCGAACTGGCCTACCACGTAGTCGAAGTCCGGATGCACCGCCACACCGAGGTTCGCCGGCAGCGTCCATGGCGTCGTCGTCCAGATCGCGATCGAAGCGTTGCCAATCCCCAGTTTCGCGGACGACTCGGGGGTCATCGCGAATTTCACATAGATCGACGGGCTGATCTTGTCCGCATACTCGACCTCCGCCTCGGCCAGCGCCGTGTGTGCGCCGTAGCTCCACTGGACCGGCTTCTTCGATTGATACACCACGCCGTCCTCCACCATCTTGGCGAAAACCCGTACGATCTCGGCTTCGTAGCCCGGATTCATCGTCAGGTAAGGATTTTCCCAGTCGCCGAACACCCCGAGGCGCTTGAACGAGCCGCGCTGGATATCGATGAATTTCTCCGCGAATTCCGTGCACCGACGGCGGATTTCGGCTGGCTCCAGGCCCTGCGCCTGTTTCACCACCTTGAACTCGATCGGCAGCCCGTGGCAGTCCCAGCCCGGCACGAAGGGTGCCTCGAAGCCGGCCATGGTCTTCGATTTCACCACCAGGTCCTTCAATACCTTGTTCAGCGCCGTACCCATGTGGACATCGCCGTTCGCGAACGGCGGACCGTCGTGCAGCACGAATTTCGGAGCCTTCTGCGCTTTGCGGCGGGCGATAATGCGCGCGTAAAGACCATCGGACTCCCAGCGGGCGATGCGTTCCGGCTCGCGCGTGACCAGATCCCCCTTCATCGGGAAATCGGTCTTCGGCAGCAGGACCGTGTCTTTGTAGTCGGCGCTCATGTTCGGAGGAAAAGGGCGCGGACGCTAGCAACGCCGCCCGACCGGGTCAACCACCGGGGCGGAGGCCGGATTTGCGCAGGTTTCCGACGGCGGGATCCGTGGAATTGACCCACCTGACTAACTTAGCTAAGTTGCCGCCGTGAAAGTCACCATCCACCAGGCCAAGACCCAGCTTTCCAAGTTGATCGCCGCCGTCGAGCGGGGCGAGGAGGTCATCATCGCCCGGCGGGACAAGCCGGTCGCCCGGCTGGTGGCGGAACTGCCGGCGCGAAAAAAGCGGGTGCTGGGCTTCGCGTTGAAGGCGGGGGAAAAGGTCAGCATCGAAGGATTCGACGATCCTGCCTTGGACGATGAAATCGCCCGGGACTTCATGGATTCCGTCATGGTCGACAAACCGTATCCGCCGCACGAGCGCACGGGAGAGTAAAGATGAGGGGAGCATTGCTGGATACCATGACCGTCCTGCGGGCGGGATATCGACCGGATTTATTGTCCCGGCGGGCCTCTCAAAGGTTGCTGGATCTCGATGTCGGGCCGCTCTTCTACAGCGTGGTCAGCCTCTGGGAAATCGGACTCAAGCGCATCAGAGGAAGTCATTCCGATCTCCGCATTCCGTCGGATTGGGACACGGCTCTGGTCGAAGGTCTGCACGAACAGGGCATCGACTGCATCGGCATCGAGCCTCGCCACTGCAAGCTCATCGAGACCCTCCCGCTCCACCACAGGGATCCCTTCGACCGCATGATCTTCACCCAGGCTCTCGCGAAAGATTTGGAACTGATCAGCTCCGACAGAATGGCCGAAGTCTACGGGCTGACGGTGATTTGGTGACCATCGGTGTCAGCGCCCTCCATTCCGCGGCTTCATTCTAGGCCAAACACTTGCGGAGGCAGGCCATCGACGCTCCACTCCACCCGCCACCTATGCCCGCCATTTCCCCACCTCGCGCGTGGGCGGAGATCGACCTTTCCGCCCTCAAGCACAACCTTGCCACCGCCCGCGAAATCTCCGGCTGCGCCGTGATGGCCGTGGTCAAGGCCGGTGCCTATGGCCATGGGCTTGAGGAAATTGCACGCTGCCTCGCCGCGGAGGACATCGCGTTTTTCGGCGTCGCCAACGTCGGCGAGGCCCGCCGCATCGCGGATGCCGGCGTTTCCACGCGCATCTACCTGCTCGGGGCCACCTGGGAGGCGGAGCGCGAGGAAATCGTTGCCCGCGGCTGGACGCCCTGCCTTTCGAATCTCGACGAAGCCCGGCATTTCTCCGAACTCGCCGCCGGCACCCGCCTGAAGTGCCACCTCGCCGTCGATACCGGCATGGGCCGCGGCGGCTTCGTGGCCGACCTGCTGCCCGCCGCGTTGCCGGAGCTCGAAGCTCTGCCCGGCATCGAGATCGAGGGCATCGGCTCGCACCTGCCGAGCGCCGACGAAGACGAGGACTTCACCCGCGGCCAGTGCATCCGCTTCGCGGAAATCGTCGCCCACCTCGGCGGAGCGGAGCGTTTCCGCTGGATCCACCTCGGAAACAGCGCCGGACTCCTCGGCTACGACCTCGGGCCCTGCAATCTCGTCCGTCCCGGCCTGATGACCTACGGCATTTCCCCTCTGCCCGGCCACGCCGACCGTCTGCGCAACGTCATGACGCTCAAATCCCGCGTCACCCTCGTCCGCACGCTGCCCGCCGGCCACGGAGTTTCCTACGGCCGCACCTACGTCACCACACGGCCGACCGAAGTCGCCACCGTCGGCATCGGCTACGGCGATGGCTACCCGCGCTCGCTTTCAGGAAACGGGGCGGAGGTCTTCATCCGCGGCCGCCGTTTCCCGGTCATCGGCCGCGTCACCATGGACCAGATCATGATCGACGTGACCGGCTCCGACGTCGCCACCGGCGATGAAGTCGAATGCTTCGGCCCGCACATCCGCGTCGATGAAATCGCCGCGAAAGCCGGCACCATCGCCTGGGAAATCCTCACCGGCATCACTCCGCGCGTGATGCGGCTGCATGTTTGAAAAGTCTTCAGAAAAGGCCGATCACCCCACCAGTTCGAGGAAGCGCTCGACGGTGATTCCGGCGGATCGGATCAAGCCGCGAAGCGTTCCCTTCGCCAGCTCCTTGTGGTCCGGCATCGACAGGCTCGCGATGTGACCTGGCTTGGTGAGAATCATGTGCTGCCCCGCTGACGCTGGAAAACCCAGCCATCCCCTTCAAAAGCAGCAAGGGCCTCTCGACCACTGATGGTGGGAAGTTGCGGCACGATTTCAAGCGACGGCGACTTCGACGGTCCGCGTTTCCACAGTCAGCGGCATTCCTTGCTCAGCCCTGACTTCCAAGCACCCCACGATGGCTTCCCGGATGTTGGCCTCGGCCTCCTCCCGGGTTTCCCCTTGGCTGATGCAGCCCGGGATCGAAGGACATTCCGCGATCCAGGCCCCGTCTTCATCGCGATCCAAGGTGATGACGAACTTCATGACGCGACGCTACACGGTCATCGCCGTTGCGTCAGGTGTGTTTTGTCGCAATCCTGCAAGCAATCCCATTTCCACCCATGGACCGCCCCTTCCCCGCCCGCGCCGCCGATGGCTCGTCGAAAAACGAGCGGGTCGCCGTGGAGGAGCCGCTGCAGATCACGCTCGATGGCCTGCCGATCGCCGTGGTGATGCGAACGCCGGGACACGACGACGACCTCGTCCGGGGATTCCTCGTCACCGAAGGCATCCTGCCGTCACCCGCCGCCATCCGCCGCATCGATCTGGGTTCCACCGCGAATCACGCCCTGGTTTTCCTCCACGATGACGCCAGTTTCGACTCGGAGCGGCTCCAGCGGAACCTCTTCAGCGCCTCCTCCTGCGGGATCTGCGGAAAAGCCAGCATCGACCGCATTTTCAACGACTTCCCGCCGCTCGAAACCCCTGTCCGCTTCCCCGCCTCCGCGCTGCTGGCCGCCCCGGCGAAACTCCGCGCCGCGCAGGAAACCTTCGACACCACCGGCGGCCTCCACGCCGCCGCGCTCTTCTCCGCCTCCGGCGAAATGCTCGCCCTGCGGGAGGACGTCGGCCGCCACAACGCGGTCGACAAGCTCATCGGCCACGCGCTGACTACGGGACTCGCCGTAGAAGAATCCTTCCTCCTCGTCTCCGGCCGCGTCTCCTTCGAAATCATGCAGAAGGCCCTCGGCGCGCACGTTCCCTTGATCGCCGCCATTTCCGCGCCATCGTCGCTGGCGGTCGAGTTCGCCCAGCACTCCGGGCAGACGCTCGTCGCCTTTCTCCGTCCACCCACCTTCAACCTTTACACCGGCGATCTCCAACGCTGACTCCCTCCGCCATGCTCATGCCTCTTCTCGCCCTCGCCGCCATCGACTACCCCGCCACGCGCACGTCCGACCTCGTCGAAACGCTCCACGGCGTGGAGGTCGCCGACCCCTACCGCTGGCTTGAGGATGACAACTCGGAAGAAACCAAGGCCTGGGTGAAGGCGCAGAACGCCGTCACGTTCGCCTATCTCGAAAAGCTCCCGCAGCGCGAACCCATCCGCGAGCGGCTCGCCAAACTCTGGAACTTCGAACGTTTCGGCCTGCCGGAGGAACAAGGCGGGCAGTGGTTCTACACCCACAACACCGGCCTGCAGAATCAGAGCGTCCTCATGACCGCCTCCGGGCCCGATGCCGAGCCGCGGGTGCTGATCGATCCCAACGCCCTTTCCGAAGACGGCACCATCGCGCTCGCCAGCTGGCAGGCCAGCCGGGATGGCAAGCTCCTCGCCTGGTCGATTTCCCGCGGCGGCAGTGACTGGAACGAGGTCCGCGTGCGCGACGTCGCCACCGGCGAGGATCTGGAGGACCACCTGAAATGGGTCAAATTCAGCGGCCTCTCCTGGCTGCCCGATCACAGCGGCTTCTTCTACAGCCGCTATCCCGCGCCGGAGGGAGATGGCGCCCTCACCGAACGCAACCGCAACCACCAGGTCTATTCCCACGAAATCGGCACGTCGCAGGAGGAGGACGATCTCGTTTACACGCGCGACGACCACCCCGACTGGAACCTCTCCGCCTTCGTCACCGATGACGGCGACTTCCTCGTCATCAATATCTACGACGGCACCTCCACCGACAACCGCGTCGCCTACCGCAAGGCCGCCGGGGGAGAAGTCATCGAGCTGCTGCCGGATGCCGACGCCTCCTACGGCTTCATCGGAAACACCGGCCCGACCTTTTATTTCCTCACCAATCTCGACGCCCCGCGCTATCGGATCATCGCCATCGACACCCGGAATCCGGCGCGTGAGCAGTGGAAGGAAATCGTCCCGCAAGGCGAGGATCTGTTGGAGGAGGCGTCCATGGTCGGCGGCAAGCTCATCTGCAGCTACCTCGTCGATGCGCACACGGAAGTCGCCGTGCACGAGCTGGACGGCACCCGCACCGGCAAGGTCGGCCTGCCCGGCATCGGCTCCGCCGGCGGCTTCGGCGGGCGGCAGGGCGACGAGGCAACCTACTACGGATTTAGTAGCTTCACCGATCCCGGCGCGATCTACCGCTACGACATCGCCAGCGGCAAGAGCACCCTCTGGAAAAGCCCGGAACTCGACTTCGACGGCTCCGTCTACGAGACCCGCGAGGTCTTCGTTCCCAGCAAGGACGGAACGAAGATCCCGGTGTTCCTGGTCCACAAGAAGGGCCTCGAAATGGACGGCTCGCACCGCACTCTGCTCTACGGTTACGGCGGTTTCAACATCCCCATGACGCCCGGCTTTTCCGTCTCCCGCGCCGTGTGGCTGGAGCGCGGCGGCGTCTTCGCCCAGGCTTGCATCCGCGGCGGCGGCGAATATGGAAAGGACTGGCACGAGTCGGCCATCCGCCTGAAGAAACAGACCAGCTACGATGACTTCACTGCCGTCGCCGAGTGGCTTGTGTCGGAAAAATACTGCACATCCAGTAATCTCGCCATCCAGGGCGGTAGCAACGGCGGTCTGCTCGTCGGGGTCTGCATGACCCAGCGTCCGGAGCTCTTCGGAGCCTGCCTTCCCGCCGTCGGCGTGATGGATCTGCTACGTTTCCACAAGTTCACGATCGGCTGGGCATGGAAGCGCGACTACGGCGATCCCGAGGACCCCGCCGAATTCGCCAACCTTCTCCGGATTTCCCCCTACCACAACCTTGAGCCCGGCACCCGCTACCCCGCCACGCTGGTCACCACCGCCGACCACGACGACCGCGTCGTGCCTGCCCACAGCTTCAAGTTCGCCGCCCGCCTCCAGGCCTGTCAGGTCGAGGACGGCCCGCCGGTGCTGATCCGCATCGAGACCAGTGCCGGCCATGGTGCCGGCACCGCGCTCGATAAAATCATCCAGCTCACCGCCGACCAGTGGGCGTTTCTTGAAGAGAATCTTCAATAAGGAGAGCGGCTTTGAAAGCCGCCCCTTCTTACCCACCGACCGAACAATCAGTGGGTGGGGAATAAAAGCGGGTTGCAAACCCGCTCTCCTTACCCTCACACCTCCTTGATCTCCACCGCCACGCTCTTGCTCGTCGGCGTGTTGCTTCCCTCCGCCACGCTGCCCACCGGCACCAGCTCGTTCGCTTCCGGGAAATACGCCGCCGCCATCCCGCGCGGCATCTCGTAGGGCACGGCGAGAAATCCTTCAACACTCCTGCTACGATCTTCCCAGTAGCTCGTGATGCGGACCGGCTTCATCGGCCCGATCCCGCGCTGCTTCAAATCCTCCGGGTTCACGAACACGATCTTCCGCGCGTTGGCGATCCCGCGGTAGCGGTCGTAGTTGCCATAGACGGTCGTGTTGAACTGGTCGTGGCTGCGCAGCGTCTGGAGCACCAGCCGGCCCGCACCCGGATCGAAGGCATCGATCCCGCCCGCGGAAAACTCCGCTTTTCCCGAATCCGTGCCCCACACCCGCTGCTTCGCGGCATTTGGCAGATAGAATCCGCCCGGCTCGCGGACCCGCCGATTGTAATTCTCGAAACCCGGAACCACCGCCTCGATCCATTCGCGGATCCGATCGTAGTCCGCCGCCAGCCAACGCCAGCGGATGTTTCCCACATCCCCCACCACCGCCTCCGCCATCCGGGCGACGATCTCCGCTTCGGAGAGCAACGAGCCGGACGCGGGCCGAAGTTTTCCCCGGGACATCTGGACGACGCCCATCGAGTTCTCACAACTCACGAAGCGCCCGTCATCGTCCTCGCTGCGCCCCAGGCACGGCAGGATCAGCCCGCGCCGCCCGTGGATCAGGTGACTGCGGTTGAGCTTCGTCGAAACATGACAGGTCAGGCGGCATTTCCGCAGCGCTTCCGCCGTGAACGTGCTGTCCGGTGCCGCCTGCGCGAAATTCCCACCGAGGCCGACGAACACCTTCGCCTCGCCCCGGTGCATCGCCAGGATCGAGGCCACCGTGTCGTGCCCGTGGTTTCGGGGTGAAACCATGCCCGCCTTTGCATCGAGCGCCGCTAGAAAACCCTCCGGCATTTTCTCCCAGATCCCCACCGTGCGATCGCCCTGCACGTTGCTGTGTCCGCGCACCGGGCAGAGCCCCGCTCCCGGCCTGCCGACCGCGCCAAGCATCAGATGGACGTTCACGATCTCGCGGATCGTCGCCACGGCATTGCGATGCTGCGTCAGCCCCATCGCCCAACAGGTGATCACCCGCTTTTCACGGGAAGCCATCAGCGCCGCCAGCGCTTCGATCTCCCCACGGGAAACCCCGGAAAGCGCCTCGATGCGATCCCACGGGGTGGCCTCCACCGAACTACGGTAAGCCTCGTAGCCGAGCGTGTGCCGCGCCACGAAATCCCCGTCCGGCTCCAGGCATTTGGCAATGCCGCGGAAAAGCGCGAAGTCGCCGTTCACCCGGACCTGGAGATACATCGAGGCCAGCGGCGTGGCTTTCCCCAGCATCCCGGCGACCGTTTGCGGATGCGCGAAGCCCATCAAGCCGGCTTCCTTCATGGGATTGATGGCGACCAGCCTCGAGCCGCGTTTCACCGCCTGCTCCAATGTGCCGAGCATCCGCGGATGGTTCGTGCCCGGGTTCTGACCGACGCAGAGAATCACATCGGCTTCCAGAAAATCGTCGAGCGTCACCGTGCCCTTGCCCACCCCGATCGAGCGCTTCAGCGCCTCACCGCTCGACTCATGGCACATGTTCGAGCAATCCGGCAGGTTGTTCGTCCCGAACGCACGGGCGAACATTTGATAGAGAAACGCGGCCTCGTTGCTGGCGCGGCCGGAGGTGTAAAACAACGCCTCATCCGGCGAACCGAGCGATCCCAGCTCCTCCGCCAGCACGGCCATCGCCTCGTCCCATGTAACCGGTTGATAGTGCGTCGCGCCGGCTCG
This sequence comes from uncultured Haloferula sp., assembly GCA_965652295.1. Classification (GTDB taxonomy): domain Bacteria; phylum Verrucomicrobiota; class Verrucomicrobiia; order Verrucomicrobiales; family Akkermansiaceae; genus Haloferula. The sequence goes on along the minus strand of CBFGTS010000001.1, from coordinate 203,592 downwards.
CAGCAGCATCGGCTCGGCCAGGCGGCCTTGTTGATCATGCCAGGCATCGTCCTTCTCCAGCAGCTCCGCGACGGAATGGGCGGCAAAGAACTCGCGGCCGATCGTCCGTCGCATCGCCTCGGACGCCACTGCCTTGGCGCCGTTTTCGCAGAACTCCGCCACCGACCGCTCACCGTCCGGATCCGGCCAGGCACAGCTCGGGCAGTCGAAGCCGCCGATCTGATTGAGTTCCAGCAGCGCCTTGCTCCCCCGCACGATGCCGTCGCGCCCGATCACGTGCTTCAGCGATGAAGCCACCCCCGGCAGCCCCGCCGCCCAGCCCTTCGGTTTGCCCACGCTCGGTTCGTCCATCTCCAGCCACCCTATCCATCCTCCCGGATTTTGCACTTTGAAGTTCCCCCTCCGCCCGCCTGACTACCGCCATGCGCATTGGCATTCTCGGCTCCGGCTCCGGCTCGAACATGCAGGCCATCCTCGACGCGATCGCAGCCGGCACTCTCGATGCCGAGATCGCCCTCGTCATGTCCGACGTTCCGGACGCCTACATCCTTGAACGGGCCGCAAAACACGGCGTCCCCACGCAACTCATCGACTGCCGGGGTTTCAAAACGAAGTTTCCCGATGAAGCGCAGCATGAAACCGCCGCCGCACTGAAAGCCGCCGGGTGTGATCTTGTTTGCCTGGCCGGCTTCATGCGCCTCGTGAAGCAACCGCTGCTCGACGCCTTTCCCGACCGCATCCTGAACATCCACCCCGCCCTTCTGCCGGCGTTTCCCGGCGTCGCCGCCTGGCAGCAGGCCATCGAAGCCGGGGTCACCGAAAGCGGCTGCACCGTCCACTACGTCGATGCCGGGATGGATACCGGCCCCGCCATTCTCCAGGCCAAAGTCCCGGTCTTGCCCGGCGATACGGCCGAGACCCTCCACGCCCGGATCCAGGTCGAGGAACACCGGCTCTACCCCGAGGCCATCAAAAAGGTTGCTTCCGAATTGGACCGCGAGCCTTAGCTCGCCCGCCCCGCCCATGCAGTCCATCCACACCCTCCACGATCGTCTCACCGCCACCGTACTCGGCTCGGAGGATGCCGCGTCGCTCCTCCTCATCGCCCTGCTGGCCCGCGGACACGTGTTGATCGAGGGACCGCCCGGCATTGGAAAAACCTCGCTCGCCCACACTCTCGCCAGCTCCACCGGCGGTCGTTTCAAGCGCGTCCAGTTCACGCCCGACCTGCTTCCCGCCGACCTCCTCGGCTACTCGCTCTACCGCATGGACCGCGGCGACTTCGAGTTCATCCCCGGCCCGGTTTTCACCCACTGCCTGCTGGCCGATGAGATCAACCGCACCTCGCCCCGCGTCCAGAGCGCGCTGCTCGAGTGCATGAACGAGCATCAAGTCACGCTCGATGGCGTCACGCGACCGCTGCCCGAACCGTTTTTCGTCATCGCCACCCGCAACGACACCGACCTCCACGGCACCTTCCCGCTGCCTGAGCCGCAGCTCGATCGCTTCCTGCTCTCCATTCACATGGGGCTCCCGGCCGCGGAAACCCAGAACCGCATCCTGCTGGAGCACGCCGCCGGCAAGCTCGACGTCAACCTTGAGGCGCTGCTGGATCCCGCGGAAATCCTCGACCTTCAACAGCAGGTCCGCCGCGTTCCCGTATCCGAAACGATCGCCGGCTACATCACCGAACTTTGTGAGACTCTGCGTCGCCTCGCCGGCAGCGACGCCACCGTTTCCATCCGCGCCGCTCTCGCCGTAATGCAGGCCGCCCGTGCCGCCGCCTTCATGGAGGGTGCCGCCGCCGTCCATCCCGACCACGTCCAGCGCGTCTTCCCCGCCATTCTCCGCCACCGCCTCCTCCCCGCCGACGCCTCCGATCCCGAACCGCTGATCCGCTCCGCCTTGCAAAGCACTCCCGTCCCTTGAAGCCCGCCATCACCCGCACGTAGTTCCCCCTTCAGGGGGCTGCGCTGCCCGAGCGAACCGGCAGCCCTGCTCTCCGCCACCCCCTGAAGGGGGAACTACCTACAGCCCGTCGCCATCTCCCAGATTCTCCACTCCGCCCTTGCCACAACCCCGTCGCCCGACTATCCCACTCCCCGCCTTGACCCATAAACTCCATCTCCGTCGTCTCGTCGCCCGTGCCATTTGGCTCGGAGCTGCCGGCGTGTGATGGGAATCAAGGATACCACCGAACCACCACCCACCCGGCGCCTCCATGGTCCGCCGGGTTTTTTGTTTTTACCCCGACCGGACCTGTGCGGCGCCCGCCGAAACCATGACCACCACCCCGACCGAAAAGGCCGGCATCACCCTGATGCTCGGTTCCGTCGTCGCCTTCGCCGTGAACGCGCTGATGATCCGCGGCATTGCCCTCGCCGTGCCCGCGGCCGATGGCTGGGTGGCCTCGCTTTTCCGCGGCGTCGTCGGGCTCGCCATCGTCAGCGCGTTCTTCCTGAAAAAGGGTTTTCAGCCGCGGCACCTCTTCACCCGGCCGCTGCTGATCGCCCGCGGCCTCATCGGCGGATTCGGCATCCTCGCATTCTACATCACCGTCGTCCATCTCGGCGCCGGACGCGCGGTCATCATCAATCTCAGCTACCCGATCTTCGGTTGCCTCTTCGCCTCGCTGTGGCTCAAGGAAACGCTGACCGTCCGGTCATGGTCGTGGATGTTCGCGGGCTTCGCCGGGCTGCTCGTTTTCCTCAGCGGCGGCCTGACTTTCTCCATCGGGAAATACGACGTCCTGGCGCTCGCCGGAGCCGTGGCGGCCGGCGCGGTCATCACCCTGATCCGCCAGCTCCGGCACAGCGAGCACACCGCCACCATCTACGCGTCGCAATGTCTCGCCAGCGCCATCTTCGCGGCCGGACCCGCCGCCGTGCCGTCGGCCACGCTGCCCGGCGGAGCCTTCTGGCTCATGGTACTGGCCGCGGTCCTCGTCGCCGCCGCACAGCTTTCCATGACCCACGCCTACCGCACGCTCTCGGTCGCCCGCGGTTCCTCGATCCAGATGATCCTTCCGCTCGTCACCGCTCTCGGTGGCTGGCTGTTCTTCGATGAGATTTTCACTCTTACCGAAATCGCCGGCGGGGCTCTGACCCTCGTCGCCACCTGGCGCGTCGTCGCCCATCCCACCCCAAAGCCGCGGCTTGTAAAAGCCTCCGTCAATCCCTAAACCCCGCCCCTTTCCCATGTCTCACATCCTCCAGACCTACGGCCGTTTCCCGCTCACCCTCATCAAAGGCGAGGGTCCCCGAGTGTGGGACGACTCGGGCAAGAGCTACCTCGACTTCTGCTCCGGCATCGCCGTCTGCGCCCTCGGCCACTCGCCGAAGTCGTTGGTCGATGCCATCACGCAACAGGCCGCGACCCTCATTCACTGCTCCAATCTCTATCACATCCCGCAGCAGGAAGAACTCGCCCGCCTCATCGTCGAGAACCACGTGAAGCTCCCCGGGAAAGTCTTCTTCTCCAACTCCGGGGCCGAGTCGAACGACGGACTCATCAAGTCCGCGCGCAGGTTCGGTCACGCCCGGCCCCAACCCGATGGCTCGCCGAGGTACGAGGTTCTTAGTTTCACACAATCCTTCCACGGCCGGACCCTCGGCGGCATCAACGCCACCGGGCAGGACAAGGTGAAGGAGGGCTTCGATCCCCTGCTGCCCGGCTTCCGCCACCTGCCCTACAACGACCTCGACGCGCTCGCCGCTGCCATCCAGCCGGAAACCGCCGCCATCCTGCTCGAACCCGTGCAAGGCGAGGGCGGCGTCAACGTCGCCACACCCGAGTTCCTCCGCGGCGTCAAGGCGCTCTGCGAAAAGCACGACCTGCTGCTGCTGCTCGACGAAGTCCAGACCGGTTTCGGCCGCTGCGGTGATCCCATGGCCTGGCGCGAGATCGCTCCGGAACTTGAGCCCGACGGCATCAGCTGGGCCAAGGGCCTCGGCGGCGGTTTCCCGATCGGTGCCTTCTGGCTGTCCGACCGGTTGATCGATGGCGAAAAGCCTCTTTCCGCCCTCATGGGTCCCGGCTCCCACGGCACCACCTACGGCGGCAGCCCGCTCGCCTGCGCCGCCGCCCTGGCCGTGCTCCGGGAAATCTCGGAGTTGCAGCTCATCGACAACGTCCGCGCCCGCGCCACGCAAATCCACGAGACCGTTTCCTCATGGAACCATCCTCTCGTCACCGGCGTCCGCGGCCTCGGACTGCTCATCGGCATCGGCCTCGATGTTTCGAAAATGAGTGTTCCCGAGGGCAAGCTTCCCGCCCTCCACCTCTCCGCTGAACTCATCACCCACGGCCTCCTCGCCCCGCCCGCCGGCCCCGTAACCTTGCGGCTCCTGCCACCCCTCAACGTCACCGAAACGGAGGTTTCCGAAGCTCTCGAAATCGTCCGCATCACTCTCGACTCCTTACTTTCCCAGTCATGAAAAATCTCCTTTCCATCGAAGAACTCACCGACAAGGAACTCGTCCACCTGCTCGACAGCGCCGAGCTGCTCAAGCGGCAGCGCGGCCGCGATGGCAAGCCCCTCGAAGGCCAGACCTGGGCGATGATTTTCACCAAGTCATCCACCCGCACGCGCGTCTCCTTCGAAGTCGGCATCCGCGAACTCGGCGGTGCGCCCATGTTCCTTTCCAAGAACGACATCCAGCTCGGCCGCGGCGAACCGATCATCGACACCGCCCGCGTCCTCGGGCGCATGGTCCATGGTGCCGTCATCCGGACCTTCGCCCAGCAGGACGTCGTGGACTTCGCGAACTACTCCGGCATTCCCACCATCAATGCCCTGACCGACGACGAGCATCCCTGCCAGATCCTCGCCGACCTTCTCACCATCCGGGAAAAGCTCGGCGGCTGGGAAGGCAAGAAGATCGCGTGGGTCGGCGATGGCTTCTCGAACATGACCATTTCCTGGATGTGGGCCGCCAAAAAGCTCGGCTTCGACTTCGCCGTCGCCTGCCCGCCCGACTACGCACCCACCGCCGCGTTCCTGCAGGAGCTCAACGCGCCGAACATCAGCGTCACCCCCGATCCCGCCGAGGCCGTCGAGGGAGCCCACGTCATCAACACCGACGTCTGGCTTTCCATGGGCCAGGAGGGTCAGGCTGAAAAGGAAGCCGCCTTCGGCCCCTATCAGGTGAATGCGGAGCTGCTCGCGAACGCGGCTACGGAGCACATCGTACTCCACTGCCTCCCCGCCTACCGCGGCAAGGAGATCACCGAGGAGGTCCTCGAAGCCCACGCCGACACGATCTTCCAGCAAGCCGAGAACCGCCTCCACGCCCAGAAGGCCGTTCTCGCCGCGCTGGCTGCCGTGGCGCGGGGTTGATTCAACGCCCCTTCAACCACCCCTCCAGCAAGCCCGGCCATCCGCTGACGTCTCCCCGACCGTTCAGGCCGTAGCCATGGCCGCCCTTTTCGAACAGATGCAGGGTCACCGGCACGCCGTGGGCCTTGCAGGCTTCGGCGAAACGCAGGCTGTTGCGGCAGTCCACGAAATCGTCCGCGGTGGTCAGGAGAAAACACGGCGGGGTTTCGGGGCCGACCTGCTTTTCGGTCGAAAGTTTCTCCACCGCCTCGGGTGAGGGATCGGCCCCAAGCAACCGTCGCCGCGATCCCTCATGGGAAAGCTCCCCCATCGAAATGACCGGGTAAACCAGCACGGCGAAGTCGGGACGGCAACTCAACTGGTCGATCGCGTCGCCCGATTCCTCCTCGAAGGTATCGCCGAACCGCGTCGCGCAGGTGCTCGCCAGATGTCCACCCGCCGAGGAACCCATCACGCCCACCGACTTCAATCCGAGTTCACCGGCCATCGACCGCATCGTCCGGATCGCCCGCCGGGCGTCGAGATAGGGTACGGGATAGCCGTAGCCGAGGGCATCATTCCCGCTCACCCGGTATTTCACCACCATCGCGCTAATGCCGCGCTCGTTGAGCCATTTGGCGTAGTCGTGGCCCTCGTGATTCATCGCCAGGATCGTGTAGCCGCCGCCCGGAAAGATCACCACGCCCTGACCCGTCCGCTTTTCCGCCGCCGCTGGATAGAGGAAATACTGCGGCTGCTCGATGTCCGAATATCGGCCGCCCTCGCCGATTTTCTCGACCCCGGCCGACGCCCGATCCGCTCCCGGCGCGTCGCCCTCCCACAGCGGTTTCCAATCCCCCGCCGCCATCACGGTCATCGCGGAAAAGGCCAGCATCAGTCGTTTCATCATGCCAACCAGCCAAGCAGCTCATTCCTCCACCCACAACCTTCCTTGGCGTCTGCGCGCGATCCTTCCCCCCGGCAGCGAAACCTTCGCCGCACCGCCCTCCTCCAACATCCCCAGCACCCGCTCCACCTCGGCTCGGCCCAGATCCACCACCCCCGCCGACTGCAAATACCGGAAGACACACGCACGCCGTACCGCCGCCGGCAGCGCGTCCAGACGCCCGACATGCAGCCGCCCTTGCGGATCCATCGCCGCCGCCTGCTCCACCGCCCAGGCCTCGATTTCACCCAGCTCGCGCGTCGTTTCCACCGCCTTGACCAACGCCGCCACCGCGTCCCGGCCCGTGATTTCATCCAGCAGCGGAATCGCCTCGTGCCGCAGCCGGTTTCTCACCGCCACCGGCTCGGCATTCGTCGCGTCCTCCCGCCACGCGATCCCCCGCTCCCTCAACCAGGCCCGCAACTCCGCCCGCCGCACCCCCCGCAGCGGCCGCAGGATCTCCAGCTCCACGCCTTCGCAAACGATTCGCTGCACCGGCTTCATTCCCACCGCGCCGCGGCTGCCACGCAGCAGGTTCCAGAGCGCCGTCTCGGCCTGATCGTCGGCGTGATGCCCCAGCACCACCTTCCGGCATCCGGTCGTGCGCGCCGTTTCCATAAAAAACCGATGCCTCGCTTCACGCGCCGCCGTTTCCATCGATGATCCCCCCTCCTCGAACCGCCACTGCCCCACCGCGACCCGGTGCCCCAGGCTCTCCGCCATTTCCACGACGAAGCGCTCGTCCGCCTCCGACTCCGCCCCGCGCAGGCCGTGGTTCAAATGACACACCACCAGATCGTCGAAGCCCCTCTCGGTCAGGAGCTGGAGCAGCGCCACCGAATCCGCCCCACCCGACACTCCGACCAGGAACCGCTCGTCCCGGGCCATTTCCGCGAAGCCATCGTGCCCCTCCCACATCGGCCGGATCATCCGCCGCACCCTCCCCGCCAGCAAGACCGATCCGCCCCAGCGAAATGCAGCTCGACCTCTGGCACACGACCGGCTACTCGGGCTCATGGCACACTTGGCGAGCTGGATCATCTTGGGACTCGTGGCCGGGTGTCTTGCCCGATGGATCCTGCCCGGCCAGGAGCGTGGCGGGTGGATCTCCGCCCTTGTCCTGGGCATTGCCGGTGCCCTTCTCGGCGGCTGGCTCGCCCGCCAAGCCGGATTTCTCGCGCCCCGGTCATCCGACTGGCTCCCCACCCTGCGTTCGCTCGTTTCCGCCACCGCCGGAGCCATCATCCTGCTGGGTTTGTGGAAGTGGATCCGCCGCTGAGACCCCGGTGGAAGCGGGAAATCATGCCACTCCGCTTCCATCTTTCTCCTTGTGTGGGCAGGTGCCGCATCTACCTTGGACTGACTCGGATGTTGAAAAACCTCCGGGCTTATAAAAACGGAGCCGATTGGCTCCAATCCATAGCAAAAACATACATAAAACCATGAAAACCAACAGCACGCGCCGCCGTGGCTTCACCCTTGTGGAGCTTCTGGTGGTCATCGTCATCATCGCGGCCCTCGCGGGCCTTTCGGCCCCCATGGTCCTCCGTCAGCGCAAGGCCGCCGACCGGACCCAGGCCATCAACAACGCCAAGCAAGTCGGCATGTATCTGATCGAGTTCGACCAGGAATTCGGCTCCTACCCGGACAACAACACCGCCCAGAACGTCGCGGATGCCACCGGCAGCTCGCTGGACTTCTCCGGCAACAAGTCCAACGACTACTTCCGTCAGCTCATCGCCTACGGTGCCGACAACGAGGACATCTTCTACACCAAGACGCCCTACACCCGGAAGCCCGACAAGAACATGGAGCCCGGCAAGGCCCTCAGCCAAGGCGAAGTCGGCTTCGGCTACGTCATGCTCGACGCCGCCACCGGCCAGAACAGCACCGGCAACTCGAACCGCCCGGTTCTCGCGACCCCGCTGCTCAATGCCCAAACCAACTGGCAGTTCGATCCCGGCCCGTACGGCGGCAAAGCCGTGATCCTGCGCCTCGACAACAGCGTCGAAGCCCCGATCATTCGTGAGACCGACAACAACGTCACCATCGGCGGCGGCCGGACCCTCCAGAAGAACGGCAAAGGCACCGTCTGGGGTTCCGTCGAGCCCGTCCTCAAGGCTCCTGACGCGGGCGGCGTCGGCTCGTCGAGCGGCAACTCCGCGAATCAAGCGGACGACGAACTCGAGCTCGAACTCTAACGAGCCGGTCGATCCACTCAAGAATCCCGAACCGGAAGGCTTTCGCCTTCCGGTTTTTTCATGGGCAGGTGTCGCATGTTTGGATGCCTCCCCCGCAGCCAAAGTTTGCGGTTTGCTCCCTCACTGTTTCCCCCCACGCTCCGGGCATGGACGCGATCACCCGTGGCAAGCAGGTCATCGAGATGGAAGCCGCCGCCCTGAGCGCTCTCGGGCAGCGGCTGGACGGGGCCTTCGGGCACGCGGTCGAACTTCTCCACCAAGCCGTCGGAAACCGCGGCAAGGTCGTCGTCGTCGGCATCGGCAAGAGCGGGAACATCGGCCACAAGATCGCCGCCACCCTCAACTCCACCGGTTCCACCGCCGTCGTCCTCAACTCCCAGAACGCCCTCCACGGCGACCTCGGCCTGGTGTGCGATGGCGACGCGGTGATCGCCCTCTCCTATTCCGGAGAAACGGTCGAGCTGCTCGACCTTCTCCCCCACCTCCGGCGGTTCGACATCAGCCTGATCGGTATGACCGGCCGCACGGACTCCACCCTCGCCCATCATTCCGATGTCACGCTGGACACCTCCGTCGAGCGCGAGGCCTGCCCGCTGAATCTCGCCCCGACCTCGTCCTCCACCGCCATGCTCGTGATGGGCGACGCTCTGGCGATGGCCCTGCTTGAAGTACGAGGCTTCACCGAGAAGGAGTTTGCCCGTTTCCACCCCGGCGGAGCCCTCGGCCGGGCGCTGCTGACGAAAGTTTCCGACATCATGCGCGCCGGCGAGGCGCTGGCCGCAGTGCCGCACCAGGCCACTGTCCGCGATGCCCTCACCGCCATGTCCGCCGCCCGGTCGGGCGCATGTGTGGTTGTTCAGGAAAACGGCGGGCTGGCCGGAATCTTCACCCACGGCGACTTCGCACGCTCCTACCAACAGGATGCCAACGTCGGCGATCGACCCGTGGCCGAGCTGATGACCCGCAACCCGATCAGCGTCGCCGCCGACGCCCTCGCCGCCGAGGCGGTTCAGACCATCGGCTCGCACCGCGTCGACGATGTCGTGGTCCTCGACGCCGAGGGCCATCCCGTCGGCCTCATCGACACCCAGGACCTCGCCCGCCTGAAAATCGTCTAGCGGCACCACCTAACCGGCCATTTCAAGACCGTGATCCGCATCGCGACGGTAAAAGATGCCGAGGAGATCGCTTTGGTCCATGTGGAGGCGTGGCAGACCGCCTACCGGGGGATCGTGCCCGACGAAACCTTGGACAGCATGGACGTTCGCCAACGGGCGGATCGCTGGCGCGGGATTTTAGAACGCTCTGAGAGCCGGACCTATGTGAACACCTCTGGTGGACGGGTTTCGGCGTGGATTTCGGTCGGAGCCAACCGTGACGGGTGCGGCCTCCGTTGCGGGGAAATCTGGGCCCTGTATGTTTCCCCGGCTCACTGGCGCCAGGGTCTGGGGTCGCGCCTGATGAAGTTTGCCGATGAGCTTGCCCGGGAGGCCGGCTGGGATGAAATCGTTCTCTGGGTTCTCAAAGAGAATATGGCCGCCCGAGCGTTTTACGAAGAAGCCGGGTTTGAGGCGGACGGCTCGGAGAAACGATTTCAGCTCGGCGAAGCGTGGCTCGACGAAACGCGGTATCGCAAACGGCTGGGACCGGCCGCATCCGGAGTTTGACCGCCATGCTAGGATTCTTTTTGTGCTCGGTGCATTCCGCCAGCTCCCATTCTTCTTTCTCCTCCCCCCGTTTATCTTTCTCGTTTCCGCAACCGCTTGGTCGCAGGACGCGCGGGATCTTCGGCTGGAGGTCGAATTCGTGCGCGGTGACCGCCCCCTCACCTCGGAAATCCGCGGAGGCGTGGCGATTTCCCGGGCAGATGTGATTCTCTCCCAGGTGTCGTTTCAAAAGTCCGACGGAACTTGGCTGCCGAACGCGGACTGGAACGGCTTCTTCAGCGCGGCCGGTCGGGGCTTGTCTCCTCCCCTCCGCGGGCTTCCCGGTGAGCCGATGCAGGCGGTGCGTTTCCGCCTCGGCCCGCCGCCGAAGCTCAACCACGCCGACCCGGCGAGCTTCGGCGCGGACGACCCGCTGAATCCCGCACTGAACAACATGCACTGGGAATGGCAGACCGGCTTCATCTTCCTCGCCCTCGAAGGCCGGCTGGCGCGCGAGGGTCAGGAGGACCGCGGATTCTCCTACCACATCGGAAACGACCCGCAGCATTTGGAGATCACCGTGCCCATCGAGCTCCCTGCCGACCACCAGACGCTCCGGCTCGCGCTGGATCTCGACAAGGTGCTGGCGTTCGACCTGGCCGACGCGAAGCCCAGCACTCACTCGCGCGAGGGAGATGCTTTGGCGGGTGAGATCGCCGTCCACGCCGCCGGTGCCTTTCATTTCCTCGCCACCCGCCGTGAGATGAGCCAGGAAAACACGGCGGCCCCCGCCGTGAACGCCCCTCCCGGGACCACACCCTACCGGTTGGAAATCTCACCGCGTTTCCCCAAGGTGACCCTGCCCGCCGACAATCCCCTCACCCGCGAGGGCATCGCCCTCGGCAAGGCCCTGTTTTCCGACCCCGCCCTGTCGCGCGATGGCTCGGTTTCCTGCGCGTCCTGTCATCAGGCGGAGCTGGCGTTTTCCGATCCGAAACCCCTGAGCACCGGCATCGGCGGCCGCTTGTCAGCCCGCCACTCTATGCCCCTCTTCAACCTCGCCTGGCACCGCTCGTTCTTCTGGGACGGTCGTTCGCCGACCTTGCGCGAGCAGATCCGCGTGCCGATCGAGCATCCGGATGAAATGGGCCACGATCTCGGCGAGCTGGTCACCGCGCTGGAGAAGACGTACGCCGAAGCCTTCGCCAAGGCGTTCGGGTCGCCCGGCGTGACCGAAGAGCGGCTCGGTCTCGCCCTCGAGCAGTTCCTGCTGAGCCTGCTCTCCCAAGACTCCCGCTTCGACCGCGCGCTTCGCGGCGAAACCCAGTTCAGCGAGGAGGAGAAGCGGGGCTTCCAGCTTTTCATCACCGAGAACGATCCAGCCCGCGGCCTCCACGGTGCCGACTGCTTTCACTGCCACGGCGGCGCGCTTTTCACCAATCACGACTTCCACAACAACGGCCTGGACTCGGACTTCTCCAAGGATGCCGGGCTGGCCGGGATCACGGAAAACGAAGCCGATCTGGGGAAATTCAAGACACCCTCGCTGCGCAACGTTGCCCTGACCGCGCCCTACATGCACGACGGCCGGTTCGCCACGCTGGCAGAGGTGATCGAACACTACGATTCCGGCATCCACCCCTCCCCCACGCTGGACCCGAACCTTTCCAAGCATGATGGGCTCGGCCTGAGCGAGCAGGACAAACACGACCTCCTCGCCTTCCTCCACGCTCTCACCGACACCCGGTTCTCGCCCCCGCCTCCCCCCTGACCTCCGCGATCGCGTAATACGCCGGTCCGTAGTCCCACGTAACCTTCCGCACCCCCACCCCCCATGTCCCCCCGATCCCTTCTGCCTCTTTTGGCAGCGGCACTCGCTTTGCCGTTGCTCGCCGATCCGAACCAACACGCCGAGGACGACGCCTTTTGGGCCGATGCCGCCGCGCTGCTTCCCGGGTTCGACGGCACGCCCGCACCTCCGGGCCCCTCAAACCAGGCCGGCAGCTGGAGTGCGATCGTCACGTGGCCGCACACGCCGGTCTCCGCTGCCTCCCTGCCGAACGGCAAGATCCTTACGTTTTCCGGGCAGGAGGTGAAGCACTGGCCGGGCACGAAAACCCAAACCCAGTGGGCGGTGTGGGACCCGGCCACCGGCACGTTTTCCAACGACCTCTATCTCGATCACGAGATGTTCTGCGCCCACCTCGTGATGCGCACCGACGGCACCCTCCAGACGATGGGTGGGCGCTACACCGTCCGCGATTCGTCGGCCTACGATTGGCGGAAGAATCGCTGGCAGCGGGTCAAAAACATGTTCGATCCCCGCTGGTACACCACCAGCGTCGCGCTGCCGGACGGCGACGTCTTCACCGTCTCCGGCAACGGCGGCCCCAACACGGCGGAGCGGTATTCGCCCGAAACCGACATCTGGCAGCGGCTCGGCGGCATCAACTGGCAACCCGTCGCAGGTGCCACCGGCTTTGAGTCGAATTGGTGGCCCTACGTGTTCGTCGCGCCCGATGGCCGCCTGTTCCACTTCGGCCCCACCAAGGAAATGCACTGGGTGTCCCCGGACGGCAACGGCACCCGCGTTTCCGCCGGCCTCCAGGTCCCCGGCGACTACTACCCGAAGCACGCCGGCGTGGTGATGTACGAGTCCGGTAAATTCCTCGTCGCCGGCGGTGCTTCGTCGTTCACCAACGCGAAAACTTCCTCGACCACCAGTTACACCATCGACCTCAACACCACCCCTCCGACCGTCGCCCTCACCTCGCCGATGCAGTTCCCACGGCGTTTTCACAACGCGATCGTGCTTCCCACGGGAGAAGTTCTCGTCGTCGGCGGCAACACCTCAGGCATCAAGTTCAGCGACCAAGGCACCATCCTCGCCTCCGAGATCTGGAATCCGCAAACCGGCACCTGGCGCACCGTTGCCGACATCTCGGTTCCGCGGAACTACCACTCCACCGCCCTGCTTCTGCCGGACGGCCGCGTGTTCTCCGGCGGAGGTGGCTACACCCCGGGGGACCCCAATGCCTCCTTCACCCACACCGACGCGCAGCTCTACACGCCGCCGTCCTTGTATTCATCGAACGGCCAGCCCGCCACTCGGCCGGTCCTTTCGTCCGCGCCGGACAGTGTCACGCTCGGATCGGTTTTCGGCGTCAATGCCACGCCCGGGCTTCATCGGTTTGCGATGATCCGCATGATGGCCACCACCCACGGCCTCTCCACCGACCAGCGTTTTCTGAACATCCCGTTCTCGGAGAAAACTCCCGGTGACTACCGTCTCGTCGCCCATCCCAATGCCAACGTGATGGTGCCCGGCTACTGGATGCTCTTCGGCCTCGATGCCAATGGCTCCTACTCGAAGGCCTCCATCATCCACGTCCGCGAAACCATCGACGCCCCCGCCAGCGGGCTCCTCGGAGTTTATTCCGACTCGGAAACGGACGGCGAAGTATCCCGCGTCGACCCCGTGGTGGACTTCGACTACGGCACGGAAAGCCCGTTCCCAGATCTGCTAGGTCCCAACACTTGGAAAACGACCTGGACCGGATGGGTGATTCCCGAATTCACCGAAACCTACCAATTCCACGTGAACAGCGACGATGGCGTGAGGCTCTGGATCGACGGCACGAAGGCCATCGATGAATGGAGCGGCCACGCCGCAACCGAGTTTTCGGGCACCGCCCAACTCATCGCCGGCGTGCCCGTTCCCATCCGCTTGGAATATTTCCAAGCCATCAACGAAGCCGTCGTGCAACTGAAGTGGTCGTCCCCGAGGACCCCGAAAGCGATCGTCCCCTCCCGCTGCCTCCGCGCCATCCAACCGGAGAACGAATCCGTCATCGCCGCCGACAACCGCCACGAACTCTACGTCAACGGCGAACTCGTCGCCATCGGCACCGACTGGACGAAAGCCCTGCGTGCCGCCTTCAGCACCGATGGCCGCGCCACCCTCGCCATCCGCGCGATGGATTCCGGCGACGTCGGTGGGGTGATCGGCCAGTTCGCCATCGATGGCAAAACGGTCCTCACCGACTCCGGCTGGAAGGTCGCGACCTCGGCACCCGAAGGCTGGCAGCTGCCCGGCTTCGACGACTCCGCGTGGGCCGCCGCCACCGAATACGGCCCCTATGGATCCGCGCCGTGGGGCGACGTCGTGAAAGGCTTTCCCACCGGCTCCGACGCCCGCTGGATCTGGTCCGCCAACCGCAATGCCGACAACGAGGTATTCCTCCGCTTCACCGTGGGCTTTCCCTCCTTCGCCGAAATCAGCGATCGCGTCGACATCACCGGCCAATCCGTTTCCTTCACGCCGCCCACCTCGGCGTTCGATGCCGCCGGCGTCACCTTCACCGCCACCGGGCTTCCTCCCGGTTTGCAGATCAACGCCTCCACCGGCCGCATCACCGGCAGTCCCACCGCCGAAGGCGTGTTCCCGGTCACGCTGTCCGTCCACGTCGATGGTGCCGCCTCCGACACCGTGGGCTTCGTGTGGACCATCCGGCTCCCGGGGCAAGGCGAGGGATTGCTGCTGCGCGAAACGTGGACCAGCCTCCCGGGCAATACGATCGACCTGTTGACCTCCGACCCACGCTTCCCGGATACGCCCACCGCTCAGGATGCCATCGTCGGCTTTCCCGCAGGCGTCAACTCGGGCAACAGCTACGGAACCCGCGTCCGAGGATACATCCATACTCCCGTGAGCGGTGCCTACGTCTTCTGGATTTCCGCCGACGACTCCGCGCGACTCCTGCTCAGCAGCGACGAATCGCCCGAGCAAGCCATTGCCATCGCCAGCATCGAAGGCGGCTCGACCCTGAGCCAGTGGGACAAATCGCCAAGCCAGCAGTCCGCTCCCGTGACGCTCGTCGGAGGACGCCGTTACTACCTTGAAATTCTTCACAAGGAAGACAGCGGCAACGACCACATCAACCTCGCCTGGCAGCGCCCGGGAGATCCCGCCAAGGTGATCGTCGAAGGCTCCTACCTCTCGCCCTTCGAACCGAACCGCCCGCCCACCCTCGCCAGCATCGCCGACCGCGCGCACACCGTCGGCACCGGCGTCACCCTCAAACCGCAGGCGAGCGATCCCGACGGCGATCCACTTTCATTTTCCACCAGCGGCCTGCCCTCCGGACTCACGCTGAATCCGAGCACCGGGGAAATCCTCGGCGTTCCCACCGCTCCGGTAACCATGAGCGTCACGCTCACCGCCACCGATCCCTCCGGTGAGTCAGCCTCCACCAGTTTCCTTTGGACGATTCATCCGGCGCTCGCCATCCAGCCGCCCATCACCGGGGTGAACTGGGTGGGCAGCGAGACGGATTTCAACATCGATGCCACGGGCGGAACCAACGTCCTCTACCTCTGGAACTTCGGCGACGAATCACCGGAGGAAACCACCACCGAGCCCTTCAACCGCCACGTCTTCAGCCGCCCCGGGCGTTTTCTCGTCACGCTGACCGCCATTGATGCCAGCGGCACGGAAACCGTCACCACGTTCTACCAGAACATCCGGCTCGTAAGTTCCGGCCCCGCACCCACCGTCTCGCAGGCCATCGTCACGGCACCAGCCAGCGTCTGGAACGTGAACCCGGACAACGGCTCCGTCAGCGCTCTCGACACCACCACCGGTGCCCTCATCGCCGAGATCCCGACCGGTGAAAAACCCCACTCCCTCGCCTTCGCGCCGGACGGTTCGCTGTGGGTCGCCAACGCGGGTGACGCCACCATCGCGGTCATCGATCCCGCCACCTACGATATTTCCCGTAACATCGTCCTACCTCGCGGATCCGCGCCCTTCGGGCTCGCCTTCGCTCCCGATGGCTCGGCCGCCTATGTCGCACTGCAAGCCACCGGCCAGCTCGCGAAGCTCGATCCCGCCAGCGGCGAAATCCTCGCCCTCGCCGAAGTCGGCCCGCACCCCCGGCATGTCTCGATCACGGCCGATGGCATCACCGCCTACGTCTCGCGCTTCATCACGCCGCTCGTCCCCGGTGAGGTTACGGGTGAGCCCTCGCCCGACCAAGGCGGCGGCGAAGTCGTGAAGGTCGATACCGCGGCCATGTCGGCCCTCGACACCATCCTGCTCGCCCCCTCGCAGAAGCCGGACTCCGGCGGCGGTGGCCGGGGCCTTCCGAACTACCTCGGGCCCGCCGTCATCTCACCCGCGGGCGACTTCGCGTGGGTGCCTTCGAAGCAGGACAACATCCAGCGCGGCGTGCTGCGCGATGGCCGAAACCTCACCCACGACACCACCGTTCGCGCCATCACCTCGGTCATCGACCTCGCCGCTGGCGCGGAACTGCCGGAGCGCCGCATCGACCACGACGACGGATCCGTGCCGTCCACCGCCATCTTCGATCCTTTCGGCCTGTTCCTCTTCGTCGCCCTCGAAGGCTCGCGCCAGGTTTCGGTGATCGATGTCTACGGCGGACAAGAACTCCTCCGCATCCCGGTCGGCCGCGCCCCTCAGGGCCTCGCGCTTTCGCGGGATGGCAGCGTGCTTTTCACCCACAACTTCATGAGCCGCACGGTGACGCTTCACGCCGTGTCCGACATCATCAACCACGGCGTCCCCCAAGCCACACTGCTCGCCACACTGAGCCCGGTGGAAACCGACGCCCTTGCCCCCGACGTGCTGCTCGGCAAGCAGCTCTTCTACGATGCAGCCGACGACCGCATGGGCTCGCAGGACTACATTTCCTGCGCCGCCTGCCACAACGAAGGCGGCCACGATGGTCGCGTTTGGGACTTCACCGGTTTCGGCGAAGGTCTTCGGAATACCACCGACCTGCGCGGCCGCGCCGGCACCGGCCACGGCCCGCTCCACTGGTCCGCCAATTTCGACGAAGTCCAGGATTTCGACAACCAGGTCCGCGACCTGGCCGATGGCAACGGGATGATCAACGGGACGCCGCACCCGCCGCTTGGCACTCCGAACGCCGGCCGCAGCGCCGATCTCGACGCACTCGCCGCCTACGTCACCTCGCTGTCCGGCTTCGCCGAAACGCCGCACCGCCAGCAGGACGGCGCGAATACGCTCGCCGCGTTGCGAGGGAAAAACATCTTCATCGCCGAGAACTGCGCCTCCTGCCACAGCGGCGTGAATTTCACCGACTCGGGGAAAGCCCCGCTGCATGACATCGGCACGCTCAAGCCTTCCAGTGGATCCCGCCTCGGCGGCACTCTCACCGGTCTCGACACGCCCACGCTGCGCGGCCTGCACGATGGAGCTCCCTTCCTTCACGATGGCTCCGCAACGACCGTCGCCGCCGCCATTTCCGCCCACGACGGAGTGGACCTCACCTCGCAGGAACTCGACGACCTCGCCGCCTACCTCCTGCAGATCGAGGACGCCGATGCCGCCGCACCCGCGCCCGGTGCCCCGGACATCATCGTCTTCAACGCCTCCCCCGATGCCGTGACCGCGGGAACGGAAGTCACCCTCTCGTGGACGGTCGTTTCCGGAGGCTCGCCGCTCACCACCCTGAGCATGAACGGCACCGACGTCCGCGGCTCCACCACGATCACCGTAGCTCCGAACTCGACCACCACCTACACCCTCACCGCCACCAACGCGGCCGGCACGACCAGTGCCAACGTCATCGTCGAGGTCAGCCAGCCGCCCGTCGCGGGCACTTGGCAGGAATGGGCCGGCCGCTACGGCCTGAGCGGCGATCCGGCGGATGATCACGATGGTGACATGCTGAACGATGGCATCGAGTTCGCCCTGGCAACCGATCCGACCCGTGGCGATGCCACCGTTTCCACCGTCCCCGGCGCTCTTGCCGGCGTCCTCCGCACCCCGCATCTGGAGGCGGTGATCCTGCCCGATGGCTCGCGGCGCTTCGAGCTTGTCTTCACGCGTCCCTCCGCCACTCGCGCCGGCGTCAGCTACTGGCTGGAAGGCACGCTCGATCTCGAAAGCGGCTGGGGCACCCTCGCCGATCTCAATGGTCCCGGAGGCAGCGATATTCCAGCGAACGTCCTCAGCATCGACGTCTCCGACCTCGCCGATGGCACCGAGGAGGTGCGATCGAGCCTCTATGCCTTCGATTCCGCCTACCTCCGCCTCGCGGTGGATGTGGGCGGCGGCACCGTGCGCTCGGCCCCCTTCGGCTGGCTGAAGCGACCGGTGACACGGGAGCAGAACCTCTTCGCTCCTCCCTTTGCCCGCGGGGCGCTGGATGGCGGCCGCTTCACCACGGCCGACGGCTTCACCCTCACCGACACCCGGACGTCCTGGACGCCGGGCCAGTGGCTCGATCACGAAGTGCAGATCACCTCCGGCCCCGCCGAGGGCGCGCTCATGGCCATCACCGGAAACGCCAGCAGCACCTTGGAGCTGGGTCGGGCGAACGAGCTGCTCGCCGCCCGGCTGGCATCCGGCGGGGGAGGCACCTACGTCATCCGCCGTAGCCATTCGCTGGCTTCGCTCTTCGGACGCTTCAATGAGGACGGACTCGTCCCCGGCACGCCGGACGGGGGCGATCTGATTTCCTTCGTGAACCCGGACGGCTCGTTCAGCGACTACTACTATCGTAGTGGTGGTTTGGGAGGGGCGGGCTGGCGTTCCACCGCCGACCCCTTCGAGGACATGGCCGACAGCATCGTCCAACCGGGCGAGGGCTTCACCTTCCGCCATCCGGAGGATCAGCCGCTCGATCTCTGGTTCCACGGCGAGGTGGTGCTCGGCAAGCGGCTGCGCGTGATGGACCAAGGCATCCGCATCCTCGGCAGCCAGACACCGGTGGAGCACGCCACCCTCGGCACTCTCGGGCTGAACCCGTTCTTCCTCGTGAGCCCGGACGCCAACAACCACAGCCACGTCTATCTCGAAAGCCCGTGGGGTTATCAGCCCTACTATCAAAAGGACGCGACGAATCCCGGCGGCAGTGGCTGGCGCGCGATCGGGGATGATTTGACCGACGCTTCCATCCGTCCGATCGATCCGGCATCTGCCTGGTTGCTCTTCCGTTTCACGGAGGACGGCCTCTGGGAACGCCCGCAACCGTTCATCTACGAGGAATGATCCGCGCCCTCGCTTTCTTCCTGGTGGCGGCCTGCGCCTGCGCCGACGGGGTTTCCGTGAGCTATGGTGCCCAAGGTGCCGGCGGAGGGGTGGGCAGCATCCAGGGTCTCGACCTCCCGGTCGGCTGCCGGGTGATGGTTGGCACCTTCGATCTGACCCCGGCGGAGGTGATCGCGGCGGGAAACGACCACTTCACCCTCCAAGCGCATTTCGTGAGCTATGCCACGACTGCGGTCGGCACCTTCAATGGCGTGGCACAGGGTTTTGCCGGCTCCTTTTCCGGAGCGGCTTCGGTCGACGCCTCAAGCCAATCCGGCAAGCGCATCTACCTGTGGATTCTGGACGCTCCGGATTTTGCCCAAGCCACCGGTCAGCTCGTTTTTTCCGCTCCGACCTGGACCGTGCCGGCATTCGGTTCGATCTCCTGCCAGACCACCTCGGCCGCACTCATGAGCCCCGGCGCGGTGCTGGTTTCCGTGCGTGAGCCCGGCGTCAACTCGGCCACGCTCGGCGGCGAGCTGCATCAGGCCGTGGCACTGGCGAATCCGGATGATTCCGACGCGGATGGCGATGGTCGGAGCGCGTTGATCGAATTCGCCACGGGCAGCGATCCCGGCACGTCCGATCCGCTGCCGCTGGACCTCCACCCCGGCACCTTGAACCTCGTCCGCCGCGTCGGGTCTTCCGGCACCGGCTCGCAGTTTTCGAGTGCGGCCTTCCACTACGAAATCCAGCGTTCCACCGATCTCTCGGGTTGGGCGACTTTCGATGGCGCCATCCAGAGCGTTTCGGTGGGTCCGCACCCGGCGGACGCCGGCCTGGAGATCCTGAGCGTGGTGTTTCCCGCTCCGGAATCGGGACGCGATTTTTTCCGCCTGCGGGTGACGCGCCGTTGAGGCGTTCAGCCTTGCGGGAAACCTTGTGTGCGATGCTATTGGGGCCGTGCCCGATCCCTTTCCCTGGCTCGTCCTGCTCGCCGGTTTCGCCGCCGGGGCGGTGAACGCCATTGCCGGCGGCGGCACGCTGCTCACCTTTCCCGCGCTGCTCGCGGCCGGCCTGCCTCCGGTGATGGCCAATACGAGTTCCACGATCGCGCTGTGGTTTGGCATCCCGGGTTCGGTGTGGTCGTTCCGCCAGCGGCTGCGCGAGGTCCGGGCCTGGATTCTGCCGATGGGACTCGTCTCGCTCATCGGTGGCGGCATCGGCGCGTGGCTGCTGCTGGCCATGCCGGAGAGCATCTTCGAAGCCTCCGTGCCATGGCTGATCCTCCTCGCCACGGGGCTTTTCCTTTTCAACGAACCGCTGCGCCGCTGGACCCGCGCCCACGCCGCTGAGCCCGTGGGACCGACGCCGAAGGCGATGGCGTTTCAAAGCGTGGTGGCGATCTACGGCGGCTACTTCGGGGCAGGGATCGGAATCATGATGCTGGCCGGGCTGGGTCTGCTGGGATTTCGCGACGTCCACCGGATGAACGCGCTCAAGAATCTCCTCGGTGCCCTCTGCAACACGGCCGCGACGATCGGTTTCCTGATCAGCGGTCGTTACGACCTACCTCTGACGCTGGTCCTGTTGGCGGGCGCATTTCCGGGCTATTTCATCGGAGCCCACTACGCGCAACGGATCCCGGCCAACATCGTCCGGATCATCGTCGCCGCGATCGGCATCGGTCTTGCCGTGAAACTACTGGCTTTCCCGTAGCACCGCGGCTCAGAACAGCTCGTCGAGCTGCTTTTCCGGCACGTGGCCGAGCAGCAGGAAGACGCGGCCGTCCTTCTGCCAGCGGGCGACCGACCAGTCGCCGTGCTTGCCGAGTTTCGGGTGGCCGCAGGTCGGCAGCTTGCAGCTGATGTCCGACTGCCGGAACACCACGAGGTGGACCACGTCGCCCTCGGCCCGGCGGAAGCAGACGATGGCTCCTTCCTTTCCCTCCACTTCGAGGTTGCGGCAGCCGAGGCCGGGAATGTCTTCAAGGCCCTTCGGCACGGCGCCGCCAGGGCAGGCGCGGCCGGACTTGCGGATGTGTTGGAAAAGCACTTCGTGATCCGGATTGCTGAGATCGAGCGTGAAACCGGGAGATTCGAGCAGGGAAATGGCGGAATCCTCGACGTGACTGATCGGTACGGCACCGGATGGCGCTGTCGGCAACGCAGCCACTGGAACCGCGGGCGGCGAAGCGCCGGGCCGGGTCACCACCAAGGCGAGTGCGATGCCCGCCGCAGCGGCGAGAGGCAGGGCGAATCGTTTCCACGCCGGCCGTCGGATCACCCGCGGAGCCGACATCTCCATGGCGGCGAGGATTTCCGCCCGCAGACCGGAAGGCGGAGAAACGGAAGCGAGAGCGGACGACCACAGCTGGTCTGCGCCATCACGCTCCACCGGCGTGTCCCCGGTGGCATCAAAAGATGCGAGCACTTCCTCGCGCAACCCTTCGGGCAAACTCACACGGCTCAGGGCCGCGGCAAAAGCGGTGTCCGTCGCGTGCTCGCGGGCGAGCCACTCGCCCAGCTCGCGGTCGTTCGCCGCCAAGGCCAGCGCCTCGGCGAACTCCGCGTCGCTCGCGTCCGCGCTACTCGCGCGGAACGACCGGAGGATGAATCGTGCCTGTTCCCTATCCATGGTGCTTGCGCAGGTGCTCGGGTTGCAGTTGCAGGATGTTCTTCGGCGCGCTGGCCGGTTCCTGGGTCATGCGCTTTTTCAACATCTCCTTCGCCCGGGAAATGCGCGACATCACCGTCCCGATCGGGATGTCGAGGATTTGGGCGATCTCCTTGTAGCTGTGCTGCTGGAGGTAGAAGAGCGTGATCGGCGCACGGAAGGTCTCGTCAAGTCCGCCGAGCAATTCGAGCACGCGCTGACCATCGAGCTGGCGATCGGCATCGTCTTCTCCGGCACCGGCCCGTTCGATGATTTCCTCGGTCAGCTCCCCGTCCGCATAGCGCCGCGTCCTCCGCGCGTGGCTGAGAAACTCACGGTGGAGGGTGGTGAAAAGCCAGGTCTTGGCCTTCGACCGGTCGCGAAGCTGGTCCCCTTTCCGGGCCCAGATGCAGAAGGTTTGCTGAACGAGATCCGCAGCCGTGTCACGATTCTTGGCCAACGACAGGGCGAAGCGGTAAAGCCCCTCGTAGTGCGCGTCGACCAATGCCTCGAATTCGCTCATGGACCCGGGTTGGAGTAGGCAGGGCGGCATCTATTCCGGGAAAACTCGCCGCCACTGCTTCCCGGACCCGGCGGTCAGCCGCCCATCAGGCATGTCCCGGGAAACGGGATCACGTTTCCCGGAAACTCCTCGTCCTCGGGAAGCCCAGGGCGCTGGTCGCCCTCCAGGACCTTCCCGGCTAGGTCGAGAATCCGGAACAAGTCATTTCGATCGGTCGGTGCCTTCCCAAGGAAGGACAGTTTCAATACTGCCTCGCGGCTCATGGTGTGGTGTGGAATAGAGGTTGGGTGAGAACCACTACTCCCGACGGCCTGACCTTGGGGGGCACGGGCGCGACCATGCGGGTGTGGGTGAACGGGGTTGATAAAACCCATAGACGCACCATCGATCAAGCCATAATTCACTGATTTTAAGATACTTTTACTTTCTTAATTATCCGTATTCATCTGTTTTCATGTTACCCGGAAATCTCACCATGCCCGCTTCGGGGGATGATCCCGCTCTTGCTAGATGATCCATCTGGCGTTGAATGCGTGCATGTTACGAATGTTCTGCTGGACCGCCCCGATGCTGGCCATGGTCGCCACGGCGATGGAACTAAAGCCCACTGACGACGGCGTGGAAGTGTGGGAAGACGGCGCGCTCCTCACCGCCTACCACACCGGCCGGGTGCCCTACGTGTATCCCCTGCCCAGCGCGTCCGGCGCGAACCTCGCCCGGAACTGGCCGATCAAGAAAGGCGTCGAAGGTGAGGAAAAAGACCACCCGCACCACCGCTCGATGTGGTTTTCCCACGGCGCGGTGAACGGCTACGATTTCTGGGCCTGGACCGGCGGCGGAGAACCCGAGATCCGGCACCTCCGAACCCATGGGGAAACGGAAACGGAGAACGGCGTCTCGTTCGCCGTCGATCTGGAATGGGTGGCCGATGGCCGACGCCAGCTCGCCGAAACCCGCCACTACCGTTTCCACAGGCCGGATGAAGAAACCCTGTGGATCGATCTGATCTCAAAGCTCACCGCCGCCGATGATGATGTGAAGTTCGGCGACACCAAGGAAGGCACCTGCGCGGTCCGGGTCGATCGCACCCTGCGCCTCAAAGGCACGCTGGCCAAGGGCGGGATCCTCGACAGCGAGGGGCGCACCGACGACCAGAGCTGGGGCCAGCGCTCGGAATGGGTGGCGTTTTATGGGCCTGATGAAAAAGGAGAACCCGCCGTGGTCGCCATGTTCGACCACCCTGAAAACCTGCGTTTCCCCACCTGGTGGCACGCGCGCGACTACGGTCTGCTCGCTGCCAACCCCTTCGGCATCCATGATTTCGAGAAAGGAAAGCCGGCGGGGAGCGGCGACTTTCTTCTGAAAAAGGGCGCTACTCTCGAACTTCGCTACCGCGTCCTTCTGCATCATGGAAAGCCGGAGACCGCCCGGCTGGCCGAAACGGCAGCGGATTTCGCCCGTTGATTTCGCGCCGTTCCACCGTCCGCAAATTGTCTTCGGAAATCACCGGGTTTTGCCTTGACCGGTCATTGGTGCCGTGCATCCTTCGCCGCCCGTCCGAAGACCGGACCTCAATCCCTAACCACTTTCCCACCATGGCCCGCGTTTGCAGCATCCGAGGAAGCCGAGTCCGCTCCGGCGGCCGCATCAACCGTTCCGGTCTCGCCAAAAAAAAGGGCGGGATCGGCCGCCACGTCACCAAGGTCGTGAAGCGCAAAGTCGCTCCCAACCTTCAGACCAAGCGCATCTGGGTCCCCGAGCTCGACCGGTTCGTCCGCGTGAAGCTTTCCGCCCGCGCGCTCAAGACGATCAACAAGAACGGTGCCTACGCGACCCTCAAGGAAGCAGGCATCGTCTGATCGCACGGGATTTCCGATCCATCTTTCAAAGGCCCGGGTAGTCTACCCGGGCTTTTTTCGTGTCCCCTTTCTTCGGAGTGCGGAGACGTGTCTCCGCTTTTTCCTCCGAGCCGCTTCTTGTTCGCGGCTCCTCCCCGGAGCCGACATGTCGGCTCCGAGCCAGCTCGCCCGGCGACTTGCGACCCCATCCTCAAAGTTCCGTCATGCCGGAGCACTTCATGGCGATCACTCCAGATCGCTCTCCTCGACGCAGGGCACCAGCACGGCATCATTCATGCCGTGGATCTTCTTCTTATCCGCCGGGACCAGCGTCGCCAGGCACCCGCCCAGCTCGGTCTTCCCTGCCGCATCGGTGAAATAATACGGACAAAGCCGGGCCCTCATCGGCATCACCTCCACCGAGCCGTCATCTTGGTAAACCGGGTGCTCGATCAGCCTCGTCTCACGAAACTCCTGCAAAATCCACGGTTGTTGGCTGAAGTCCTCCAAAGCCTGCATCAACGCCGCTTTCCACTCCATCGAGGAAAGATCGTGCCCGATGTGCACGCCCCGCGAGCCCCACGCCATCTCGTGGAAACCACTGATTTTGAGCACCAGCTGCCGCTCCTTTTGGCTGAACTCCGCCACCTCGTCCCAGCCATGCACCCCGAGCCGCGGCAATGCCGCCTGCGGCGGCAGTGGTTCCGGATCCGCCACCCAACCGAAGGGCACCCACTCGCGCAAACGCTGCAAGTGACTCCCGCGCATCATCGACTGCCACATCGGCTTCAGCGCCGGCGTCCACAGCAGCGCGAGCCACAATTTGTCCTCCAAGTGCGGCAGGCAACCGGGCGTTAACCCCACCCTCCCCGCCACGGAGTCTTCCGCCAGTTTGCGGTAAACATCCATGCTCTCCCAATCGAACCATTCGAAGAACCGGTAAACCTCCGCCGCCTCGTCGAAATCCTCCACCATCGCAATCCGCCGGTCTCCGCCGGCCTGTTCGGCCAGCCACTCCATTTCTTCAAAATAATCCGCCGCCTCCTCGGCCACGACGGTCACATTCCCCTCCGAAGTGATCCGCCGGAAGCCCTCGACCATGCCGTCCGCTCCTCCCACCACTTCAAAGCCCGCCTTGCTGTACGTGCGGGCCAACCATGCGGTGAGACCCATTCCCCCTGGAACGGCATCGATTTCCGTCAGCGAAAAGCCGTCTTCGCCCATCATCAGGTCCGGCCTCACCACGCGCGGCATCTGGCCTTGGCGACCCGCCTCCCGCTGCACCTCGACCATCCACGTCGGCTTGCCCGTATCCAGCAGTTCGGCGATCCAGCCCGGCAGCGAACCCGCAGCGCTCCGCCGGTAAACCTCGTCGCAGGTCTGCTGGAATCTGGCCAGCACGTGCCCCATACCCCGCAGCGCACGCACCTCGCCCTTCGACAGCGCCAGCGGCTGCGGCGAAACCTTCCAGCTGCGCCCGAACCGCTCCCCGGCTCCGGCATCGCGCAATGCTTCGAAATCCGCCTTCATGCCATCGAACGAAGCGCGCAGCGGACCAACTCCTCCGTCGCCGCCCCCGGCTGCGCCTCCAATGCCGCCTTCACCGCCTTGCGCGCGTCCACCTGCTTGTAGCCCAACGCCAACAACGCCAGTTCCGCATCCGCCGCCGCTGGCTGCATGCCTCCCGCCGCCACCTCCCGCCACGTATCCACCACCCCGACCTTGTCCTTCAACTCCAGCACGATCCGCTCCGCCGTCTTCTTCCCCAGACCCTTGATCTTCGAAAGCTCGCCAATTTCGCCATTTGCCACACAGGCCTTGAAACGCCCGGCCGGCATGCCGCTCAGGATCGACATCGCAATCGCCGGGCCGATCCCGCTCACCCGATCGATCAGCAGGATGAAAACGTCGCGCTCCTCTTCGCTGGAGAAACCATAGAGCGTTTGCCCGTTCTCGCGCTGGTGATGATAGGTCCGAAGATCGATCGGGCGCCCTTCGACCGGATGCAGGCGGTCGATGCAGCTCAGCGGGACCAGCACTTCATACCCCACCCCGGCCACGTCCACGACCAGCCGATTCGGGTAGCTTTCCCACACCGTTCCCCGCAAGCGCACGATCATCGTGCGGTCAGCTTGGCGAGGCCCTTTGATCCGTCAATGCCCGACGCGGGTGAAGGGCACACAAGCATTTATTTTGGATATCCTTAATTTTTTGTTTGCCAGAATACGCGGCATTTTTTTAAAGCCTGATCTTTTTGGGGTCGCTTTTGTGACAGCTTGCTGCTATCCTCGCGCCGCTATGGCAACCACCACGAAACGCACTCGGTTCTCGCGCCGGCTTCCCGATCACGTCACGGATGAACTCTGCAACGTCCTCGCGGAAGACAAGGTCTTTGGCTTCAACGACCTTTTCGAACGCGTCTTTGAGAACCTGAAAGTGCGCAATGCCGTGAGCGGTGGCGAGGAAATGCTTCGCCTTCGTGCTTACGAGAAACTTCAGAACCTGGTGACCCGCGGTCTGGTCGAAAAGATCGGCAAGGAATACAAGGGCACGAACCGTGTCCACGAAGCCTCGAGCGAATGGATCGCTCAGCAGCAGGAGGACTGAAGCTAGGTAAGCTTTCCCTGAGACCCGCTTCCGGTCAGCCGGAAGCGGGCTTTTTTTTGGAAAGGAGGTGCCTCCGTCCTCCAGCCGGTGCCGCCACGACCGTCCGACGGTCTCTCA
Source organism: uncultured Haloferula sp. (assembly GCA_965652295.1). GTDB lineage: Bacteria > Verrucomicrobiota > Verrucomicrobiia > Verrucomicrobiales > Akkermansiaceae > Haloferula. Next base: position 176,720 of record CBFGTS010000001.1, on the reverse strand, counting down.
TGGCTGCTTTCACGCTTGGCACGTTCACCCCCCGCCGCTATCCCCCGGGCGTCCCGATGAACGAACAATTCCTTCCCGTTTTCATCCAGATCCTCTGCGCCGTGGGATTCGCGGCCGTGGCCCTGGGTCTCAGCGTCGCCCTCGGCAAGTCCGCCCGCCGCAACGCCATGAAGGATACCGCCTACGAGTGCGGCATGCTCCCGATCGGGGAAGGCGCTCCGCGCTTCTCCGTGAAGTTCTACCTCGTGGCGATGCTCTTCGTCATTTTCGACATCGAAGTGGTCTTCATGTATCCGTGGGCGGTCCAGTTCCGCGACCTCGTCCACCATGGGGATCCCACCGCACTGGTCAGCATTTCCGGCTTCGCCGGCATTCTGGCATTCGCCTACGTCTATGCGCTCAAGAAGGGTGCTCTGACGTGGAAGTGAGTCCGGGAATGCGGCCGATTTCAAAGATCCGCAACCCACCTGCTTTCTAGACGCGCCCGCCGGTGATCCATTGGTGATAGCGCAATGTCTCCGGCGTGGCGATCCGCGTCAGCCCCGGGTCCTTGTCGAGATCGACGAAGTAGAGACCGAAGTCGGTGTTCGGGTCGAAGGCGTGCCCCCACTCGCGGTTGGAGGTGACCGACCACCAATTGTAGGCCCGGACCGGAATCCCCTCGGCCAGCGCCGCCTTCACCTCCCGGAGGTGGGCATCCATGTAGTCGCCGCGTTTCATCCCCCCGGCCTCGGGCGGACAGCCGTTCTCGACGATGAGAAGCTCGTGGTCCGGAAACCATTTGGAAAACCGTCTCAGAGCATTCCGCAGGCCCCGGGGCCACACCGGAGCCTTGAGGAACCGGCCATGAGCCGCCTCCTCCAACAAACGGAAGCGGTGCAGCTTCCACGTCGGGAGGCCCCAGTAATAGTCGAGCCCCACAAAATCCTGAGCTCCGACCGCCTCTTCGGGGCATAGCTCCCGCGGCAGTCTTCCCAACATGCCGAGATACCACCAGTTGGCATTGGCGATGAGGCTGGTGGTTCCCCAGAACCGCCACGCCCAGTTCAACCAGGTCGTCTTCGATTCGAGAACCTCCAGGCGCTTCGCCGGTTCGAGCGGGACGAACTCGACCGCTTCCCGGTCCCCCAGCAAGGCCTCGGCGATACGGCGCGCCAGCTCCATCTCCGTGCCGCCTTGCTGACAATCGCAGGAAAGCCCCGCTGCATCGGTGCGGAACCCCACCCGCAGGCGGCCCCGGCGCTTCACCCGCCGCACGCCACGGGCGCTCGACATCTGATCGGGCAGACTGTCGCCACCTCGGAAAACCTCATGCAGGGAGGTCGCCGGCACACCCGGATGATCCGGCCACACGCCCTCAGCTCCACGCAGCTCCGCTACCACCTTGTTCACCACCGCCATGAGCCGCCCATGGCCGTGGGCCGCGGCCACGACATAATGCTCGTCGGTCAGCCCGGTCAACAGCCAACGGAAGTCGCCGGCGTCCTCCAAGCCCTCGGGAAGAAGATAGAAGGCATCGCCATAGATCGCGTCCACCGCCTCGTCGCGGAGACACTGCCGCGCTTCATGGTAGTTGGTGAGGACGACGCGCCGGGCACCCTCCGGCAGATCGCGCCGCCAGGAAATCTCCTGATTTCCCACGCCCACGACGCCCACCTTCCGTCCCACCAAACCATCCTTTCCAGAGCCGGGAAAATCCCCACGCACCAGCACCGCCTTGCCGGTGTGGAGATAGGGATGACTGATCTCGTAACGGGTTTGATCCGCTCCGCTGATGCCACCGATCACGATGTCCACCTGCGAACGCTCTGAAACCAGGGCGCTGCGGGTGGTGAACTTGAACAGCGCCTCGGATAAACCGCGATGACACGCCCCCCAGTCCATGAGACTCTGCAACCAACCGGGAAAGCCGGTGACCAGCGGGTTCACCCCGACCCGCGCCCCGGGCATGCGCCGCCGGACCGCCTGCCGGGCACGCGCGTGCGCCCGGAACAGGTTCGGCACCAGCTTCCCCACCGCCTCGGCTTCGGAGTCGACGGATGACCCACGGGGCAACCCCGGCGGCATGTAGTAGCGGCTCTGCCACCACGGCTTGATGTAGCCAAAAGTCAGCTGGCTGGGCTCGTTGAAGGTGATCCACCAGTCAATCACCCCGTCAAGAGCCTCCGCCACCCGGTCGGCGTAGCGGGAGAACAGATCGGGGAACGCGTCGCCGATCATACCGCCGTGATCCCGCTCCAGCCAAAGGGGCCACACGAAATGGTGGAGGGTCACCATCACCTCCATCCCGTGGCGTTTCACGCACTCCGCCACCCGTCGGTAATGATCCAGCGCCGCGGCATCGAAGTGCCCGCACTCCGGTTCGACCCTGGCCCAGGCGATCGAGAAACGGAATAAACGGCAGCCCATCGCAGCCGCCGCCGCGATGTCTTCCTCGTACCGGTTTTCGAAATCCGTACCCCGACCCCGCGGCGTCAATTCCTGGCTGCGTTCCCACAGATCCCAGACGTCCTCACGTTCAGGATCGTGCGCCTCGACCTGGTGGTCCGCGTTCGCCGTGCCGAAAAGAAAACCCTCGGGAAACCCCACGGCTCAAGGCAACGCGATCCGACTGATCCTGACAACCACAGGACCGCGGATTCTCATCCAAAAAGCTGCTCTCCCGGATCCGCGGCCGACGACTCCGGAGAGGAGCGTCCGAATTTCCACACCATCCGTACACCAAACGAGGGACCCGGTTTCCCGGACCCCTGTCTGGTTTCGGTTGCTTGGATCAAATCAAGCAATCGCTGACGCAAGCGTCAGGACTTGTAGCGGAGCCGCTTCTTGTGGCGGTTCTGCTTCATGCGCTTCTTGCGCTTGTGCTTGTTGATCTTGGCCTTACGGCGCTTTTTGAGCGATCCCATGAGCGTTTCGGTTCGGGGTTATCGTTGTTGGCGTGGAAAATTCAGGGAACGAGCTTGTTGAGCGGATACTCGATGATGCCTTCGGCACCGAGTTGCTTCAGCTCGGGAATGATGTGGCGGACGACTTTTTCCTCGATGACGACCTCGACCGCCACCCAGTTGTCCTCGGCGAGCTGCGAGACGGTCGGACGCCGCAGCGAAGGCAGGCGCTGGAGCATCGCTTCGAGCCGGTCGGCGGGCAGGTTCATTTTGAGGCCCACCTTGTCGCGGGCGTCGAGAGCCGCCTTGAGCATCATGCAGATGCGGTCCATCTTCTCGCGCTTCCAGGCATCCGCCGCAGCTGCGGGACTGGCGTAGAAGTGAGGGAAGGAGGTCAGCAGCGTATCGACGATGCGCAGCTTGTTGGCTTTGATCGAAGACCCCGTCTCGGTGACATCGACGATGGCGTCGACCAAATCGGGGACCTTCACCTCGGTCGCGCCCCAGGAAAATTCCACTTCGGCCTTGATGCCTTTTTCCGCGAGGTAGCGCTGGGTGATGCCCACGCCTTCAGTGGCGATGCGTTTTCCTTCGAGGTCTTGGGGCGTCCGGATCGGAGAATCCTCGGGCACCACGAGCACCCAACGCGTCGGGCGGACGGTGGCGCGCGAATACGGCAGCTCGGCGAGGTCCACCAGCTCGCTGCCGGCTTCCGATGCCCAATCGAGCCCGGTGATCCCGCAGTCGATGAATCCCTGGCCGATGTAGCGTCCGATTTCCTGCGCACGGATCAGGAACAGGTCGAGATCGTTGTCGTCCGAGGAAGGCCGGTAGCCGCGGGACGAGACATAGATGTTGTAGCCGGCCTTCTCGAAAAGATCGAGGGTCGGTTGCTGCAAGCTGCCCTTCGGCAGGGCGAGCTTGAGGGATTTCTCTGCGGTCTCGGACATCGCGGGCGGCGGGGATAGCGCCGGAGGGCCTGGGAGGCAAGGGAAGTTTTGGTGGGAAAACACCGGAAATCCCTGAAAACAAAGGGGGTGACCCATCGACATCCCCCCGGAAGTCATTAGGCCACCCCTCTATTCCCTTTGTTTTGTTGTCCCGAACCGAACCGCTGTGCCTTGACCGGTTTCCCGGTCGAGCATCGCTGCTCAGTTCTCAGGTGACCTTAGGGAAAATTTCAACCCGGGGCATACCGCGATGAGGCATACGGGATCGCGTAGGGCCGGGGAGTCAATGGATCCGGGCGCGGGTCCGGCGTTTTTCAAGGATGAGTGCTGACCCGGCCCTCGAATCACGCCGTCCGCGCCCGTCTCGCCGCAGGAGATTCGGCGGCAGGCGATGATCGGGACATACCGCGATCCCGCGGGGTTCTCCGCAAAATTTCAGGGCGGCTCCGTGTCCGGAACCGCCCTGAACCCCAATGGAACAACCCGGAAAAACCGCTCAGTCCACCTCGACCACGATGAACAAACGCGGATTTGAACCCGCGAGCACCGCCGGCAGCGAGGCCAGGCGCAACTCGTGGCGATCACCCAGCGCTTGGGACGAAACCGGCTCGGGCGTGAACTCGGGCCAGCTTGAGATGTCGCCACTCAGGTCCGCGGAGTAGCGGAAGGTGTAGGTGAGGCCTGCGGCATCGGCATCGTTGACGTGGGCGTAGCTGAAGCGGAATGAGCCATCGGGCGAGGGAGTCACCGAGAGCAGCTTGGTGCCGGTGTCCGATCCGTCGGGGTTTCCAGCCTTCAGCCATTCGAGGAAATTGTCATCGCCATCGCCGTCGGGGTCCGCATCCGGTGCCGACACCGCTCCGGCAAGCCCGGCCGAAAGCGCGTATTCCGAGGCGAGGGAAACGCTCAGGGGCAACGTGCGGACCGCCAGATTGTCGAGTTTCACATAGCCGCTCGCCCGGGCGCTCAGGCCGATGTGATTCTCGTTCGCCTGGCTCCACGTGAAGCTGCGGGAAAGCACCGGCTCGCCTTCGAAAAAAACATTCAAGGTCGCCGTGCTCCCCGCCTCGAACGAGCCGGTTTCGCAGGAAACTAGCAAGGTTCCGCGAATGGCACCGACCGGGACGGTTTCCACCACCACGCCGCCCACCCAGCACTTCACGTTGCCGTTCTGATCGAGTTCCACGAAGGCATCGGCGGTGCCAGCGACCGTTCCCGGTGTACCGCGGAATGAACCCGAGATGCCGATATCATTCGAGTTCTGTGCCTCCGCGGCGTTGAGGCCCAGTGCGATGCCAGCGAAGCGGTTCGCCTCGTCACCGCCGGCGGAGTTGATCTCATCGATCCTCACCTGCACCGAGAAGCCCCCCGCTGCGAGAATGGCGGGATCGACGAAGTTGTGCTGCACCGCCATTTCCGACATGCCGGTGCCGCCCGCCATGATCAGGTTGTTCGATGCGACCTCCGTCGAACCTTCTTCCCAGGAATCGTAGTAGGCTGTCGTGGCACCCAGCGGCGGCACCAGCGAGCCCGTCATGCCGCCACCCGCAGCGTCGTGATCCAGCGCGTTGTCCCGGTTGAACGTATCGACGAAAAGATCCGCAGCCAACGGCGCGGGATCCACCTGTGGCACGGGCGGAAGCAGCAGCCGGTTGGACGGAACTCCCACATGGATCGCCCACTCGTTCCACTCCTCGACCATCCCGGCGAGCACCACGGGCTTGCTCGCCGCCAGGTTGTTCAATTCGGTGGGATCGACGCTGAGGTCATACAGCTCCAGCTCGTTCTGAGGTGAAGATCCATCGGGGTAGGAGAAGTGCTTCGTCACGAACTTGTAATTCCCCTTGAACCACGCGCGGTTGCTCTCGTGCTCGAAGCCGATCGACCGCTCCGGGAAATCGTCGACGGTCTCCGGTTTGAAATGCGGCACCAGCGACTCGCCCTCCCACGGCAACAAGGTGCGGCCCGGCCAGGTTCCCGGCCATGGCGTATCGGTGACTTCGGAAATGGTCGCCATGATGTCGATCAGATGACCGCGGTCATCGATCCAGCGGCCGGGCGACGTGATGCCGGCAGGCCAGTGGATGATGCAGGGCGTGCGGATTCCACCCTCATGCTGGTAGTGCTTGAAGAGGCGGAACGGCGTGTTGTTCACGTTCGCCCAGCCACCGCCGAGCCTAAGATCGGGCGTGCCGGGCTGGCCCATCGCGGCGAGATTCGCGGTGCCGGTCACCGGCGCGGCATTGATCGTGCCGTGGGTGCGACCGTAGAGGCCGCCCTCATAGTTCCCACCATTGTCGGCGAGGATGAAAATGATCGTATCGTCCAGCAGGTTGTTCGCCTCCAGGTGATCGACCACTTTCCTGATGTTGTCGTCGACCATTTCCAGCATCGCCGCGTAGACCGCCATGCGTCGCGCGAGATCGGTCTGACGCGACGCGCCGAGGGTGTCCCACGCAGGGATGTCCACGATGATGCTTGGGTCCGGGTTGTCCGTGCCGTCCGAGTTGATCGCCGGGCTCCGGGGCGAGAGAGCCGTCAGCGATGGCAGGACCCCGGTCGCCTTCTGCTTCGCCAAACGCTCGGCCCGCACCTGGTCCCAACCGGCTTCATACTGATAGTAATCGCCGCCGTCCTCGCCACCGTTCGCGGTGATCCCCTCGGGCGTCGGATCGCCGGCATTCGTGTAGCGATCCGCCATCGCCGCGGGCGCGTTCACCGGCCAGTGCTGCGCGTTGAAGGGGATGTAGAGGAAGAAGGGCGCACCGTCGTTTTTGGCGAGGTGATGATCGATGAAGTCCACCGCGTACTCGCCGATGCCCGTGGTTTGATGGAACTGCGTGCCGCTCCAGTCGATCGACGGGATCTCGTTGTTTTCCGAGTAAAAGCCGAAGTTCGCGGTGTTCCAGAACGAGTTCTGGTTGCCGCCGCTGACCTGGTTGTGGGGGAAATTCCCGCCACTGGTTTGCCCGAAGATATGCTGGAACCCCCGGCCGATCGGCGAGCGGGCGTCACCGGTGCCCGAGTGCCATTTTCCGGTCATGTAGCGGCGGTATCCGGTGGTCGAAAGCAGCTCGGCGATCGAGACATTGTTGTCCTCCCGATAAGGAGGAAGTGAGGCACCCGGAGGATCGCCCACCTGGTGGGTGTAGAGCCCGGAAAGCAGCGCACAGCGGGTGGTGGAGCAGCGCGCGGTGTTGTAGAAATTCCGGTAGCGGATGCCGTGCTCGGCCAGCGAATCGATCGCCGGCGTGCGGATCTCGGACCCGTAGCAGCCGAAATCGGAGAAGCCCATGTCGTCCATCAGGATCAGCACGACATTCGTCCGGTGGCGGCGGACGACGACCGTCGCACTCGCAATCTCCCCGGTGCCATTCAGGAACCGCAGGGTGAATTCCGTGTCACCCTGCGTGCCATCGACTACGGCGTCCACCGTACCTGAACCTCCGTCGGCGGAACCGGCCTGGCCACCGTTCGGAAACACCGCGGGGGGAGTGGCCTCGATTTCATAGGTCGTCCCCGGCGGCAGGTTTTCGCCGCTCCAGCTCAGCGTCACCGGGGTGGCGGGATGGTCCTTTGGAACGACCAGCACCGAGGAAGATAGGGACGCCACCGGAGGAGTCCCGCCCAAGATAGAGATCCTGAGATCATCGAACGAAACCGCCGAAGAGTCCCGCGCATCGAGTCCGATGTGGTTCGCGCCGCCATCGTCCCACATGAAGCTTCCGGACCCGATCTGCCCGCCATCGTAGAAGACGAAGTAGATCACCTCGGAACCCGCGGCGAAGCTGGTCAGCTCGAAACGGGCGGAGATCGTCCCCGTTTTCGCGGCCACGCTTGCCGTGCCAAAGGGAGCCTGGTTCCCCGCCCCGCCCCACGCCACGGTCGCATCCGCGCGCAGCACCACCCAGAAATCGGAGACCGCTCCACCCGATGCCAAGTTCCCGAGGCCATCGGTCATTTTCCGGAGACCGTCGCTGCTCCCCTGCCCGCTGTAAGCATCTCCGGTGTCGGCCGCCTGCGCGGCGGTCATGCCGATCGCGAACCCACCGCCCTGTTCGCTGGAGGTCTGCGAAACGCCCGTGACCGCCACGCTCACTTCGAAGCCACCCGCCGCGAGGATCTCGGCGTTGGTGAAGTTGTGGTTGATGTAGGCGTTCGAGGTCCCGGAGCCGTCCGCCAGGTTCAATCGGTTTCCTGAAATCCCTGCCCCACCACCGTTGGTCGCGATGCCGTCGGGACCGCTGGTTTCATTCGCCGGATCGATGAATCCATGGCTATAGACACCGTCGACGGGCAGCGCCGAGCCGGTGGCATCGGTGACGCCCAGCAGGGAGAGATCGATGTTTCGTGAATCAGCGCGATCGAAGGTGTCTTCAAATAGAACCGTCTGGGCTTGGGAAAACGTGGATAGCGCCAGAACGGCGGAGGCGAGCAGCTTCATGGAAAGTGAGGCCAGGGCTGCCATCGGCAGCCCCGGCGTGCATCTTGGGTTGATCAAATCTCAGGGCGGTCGGCTGGCTCAGGGAGCCGGCCAGTGGAAGGAGGTCGCGCGATAGAAGGCTTTCGCCGCATAGCCGGGCCGTGGAGGGACATCTTGAAGCAGGAGTGAGCCTGCGCCATCGGCGGCGCCGAAACGGGTGCCGCTCGGTAGCTCGTTTCCACTGCGAACCCACCGGCTGCCAGGATCGAAGCGTTCGTGAAATTGTGGTTCACATAAACGTTCGAGGTCCCCACTCCGTCGGCGAGAAACAAGATCCCGGGGTTGTCGTTGTTGCCGGCATCGCCGTTCAGGCCACCGATGTTGGTGCGGTTGACGTTGGCATCCGCCTCGTAGTTTTCCCTCCACGCTCCAGCGGTGAAGGTCGTTCCGGTGTGGTTCGTGATGCCGGTGGTCGCGGCATTGATGTCGCTGGAGTTCGGCCGCTCGAAGGTATCTTCGAACAAAAGCTGCGCGGAGCCCGTTCCGATACATGCCGAGGCAAGGCCGGCCAGGAGGAAGGCACGGGATTGCATGGGTTTTTCAGGAGGTTTTTGCCCGCCGGACACGAGCGCCGGCGGGGCAATCAGGAAATGTCGCCGCTCACGCCAAGTGTTCCGGGAGATATTTCCATCACGTCCCGCCCGCCCCGATACGAACCGTTCCATGGCCCACCATTCCGGGCAGCAAACGAAGGTTTGCGTGGGAGGGGCCGTTGGGTATCGTGCCAGTGATGGATTTCGTCAGAACCCTGACCTCCGCCCTCGGCTGGCTGGAACTCGGGTCGCCTGAGGAAGCTCTGGCGGAGCTTTCCAGCCTCGACGCCCGGGAGCGAATGCGGCTCCAGGCGCTGGAGCTGAAGCTCGTCGCGGAAATGAAAGCCGGCCATTGGAATGCCGGCGCGGACACCGGCCGACTGCTCTGCCTGCGTGAGCCGAAGGAGCCGCGGTTTTTCATCCACGCCGCCTACTGCCTCCACGAAACCGGCGACACCGCTGCGGCGCGGAACTGGCTCATGACCGGGCCCACCTGTCTCATCGAGGATCCTCTCTTTCACTACAACATCGCCTGCTACCACGCGGTCCTCGGCGAAAAGGGGCCGGCGCGCTCGCATCTGCGGCGGGCGTTCCAAATGAACGGCCGCCTGCGCGAACTCGCCGCCAAGGACGAGGACCTCTCCACCCTCGGCAAGCTGCCCTGAGCACCGCAAACATTCTTGCAGTTCCGCCCCGGCTTCCGGAGTTTCCCCCCGCCATGGTGACACCCGCGGGATTCGGAGCCCTCCTCAGCGAGTTCGCGGAAAATTTCCGCTCCCGCGGCGAGCTGGGTGCCTCCGTTTCCGTGTGGGTCGATGGCGAGGAGGTGCTCTCCGAGGCCGATGGCTGGCGCGAAAAGGAACACCGCCACCCGTGGACGACCAAAACCCTCGTTCCCGTCTATTCGGCCACCAAGGCACCCGCCGCCGCCGCTTTACTCCTCGCCCTCGAAGACCACGGCTACGGTCCGGAAACCCCCGTCGGCGAGGTCTGGCCGGGCTTTCCCCTGCCCCATGCCACCTTCGCCCAGCTCCTTTCCCACCAGTGCGGGATGGCCGCTCTCGACCAACCGGCGAGCCTCTGGCGGCACGATGAAGTCGTCGCCGCCATCGAAGCCCAGACCCCCGCGTGGACGCTCGGCGAAGGCCACGGCTACCATCCGCGGACCTTCGGCGCGTTGATCGACGAACCGGTCCGCCGCCTCACCGGTTTGCCCTTGGCGGGGTTCTGGCAGTCACGCATCGCCCGGCCGCTCGGCCTCGAATTCTGGATCGGCCTGCCGAAAAGCCAGCATCACCGCGTCGCCACCCTCTACCCCGGAAAAGCCACGCCGAAGGATTTCAAGGAGGGCTTCTATCAGGCATTCCAACAGCAGGGCAGCCTCACCCAGCGCGCCTTCTCGTCGCCCCGCGGCGTCCGATCGGTGCGGGAAATGAACGACCCCGCCGCCTGGTCCGCCGGCTTTCCCGCCATGGGCGGCGTCGGCACCGCCTCGGCGCTGGCGAAGTTCTACCAAGTCGTCGCCGGCCACATTCCCGGCCCGTTCAGCGAAAAGGTCCACTCGGCGCTCGCCGCCCGCCTTGTCGATGGCGACGACCTCGTCCTGCTCAAGCCCACCGCCTTTTCCTGTGGCTGCCAGCTCGACCCGCTTGACGACATCGGCCGCAAGTTCCGCCATCTCTACGGCCCGGCCACCCATGCCTTCGGTCATCCCGGTGCCGGTGGCAGCCACGCCTTCGCCGACCCCGACAGCCGCCTGAGCTTCGCCTACGTGATGAACCAGATGGAACTCAGCGTCATGCCCGGCATCCGCGCCACCGCGCTCATCGACGCGCTCTACGGCCGATGATCAGCCTCCGGCGATCGATCTCGGACCGTCACGGCACCCGGAAGATCTTCCCGGTGGTCGGATCTTTCGCGAGCTGGCCGGAGTTGAAGCCGCTCACGTCGATCTTCTTGTAGGGCGGATACGGGCTGATCACCTGACCGGGCACCCCGCTCGGGTTCGCGGTCGGGTAGTCGCCCTGCGCACGCCTCGGCTCCGGCTCCGGCTCGGGCGGAACCTGCTCGTATCCCCGGCCATCCTGCGGACCTCCTTCGGGCTGGGGGATGCCGTAGCGGTCATAATTCCGTTTCCGCACTTCGTTCTCGTGGACCGCCGCGGCCCCGGCACCGAGGCCCGCCCCCACAGCCGCTCCGGCCACCACGTCCTGATGGTCGTCGCCGAATGCCGCTCCGGCCAAGCCACCGGCGACGGCACCGATCACGGCACCACTTTGTTGATAGGTCGTGCACGACGCCAGGGTCAGTGCCACTCCGAGGATCGCAATTCGTGGGTTCATGTGCTGAATGAAACGTGTTCCGACTCCGGCTATTCAGGCGAAAAGCCGGTCCCGATGAGGTGTTTGGAGAAAATCGCCAGCTTGCGGGCTTTCGACAACCGGTAGCGGCGGGAAAAAACGTGAAACCGATCGCGCCGCATCTTGTCGAGAAGAGACGAGTAGATCGAGCGCATGATCTCCGCGGCAACCATCGACTGGCGGTCGCCCTCCGGCAGAAGCTTCCCCGCCTCCGCGAAAAACTGATCGGCCCGATCCGCCTCCTCGCGCATCAGCGCGACGAAACGCTCGTCATGCACTCCGGCGGCGAGCTCCTCGACGGTGTAGCCATGCTTTCGCAGAGTGGCGATGGGCAGATAAACGCGCTCGCCGTTGCCCCAGTCCTCGCCGACATCGCGCAGGATGTTGGTGAGTTGCAAAGCATGACCGAGCGAAACGGCGTATTTTTCCGTCCGTGGATCGCGGGCACCGAAGATACGCATGGCCACTAGCCCCACCGCGCAGGCGACCCTCCAGGTGTATTCGGAAAGCTCCTCCCAGGTCTCGAAACGCTGCGGGTGGAGATCCATCCGGCAGCCTTCGACGATGGCACCCAGCAGTTCCATCGGGATTGAACGGCGCTCCGCCATCGCGAGCAGCTGGCGCTGGAGTTCATCGGGCTCCGGGAAGCCCTCGGAAAGCCCGCGCTGCCACTCCATGAGCGCGGCTTCCCGGGTTTCCACCGGCTGGCGGAGGTCGTCCGCGAGGTCGTCGATGATGCGGCAGAAGGCATAGAAAATCACCGCATCGTCCCGGCGATCCTTGGGCAGGATGTTCAGGGCGAACGCCAGGTTCGACTTGGCTTGCTTGGTGATGTCGACCGCTTCGCTCATCCAGTTACGAGGTTCCGGGAATCATGGCTGTTCCGGCCTGGCTGCGTCATCCGTGCTCCTACGAGTCAATCGATCCCGCCCCAATGGCCCGAGCCAAAGGGCCACAGCGAAACCCAGCCGGGCCCGACAAGATTGAACTCGTGCACCGCGCCCCAGTAGCGGGAGTCGAGCGAGTTGCCCGTATTGTCGCCCAGCGCGGCGTATTCACTCATCCCCTGCTGTTCGGAAATGGCGAGATGAAAGACGTCGCCCGGTTCCACCAGCGGTGGACGGCGGAAATTTGCGGCGTTCCGTTTGTCCGCCAGGTGATAGCCGAGACGCGGCTCGCCGTCGTAGGTGAAGGCATACTCGCCCTCCCGTTCGGCCACGCGACGGATTCCGGGAGCCTGAACGATTTCGCCGTGGTTCAGGAGATCCGGCTGATCGATCGAGAGCGCGTCGCCTGGCACGCCGCAGAGGCGCTTGATGTAGTGGGATCCGCCCGCCTGCGCGGCAAGTTCCGGGGTGATGTCGCCGCCGGTCGGGATCGCGCGGGTATCGAACACGAAGACCTCGCCGCGTTTCGGTTTGCGGAAGTGGTAGGAAATCCGATCAACCAGCACGAGGTCACCGGTGGTGACGGAGCCGTTGAGGATGACATCGCCCTTTTCGTAAGCCTTGCCAATCTCCCGGATGCCTCCGGCTTGGTCTCGGAATTGTTTGATCTCGAAGGTGTCCGCCACTTCCCCCCCAGCCGCTGGAATTTTCATCGTGCTACCATCGGAAAACATCACTTCCGTGCGGGTGAAAAGAAACCATGAACGATCACGCTTGCCGATAATCTGCTTGTCGGCGTCGGCAATGATCTTCTGGTAGGTCTTCCCGTTGATCAGGAAATCCCACACCCGTTTCCCAAACCACGGGGCCTCGAAACCCGGACCTTCGTTGCGGATCACGATGCCGTTCAGCGTCGGCTGCATCGACCCCGTCGGAATCCGGAACGGCTGCACGATGTAGGCCCGCAGGCCCAGAGCCACGACCAACGCCACGAAAATGACCTCGAGGTTTTCCTCCCACCAACTCTGGTGGAAGACCTTCGAGGTCGCCCGCTCGCAGGTGTCCTGGAGTTGCCGGCCGGCCTCCTCGGTCGCCTTGCGGTCGCTGCGTTGCAGCGCCAACTTCAGGTCCATGCGCCGCGACTCGATTTCGGCGATCCGGTCCGCCGGCAGCAGGTCGCGTTTGTAGTGGATGAACTTCTTCGCGCCCTTCACCAGATGCTTTGCCTCCTTCTTCCACCCGGGGAGGAGAAAGTTCGGCCTGAAGAAATCCACCACGTCGTAAGCGGTGATCATGGGCGGGAGCATCGGGGCGGACCCGCGGGCTGGCAAGCCCGGTTGCGGTCCGCATTTCGCACCGCGCTCAGACGGAATACGGAGCCTGATACACCGGCCAGACCGCCAGCGTGATCAGGAAATTGTAGGCCGCGTGGACCAGCATCGGGCCTTTCAGCGATTTCGTGTGGCGGAAAAGCACGCACGCCGCCACTCCGATCCCGAACACCCCCACGCTGCCCGCGACCCCGTAGTGATGGATCGAGGAAAACACCGCGGAGGACAGCAAGGTCGCCGGCCAGAAGCCGATCCGCGACCACAACCCGCCGAACAAGCAGCCGCGGAAAACGATCTCCTCGCAGACCGGTGCCAGCACCACGCCGGAAAGCAGCGCGTAGCCCAAGCCGCCCCACCCATCCTCGTCGAAAAGCAGCGCCGCCGAATCCGGAAACCACTCCAACGCCACCGGATACCACGCCGAGCTCGCCATCAACAGCACCGCCAGCATGCCAAGGCTGACTTTCGCCTGCCACGGACGATCGAGCCCGAACAAGCGCCAAGCGTCCCGCCACCGCGGAAAAAGCAATCCCACCAACAGCACCGCCCCACCGATCCGCCAGACGGCGTCCAGAAAGACATCCAGCGCGAACGGCCAGTCCTCGAAATAAACCAGCCCGTCGTAAGCGCGGGTGAGCAGCCAGTTCGCCACCAGCTCCGCGACCAGAAACGTCAGGCAAACCCACCGCCACGGAATCATCGCCATCGCCCGGCGCGGAGACTCCGGACTCCGGAGCGCCTTCCCCACCGAGGAAAGACCGGGCAGTCCGAGGAGGATCGCCGCCAAGGTCGCCGCCGCCGCCGCCAAGGTGCAGGTCACCATCCAACGCTCCATTTCTCCCCGAACCTCCACCGTTTCCGCGACCCACTCCGGTCCTGCATCGCCCGCCAGCTCCCGCAGCGCGTCCGCCTCCCAGCGATAGAGCGGCAGCCCGTCGTAATCCTCTTCCAGCCTCGCCCATTCACCCGCCGTCGGCTTGTCCCCCGTCAGCGCCAGCGAGGCCAGCAGCCATTCATCCGCGTCCTCCGGCAGCGTCCGCGTGAAAAACTCATCCACGTCGGTCAGCTCGCGCAGGTCCTCCTCGGCAAGGTCCGATGTCACCCACTCCGAGATTTCACCGGGGTCGCCCTCCGACAGCACCAGCGCGACCGGGTTCCGCCACTCGCCCAGCTTCTCAGCCAGCGTCAGGGAAACGTCGGCGCAGCGCTCGACCGACTCGACCACCTCCGCCGGGTCTTCGTATCCCGGCTCGCCCCACTCCGACACCCCCCAGAATACGGCCAACAGCACCAACAGCCAGACCGGCGGCTGGCGGAGGAGGGAATCACGGTAGGCACGCAGGGACCCGGGGTGCATCGCGGCGACAAACTGAGGAGCCCGCCACCCCGCGTCCAGCCACCACGCGCTTTTTCGGTTTGATCCGGCGGCTGGATTTCCCCTTTCTTCCCGGCCCGTGCCCAAAGTCCACATCCGCACCTACGGCTGCCAAATGAACGAGCGCGACTCCGAGCAAGTCGCCCAGATGTTCGTCGAAGGCGGCTACACGCTCACGACCGAGGAGGCCGAGGCGGACGCCATCCTCATCAACACCTGCTCGGTCCGCGACCAGGCCGAGCAGAAGGCCCTCGGAAAAATGGGCCTCATGGGCCACCACCGGAAGGAGAAGCCCCACGTCGTCTACGGCTTCATGGGCTGCATGGCCCAAAGCCGCGGGCCGGAGCTTTTCGAACGCATCAAACACCTCGATGTCGTCGTCGGCACCCAGAAATACCACAAGGTTTTCGAATACGTGGATGGCATCCTGAGCCGGCGCCTCGAACGCCGGATGGACGACCTCTCGCTTTCGCTCACCGGCGAAAGTGTCTGCGACACCGACGAGGAAACCGGCTCGCAGAACACCATCCGCGATCACGTCCCGAAAGCCCACGAAGCCACCGCGTTTGTCTCCATCATGCAGGGCTGCAACATGCGTTGCTCCTTCTGCATCGTCCCGGATACCCGCGGAAAAGAACGCGGCCGCCCGATCCCCGAGATCGTCGAGGAGGTGAAGCGGCTCGTCGATCACGGCGTGAAAGAGGTCACCCTCCTCGGCCAGATCGTGAACCTCTACGGCCGCACCGAGTTCGAGAAGATCGATGGCAAATCCCCCTTCGTGCAGCTCCTCGAAGCCGTTCACGAAATCGACGGCCTCCAGCGCATCCGTTTCACCTCGCCGCATCCGATCGGCTACCGCGACGACCTCGTCGCCGCCTTCACCTACCTGCCCAAGCTCGCCTCCCACATCCACTTCCCGATGCAGAGCGGCAGCGATCGCATTCTCAAGCTGATGCGCCGGCCGTACAAGAACGAGAAGTTCGTCGAGATCTGCGAGAAGATGCGGGGCGCCCGGCCCGACCTCGCCATCACCACCGACATCATCGTCGGCTTTCCCCACGAGACCGAGGAGGATTTCCAGGAAACCATCGATACCTGCCAGCGCCTCCGTTTCGACAACGCCTTCATCTTCCGCTACTCCAAACGCAAGGACACGCCGGCGGCGGAAATGGACGGCCAGCTCCCCGAACGCGTGAAGGAAGAGCGCAACCAGCGGCTGTTGGAGGTCATCAACGAAATCACCAAGGCGAAGAACGAGGCCCTCGTCGGCACCGTCCAGCAGGTCCTCTGCGAAGGCCCCAGCAAAAACAACAAGGCCCGCCTCGGCGGACGCACGAGCCAGAACAAGATCGTCATCTTCGAAGGCGATGCGAACAAGCTCACCGGCCAGCTGCTCGACCTCAAGATTCACGAAAGCACCGGGTTCACGCTGTATGGCGAGGTGATCTGAGCGGAGCGTCGCGCGGCTTTCAGTCCAACAGATTCGCGCCGGCCTCGGGCGTGCGCGAGGAGCGGGCCTGACCGAGAATCTCGTCGGCTTCGCTGTGAAGCCCGCCCTCGGCGACGCTGGCGACCTCGCCGGTCTCCCTCTCCGGAGGGGCGGAAACCGACGACGCCGGAGACGAGGGAGATGAGGTCTCCCCGACCATCCGCACCGGAACCCCGGCGGGGAAAACCACTTCACGAGCCTCGTCGGGCATCGAGATGCCACCCTTGATGAAGGCCTTTTTCACCAGCCGGATGACCGAAGAACGGACCTTGAGCTGACCGAAGCGGGCGATGTTGATCCAAAAGTAGATCCTCAGATTCACCGTCGCCGCTCCCAGCGACTCCGCCAGCACCATTGGCTCGGGATCGTCCACGATGCCCGGGTGACCACGCAGCACCTCCATCGCGATTTCCTGAGCTTCGGAAATCGAGTCCTCGTAGCCGATCCCCACCGTGAAGTCGAAGCGGGCGTTCGGATTGGCGGTGAAATTGACGATGGGTTCCTTGTAGATCGTGGCGTTGGGGATCTGGACGTGGTTGCCCTCCAGCGTCATCAGCAGGGTCGAGCGCGTGTTGACGCTCTGGACGAAGCCCTCGTGACCGGCGACGAGAATGCGATCGCCCGTGGCGAAAGGTCGCTGGATGCTGAGCAGGATGCTTGCGAGGAAGTTCTCCGCGATGTCGCGGAAGGCGAAGCCGACGACCAGGCCGAGCAGCCCGGTGCCCCCGAGGACCGTCACCGCCAGCCGCGTGAGCCCGGAGATTTTCAGCACGAGGTAGATGCCGAGGATCAGCACCAGCACCGCGATTGTGCGGGCCACGACCACCCCCAGCAGCTCGCTCTTCATGCGCCGTCGCAAAACCGAGCGGGTGCCGCGCGAAGTCCACTTCGCCGCCATCCAGCTCAGGACGAGCAGCACCAGCGCCAGGCCGATGAGCGGGCTGTTGCGCACTGCCTTGCGGCGGATTTCCGAGAGTTCGTCCCAAGCGGGCGAGAGGTCCACCCCGGGCGCGGCGGCGAGTTCCATGCGGTTGACGACCGCCACCACGCCATCGGTTCGCTCCGCCAGCGAGGTCGCCCACTCCCGACGGTCCTCGTTTTCGGCCACGCCGGAAAGAAACACCACCCCTTGGTCCACGGTGATCTGGGGCGACTCGAACCAAGCCGTCGCCTTGAGAATGCCGGAAAGGCGGGCGGCGATTTCCATGTCGCTCGCTTGCTGGGCGACCTCGACCCGGGGTGCAGGAGTCGGCGAGGATGACTCCTGCGCGGCGGTCAGCGTGATGGCCGCCAGCCATGCCGCTCCCATCCATCGCAGTATTACCGGCATCTGATGGCATCGCCCGGGAACCGCCGGGCGTCAAACGACGTGTTCCCCGCCGTCGCCTGCGGCCACCCGCGCTGACCGCCTCGCGCATTGCGAAAAGATCGGGACCGTGGTTGGTTAGAGCTGGTATGGAGGAACATGAGGACGATCCCGGCATGCCGCGGGATGACCCTTCCCGCTCGCTACGCATGGCGCTGGCGTTCTGCGGCCTGTTGGGCACCGGCATCCTGGCCACCTCGCCGGAGCACCCCGCCGTCCGCGTCGGGGCTCTCTCGGTGGCCGCGCTCTCGATCATCACCCTTTCCTGGAACCTCCGCCGCAAGGCCGGGGTGACCAGCCGCGAGGCGGAAATCCTGGCTGAGAAACTCGTGGCGGAGTACGATGCCCTGGAGCTCAAGCTGGCCCAGGAGCGGGACGAGAGAATGACTCTCGAACGCTTCTTCGACGCCTTGATGGAGCACGTCCCCTCCAGTCTGTATTTCAAGGACCTCGACTCCCACTTCGTTAAAGTGAACCAGAAAATGGCGGAGTGGTTCCGCTGCGGGCACCCGAAGGACCTGCTGGGAAAAACCGACCACGACTTCTTCGATGCGGTCCATGCCGACGACGCCCTCAAGGACGAACGCGAGATCATCCGCACCGGAAAGGCGATCGTCGGAAAAATCGAATACGAGGAATTCCACGACGGGAAAAAAGGCTGGGTGCTGACCAACAAGATGCCCTTCCGCGACCACAACGGGCGCATCATCGGCACCTTCGGCATGTCGAGCGACGTCACCGAACTCATCGAAACGCGCAACACCCTGGAGCGGGAGCGCAACATGCTGCGGTCGCTCATCGACAGCTTTCCCGACCGGATTTTCGTGCGCGATCCCGGCCGCCACTACGTCCTGGTGAATCGCCCGCTGGCGGAATGGGCGGGCGTCAACAACCCGGATGTAATGATCGGTCGCAAACCCGAGGAGTTTTTCCCGCAACGGGTCACCGGCAAGGGCACGCAGGAAGATCTCGATCTGCTCGCCGGCGATCGCGACATCGTCACCCGCGAATGGCTGATGATGGATGCCAACAACGAGGAGCGAACCGTGGTGACCACCAAAGTGCCGTGGTTCGACAGCGAAGGGCGTTGCGTGGGGATCGTCGGGATGGACCGCGACGTGACCGAGGAACGCCGGGCCCGCGTCGAGCTGGCGAAGACGCAGATGCGCCTTCAGGAGGTCATGGATAACAGCCCTGCGGTCGTTTACATGAAGAGCCGAGAGGGCCGCTACATGATGGTCAACCGCGGCTTCGAGGAGATGTTCGGTCTTGATCGGAGCGATGTGCTGGGCCGAACCGACGGGGAGATCCTCGGCGATGAGGAAGCGGCCCAGGCATTTCGCGAACGCGACCTGGAAGCCCTCCGGCAGGAAGCGCCACTGCGGCTCGACGAACAGTTCTACCTCAATGGCAATCCGCGCTGGTACGCCACGGTGCGATTTCCCCTGCGCGACGACCGCGGAGGGATTTACGCCGTGGGAGGCATTTCCACCGACGTCACCGACCGCCACGAGGCGGAGGAGGCGATGCGCAGGCTGAATGACGACCTGGTGAAAGCCAACGAGGACCTCCAACGCGCCCAGGAGCAACTCATCCAGGCGGAGAAGATGGAATCGATCGGCAGGCTGGCTTCCGGCGTGGCCCACGAGGTGAAGAACCCGCTGGCCATGATCGGCATGGGTCTGGAACTCCTGGCCCGGAAGATTCCCGAGGAGGATGAAACCTCGCGGGAAACCATCGAGCGGATGAAGCGCGGGATCGAGCGGGCCAAACGGATCGTCCGCGGTCTCGTGGATTTCTCCTCCGCCCGGCAGTTCAAACTGGAACCCGTCCCGCCCAATCAAGTCGTCCGGGATGCCTTGGCTCTGGTGGAGTACCAACTGAGGAAGGAAAACGTGACGGTGGTGGAGGAACTCGCCTCCGGCCTGCCCAAGGTCGAGGTGGATCTCCCGAAGCTCGAACAGGTGATCGTGAACCTCATCATCAACGCCCAGCAGGCGATGGAACATGGCGGCACGATCCTGCTGCGGACTTATGAAACCCGGCTCTCCGGCGTGGAGCGCGACGAGGGACTGCGCACCCGCCGTCACCTGCGGATGAACGATCATGTCGTCTGCATTGAAGTCCTCGATACCGGTCCGGGGATTCCGGAAGCGAACCTCAAGAAGATCTACGACCCGTTTTTCACCACCAAACCCACCGGCGTCGGCACCGGTCTCGGACTCTCGGTTTCCCGAAAAATCGTCGAGCTCCACCAAGGCCGCCTGGAACTGGGCAACCGGGACGACGCCCAGGGCGCGCTGGCCCGTATCACCTTGAACGCTGTGGAGCCGGACAGCGGGACCCCCACCGCCGATTCTTGAAGCGGCGGCTTGAATCCACGACCGGCCCAAGGGATAGTAGAGGAACCATGAAAGCGACACGCCTCCTGATCATCGATGACGAGCCGGACTTCACCGCCCTGCTCAAGGCCAATCTGGAAGAAGCCGGCAGCTTCGAGGTCCGCGAGGTGAACGACTCCTCAAAGGCGATCGACGCCATCTGGGACTTCAAGCCCGACCTGTGCCTGATCGACGTCGTCATGCCCGGCATGGACGGCGGCGATGTGGTGGCGAAGATGCGCCAGGATTCGGCGCTTCGCGACCTGCCGGTGCTGATGCTCACGGCGCTCGTCGAGGAAAACCCCAACAGCGACGATGGCGAAACCATCACCGGCGGGCTGCCTTTCGTGAGCAAAACCGCGGACTTCGAGCGCATCCTGGCATGCATCGAAAAGCATCTGGAGGAAGCCGGCGTCTGACACGCTTCACGCGTTTTCCGCGGAAGACGGGAGCGGGGTGCGGCGTAGGCTGCTGCAACCCAAGATGAACTCCCTGACCTTCCGACCGACCTTGTTGGTCGCGGCCGCTCTGTGCGGTCTCGGCTGCGCCGCTCTCGCCAAGAACCCTGTCTTCAAAGGCCACTACGCCGATCCCGAGGCGCTGGTTTTCGGCGATACCTGCTGGATTTTTCCGACCTACTCGGCTCCCTACGACGAGCAGCTTCATTTCGACGCCTTCTCCTCAAAGGATCTGGTCCACTGGAAAAAGCACCGCCGGATCCTGACGAACAAGGACATCAAGTGGGCGACGCGCGCGATGTGGGCGCCCTCGGCGATCGAAAAGAACGGGAAGTATTACTTCTTCTTCGGAGCCAATGACATTCAGAACGACGAACAACTCGGCGGCATCGGTGTGGCCGTGGCCGACCAACCGCAGGGCCCCTACAAGGACCACCTCGGCAAGCCGCTCATCGACAAGTTCCATCACGGCGCGCAGCCGATCGACCAGTTCGTGTTCAAGGACCCGGATGGCACCCACTATCTGATCTACGGCGGCTGGCGTCATTGCAACATCGCGAAGCTCAACGACGACTTCACCGGCTTCGTCCCCTTTGACGACGGCAGCATTTTCAAGGAAATCACGCCGCAGGACTACGTCGAAGGTCCGGTGATGTTCGTGCGCGGCGGGAAGTACTATTTCATGTGGTCCGAGGGTGGCTGGACCGGACCCGACTACCGCGTTGCCTATGCTATCGGTGATTCGCCCTTCGGCCCCTTCGAGCGGATCGGCACCGTGCTTCAGCAGGATCCGGAGGTCGCCACCGGAGCGGGCCATCACTCGGTGATCCAGGTGCCGGGAAAAGATGAATGGTTCGCCGTCTATCACCGCCGCCCGCTGGGGGAAACGGATGGCAATGCCCGCGTGACCTGCATCGACCGCATGGAGTTCGACGAGAACGGACGCATCAAGCCGATCAAGATCACCTTCGAAGGCGTGGGTGAAACCGACCTGGGCGGCTGACTTTTCCCACAGCCCGACCTCCCGGCCCCATGAACCGCGCTGGGTCGGTGGATTCGGAGGTTTCATCGCACGGAGGCTTGGGTTCAGGGCGGGGATGCGGTCATGCTCCGGCATGTCCGGATGGATCCATCGCGCCCTTGCAGAACGGTTTCCCACGATCGAATCAACCGTTTCCGAAATCGCGGCGCTGAAGGCGCAGCTCGAACTGCCGAAGGGCGTCATCCACGTCATTTCCGATATCCATGGCGAGGCGAAGAAGCTCCGCCACGTGATCAACAACGCCTCGGGACGACTGCGGCCGCTGGTATCCGAGCTCTTCGAGAGCCGGCTGGAGCCTTCCGAATTCGAGGAATTTCTCCACATCCTCTACTACCCGGCGGAAATCCTACAGCTCAAGGACGATGAGTTGCCCGACGACGAAGCGCGCTTCCAGTGGGTGCTGACGACCCTCACGCGGCAGTTCGAGCTGATCCGCATGATGATCCGCGAACGGCGGCGCAAGACCGTCAAGCAGCTCGCTCCGCGCGAGCACCGCGAACTCTTCGAGGTGCTGCTGAACTATCCCGCCGGCGGTCATGCCCCCGTCTTTCTTGAGGTCCAGCTTCGCGAAATGGTCCGCCGCCGGCTTGATTTCTCCGCCATCCGCAGCGCGTCGCGCTTCATCCGGAATCTCACCGTGGAGGAAACCATCGTCGCCGGTGACCTCGGCGACCGCGGCCCGCGGCTCGACCGGGTCGTGGATTACCTCCTGCACCAGCCCCACGTCTCACTCATCTGGGGCAACCACGACGTGAGCTGGATGGGAGCCTGTCTGGGGAACGAAGCACTCATCGCCCTCGTCATGCGCATTTCCCTCCGCTACCGCCGCCTCTATCAACTGGAGGAAGGCTACGGACTGCTCACCAAAGCCCTCGAACAGCTCGCGGAAAGCGCCTATGGCGATGATCCCGCCACGCACTTCGTCTCCAAGCGCAGCGGCGAACGCGACCCGCTGCTCATCGCCCGGATGCACAAGGCCGCGGCCATCCTTGAGTTCAAACTGCAAGGACAGATGATCGAGCGCCATCCGGAGTGGGAAATGGACGACCGCAACCTGTTGCCATGCATCGATTTCGAAAACTCGACCGTCCGGCTCGGCGACGCCGTTCATCCACTACGGGACTCGTACTTGCCCACGATCGATCCGGCCGATCCCAACCGCCTCTCCCCGGAAGAGCGGCACTGCATGGACCGGCTCAAGGAATCCTTCACCTCTTCGCCACGCCTCTGGGAGCACATGAAATGGGTCGCCGAACGCGGCTGCATGGCGCTCGTCCGGGACCGCGCCGTGATTTTCCACGCCTGCCTCGCGGTGGACGAGAGCGGCGGCTTCCTGCCCCTCGGGATCGATGGCCACGAATGCCGCGGCCCGGAGCAATTCCCGGCCCTGAACCGCGTCATCAAGCGCGCCTTCCGCGCCGGGTCACAAGTCACCCAATCGGATCTCGACTGGTTCTACTACCTGTGGGCCGGACCCAAGTCACCGCTCTTCGGCAAGGACCGCATGGCGACTTTCGAGACCTACTTCCTCGCCGACGAGTCGACCCACCGCGAAGTCAAGAACCCGTGGTTCCGCTGGATTCACGACTTCGGATTCTGCGACCGCATTTGCACGGAGATGGGCGTCCCGAAGGGCGGCATCATCGTCAATGGCCACGTCCCCGTGAAGGTCGAGGAAGGCGAGAGCCCGCTCAAGGGTGGCGGCAATGCCGTGACGATCGACGGCGCGTTCTCCGAAGCCTACGGCGACCGCGGATACACCTTCATCCTCGCCCCTGAAGGCGAGGTGCTCGCCGAACACCACGCGTTCCCCGATCCCGTCGCCGCCGTCCGCGAGGGCGCCGACCTCATCCCCACGATGCAGCTCGTTCGCGCGTACGACCGACCGCGGATGGTCGGCGACACGGAACAGGGTGAAAGCCTCCGTGCCCAGATCCGCGCCCTCGAAGAACTCGTCAAAGCCTACGAGAACGGCGAGATTCAGGAACGGTCATGAAGTCACTTCTCAAGATAGCCGCTCTGGTCGCGACGTGCAGCGCGATCACTTCCAGCGCGGAAACTCCCGACCTTCTGGAAAGCGTCAGGGAAAAACACGCCCTGCCCGCCCTAGCGGTGGTGGTGGCGAAAGACGGGGCGATCGTCGATCGCGCCGCGGTGGGTGAACGCCAGCATGGAAAGGCCGGGCGGATCACCATCGACGATCCCTTTCACCTCGGCTCCCTCACCAAGTCCATGACCGCCACACTGGCCGGCGTGATGATTGATGAGGATCTCCTCGGCTGGGATACCACCATCGCCGACGTCTTTCCCCGGCTGAAGCGGAAGATGCATCCCGACTACCAGGCAGTGACGCTCGAGCAGTTGCTGAGAAACCGTGGAGGAGTGCCCGGCGAGCCGCCCCCAGACGCCTGGGCGCGGGCGTGGGAGGAGAAAGGAACGCCACGAAAGCAACGCCTCGAGTTCGTCGAGGCCGTCCTTGCCCAGGCTCCTGCGGCGGCTCCCGGAACGCAGATGATCTATTCGAACCAAAGCTATGCCATCGCCGGTGCCCTGCTGGAAACGCTGGCCGACCAAGCATGGGAGGAACTCATCACCGAAAAACTCTTCCAACCGCTCGGCATGAAATCCGCAGGCTTCGGTCCGCCGGAAAAACGCGATGCACCCTGGGGCCACATCCGGAAGGAAGATACGACGGTTCCCGTACAAGACGACAATCCTCCTGCCATCGCGCCAGCCGGGCGCGTCCACTGCACCCTCGATGACCTCGCACGCTTCGCCATGCTCCACCTCGGTTCGGAGACCCCAAAGGCTCTCTTGAAGCCGGAAACCCTCAAGCGCCTCCACCAAGCTGCGGAGGGCGGCTCCTACGCCTGCGGCTGGCTCGTCACCCAACGTGACTGGGCCGGCGGCACCGCGCTCACCCACAGCGGGTCGAACACCATGTGGTATGCCGTGATGTGGCTGGCCCCGGAAAAGGACTTCGCCGTCATCGCCGCCACCAACATCGCCGGGCCACCTGCCGAAGCCGGGTGTGACGAGGTGGCGGCTGCCATGATCGAGCGTTGGGTGGGAGAGTAAGCCCCGTTCTCAGGGGCGTAACTCCACCCGCCACGCTCTATCGCCCCGCTCGCGCGATCACTCCCGCCAGATATTTCTGGAAGTGCCAGATGGGCTCTTCCAGGTGGCTGAGCCGCCCTTGGGCGTAGCCCGCCGAGCGGATGCCGCACTGGGTGGCGGTGCAGACTTCCATGTCCTCCATGTGGAAATCGATGCCCGCCTGGATCTCGGATTCGAGAACTTGCTCGTAGCCTTCCATTTCCTTCGCGGACTCCGGGAGGATCATCGTCGTGAGCAGCGAGCAGGTCTCGGGACCGGTCGGAAGCAAACGATACCAATAGACCCGGTCGGGCGCGGAAAAGAGCAGGAAGTTGGGGAAACCCAGGTAGATCGACCATTCGAGGCAGTCCTCCAGCTTCAAGCCGGGGAAGACCGGGAAGGGCGTTTCGGGTCCGCCTCGATCGAGAATCTCCTGCTTCAGACTCCCCTTCAACGGCAGGTGCATGGCGGAGAAGTTCGGGTCGCAGGGCTCGGTCCAGCAGCCGCGCGCAGGCAGGAACGGCTCCAGGGTTTTCATGTGCGCCCCCATGTGGTGGTAGGCTTCCATGAAATTCTCCAGCAGCACTTTCCAATTGAACGGGCAGTCCCAGTGGGCCGACCATACCAGCTGGCCGCCGCCCATGTTCCACTTGCCGATGAACTCATCCTTCAAACGCGCGTACTTCCCGGAGACCGACGGCGTGTCATCGCAGAACGTCACGAAAACGAAGCCTTCCCAGATTTCGGAGCGGAATTCGTGAAGGCAGACCTCGGAGCGATCAAAGCCCTCGGCCTTCTGCATTTCCGGAGCACCGATGAGCTTTCCGCCATGATCATAACTCCAGAGATGATACGGGCAGAGGATCACGCGCTGGTTGCCCTCGTCCGGATGCCCGAATCCGCTGGGCATGAGATCCATCCCGCGGTGACGGCAGGTGCGCGAAAGCACGCGGACGTTCTGGTCCTTGCCGCGCACAACGAGCATCGGCTCGCCGCAGAGATCGACACGGACGAAGTCGCCGGGATTCGGAATCTGTGAAACATGGCAGAGGGAGATCCACTCCTTCTTGAAAATCTCAGCCTCCTCGAACGCCAGGAAATCCGCATCTAGATAAGCCGCGGCAGGAAGGGTGATGGAGCGTTCACGCGGCAGCGAGGCCGCCTGGCGGATGCCTTCAAAGAGGGGTTTGTCCGGAGCGGTTGATACAGCAGTGGTGCTCATGGTTTAACAGGCTTGAAGTGGCGAGGTTCGTCGATGAAATCGATCGCTCAGGTGGTGGGCGATCCAGCGGTTCACTTCCCACAGATCGGCCGCCGGAGTGCGGGTGAAAGGAGCGCATTGGAGATAGCCATCCGGCCCGAACTCAGGGGTCATCGTGACGCGTCCGAAGCCGCGATCCCGCATCGAGTCCCACACAGCGTCCCACCAGCGCAGGTGCGCGGCGAGAGCATCCGCGTGCTCCGGTGCCCGCGGGTCCGGAACCTGCGGGCCTTGGGCGTAGCCGACGCGTGGTTGGATGTGATGCGCGTGACGGACCACCAGCGAAAGGAGGTCCGGAAGGTCATCGAGAATGAAGCGTTCGGTGACCACGCACCAATGGTTGAAGTCACAGGTGATCTTCAACTCCGGCACGGCGTCAAGGATCTCGCGAGTGGCCCAGGGGGTGAAGGTGGGACGACCCCGATGCGTTTCCACCGTAATGGCAATCCCGTGCTTTTGCTCCAGCTCCACCACGCCACGGAAGAGACGGATCGCTTCGGAAACCGGCCAAGCATCGTAGCCAGCCATCGTGTTGATGAAGATCGGCGAGCCTTTGAGCGCAATCCGAACCCCGGCTTCCAGCGATGCGAGATGGTCCTCCACGGATCGATCCGGCACCGGCACATAGGTTCCGGGCGGCGTGCAAGTGCTGATTTCCGCAATCCATTCGAGCCCGGCCTTCTCCAGCGTCGCGAAAAACGTCTTCCTCTCCGTTTGGTCGAGAGGGGCCGGTGCCTCAATCCCTGCGAAGCCCGCCTCCAGGCAGGCCGTCACGGCTTCATCGAGCGAGCCATCGTGACCCCACAGCGTTTTGAAAAGCGAGAGGTCCATGGTTTTGATATCAGACATCCCGGGCAATCCGGAAACCGAGGTTGTCCCAACGTGCGGATTCCGGTGCCCAATCCCGCCACGATGCCCGGAGCACCCGCGGCAGATGATCCCACGCCCCGCCACGGATCGCGCGCCGTCCAAGATGGCAGCCTTCCAGCCACGCCCGTCCATCGACCGGTGCACCGGCATAACCAGGATGCCACAAATCGGTGGTCCACTCGCAGACATTGCCCAGCATGTCATGCAGGCCCAAGGCATTCGCGAGGTAGCGGCCGACCGGACTCGGAGCGCCGCAGCCGACCGAACGACCCCATTCATCGTAAAGAAAGTTCGCATCTCCCGCATCGAGGGCAGCGCCATGGGGAAAGACGCTGACGCTGCCCCCTCGGCAGGCAAATTCCCACTCCGCTTCGCTCGGCAGACGAGTTCCACCGCCAACCTCGCGGCAGAAGGCGAGAGCCTCGGACCAAGACACGGCCACCACCGGGGCGTTATCGGACAAGCCCTTCCGGTTTCCCGGAGGAAGGGCACCCATCACTGTTTCCCAGAGCCGCCGTGTCACCGGCCCGCGGCTCAGGGCAAAGGCACACCCGATCACCACCCGGTGCCGCGGCAGCTCGACGGAGGATACGAACTTGTCCTCTTCAAGACCGCCCATCTGGAACTCGCCGGGCGGGATCTCCACCCAATCCAGCAGGTCGGAAAGCGGACATGAGGCGGGGTTGAGCATGCTCCAAAACAATCAATGCGAAACCGGCGGACGGAGATTCACCATTTGTCATCAGCACCCGATATGCCATGAAGACTGCTTATTTGCGATCATAACCCCGGCTTGGTCCGGTGATCATGTGGCCGGGGCCGGGGCCGGGGCCGGGGATGTCCCCTCAAAGCGCGGCAAATGACCAAGATGCCTTGTCCAGGGAAGCTCGTCGGCGGTCCAGCATTGATCGCTGGGAGAAAAAGCGCCGGCTCGATCGAGCGAGCAGGTGTTCACCTCGGTGAACTGGGGAAGCGAAGGATCGACGAAAAGCAGCGGGCTTCCGCAATCGCCGCAGAACCAGCGCTCGCGGTCGGCAAACTCCACCTTGCGCGGGCTCCCCTGAGTCCAACTCAAAGCACCGCCGGGGAAGAAGGTCCACGCCACCACGGGTGCACCGCTGGCGCGCCGGCAGTCCTCGCAATGGCAAAGACTGGTTTGGAGAACGTCACCACGGACCTCGTAACGCACCGCACCACAAAGGCAGCCCCCATGATGCACCGGCTCACTCATACGGCACCTCCCGTAGATGATCCCAATGCTCCGGAGGCAACGGCGGCTCCTCCGTTTCAGCGCGACGGATGACCTCCACGAGCGAGGCCACCATTTCCTCAAAAAGAACCCTCCCCTCTTCCGCGGTCGCCTCGGAAGGCCGACCGGTCACGCCGTTCAGGCTGGTCTGTGCGACCGGGTGGGAGAAGACCGTGCCCGGTGTGCGGTCGGGGTCGTCCGCGCCGGACAGCCTCTCCATGTGAACGAGGCCGGGGTGCAGGTGCAGCATCAACGAAGTCTCGGCCCGGTTGGCGTGGAGGTCGTCCGCATCCGCCGCGTAGGCCGACCAGATTCCGTCGCTGAGTTCGAAAACGTGGACCAACCCGATCTGGAGCCGACCCAAGTACGAGAGGCGCAGTTGATCGATCGCCACCCGCGCCGGGGCATCGTTGCCAAAGTGGGTGTTGACCAACAGCAGCCGCTTCCAGCCCGTGGCGACCGCCCACGCCGCCAGCTCGCGCAGCGTGGCAATGAAGGTTTCGTGCCGCAGGGAGAAGGTCCCAGGCCACTTCGGCGTGTGCCCTTGCGAAACGGTGTAGCGCAAGGCAGGCATCACCGGCACGCCGGTGCGCGCGGAGGCGGCATCGCAGACCGCTTCCGCGAGCAGCGTATCCATCGCTACCGGCAGATGCGGGCCGTGCTGTTCCGTGGCCCCCAGCGGAAGCAGCAACAGCCCGCCATGGAGTTCACGCAGCTCCTCAAGGTCAGGCCAGGCCAGCATTTCGAGACGTATGGGGTTCATCTCAACAAATCTGGTTGTGGGTCTGGGTCAGAACAGCCGCGCGTATTGATCGATCTCCCACTGGCTGACGCGCTGGTGGTATTGCCGCCATTCCTCGGATTTGTAGGTGATGAACTCGTCGCGGAGTTCTTGGCCGAGGGTTTCGGTGACGAAAGGATCGGCGGCAAAGGCAGCGACCGCTTCGTCGAGGGTTCGGGGCAGCTCGCAGATGCCCTTTCCGGCGAGTTGCTCCGGCGTCCATTCGTAGAGGTTCGCCTCCTGGGCGGGGCCGGGATCGAGGTTCTCGCGGATGCCCTCCAGGCCCGCGGCGAGGACCAACGAGGCGGCGAGATAGGGATTGCAGGCGGCGTCGGCGTTGCGGCTCTCGCAACGGCCTCCAGCCATCGGGACACGCACCGAGTTGGTGCGGTTGTTCTTGCCGTAGCTGTTGAAAACCGGTGCCCAGGAGTAGTAGGACATCAGTCCGCGGCGGACGAGGCGCTTGTAGCTGTTCACCGTGGGGGCGAAGGCGGCGCAGAGGGCCGGGCCGTGCTTCAAAATGCCGGCGACGAATTGATAGCCCAGCTCGGTGAGGCCAAGCCCGCGGGGGTCGGCCTCCGGCGATCGCTTGAAGAGATTTTCGCCACTATGGATGTCGTAGAGCGACATGTTGAAGTGCGCGCCGCTGCCGGTACGGTTGGCGAAGGGCTTCGGCATGAAGGTGGCGAGCAGGCCTTCCTCGGCGGCATACTGTTTCGCCATCAGACGGAAGAAGATATAGCGATCGCACATGGTCAGCGCGTCGGCATAGTTGAAGTCGAACTCGAACTGCGAGTTGGCGTCCTCGTGATCCAGTGAGTAGAGATCCCAGCCGAGGTCGTTGATGGTGGTCGAAACCTTGTCGAGCCAGGTGTAGCGATCGAGGAAGCGCTTCACGTCGTAGCAGGCCTTGACGAGATTATCGTCGGAGTTGGGGATCTCGAGCCGACCGTCCTCGGTGTATTTCACCACATAAAGTTCACACTCGATGCCGAGGTTCATGCCGAAGCCCATCTCGGCGGCCTTGGCGAGTTGCTTCTTGAGGGCGACGCGGGTGTTGATGGCGTAGGGCTCTCCCTTGAAGGTGTTGTCGGCGGGAAACCACGCGACCTCCTTGTTCCAGGGCAGGACGATGCAGCCATCGAGGTCGGGCACGGAGGCGATCTCGTCGTCATTCGGCCGCTGGCCGAGGCCATCGAGGGCATAACCGGTGTAGAGTTCGCTGCCCGCGGCGAAATCGAGGAAGTGATCGATGGGCACGAACTTGCCCTTGGGCACGCCATGGATGTCGACGTAGGCACCGACGCAGTATTTCACGCCCTGCTGCTTCAGCTCAGCCTGGAGCGCGCGGGCTTGCTCGGGATTGAAATCGGGGTTGTTCATAAGTTTGAGTCGATTCGTATGAAGATGCGAAACCAAGTGGCTGCCGGAGAAAGCGGAAACAGGCTCAGAGAATGTCCGGATCGGGCGCGGCGAGGCGGAGGACGGGGGCTTCCTTTTTCTCGCTGCCGGGCGGGTGGATCAGCTCGTCGATGTGCTTGCGCGTGGCCATGAAGGCCGGATCGAAGAGCTGCGAGGAATCGCGAGGGCGCGTCACGGGAACCTGGATGAATTCGCGGACGCGGCCGGGATTGGCATCGAGCACGAGAATGCGGTCGGAGAGGAAAACGGCTTCGTCGAGGTCGTGGGTGATGAAGACGATGGTGATGTCCACGTTTTTCCAGATCTCCAGAAGATACTCCTGCATCTGGCAGCGGGTCTGGGCATCGAGCGCGCCGAAGGGCTCGTCCATGAAGAGAACGCGCGGCTGGTTGGCGAGTGCGCGGGCGATGGCGACGCGCTGCTTCATCCCGCCTGAAAGCTGGTGCGGGTAGGCGTTCTCGAACTTCGAGAGGCCGACCATTTCGATCCACTGGCGCGCCTCGCGCTCGGCGGCGAAGTCGGGCGTGCCGCTCATCTTCGGGCCGAACATCACGTTCTGCTTCACCGTCAACCAGGGGAACAAGGTATAACTCTGGAATACCATGCCGCGGTCCGGACCGGGACCCACGACTGCTTTATCATAAACCAGCACCTCCCCGGAGCTGGGGGTTTCGAGACCGGCGAGGATGCGGACGAGGGTCGATTTCCCGCAGCCGGACGGACCGATCACGCAGGCGAACTCGCGCTTGTGGACGCTGAAGGAAACGTTGTCCAAGGCGGTGACCGAGCCCTTGGGCGTGTCGAAGCGTTTGGTCAGTCCGCGCACTTCGAGTGCGACGGGCCGCTGGATGAGTCGCTCGAAACGAGAGGCGGTTTCCGGCGTCATCTCGCGGTAATCGGGAAGGGCGGAGCTGGCGGTCATGGGTGCGGAAATCAGGGGTTGGCAGGGCGGCTGCGGCGGCGGAGTTCGCGGTCGGCCTCATCGGCGGCGATCCTTTCACGGGCTCCGGCGGCGACGGTGCGGACCGGCCACATCACGGCATCGGCCACGGCGCGGGAGAGCTTTCCGGATTTCCCCGCCCAGGGGAAAAGCACGCCGTGGAGCCAGGAGAGGATCTGATCGGTCGTAAAGCCGGTGACGCCGATGAGGATGATTACGGGAAACACGCGCTCGAAATTCCGGAAGCGTCCCTGGGTTTCGATGAACTCGGTGAGGCCGCTTTTCACGCCGATGAGCTCGGCGATGACCAGCCAGGTCCAGGCCCAGCCGAGGAGGATGCGGAGATCGTTGTAGAGATTCGGCAGGATGCCGGGGATCACCACGCGGGTGACCATCTGACCCGGCTTGGCACCGAGTGTTTGCGCGGCTTCGAGCAACGACGGATCCAGCAATTTGGTGGTTTTCGAAACCACGAGGATCATCTGGAAGACGGTGCCGATGAAGACCAGCGCGACCTTGGGGGCATCGCCCGCGAGCAGCACGGCGACCAGCAGCGTGCTGAAAGTCGGAGCCGGCATGTAGCGGAAGAAGTCAACGAAGGGCTCGAAGAGCTTCGAGAAGAAATCGAACACGCCGCAGAGGATGCCGAGCGGAATGCCGATGATGCAGGACCAGAGGAATCCGACCAGGATGACCCGCAGCGAGTGCCGGTAGCGCTGACCCATGGAAGGCTCGCCCTCCGGCACTTCGGCGGTGAAATCGCGGAAGCCGGCCTTCACCACCTCGTGCGGCGCGGGTAGGTAAACGGGATTCGCGGGATCGCCCTGCGGGACGAGCTTGAGCAGTGGTTCGTCGGGCAGCGCACGATACGAGAACTCGGGGGAAAGCGCGGATAGCCGCGCCCAGTTGTCTTTGACGATGCCGAGATTCTCCGCGGTGAGGGCGGGGTCGGTGGCCACCTTCGCGCCGGTGGCGAGGTCACGCCAGATGCCGTAGAGCACGGCGTCGTTCTGGGCCTCGGTGTAAGGCAGCCAGCCGTGATCGATGGCAACCGGGGCGAGCTGGCGCAGCAGTTTCTGGTTCTTGCGTTTCACGCCCGCCTCCACCGTCCCGGCCTCGCGGGCCGCGAGCAGCGCCTCATTTTCCTGCCGCACGGCTCCGACGAACTCGGGGAAAAAGCCACGGCTCACGTGGTCGCCGGAGGTGAAGACGGTGGTCACGCCCTCGCGTTCGGCGGAGATCCGGATCTTCACGTCCGGATGCCAGATCCATGGGACGTAGGAAACAACGGCCCACACCAGCAGCGGCAGCAGGAAGGATACGATCGACAGAAACAGGCGTCGTCCGTGCGGAAGATCGCGGCGGATCAGGAACCAGTTTCTCAGAATGCCGGGGCGGGTCATGGGCGCGGTGCGTGGGACCGCCCTCCGCGGTGGAGGGCGGGATCGGGATGGCTGCTACGGGAACCTCAGTCCTTCTTTTCCGCGAGGGCCGCGGTGAAGGAGGGGTCGAGGTACTTGTCCACGTCCAAGGGCTTTTCGTAGACGCCGAACTTCACGTTGAAGTCATCGACGACCTTCGAGGAGCCATAGACGCTGCCGAGTCCGTCCGCCTTCTTCCAACGCTCCAGGGCCTCATCGAGCGTCAGGATGTAGGTGCCCTTGAGGAAGGGTTCGTATTCTTCGGGAGTGATCTTCACGCGGTTGGAAAGGATCTTGAGGGCGTCGTCGAGGTTCTCCTCATCGCGGATGTAGTCGGCGATGCGGTACCAGACTTTCACGACCTTCGCCCAGTCCTCCTTGTTCTTCTCGAGACTCTCGGCGGAGACGTAGAGCAGGTCGTAGATGATGCCGGGGGCGTCGGCGGAGGTGAAAACCGGCTTCGATCCGGGAACCGCCTTGAGGGCCTGGCCGGAATTCGGCTGCCAGGCACCGATGGCATCGACCGCCTTGGAGGCGAGCACCTGCGGGGTCTCGTTGGTGGGGGTGTTGACGAGAGTCACGTCGTCCGGCGAGATCCCGTTCTTCTCCAAGCCGGTGAGCAGCAGGAGGTGGGAAACGAAGCCCTCCTCCAGACCGACCTTCTTTCCCTTGAGGTCTTTCACCGACTCGATCCCCGGTGCGGCGACGATCATGTCGTTGCCGTTCGAGAAGTCGTTGATGATGATGCCGACGGAGGGCTTGCCGGTCGCACCGGTGACAAGGGCGTCGCCATTGGTCATGGTGACGGCATCGACCTTGCCGGCGACGTAGGCATCCATTGAGGGGACGTAGTCGAACCATTGGAAATCGACCTCGACGCCCTCCTCTTTGAACCAACCTTTCTGGATGCCGATTTCCCACGCGACCCAGCCGGGCCAATCGGAATAAGCGATCTTCAGGGGCTCGGCGGAAAGCGGCCCGGCCGCGGCGGAAAGACCCAGCAGGGCCGACAGGAATCGTGAGGATGTTTTCATTGGCTGGCAGTTCGGGATTTCGTCGGCGGTATGAACTTTTCACGCCAACTTCATACTGGTGAAAGCACCATCCATACCAAAAACCTCACGCATTCCTCAAACGACCCGGAATGCGCGTATCGCGGCGTGACGAAGAGCGGCAACGGGGACAAGCTGGCCTCATGAAATCATCCATCCTACTCGTTTCCATCACTCTGGCGGGGGCGGTCGCTGCCTCGGAGGCCGACGTTCATTTCCCGCTGAAACGCCAAGACGCGTGGCAGGCTCCGGATCCGAAGGTCTGGAAATGGTCGCCGGGGCCGGAGGTCACGCTGAAAGGTCAGTCGGACTGGGAGCCTCCGGTCCGGCGGCCGCGGAACCTGATCTGGTTCGAGGACGCGAGGTGGAAGGACTTCATGCTGGAGGTGGAGGTGCGCCTGACCACCTTCAACGAGGGTAACAACGACCTGTGCATCGCCTTCGCCGGCACCGACGAGCGGCATTTCTACTATGCGCACCTGGGCGAAACGGCCGACGAGGTGCACCTGCATCTCCACCGGGTGAACGACGGGCCGCGGGAAGCGATCACGGCCCACCGCGCCGATTCGTTGCCGTGGAAGAAGGGCCGCTGGCACGCGGTGAAGCTGGTCCGCGAGGGTCCGAGCATCACCGTGTTTTTTGATGGCGAGCAGGTCCTGACCGCGAAGGACGACGCGCTCGGGGCGGGGCGGATCGGGCTCGGGTCGTTCGACGACACCGGCGAGTTCCGGGAACTCCGGATTGTCGGCAAGCCTGTTCCGTGAAGCTCCGAAGCCCAGAAGAAGCGGCGGACATCAACAGCCGGACGGAGAGAGGCTACGTCGTCAGTTCGAGAGGACACTTCGAGGCCCCACGGGTTCACCCGCTCGCCGCTTCCGAATGGAGTCGTTGGCAGAAACCCGAACGGACCTGACGAAGAGGACGGCTGAATCGCCCCCGTCCGGCGGTCCTCGCGAGGAAAATCAGCCACCCGTGCGGGGACCACGGGGCTTGGAAGGCTTGTCGCTTCCGGGATCCACCACGCGGCCTTTGGCCTGTTTCAACTTCTGTTGCTTTTGCGCCTCCTCGGCGGCCGCAGCCATGCGCTCCATGAACGACTTCCCGCCCTTCCGGCCTGGCTTTTCTTTCAACTCCGGTTCCGGCATGCGCTGCGTGATCCAGGTCTGGACGATCGAGAACAGGTTCGAGGTCGTCCAGTAAAGCGCGAGCGCCGAGGCGTAGTTGTAACAGAAGAAGAGGAACATGATGGGCATGAACTTCATGACCATCTGCTGCGTCTTGTCGCCGCCGGTGGTGGGCATCAAGTGCATCTGCCAGAAACTGGTCAGACCCATCACGATCGGCAGGATGTTGATCGGGATGCCGGCGACCACGGCGATCGTATCCGGCATCGAAAGATCATCGACCCACAGGAACCCGTGACCGCGCATTTCCACGGCGTGCTGGAGCATGCGGAAGAAGCCGAAGAAAATCGGGATCTGCGCGAACATCGGCAGGCAACCGCCGACCGGATTGATGCCGAACTTGCGGTAGAGCATCATGATCTCCTGCTGCTGCTTGGCGGGATCGTCCGGATACTTTTCCTTCAGCTTGTCCATCTCCGGCTTGAGCTTGGACATGCGCTTCATCGTCCGGTTCGAGCGCGCGTAGAGCGGCCACATCAAGGCTCGGACGAGGATGGTGACGAGGATCACCGCGAAGCCCCAGGACCACTTGTCGGAGACCTTCGAGACGAGGTCGTGGACGTGGACGAGCAGGAAATTCATGAAACGGGCGGGCCAGCGGAAGATCGGCCAGCCGTAATCCATCACCTCGCCCCAGTCTCCGCCCATCCGGCGCAGCATGCGGTTGTCCTTGGGGCCGGTGAAAACCGTGTAGCTCACGGTTTTCCCCTGCCCCGGTGCCAGCCCGGCCGACGGGAGGGTGACGCCCCCGCGGATCGCCAGCTCCTTTTCCTCGACGTCCGGCACCTCGACCTCCGCGGTCTTCGCCCAGACGTTGGCGGTGTAGGCCTCCGCGGGTTTGAGGACGGTGGAAAAGAACTGGCTGGAAACGCTGGCGAATTCGAGCTCGTCCACCGATTTGGAAATCAGGCTCTTCGCGCTGCCGAACATTCCGCCACGAAAGGAACCGGATTTGATTTTCTCGACCTCGCTGCCGTCGAGCCAGGTCAGGGTGGCCGGGTTGATGCGGTTCTCACCCTTCTGCAGCGGCTGGGCGCGGCCGAGATAGAGGCTGAGCGACTCCAGCGCCACCTGCGCCTGGGCATCGTCCGGATTCTTCACCTCCAGCGTGAAGCTCAGGAGAAATGGCGCACCGGCAGACTCCTCCCGTTCTTCCTCAGTGGCGCTTGCGCCGGGCTCGGCGGCGACCAGTTCCCAGGTCTTGCGGACCAGCAGCCCGGACGGATGGCGTGCGCCGAAAACCAGCTTCCGACCCGTCTCCGACTGGTCTTCGAGCAGCGCGTAGTTGACGTGCTCAAAGGCGTCCGCCCCCTGGCAGATCGTGCCGATGCCATAGGAACCGCCACCATTGAGCGTGACCATGTGGCCGGCGTCCTTCACCGCCGGGTAATCCAGCAGTTCCGCGCTCATCAGGCTACCGCCCAGCGAGCTGAAAGTGAACTTCGCCTCGCTGGACGCCAGCTCGTAGGTCTGGCGGGCTTCGCTCGGCTGGGGATCCACCTCTTTCAGCACTCCCGGCTCCTCACCCGCGGGCTCCGCGGGCCGGGCGGCGGCTTCCTGTGCCTGTTGCTGACGGGCGGCCTCGGCATTCTTGTTGCCGAAATACAGGTTCACCGCGAGCAGGATGCTGCAGGCGATGACGACGATCCAGGTCTTGCGGTCGTACATGATGGGGAAAGGGATTACAGGTGGCGACAGGGCGTTTCGGATTCTTCGACGTCCGCACCCCGGCGCGGCGGGACGGGGTCATAACCATGCCCACCCCATGGATGACAGCGGAAAATCCGGCACAGCCCCAGCCACGAGCCTTTCCATGGTCCATGGGTTTCCACAGCCTGGAGAAAATAGTTCGAGCAGCTCGGCTGGAAGCGGCAGCCCGTCAACGGGCCGCCCAGCGCATGGAGCACCGGATTAAGGAACTTCTGGTAACCGCGGATGGCCACCCGGATCAGCATGGAAACGAGGCGGTTCATCGGTCCTCGCACAGCAAACCCAGCCGCCGCGCCTGCTTCAGCCAGTCCTTTTCCAGCTCGGCGAACCCGCACTCGACCGCTCCCTGACGAGGAATGGTCACCAGATAGCGGAGCGGATTCTCCAGCCGTCCGCCGTGCCGGGAAACGATGGCGCGGAGCTGGCGGCGGAGCCGGTTGCGCTCGTGCGCCTTGCCCACCTTCCGCGTCGTGATGTAGCCCGTCATCAGGTGCGGCAGCGCCGGCTCCTCCAGCGTGCTGACAATAAGAAAACGGCCGGCTTTCGACCGACCGTCCTTTTTCACCCGCTGGAACTCGTTCCAACGGGTCATGCTGTGCTTCCGAGGAAGGCGCATGGCCCGGAAGCTGGCGTGAATCACACCCCGTGCTGCGTCGTGTGGCGCTCGTACTTCAGCTCGGCACCCTTCGGCAGAAGGCGCTTGCGGCCCTTCTGGCGGCGGCGGCGGATGATGTCGCGGCCGGCCTTGGTCGCCATGCGTGCGCGGAAACCGTGCTGGCGCTTGCGGGTACGCTTGGAAGGTTGATAGGTGCGTTTCATGGCGTGAGAAAAAAGAATCGGAAATTCGCGGCCCGGGCGGTCCGGCGCGGGCGGGCACTCTAGGGGGCGACCTCCCCTTGTCAATCCGTCAGTCGCCCCAATTTTCCAAAAAAATCAGCGGTAGACGAGAAATCCATGTTCCCTTGGCGCAAAGCATGCAAGGCTTGCCCGACATGAGCCTGCCAGAAGCCGCGGACCCCAGCCCGTCATCCCTGACGGTTGCCGACACCCCTCGCGTGGAAACGGCGACGATCGAGGACCTGCCATCGCTGGTGGAGCTGACGATGGAGCTTTTCCGTCTCCAAGGCGACTTCGAGCCCGATCCGGTGGCGCAGGAGCGCGGGCTGGCGCTGATCCTGGAACAACCGGCACGCGGGCGGATTTTCGTCGTCCGCAACGGCCACCAGACCGTCGGCATGGTCAACCTGCTGTTCACCATTTCCACCGCCATGGGCGGCTTCGTGATCCTCATGGAAGATGTCGTCATCCACCCCGACCACCGCGGCCAGGGATACGGCAGTATGCTCGTCGAACACGTGATCGACTTCGCCCAAAACAAGGATTTCAAGCGGATCACCCTCCTCACCGACAAGATCTCGGCCGACTCGCAGAACTTCTTCCGCAAGTACGGCTTCGAATACTCCAACATGATCCCCATGCGGCGGATCCTGCATGCCTGAGTCCGATGATCGCCGTGACCGAGGCCGATGGGTTCGCGCTGGCGATGATCGCCATCCTCATGCTGAGCCTCGGCACCGTTCTGGGGCTCCTCATTTCGATCCTCCGTCATGGCTCGAAAAGGGACCGCGAGGTCGAGGACCTCATCGATGAGGTTTCCCGGGACGAAACATCCAGCGACCCCGCCCCCGCCGGGAAAACCGACCCCGCGACCCGCGAGCCGTGGGAGAAGGACGGAGATTGGTGGAAGAAGGGCCGATAGGACTTTCCCCGCCGTCCAGCCCGGCCAGAGCTCGCAGAAAAGCACCGCCGGTTTCCCGGCGGTGCCTGCAATGAACGCCAGCAACAGAAAGTTCCCTCCTACCAGCTCACCCGGGCCCCGAGAATACCGTTGAGGCCGGCCTGGTTTTGACCGGAGCCGTGGTTGCGGTAGTCCTCGTCGAAAATGTTCTCCACGCCGCAGGTCAGCTCCAGATGATCGGTCGCGCGGTAGCCGGCGTGAACCATCGCCACGACGTATCCGGGCGTGCCGCCGGTCGGGATCCGCTGGTTGTCCGAGGCTTGGTTGGTGGGGTGGATGCGGTCCTCGCCGACGGCGCCGAGGACGCGCCCCTCGACCCACAAGCGGTCGTCGGGACGCGTCCAGCGCAGCTGCAGCGAGCCGGAAAATGGCAGCAAGCGGGTGATCCAGCGCTCCCCGTTGGCGGCAGTATCGGTCTTGCCTTCGTTCCACGAGGCGGTCGCCCCCAGCGTCCACTGGTCGGTGAAGCGCCATGCGCTCTCGGCCTCAAAGCCATAGATGTAACCATCCTCGCCGTTGGTCGCGACGCTGTTCCCACCCACGATCACCCCGGTGATCGCATCCCGCGTCCAAGTGTAGAAACCGGCGAGCGAGCCGCTGAAATTGCCGTGCTCGTAGCGGGTGCCCAGTTCGGCGGTGAGGTATTTCTCCGGATCGAGGTCCGGCGATCCGTAGGAAGTGAGGCCCGCCAGCGCGAGAGTCGTGCCCGTCAGATCGTTCAGGTTTGGTGCGCGGAAGGCTTGGGCAAACCCGCCATAAACCGACCAACAATCGTTGGCCCGGTAGATGGCACGGACGCTGGCGGAAAGGTCATCCCAGTCGCCGCGACCGCCCTGATCGGTGGCGCTGCCCGCGGCGCGGTAGGCGTCCCACTCGGCTTCCGCATAGGTGTAACGCAGACCCCCGGTGATCGTCAAAGGCTCGGTCGGCGTCCACGCATACTGCGCGAAGGCTCCGAAAAGATGGTAGCTGGAATCGTCCGCCACCGGCCGGTCCGTCGGACGGAAGGTTCCGTTCCGATAAGCAAAGGCATCGGCCTGATCGACATAGTAATCGAACCCATAAACCAGCGAGCCGGGCCCGAGGCGGGATTCGAAGGAAACGTCCAGCCCGTACGTGTTGAGGTCGATGCCGGCGCTGCGCCGATCCGCCAGCGTCCGCTGCTGCACCTCGGAGTCCTGGGATTTCTGCCAGCTCAGGGTGGCGGACCAGCGCTGGAAGAAGGCGGTGTCGTCATCGTTCACCCCCTCGACCTTGAGGTAGGTCAGCGAGCGTTCCTGATCGTAGATATTGGAAAGGAAGGTGCCCGGGGCGGCGACGTGGCTGCCGTGGATCCAGCCGGGATTGTAGACGGTCCGGTGCCAACGCCAGATGTCGTTCTGGTTCACATACTGGTGGGCCAGGGTCAGCGTGGTGCCGGCGGAAAGCGCGAGGTCGAAGCGGAAATCGAGGTCCTGCTCCGGGTAGCCGGTATTGCGCATGCGGCCGACGGCGGAGTCCTCGATGTCGCCGAAATCCTTGCCGGTGAGCCCGAGGAAAACGCCGTATTTCCCGCCCACGCCGAACGAGCTCTCCACCCGGCCGACGTGGGAGCCCTCGCCGTTGCTACGATATTCGTAGTATCCCATGCCGTGGGTGAACGCCTGGCCCTCCGGCTGACTGCGGAAATCGGAGGACTTGGTGAAGGCGTTGAGCGTGCCGCCGATGGCATCGGAGCCGTAGAGCACCGATCCCTGGCTAAGGACCAGTTCGAGGTGATCGATGGCGTAAGCATCAATGGTGTTCCAGTACTGCACCGGGCCGCTTCGCCAGCTCGAGTTGTTGAGGCGGACGCCATCGACCAACAGCAAGTTCTGACGCCCGGTGAAGCCACGGATGAAAGGCGAACCATGGCCGTAGGCCGTTTTTTGCACCAACACACCGGGCGTGAACTCAAGTGCCTCCGGCAGGGTCCGGCGCGTGGCATCCCGCAGGTCCTCCTCGTCGAGAGTCCGGACGGTGTAAGGAAGATCCGCTTCCGCGCTGGCCGAGCGGGTGGCGGTGAGGACCAGCGGATCCAACATGTCCTGGGCCGCGAGCGGCGCGACCAAGGCAAGAGCTAACAGGGAAGACGGGTTTGACATACGCCACCGAAACGAATGGCTTCCCCGGCCCTTAGGCCGATTTGTGTCATGGTGTCAGCAACGGCCCGGAGGCAATCCCGGAGCGGGTCGACTGGATCGAGTTGCGTTTCAGCGCGGCAAGAATCTCGGTCTCCTTGGTGGTGATCGCATAGGGGCCTGCGAACTCGATCGCATTTCCCTGCCCGCGCCAGCTCCGGCAGGCCCACGCCTTGCTTTCACCGAGATAGTAGAGGATCAGATATTGACGATCCTCGCTCGAAGTCTCCGCGATGAAATCGGGTTCGCCGCGCTTGCGAATGAAAGCGGCCAGATCTTGATGAAAGGCAGCCTGTTCCGTCAGTCGGCGGGCACCCAGGGTCTGGGGAGAACTCCGGACCAGCATGATGCGGTCCTGCGCGCGGCGTTCGGCACCATTCATCGAGCCGGCGCACGAGGAGAGCAGGGAAAGGATGGAGAAAATGGACAACAGGCGGATCATGGACGGAGGGGAATTCCGCGGGCGCGGCGATCATCGACAATACGCGCCATCACCCGCCGCACATTCGGACGGTTTGCCTCGGATTCAATGAAGAATGCCGTTTCCAGAGGAATCAAATACTCCACCGCCGAGTTGATGCCCACCAGCCGCCCGGCGGCATCGACGACCGGACCCCCGCTATCGCCCGGCTGGAGTGGAATGTCGTGTTTGAAGCGCCGGTTTTTGCCCACCAGGTTGTCGGGCGGGATCGCGGAGATGAGCTTCCCTGAGCCCTCGGAAAATCCGGTCGCCACGCCGGCGTGCATCACCGGCGTGCCGCGCGGCAGCCAGGCGTCCGGCCGCGTCCACTCATAATACTCCGGTGTTTCCAATTCAGCGTGGAGCAAGGCCACATCGCCATCCGGTGAGCGCCACACGACCCGCGCGCGGTGACCGCTCAAACGCCCCGAGCGCCGCTGGATCACGAACACATTCCGCCCGTCCGCATGCGCCAGCACGTGATCTGCGGTCAGGAAATAGCCATCCGGCGCGATCGGTGCGGCCGATCCACCATCGGCATCCGCCGGGCTGCCGCGGTCGAGCTTGTTGCCGAGCCACGGGTTGATGTCCTCCCGCGAGGAAACGACCACGGCGGCGAAACGGCGGGCCGCCATCGCATACACCTCACGCCCCGGCGGGGGGCCGCTCACGGGCGGAGGCGGCTCCGGTGCGCAAGACGCTACCAAAACCGCCGCCAAGGCAGCCGTAATCCATCCACTCCTCAAGCTCATCGGGCTGCAACATACTCAGAGCCGGGCCGCTCGCTCACTAGATTTTTCCGCGAAACAAAAATCAGTCAACCTCGCCCAGCTTCGCCAGCGCCTTCCGATCCACGGGCGGCATTACCAACCGCTCCAATGCCCCGGCTGTCTGCCAGACCTCGCCGGGCTCCGGTTTCAGCCCCGCCGGGGCCTCGTGGACCACCATCGTCACCCGATAGCGGGTGATGCCGTATTTCCACCGTCCGAGCTCCGGCCAGCCGATGGCAGCTTCTCTTTCGGGCAGCCGCCACATTCCCACGCGACGGCCCTCCTCCAGTTTCCTCAGCAAGAGCCGGCCACCCTTCCGCGCGAGCACCACATGCTCGACCACCTCCGTCACCGCGACCTTCTTCCCCTTCACCGGTAGCCGCTCCGGCTCGCGCGTCGCGCACCATTCCGCCACCGGGCACGCCAGGCAATCCGGCACGCCCGGCCGGCAGCAGGTCTGGCCCAGCTCCATCAACCCCGAATTGAAAGCCCGCGGATGCACCGGATCGACCAGCCCCTCCGCCCACGACCACAGCCGCTTCAGCCCCGCACCATCCACCGCTTCATGGAAGTCCATCAGCCGTGAAAGCACCCGCGCCACGTTGCCGTCGACGATCGCCGCCGGCCGCTCGAAGGCAAACGAGAGCAGCGCCCCCGCCGTGTAGCGCCCGACCCCCGGAAGCGCCCGGATTTCCTCCGCATCCGCTGGAAAATTCCCTCCGTGCCGCGCCATCACCGCCCGCGCCGCCTCCCGCAAAAAACGCGCCCGGCGGTAATACCCGAGTCCTTCCCAGGCCTTCAGCAGCTCGTCATCGCCCGCCGCCGCCAGGCTCTCCACGTCCGGAAACCGTTCCATGAACCGCGAGTAGAACCCGCGCCCCAGCACCGTCGCGATCTGCGTCTGCTGCAGCATCACCTCGCTCACCAGCACCGCGTAGGGGTCCCGCGTGCGCCGCCACGGGTAGTCCCGCCCTTCCCTTTCAAACCACACCACCACCGCCCTCCGGAACCCCTCCGGATCCTCCGTCACGCCCTTCAAACACCTCGGCTTCAGCACGCCCGCACCCTGCCTTGAAACTTCCCTCTTGAAACAGGAAACTTCCCCGTGCCCGTCACTTCCCACACCGCGCCCCTCACCACCGCGCAGGCTGAAAAACTCCGCCCTCTGCTCGAAGAGCGGGGTTTCGAGTTCGTCGAAAAACCCTACACCCTCTATGCCGCGAAAAAGGGCAAGCTGAACGTCGCGGTCTACGAAAAGGGCCCGAAGATCCTCGTTCAGGGCAAGGACACCGAGGACTTCGTCCGTTTCCTCCTCGAACCCGAGATCCTCGGCGAGGCCCGGCTCGGCTACGACGACGTCCTCCATCCCGACCGCTTCGAGCCCCATTTCGGCATCGATGAAAGCGGCAAGGGCGATTTTTTCGGCCCCCTCGTGATCGCCGGCGTTTATACCGACGACTCCATCGCCCGCGCCCTCGCCGCCGCCGGCATCATGGACTCCAAGCGCATCGCCAGCGCCGCCCGCATCCGCAAGCTCGCCGCCATCATCCGCGGAATCCCCGGCATCCAGACCGCCATCGTCGCCATCGGCCCGGAGAAATACAACGAACTCCACACCAAGCTCGGCTCCATCAACCGCCTCCTCGCCTGGGGCCACGCCCGGACCATCGCCCTGCTCCACGAGAAAAGACCCGACTGCCCCCGCGCCCTTTCCGACCAGTTCGCCCGCCCCGAAGTGCTCGAACGCGCGCTCAAGGGACAGAAGATCGCCATCACCCTCGACCAACGCACCAAAGCCGAATCCGACCCCGCCGTCGCCGCCGCCTCCATCCTCGCCCGCGAGCGGTTCATCGACTGGATGGATAAAACCTCCGAGGCCGGCGGCATCCCGCTGCCCCTCGGCGCATCCGCCGCC
This sequence comes from uncultured Haloferula sp., assembly GCA_965652295.1. Taxonomy (GTDB): domain Bacteria; phylum Verrucomicrobiota; class Verrucomicrobiia; order Verrucomicrobiales; family Akkermansiaceae; genus Haloferula. The sequence goes on along the minus strand of CBFGTS010000001.1, from coordinate 133,092 downwards.
GTCATCGAGGCCGGAAAACAGATGGTGGAACGCCACGGAGCCGCATCACTCGGGCGGGTGGCGAAGATGCATTTCCGCACCCGTATGCAAATCTTGGGAAAGATTGATGGTTCTGGCACGGAATCCGCATGAAATTCTTGGTTTTTTGACGGGACAAACGACCCCACCTGTGGTGTCCAATCCCCGCGCACTCAACCCGTTACCTTCCAAACAAATCCATGGCCACCGTCACCAAGCGAGAGCTCGTCATCAAGATCAGCAACGAAACCGGCCTTACCCAGCAGCAGGTCTTTGATGTCATCCAACGGACGCTGGATTCGATTACCACTGCCCTCGCGCATGGTGACTCGGTGGTCATGCGGAACTTCGGTGCCTTTCAAGTGAAGGAAACCAAGGCCAAGATCGGCCGTAATCCCAAGGACCCCACCAAGGACGTGCCGATCCCCGCGCGGGCCATCGTCAAGTTCAAGCCCGGCAAGGAGATGAAAGAACAGGTCGCCGCGACTCTACCCCTGATCCGCGAGCGCGAAGGTGCCTGAGGAGTGCCTCCTCGACGTGACGGCCCCCCTTTCCCCCGGACCCGAAGCCAGCCAGCTTCGGGTTTTTTGCGTCCAAGGAACACCTCCGAGGCCTCGGGAGCCCGATCTTGCTTCTTAGGATTTCTTAAATAAAATCCTCCTCATGCGTTGGTTTCTTGCTCTCCTTTGCGGCGTCCTCCTCGCTTCCTGCGCCCATCCCGACGGGAATTACCAGGGTTACATGACCCGCTCCTACACCGTTCGCGGACAAACTTATCATCCGATGGACGTCGAAACCGCCCTCCACCATGGCGAGGTCGGCACCGCCTCGTGGTACAATGAGTCGAAATGGTTCGGCCTGAAACGCGGCACCACCTCGCTCGGCGAAAAAGTCATGCCATGGCATAACATCGCCGCCCACAAGACGCTTCCCCTGCCCTGCGTCGTCAAGGTCACCAACCTGGAAACCGGCAAGTCCGTCAAATGCCGCGTCAACGACCGCGGACCTTTCATCGGCGATCGCATCATCGACCTCTCTCCACGCGCCGCCCGCAAAATCGGTTTCTACGACCAAGGCCTCGCCACCGTGGAAGTCGAGGTCCTGTCCGTCGGCGACGGCGAATACAAGCGCAAGCCGAAGAAGAAGTGGTTCTTCGGGTTGTTCTAACAAGGGTGCCTATCCCGCGGGCCGCTCCGCAAAAGCCCTCGACGGGAGGTCGGACTACCCGACGCCCACCCGCAGATCCCGCGCGCTCCACACCTCCCCCGCCAGCGCTCCCAACGCCCCGCGCGGCTTTCTGGCACCGCTCCTTCGCTTGTCGCTGAAATACTCCCGCGAGCCTGCGAACACCTCGTCCACAAACGACCGTCCACCGATCACCGCTCCGTCCGTGAAATATCTCACCCGGTGGCGGATCACCTGCGAAATCCGTAAGTCCCTCGATCCATCCGCGGTTTCCAGTCGCTCGATCTCCGACCGCGCCTTCTCCGGCTCCACCCCTTTCCTCGTCACCCGACCTTCGTCGTCTGACACGGCCACGGATTTCCCGAGCAAGACCCGTCGGTAGCGTTTCCCCTGCCCGCCCTGCGCCCAAGCTCGCACCAGCGCCTCGAAGCCTATGGGTTCACCGTCATTGCCGCTCAAATACTGCATCACCCGCGCCAATCCCGCGCGGGCCTTCTTTCCTCCAGCCGCAGCCTCCGCGTAGCTGCTCCAGCGGTAGTCCACCGGGTCCTCGCAGATGCCCGCCCGCACCGGATTCAGATCGATGTACGCCGCCACCGTCTGCGCCGCGAACCCGCTTTCCACCAACACGCTTTTGAAGCGCTGCTCCCATAGCCGCCCCGTGCGCTGATGCGTCCGGTTGAACCACGAGAAAAACCGCTGCAGCAGGATCTACTTGTGGTGTGTCCTCTTCTCTATTGCTTCTCTATTGATTTCCCTGTTGTTTTCAGAACCCTGGGAGCTTCCGCCCCTCTTCAAGGTGATTGTTTATCCCAGCAACAGGATTCATCAAGAATCGCACGTGACCGATAGGATTCAAGGTCGCATAAAGACGTGCGATATCATTCGATGGCATTATATATTGATAAGTCGCCCCGGCTCGTGCCGCTGCCAGCGCAATCTCAGCGCGATAAACAGCCGGACTTCGAGCAGTAAAATGCGCCCCTTGGAAGAGCCAGGGCTTGCGTAGCATTGCATACGTAACAGGCGTTGTTCCTTGACTGTGCGCCTGAATATCAAGTCGCGCTGCCGCAGGCAGAGCCTCATATCCACGCAGAAACTGGGTCGTTACTTTAGAGCCAAAACCAAGCGTTCCACGGTTCACTGCCACCTCAAGAACATCTTGAACCCCTCCTGAAAGCCCGCCCTCCGAGTAAATGTGGAAGATCGAGCGACCGGCCCTATCAGCAATCTCTTGGTAATCTGCGTCCGGTTGGTCGCCGAGGATGCCATGGAGAGAGACGCCTTTCGATCTGGATGCATCGCCGAAAGGGTGTATCCAACGGCCCTGAACCTCATTCTGATTTTCTTCGTCAGCTCCCAATGTTCCTCGATCAAAGAGGTAGGCTGCCACAGCACCGAGTGCCCCGTTGGCGAACTTCCCTCCCCCGATCACCGAAGCCGTACCACCAATGAGCCCACGATTTATTGCACCTCCGACCGGACCAGGAAACACCTGAAGAGCTGGTAGAAGAGAGCCGGCTGCTGCGCCGATAAATCCGTCTTGAAACCTGCCTCCCATCGCCTCGTTCGCCGAGCCCTGAATCAGCCCGTGGCCTGCGGCACGAAACAGATAGCTGTCAAAGCAGCCGCCAGTGGAAAGACCAACAGTAATCGCCGCTGCAACGAAGCTCACTCCGACTCCCCGGAGAATGTCTCCCCAGCTCGCGCCAGCACTGATCTGCGAACCTATATTGTAAGCCGAAAGAAGCAGATTTCCCGCAACAGCAAGCCCGCCTGCCCCCTGCATGAAGGCTGCTGGCACCAGCACTCCGGCCACAAGACCAATCGCTCCTCCAATCAGGCCTCCAATCACCGCCCCTGCGGTTCCGGCGATCGCCCCTCCAACTGCTGCTCCCACGGCTATCCCAGCACTTGTCGCGGAAGCCACCGCTGATACAGCAGCGTAGATTCCCGCCACAATCCAATCAATGAAATGCCCCGTGCTGTCCGTGTGACTCAACGGGTTGTTCAACACATAGCTGTAGCGATTGAAGTTCTGGCTGAATTCGGGCATCTGGACGTAGGGATCCGGACTGAGGAAGCGGCCGAGTTCGGGGTCGTAGATCCGGCCGTTCATGTGGACCAAGCCGAAGTCATCGAGCATCTCGTGGCCGGTGAAGCCGCGGTTCTCGTTGACGGCGCTGGTATACTGGGAGCCGAGCCACGAGGTCTTGAGATCGGCCCAGGAAGAGCCGTTGCGGCGCTCGCCCCAGGCGTCGAAGGACTGGCGCTCGGCGTCAGGCTCGGTGGCGGCCGCTTTCCACGACCCGGTCGCGCTGTTCCAATCGGCCTGGATGATGCAGTCGGTGCTGCCGATGTGATCGGTGAGGACGACGGCGAGGCGTGTGACGGTGAGCGGTCCGCTGGGAGCGGCGGTGCGATTCTCGTGGGTCAGGAGCGCGGAACCGAGCCGGTGGCGGTGGATGTTGGCATCGACCCCGCGGCCGATGAGAGTGGGGTTCGTGGTGTCGTGCAGCTCGTGCTCGTAGGAACCGAGGTAGCGGGTCGTAACGGAGGCCGTCTGGTTGCTGGCAAAGGTGCGGGTGAGGGTCTGCCTGGCGCGGTTGCCGCTGGCGTCGAAATCGAACTCGGCGACGGTAGTGGACACGTTGAACTTGGTCCAAGGGGCGATGCCCGGGATCTGGGAAGCCAGATCAGTGGTCTGCCCGAAGGTGACGAGGGCGGGGGCGGAGGTCTTCTCAGCCCGTTTGAGCTGATTGAAGGATGTCCACTGGAGGCTGGTTCCGCGCACCGTCGTGCCAGAGTAGGTCATGGAGGTGACGCGGCCGGCGGCGTCGTAAACTTGGGTGCGGAGACGCCCCTTGAGGGTGGCCGTCATCGCCTGGTAGCCGGTGTAGGTATGGGTGTTGCCGGTGGAGGCGGTGGTTTCGTCGCCCTTTCGGATCAGGTTGCCCTCGTCATCATAGCCATAGGTGCGGGTCACCGGGGCGTTGGTCCCGACGATCAGGGTGGAGCCGGTGAGACGATCAAGCGAATCGTAGGTGAAGGTCTCGGTCTTGTTGAGAAGCTCGTCCTTCCGCTGGGTCAGGTTGCCATGATCGTCCCAGTCGTAAGTGTGATGCTGGATGACCCTCCCGATACCGGTCGTCTGGATTTCGCGGAGGTAGCCGTTGGTGGCGTTGGTCCAGGTCTTGCGGATGATGTCGTGGGCAAGGCGCTCGGTGGTAAGGATGCGCGTCCCATCGGTGACGACGCTCTCGACTTCGCTGAGCAAGGTTTCCTGAGCCCCGGTGTAGGAGGAGGAAATCAGATGGCTGCGAAGGGCGAAGGAACCGTAAGTCGAATCGTAGGTCTGGCGGACGATGGCCCCACCGGCATCAAGGGTCTCCGTCGGGAGGCCGAGGCAGTTATAGGATGTCCCGGTGGAATAGATGGGCTCGCCGGTTTTGAGACGGCTGCTGGAGGCGATGACGAGGCCGTGGTTGTGATCGTCCTCGCCATAGGTGTAGGTCTCGATGTACCCATTCCCGCTGGTGACCGTCTCAAGTTTGCCTTTGTTCGGACTGTTAGGGCGGTAGTAATGGTAGTAGGTGCCTTCCGGTCTCTCAACGCTCGTGACCCGGCCGAGAGCGTCGTAGGTGGTGGTAGTGGTCTGGTTGAGCGCGTTGGTGGAGGTGAGCACCTCGCCAAATCCGTTGTACGTGGATTCGCTTTCACCCGCGCTGACGTCCAGAACCTTGGTCTTGTTGCCAAAGACGTCGTAGGTGTTGGTGAGCTGGACGACTCCGTCGATTTCCACTGAGGTCACCAGCCCCTCGACGTCATGGAAGAACTCGGTGACCTGATTGGAGGCGTCGGTGGTTTTCCGCAGGCGGCCATGCTGGTCGTCCCAGCGGGTGGAGGTGACACCTTTGGGATTCTTCGCCGTCATGACGACCAGCGGATCATTGCCCGTCGTGGCATTGCGGCCGATCGAGGTGATCCCGCTGCGGGTGCCGTCGGGGGCCTTCGTCGCAATCTTGCGGTCGAGGAAATCGTACAGATACTCCGTCTCGTAAATCGGGTCGCCCACCATGAAGGGAGCCGATTCTTTCGCCACTCTTCCGCGTGAATCGTAGAGCTTGTAGGCATACTGGTGGGCGAAGGTAGGAGCGGAGGACACCATGACGGTGCTCCGCGTGACGACTTCACGTCCCAAGGTATCGAACCAGACGATGCTTTCGGGTTCACCCGAGGTTTGGGCGATGCGGGCCCACTGGATCGTGATGTTGTGGGCGGCCAACTTGCCGGCGATGACCGATGGGAGGTCGTAGTTCGAGGCAAAGCGGGTGATTTCCGCGGAGCGAGTGCCGTTAGGAGGGTTGGCGGCGATCTGGGTGCCGAAGGAATCGTAGGTGAAGGTGGTGACGCGGCCGTCGATGTCCGTCGTCGCAAGCAAAAGAGCCTGAGCCGGCGAGTAGTGGTGCTGGACGGTGCCGAGGGCGGTGGTCTCGCTGGTGACGAAGCGGCCCTGCGGATCGTAGCCGGATTCAGACCAGCGCGTCTCTCCGCCCGCCGTTTTCGTCGTCCTCCAAGTATTACCTAGATCATCAATGAAATAAGTGGTCAGAACCTCCAACGCTACGACGGGATTCCATTGCGACGATTCCGAGTCGTACTCGAGAGGGACGATCTTCTCCGTAGTGAGAAGCCCCGAGGATGGGGCATAGCCGAATTCCGAGCGTTTCTTGATCGTCGAACTCCCACCAGTCTTTTCCACAGTGGTGTAGCTCAAGCGTCCGAGAAGCCATTTACCGCCGGGCGCGTCGTAGTGATCGTAGTCGCTGCTCGTTTCCGTCTTCGAGCCGTCGAGCGCGGTGACGGTGGAGTGGGTGACGAAGCCGTAGGCGTCGATGCCATCCTGGATGGTCGTGACCTGGGAAAGGACCGTCTGATTATCATCGATGTCCAGTTTCAAGACCACCGACGAGGTTTGCACGGGCCGCTGGATGGAAATGGGGCCGGCTTCGATCGACGGAGGTCCTGCCTCAAGGCCCGACATTCCGCCCAACTTCCCATACGAATTCATCTCAAGCCCAACCAGCTTTTCCCCCGCGCTTATTCCGACAAAGGGATTCGGCCAGCTCCACGCAGCCGGAAACACCGCAAAATCCTCGGGCACGATCGCATAGGTGTGGACCACCTCCGGGCTGCCTGCATATGGGAACTCCCGCTTGAATGTGGTGCGGGTATAGCCGCGACAGACCGGAACCGAGGTGCCGGCTTCGAGGTATTCGTCATGGACCTCGACCCAGCCGAACCCGAGCGAGGTTTGATTATTCCGGTCGAACCGGAGGTCGCCGTAGTGGCGACGGGTGCACTTGATGCCGCCAAGCCCATCGGATTCGAGCAAACGGGAGACGACATAGCCGGGGCCGTTGATGGCCACGTGGCCGTCCGGAAGGGCGGGATCGCTCGCGGGATCGTGCGGGGTATAGACAGGCTTGTCCGAGTTAAAGAGCGGCGTGGGATCGTTGATCCGGGCATATTCGACTCCGAGGGTCTTGCCGAAGCCGTCGGTGATGGACTCGATGACTTCCGGACCGCGAAGGTTCAGAAAGACCCGCGGACGGGCGGTGTGAATATCTGCGATGTAGTCAATAGCACCGTCGCCGTTGAGATCGGAGAAACGTGCGGTGGCCTTGCCGGCGTACTGACCCCACGCGGAGGCATACATTTCCACGGGAAGCTCGTGGTTGACCGAATCGACCGTTCCACCGTCCGCCCAGAAGGTGCCGCTGTTGGTCTTCCACCACCCGCTGCCGGTATTGATGTAGGTGAAGTTACTGTTGTACTTGGCGTGGACGAAATCAACGAGTCCATCGACATTAATATCGACGAGGGAACCGGGATTCTGGTGGGTTTCGTCGTATTTGTCGAAGGTGGTGAAATTGGTGTCGAGAAACCAATTGAGCCCTCCACCGGTATCCAACTCCTCCCACCCAGTTCCGGTGCCCATGAAAACCGATGTGGGGTAGTTCACCCCGCCATAGGAGAGATCCTTGATGATGTCGGTCATGCCGTCGCCATTGAGGTCAAGCGTGCGAGTGCCAATATCGTCGCCGTTGCCATTCGTGAAACCGACCGGCATCTGCAGGGCCGAGCCGACCGGCTGCTGCTCCCAACCGGAGCCATTGTTGAGCCACAAGGCGTATCCGTAGTAGGAGTTTGCCCGAACGAAATCGACCAGCCCATCCGAATTGACGTCCATGTAGCGGCGATCCTTGAGCCCGCCGGTGTTGGACGCCATCGGCGCGGCGAACTCCGGGGCGGCGACCCAGCCGCCACCATCGTTCACCCGGTTGAGCCACGCGTAGGTGCCGTTCGGCGCGCCGACCTGCTGGCCGGTGGTGGTGTCGTAGAGCCTGCCGCCATTTCCGGTATCGGCGCTGAGATCGGGGAATCCGTCGCCGTCAAGATCTTGGAAGGCGAAGTCGTCGAACTTGTTGTAGTTGATGTTGCACTGGGAGTAGAACGGCAGCCGCCACTCCACCTGCTCAATCCAATTGTCATCGCCGTCGAGGCAGATGAAGGCATGCTCGTTGCGGTAATTCCATGTATTCACCCGCCACGGATCGGCCACGACGCAGGCCTCGACCCGTCCGTCCGCGTTGAGATCGGTGTAGGTGGACACCAATCCAAGACGTCGCGCTTGGAAGGCCTTGTTGTTGCCCTCCTCGATCCCGGTCATCAAGACCGTGTCCTCTGGCGTCGCTCCGAGTTGGTTGAAGCCGTTCGAGCTTCCGAGCATGTTCTGGCCGTAGGTGCCGATCGGCGCGGGCCCGCCCCACTGGGAGCCTCCAAGCGAATGGAACTCGCGCCGGAGCAGATCGGACCAGCCGTCCCCGTTCAGGTCGGCAAAAGTCCAGCCAATCTCATCCTTGTCTGCAGCGGTGAGTCTCGGAACGATCACATTGGCGTCGAACGTGAGGGGACCTACGGTGTCCGGATCGGTGCCGTTCTCATAAATGCGGACGTTGCGGAACCACGACTCGCCCTCGCCGTCCGAGGGGGTGATATCGTGGCTGATCAACACGAGGTGGGAGACTTGCCCGTTCGTAAAAAGCGAACCGGCCGGAATCTGCTTGCGCTGCCAGGCACCGGAGACAGCGGGAGTATAGAGGTCGCTCCCCGCCACCGGAGCGGGAGGACTGTTACCGCCGACGAGCTTCACCAGCTGGCTCGCTCCTGAAGTGGACAGATCGACATCCAAACCGATCATCGCGTAGCCCGGCAGAGGATTGGCGCGGTATTCGAAGTCGAGGATGGTATCCGGCGTGATGGCGTAGGTGATCGGCAGCGTCCGCCAAGTCGCCCCGGTGAGATGCAATTCGGTGCCGTCCGCATCGATACCGAGGTAACCCGGATGGTTGCCGGAGGAATCGAGTCCGCTTCCGTATTCCTGAATATCGAATTCTCCAACCTCCTGCCATTTCGGATCGTCATGACCGGTCGTTTGCCACTCAAAAACGGTCGGCGGAATGGCCTGGCCGCCGGCAACTTTCGTTACTGTGTGCAGCAGTGATCGGCCGGTCTGTCCGCTCTGGAAGTAATCGAGTTCGTAGCGATGATTCTCGTAATTGCCCGTGGAGACGACAATCTCCGAAAGGCGTTTATCGAAGACTTGGCGCAGGCCGATCGTGTAAAAGGAGCGCAAGTCCGGACGCGACTCGAAGACGAAGTCAATGGAACAGTATGGGATCAAACCGTCATTGCCGGTGTATTTAATTTGGAAAACCCGCTGGTTCCGTACCTCTTCGGGAAAATCAGGATCCGGGGCATCGCGGGTGTAGGTGACCGAATAGTAGTTCCCCACCGTATCTTCGACCCGATTGACCGACCACGAGATCACTCCTCGGGTATCGCCGACGCGTGAATCCGCGGTTCCGCCGAGGATAAGCTTCAGGCCTGCCTTCGTCTGTACCGTCCAGGACGCCGGACCGCTTCCGTTTTGACCCACCGCGATGATCCTCGCAAACGAGTCCATCTCGGTCCGGTATTCCGAGCCATCCGCACCATAGGTGCCTGACACCAGAACCAACCGCTCGCCGTTGAAAAAGAACCGGTCGTTCCCGTCAAAATCCACTCCATCAACGAAGCCGTCCTTGGCATGGGTCGCGCCACCCCGGGAAATCTGCTGGAGGCCGGTGAGAGACCATCCCAAGCCCGCCACGCCATTGGTCCCATTACTGGAGTAGTCCAACGAGAGTTTCGGCTCCATGCCTGCGGTCCCCTTGGGGATATCGATGGGGATCGAGTAAGCCGCCGAGCCGTCTCCGGCGACTGTCAGAGATCCTTTCAATGCACCCACCGGTTGGTGCAGCCCCAGAATCGCCAAGGGCGGAACCACGCCCAGAGGCGGAGACGAAACCCCGCCCTTGGCCACCCCGCCCGGGCCTTGCGGCGGCCAGAGCGAATCCAAATAGTCGTCCAGCCAGCTCTTACCGGTGGCCGGATTGATTTCATCCCGATCGTAAAAAGCCGGATCGGAGCCATGCGCGGTTTCCCATGCGTCGGGAAGGCCGTCCTTGTCGGCATCGGCAAATAGCATGTTCTCGGGATTCGCCGATAGATCGTCGATCAGGACGTCCGTCATATCGCTTCCGAAGAAGTCCAGGGCCTGAAGGAGCGGCCCCCGGGCTTCGAAGCCGAGATTCACCGCCACCAACTTGCCGTCGACGAAGACGTCCCATACGCGGCGGATGGCGTCCTGCCTGAGGGTCACCCGGTGATAGGATGCCGCGAGTTGGGTCGCCGGGTTGAAATCAAAAGTGGTGCCCGCGACCAACCAGTCTTCCGCCGGCTGGGGATCCGCCGCGTCGTCGTTTCCATGGTAAACCCACAGCTCTCCCTTGCCGGGGGTGCCGGAAGCCTGGAAGGCGATTTGACTGCCGTTGATATGAATCGAAGCCTGGCTCCCCGCGGGATTCGCCGGCGGGCGGATCATGAAATCAATAAACGCAACCTCCTCATTGCCGTCCCACGCGATCGCCCTCCGCAGGTGTGTGTCTTCGGATCCCGCATTCTGGCCCAACTGAAGCGCCTGGGCGCTACTGCCCGCACCCGCACCGTTCGCAGCGACCGTAGCCTGGCCGGAGATGAGGTCCCAACCCTGCAAACGGTTCCCCACCGCGTCCGGTTGACTGTTCACCGTTTCGTACGGGACGAACTCAGGGCTCTCGAAGTTGATGGGCGGCAAATAGGCCAGCACCTCGCTTCCTAACATGGAAACCATTGCCAACAGGAAGCCCGGCAACTTCGTCAATGCCTTCATGGCGGGGTGCTCTATCAGCCGCTAACAACGACCGTCAATCGAAGAGTTCGCGAAGATGTGACAAAATCGAAAGACCAACCCTCGCGACGCTATATCGATCATGCGTAGCCCCGAATCCACTTTTGTGATTTCGATCGCCTTACTTCTGCAAGCTCCCACTATTATTCACTTGTTACCAATCCTTGGCACTTGTCCCGGATCCCCGGGAGGCTCGGGCGTCGTTCCATCTGCCTGAACTTCGCGCACCGAGCATTCTGCTCCCGCCGGGCGCTCGGCCGGAGGTAGCCAGGGAGCAGCCGGCATGCCCGATGTCGACTGCCGAGCCACACGCGATCAGAGATACGCGATCAGAGGATGGCCGCCGTGCACGCTCTGTTTTAAAACCACTCGCGTCGACTCCGTTCCGGGTTCCGGGCGCTGCTCTGGTGGTGCAGGCGCAGCCACGGACAAAGAAATGGCCGAAACGGACATTCGACAGGTCCACTCCATTTTCCTAAAAATTCGACCAATCAAAACATCGGATGCTTTCCAATGATATGACCTATGAAGCCCATGAAGCCGAAACTTCGGACAAGCCGCGCCTTCGGGTGGCGGTGATCGAAGACGACCGGATCGTGCGCCGTCTGCTGGAGAAGCTGGTGGCCGCCCGGGGTGAAATGGAGCTTTGCGGCTCATGGGAAAACGGAGAAGCCGCGCTGGCGGAGGCGGCGGACCTCACGCCGGATGTGATGGTCGTGGATCTTGAGCTCCCCGGCATGTCCGGCGAGGAACTGATCCGTGAGCTTTCCACGATGCTTCCGTGTACGGCTTTCCTTGTACTGACGGTGCACGACGACCCCGCCCGGGTGTTCGACGCCCTGCGTGCCGGAGCGAACGGTTACCTGATCAAGGAATCCGCGATGGAATCGCTGGCGGACAGCATCCGCACGGCGCACCGCGGCGGTTCGCCGCTGAGTCCGGAAGTCGCCGGCCTGGTGATCCGCGCCTTCCAGCGCACCCCGCCTCCGAAGCCCTCGGTGCCGCTTCCCTCGCTGGCGCCCCGGGAACGCGAGGTCCTGGAGCTGCTGGCCACGGGCATGGTGCCGAAGGAGGCCGCCACCGAGCTGGGAATCAGCTACGAAACGGTTCGCGACTACCTGAGGCGCATTTATCAGAAGCTGCACGTCCGCAGCCGGACCGAGGCCGTGCTGCGTTTCCTTGAGGCCACCACTTGATCGGGGCCATTCCCGTCGGGCTTTTCGCACGTTTCGGGCAGGTACACCGGACGGCTCTCCTACGTCATCGGGGATATGTCCGAAAGCGGGAAAGGCTGCATACTGGATCTGGCTTGGCGGCCGGTGCAGCGCGATCCCGCGCTCAGCCGCCCTGCCGCTCCCCACCCCACACACCATCATGTACGGCCTCGTCAACAAAGCGATCCGCGATCACGTTTCCACCCAGCATGGCGAGGAAAGCTGGCAGGAAATCCGGGAACGCGCTGGCACCGATGTGGATGTCTTCATCCTCAACGAAACCTATCCGGAGGAGCTCACCCATGATCTGCTCGCCGCCGCAGCCGGCCAGTTGAAGATCTCCCCTGCGGAGCTCCTCACCGGCGTCGGCCGCCAATGGGTGCTCGATACCGCCGGTGGCCCCTTCGGTTCCATCATCACCTCGTGCGGAAATTGCCTGAAGGACTTCCTGACGCACCTGCCGAGCATGCACACCCGGATTGCGATGATTTTCCCGAACCTCGACCCGCCGCGGTTCGCGTGCACCCACACCGGCCCGGGTGCCGCCGTGCTGCACTATCAGTCACCGCGTCCGGGGCTTTCGCCCTTCATCGCCGGGATGATCCACGGCGCGGCGGACCACTTCGGGGACCACTGTACGGTCACACCCGTGGAGAGCAAGGGCGATGGTGCGGATCGCCACGCGTTCGAGGTCAAGTGGACGGTGAATCGATGAGCTCCGTCTCCACCCTTCCGACTCTGCCTCCGGAGGCGATTCCCTCGGCGTTCCCCTTTTTTCTCGAATGGGACACCTCGCTCATCCTCCGTTCCTGCGGCCCCAGCATCAGCAAGGCCTGCCCCGGAGCCCGTCCCGGAAGTCCGTTGGCCGAAACGTTCCGGGTGCTGCGCCCGGAGGGTGATTTGAGCTGCGATCTTTTCCGCGGAGGAAGCGATACACTCTACCTGCTTGAGACCTGTCTGGAGGGCCTCAAACTGCGAGGCCAGATCATCGAACTTGAGGAGCGTGGGAGTTTCCTGATGCTCGCCACGCCATGGATCTCGGACGCTGACGAGATCCAACGCCACGGGCTGAGCATGGGGGACTTCGCGCCGCATGACCAGACGATGGACCTGATGCACATGATGCTTTCCTACCGCATCTCCATCGAGGATCACAAAAGACTCACCGCCACCCTGCGCGAGCAGCGCGCCCATCTCCGCGAGGCCGAGCGCCAGCTTCGGGACACGGCCGCTTTCCAGCACGCCATGCTTCACGGCGCGGGGAGCGCCATCATCGCCACCGATATTCAGGGCGTCATCCAGCTCTTCAACCCCGCCGCCGAACGCCTGCTGGGCTACACCGCCTCCGAGATGGTCGGGCAATACACGCCCGACAGGTTTCACGATCCGGAGGAGGTTGCGACCCGCGCCCGGGAACTCACCATCGAACTCGGTTCCGAGATCGAGCCCGGCTTCGAGACCTTCGCCGCCAAGGCGCGCCTCGGCCAACCGGACCAACGCGAATGGACCTACATCCGCAGCGATGGATCACGCATCCCCATTCTCCTCTCGATCACCGCGCTCACCGACGCGGAAGGCGTGATTGGCTTCGTCGGCCTTGCCATCAATCTCTCCGAGCAAAAGGCCACCGAGGAAAAACTCCGCTCCGCCCTGGGAGATCTCGGCCGCCTCAACCGCGTCATGATGAACCGTGAAGAGCGTGTCCTCGAACTCAAGCACGAGATCAATGGCGTCTGCCAGGAAGCCGGGTTGCGGCCCAGATATCCTTCCGCGCTCGGCTGAGCGTCCGCTTTTTTACCATTCCGAACCTACCCTCTCATGCCATCCCGCATCATCCGCCGGACTTCCGCCAAAGGCTGGAACTCCGCACCCGGCGAGCCGGCAACCGCCTGACATGAATCCGCTTCTTCAACAACAACTCGGGAAGCTCCCCGAATCCGCCCTACCGGACACACCCGAAATCCGCGGATTCCTCGACCTCGTCGGCCAGACCTACGAAGAGCTGGATTCCCACCACCGCGTTCTCTCCCACACACTTGAGGTGACCTCGGGGGAACTCGCCGAGGCGAACGAACGCCTGCGCCACGAATCGGAATCGCGCATCCTCCGCATCTCGCGGCTCTTCGAGCAGACCCTCAACCAGCAGCCCAACATCATTTTCCGCTGCAAGAAGCAGGACGGTGCCTTCGTCATCAGCCTCGCCCGCGGACGACTGCTCTCCCGCCTGGGCTGGGACCACAGCCAGCTGGAAAAAGACACCATCGGCCTGCTCACCAACGATCCGCGACACGCCGCTCACTTTCAGCACGCATGGCAAGGGGAGGGCCAACGCTTCGAAGTCGATTTCTGGCACGCGGACATCCTCTGCGAAGTGCTGCTCCACCCCCTCTTCGAAGACGGCAAGGTCGTCGAAATCACCGGCGTCATCGCCGACATCACCCGCCAGAAAGCCGCCGAGGATCGCCTCCGCCAGGCGTCCGAGGACCTTGCCCGGCGCGCGGAAGAGCTGGAGACCAACCGCCGCGTCATGCTCAGCATGATCGAGGACCTCGACCAGTCGCGGGAGAGAATCTCCCGTGAGCGCGACCGCGCCAACACCCTCGCCGAAGAAGCCGCCAGCGCCAACCGCGCCAAAAGCGATTTCCTGGCCACCATGAGCCATGAGATCCGCACTCCCATGAACGGCGTTCTCGGCTTCGCCCAACTCCTCCAACAGACCTCGCTCTCCGAGCAGCAGGAGGATTTCGTCACCGCCATCCGCACCAGTGCCGAGGCCCTGCTCCGTGTCATCAACGACGTACTCGATTTCTCCAAGATCGAGTCCGGCCACATGGACATTGAAAAGCACCCGTTCAACCTCCAGACCTGCATCGATGACGTGCTCGGCACCGTTTCCACCGCCGCCGCGGAAAAAGGGGTCGACCTCGCCGCGCGGCTCTCTCCCGACGTCCCGCACTCGATCGAGGGCGACTCCCACCGTCTGCGCCAGGTGCTGGTGAACCTCCTCGGAAACGCCGTCAAATTCACCCCCGAGGGCGAAGTCCGCCTGGAAGTCGAGGCCACGGCCGCGGACGATGCCGGCCTTCTCGCGCTCACCTTCCGTGTCGCCGACACCGGCATCGGCATCCGGCCCGAGCAGATCGACAAACTCTTCCGCCCTTTCCACCAGGAGGACAGCTCGACTTCGCGACGCTTCGGCGGCACCGGCCTCGGCCTCGCCATCTGCAGCCGTCTGGTCGAGCTGATGGGCGGCTCCATCGCCGTCGAAAGCCAGGCCGGCGAGGGCTCCGTCTTTTCCTTCACCCTACCCGTCACCGCAGCCGACGATCCCCCACCCATCGTGCAACCGCTGCCCTACCCGGACTTTACCGGCCGTCATGCCGTGATCGTCGACGGTCACTCCTGGTCGCGCCGCGTCGTTTCCGAGCTGCTCACCCGCTGGGGGCTGGAGGTCCGGTCGGCGGCTTCCGCCGACCACGCCCGCGCGCTGATCGAAGGCTGGACGCCGGAAATCGTCCTCATCGACCTCGCCGCCGCCAACACCGCTCCGGGCGAGCGCTTCGTTCATGACATGGCCGCCCTCGGCACCCCTCCCTATCTGTTGTGCGGCCCTGTCGAGCTGCTGGAAAAGCGCGAGCGCTTCGGCGATGCGATCGCTGGCGCGCTGTCCAAACCGCTCAAAGTTTCCCCGCTCTTCAACACCCTGCTGCGCCGGTCCGTGGGGCACCATGAAGCCGCCTCCCCCGCCACCAGTGAAGCCCAGGGTAACGACAGCGCCAGCGACCTGCGCGTCCTGCTCGTCGAGGACAACGCCATCAACCGCAAGCTCGCCCTCGCCTCCCTCGCCCAACTGGGGTGCACGCCCGACATCGCCACCGATGGCCATGAAGCCCTCGCCGCCGCCACCAATGCGGAGTACGACATCATCCTCATGGACGTTCAGATGCCCGGCATGGACGGCCTCGAAGCCACCCGCAGAATCCGCGCTTACGAAGAGGAAGCCGGCCGCCAACCCGCCCGCATCATCGCCCTCACCGCCAACGCCCTCTCCGGCGACCGCGACCTGTGCATCAAGGCCGGAATGAACGACTACCTGCCGAAGCCGATCCGGATCCAATCCCTCCGCGACATGATGAAATCGCAACGCCATCCCGCCCAGGGCCCTGCGCCCGAGTTGCCGCCCGAGCCCGTCCTTCCCGCCACCCGCGCCTTGCAGCAGTTGGCGAAAGAACTTTCCCTCGAAGATGCCATCTCGATCGCCAGCGAGTTCGCCGATGACCTCGACCGCCAGTTCGAGGAAATCCATCAGGCCGTGCTGCTCCACAACGAGAGTGATGCCCACCGCCACGCCCATTCCCTGAAGGGCTCCGCCGCGATCTTCGCCCTTGAGGGCTTGCGGGCCGCCGCCGCAGCCGTCGAACAGGCCTGCGCCAAAAAGAAATGCGCCGAAGCCGCCGCACTCATGGACGAGCTGCGCGCCCAGATCATCATTGCCCACACCGAGCTTCACGACGCTCTCCACGCCGTGGGAACGCCCACTGTGGTCTCTTCGATGTCGTA
This sequence comes from uncultured Haloferula sp., assembly GCA_965652295.1. GTDB lineage: Bacteria > Verrucomicrobiota > Verrucomicrobiia > Verrucomicrobiales > Akkermansiaceae > Haloferula. Next base: position 116,781 of record CBFGTS010000001.1, on the reverse strand, counting down.
ACGCCGGATTGAAGCGCTGAAATTGTCGTCCCGCGGCGTGCCTGCAACCTCGCGCCGCTTTTGTAATCGCGCCGTCGCCCGAAGATGTTAGAAACCACATCTGAAACCCTCCGCCATGATCGACGCCAAACTGCTCTGGTTCATCGCCGGGATCGTTCTGATCCTGCTGGAATTCGCCGTGCCGGGCGTGGTGCTGGTGTTTTTCGGCATTGGTGCGTTGGTCACGTCGGTGACGATCTGGGCCGGCCTGACTCCTGAGCCCGGCTCCCAGCTGCTCGTCTTCGCCCTCGCCAGCCTGAGCCTGCTCTTCGTGCTCCGTCGCTTCGTGAAGGAGTGGTTCGTCGGCGGCTCGGATGAGGACGACCGGGATATGGACGACGATTTCACCGGCCGCGAAGCGCGCGTCGTCCGCGACATCCCCGGCCCCGGACTCGACGGCCGTGTCGAAATCAAGGGTGCCGAATGGCGCGCCCGCGCACCCGAGCCGATCCAGGCCGGAACCATCGTCATCATCGACCGCCGCGAGGGACTCACCCTCCACGTCCGCCTCCGCTCAATTCCCAACTCCTGACTCCGTCCATGAACATCCCATCGATCCTCGCCCAACCCGAACCCGCCGGCATTTTCGGAACCGTCATCATCATCGGCCTGGTCCTCGTCATCATCGTGGTCTTGATCAAGACCGCCCGAGTCGTGCCGCAGCGCCAGGCCCACGTGGTCGAACGTCTCGGAAAATATCAGAAAACCCTCGAAGCCGGTTTCCATATCCTGCTGCCGTTCATCGACCGCGTCGCCTACAAGCATTCGCTGAAGGAAGTGGCGATCGATGTCCCTTCGCAGATGTGTATCACCAAAGACAACATCGCGATCGAAATCGATGGCGTGCTCTACATGCAGGTGCTCGACGCCAAGGCCGCTTCCTATGGCATCGACAACTATCATTTCGCCGCCTCCCAGCTCGCCCAGACGACGCTGCGTTCGGAAATCGGCAAGATCGAGCTGGACCGCACTTTCGAGGAGCGGGATACGATCAATGCCTCGGTCATCGAAGCCCTCGACAAGGCTTCCGAGCCGTGGGGACTAAAAATCACCCGCTACGAGATCGCCAACATCACCCCTCCTCCGTCGGTCCAGGACGCCTTGGAAAAGCAGATGCGCGCCGAGCGCGAACGGCGCGCCCAAATCGCCCGCTCGGAAGGTCAGCGCGAGTCGCAGATCAACGTCGCCGAAGGCGAGAAGCAGGATGCGATCAAGCGCTCCGAAGGCAAGAAGCTCAGCCAGATGAACGAGGCCGAGGGTAAGGCGCGCGAGATCGAGTTACTGGCGAGGGCCACCGCTGAAGGTATCCGCCAGATCGCCGAAGCGATCCAGGCACCCGGCGGCCAAGCCGCGGTCAACCTGCGCATCGCCGAACAGTATGTCCGCGAGTTCGGCAACCTCGCCAAAGCCGGCAACACGCTGATCGTGCCGCAGAACCTGTCCGACATCGGCGGCACCGTCGCCGGTCTGGCGAAGATCCTGCAAGGCACCAACGCCGACACCACCGACGCCGACCCACGCCCGTTCGCGCCCCAGGTCCCGTCCCAAGGATCGCCGCCGCCATTGGGTTGATCTCGAAGGTCTCACCCCGGTTCGCCTCCGCCGCGGCATCATCGATGCCCGCACCGAAGCCCCCGCTCACTCCTTCAACTTGATCCGGATCTCGCCGGAGACGACTTCCATCGATTCGACGCCGGCGAGACCGCGGCGCTCACCGGTGCCGATCGCCTCGCCGATCAAATCGCGCCCTTTCAGGCCGCCGAGCCAGTCGTTCGGGAGTGAGACTCCCCACACGGTCACGTCGTCGATGATGAAGTGCGGGCCGGCCTCGTCCTGAGTAATCAGGAACCGGGCACGGGCCTTCAGGCGCTTGCCGCCGACCATGGGCAGGTCGGGATCGAGATCCGTCTCCACCCGCGCGTGCACTGCATCGGGCACCAGCTCGAACTTCAGCTTGTCGCCCAGCGTGGTGTTTTCGTTCAACAGCCCGTTGAGTTCGCGCTCGGTCAGTACGATCTCACGAACTCCTTTTTCATACACGGGATCCACCCGCTCTGCCTGAGGCACCTCTTCTCCCTGAAGCGCTCCGACCTTTTCCTCCACGGCCTCGATTTCCTCCGCCGAAAGCTCCACCGGCCGGATCGGGCGGTTGACCCACCACCACGCCGCTCCCGCCGCGAGGACCGCCAACAACACAACGAGCAGACCGGTCACGAGGCATGATCTCTTCTTTTTCGGCGGGAGGGGTTCTTGAGACATAGCGCGTTTTTGCCTCCGTTCCCACCTTCAGGTCAAAACAAAGAACCCATCATGGAAAATGCCTATGCGATTGGAACGCGCGCCGGCTCACGGGGAAAACCTGCGGAGAGGTCAGCTCGCTTCACCGACCGCCCTGCGATGCTGCCCGGTCATTCGGGTCACCCGCAGGCCTCTCCATTTCGTCAGCGGCGGAGTGGCGAGCAGCATCAGCACCAACTGGCTCACGACAAACGCGACCAGCCAGGGGAACGCCTTGTCCATGAAGCCGTACGAGTGCAGGCCCACGCCGAGCATGTTGACTCCGAACCAGGAGAAGGCGGTGATCACGTTGCCGAAGATCGCCATGATCATCAGTCCACGTTGGCGGATGTAGCCGCCCCATCGGGCGTGGAGGATGAGGGCGCACCACAGAACGATCAACAGCGCTCCGTTTTCCTTCGGATCCCAGCCCCAGAACCGGCCCCACGATTGATCCGCCCAGATGCCGCCAAGCACGGTGCCGACGAAGCTGAACAGGGTGGCAAAGCAGATCACGCCGTAGACCATCCGTTGGAGGCCATCAGCCGTGGTTTTCTCGAACCGGCGGCTGAAGCGTCCGCGCAGGACGTAGAGGATCGCCAGCATCCCGGCCAGGAACATGGCACAGTAGCCGAAGGTGATCACCACCACGTGCGTGGCCAGCCAGATGTTGGTGTCGAGCACCGCTTGCAGCATCTGCAGCGTGTCGCCATTGCCGGCGAGATGATGGGCGATGACCAGCGCGACGAAACCGATCATTCCCGCGCAAGCGGCTCCGATCCCGTCCCTGTGGATCTTTTCCAACACCAGCCCGATCAGCACGGTGCCCCAGCCGATGAAAATGGCAGAGGAGTAGAGGTTGGTCACGGGAGGACGGCCTTGCAGATACATCCGCGCGACGAAGCCGGCCGTCATGAGAACCAGCGCGGCGACCAAGGTGCCGGACGCGCTTTTCCGCAACGGAGGCGCGAGCGAATCGGACATCCAGGAACCGCAGGCGAGCAGGAAGGCGAGGAGACACAGACCCATCCCCAGGTAGAACGGCTGGACGAGGTTGAAGGTGGTTTCGATCGATGCCCGCTTCACCGCATCTGGCACACGTTTCTCCAGCTCCGCGGACAAGCCCGCCACCGCGTCATGGAAGGCCCCGGCATTTCCCGCCGCGAACGCATCGCCGGCCGCCGCATAGCCGACCAGCAACGGATCGCGCGTGTTCTCCGCGGCCAGCATCGCCCCGCCCATGGCCTGCCATTCACCACCGTCAGCGGATGGCACGGAAAAAAACGCCTCCATGTCCCGGAGCTGTTGGTAGCGAAACAAGGCATTCCGCAGGTTCAGCGCGCCGGTCTGATACGGGGAGCGCTGGGACGCTTCGAGTTCCGCTGCCTCCGAACCCTGTTCGTCGATCCGGGAAAGGAACGGCTCCAATTCCCGGTAGGCGAACCGTTTCCGCCCGCCCTGCTGCCAGCCGAAGAGGCCCAGCACTTCCGGGTTGTTGATGAGGAAGATCGGGCGGGCTTCCGCCTTTCCGGAATCGAACATCAGCTCCGCCAACCATCGGGAAGCGTCGTGCCGGCCATCGCCGTCGCGCACCACCTGCCGGCCACTGATGATCAGGAGCGAGTTCCTCGCAACGCTGTCGAGCGGTTGGATCCGTCCTCCGGAAAGCACCGGCAGCCGTCCGAAGACAGACGTGTCGAATCCGTCGGCGGACTGCCGTGGAGGACGCACCCCGATGGCGAGCCACAGCAGCACCACCAAACCGACGATCCATGGAATCCAACGTTTCATAGGTGGGCGGGAGTCCGGCGTTTGCGGGCGAACCCGATGAGATGCGTCCCGAACTGAAGCAGGAGTCCGGCACCGACGATGATGCAGCCGGCGTAGGGCGCGACGATCCCGGGATTGCGAACGACCTGCAGGATCGACGTGTCATCTCCCTGCTCGAAGCCGGCCTGATAGAACGTCTCGCCGCCGAACCGGAGCGGGTGGTTCATGTAGATCAGCGCCTCGCGCGATTCACCGGCGGCAGGGTCGTGCAGCGTGACCGCGCTGGAGTAATTCTTCGGAATCTCGGTGCCCGGATATTTCTCGTGGGTGAAGTCATGGAGCGTCAGCGAAAACGGCTTGTAGTGCCGCTCCGGTCGCAGCTCGAGCGTCCACCTCCGGCCCGCCACCTCGACGCTCTGCGGCGCGCCGAGGGCATCGGATACCAACCATGTGCCCAGCACGCCGCCGCCTTGGTGATTGGCGTCCGGCGTTGCGATCAACTCGATCACCGCGCTCCGCGTGTCGCGCTCCTTCATGCCGGTCGCGCGGTTCCTCTCCTCGATCTGGATCCCTGCTCCGGCACCCTGGGTCGCCGCCGGCCGGGCTCTCGGATCGCCTCGATCGAGCCGGCGCAACTGCGAATTCATCATGTAGTTCCGGACCACGATGCAGAACGGCAGAGCCTCGGGTGCGAGCAGTCGGCCGCGCTCGAGCCGCTCCTCGGAGATCACCGTGACTTCGTCGAAATCCTCGTGGCTCGTATCGATCACCGCCAACTCGCGGGCTTCGAAGTCCTCCGAGTAGTTGCGGGTCTCCCCCTCGCGGAGGCGCATGAAGCTTTCGACCGAAAGCAGGTCGGTCATCAGACCACCCGCCAGCATCACGATCAGGCCGATGTGAATGAGCTGGATGCCAAGCTTCCGCCACTCCAACCGGAAGCGCCGGATGTGTGCCGCGATCAGATTCGCCAGCAAGACACCGCCGATCAGGTGCCCGCCCGGAAATACCGGGATGCGGAAGCCCTCGTCACCCTGCGGCGCGAACCACACGAAGAGGCTCTGGAAATACCGCTCCTGCACGATCTGGATGCCGAACCGGACCTGCGCCAGCGTGCCCGCGAAAACCAACAGCATCGCCGCCGCCAGACAAACGAGGGTCAGTTTCAGCGAACTCAGCGTGTCCAGCACATGGCGCAATCCCGTCTTCATGGCTCGATGGGTTCCGCGGTTGCGATCCAGCGCAGGAACGCTGCCTTCTCACGTCCAACCAGTCCGGGAGCCCCGCGCATTTTGAAAAACCACGTCTCTTCCTCCAGTGGGAGGATTCCGGCGATGATCCGGCCGTCTCTCTTGTCGGCGGAGTCCCTGCCTACGATGTCCACCACCCACACCTCGCCGCGCGGGTTCGCCACCGTCTCCACCTCACCCGCCTGCGACAGGTCGTCCACCGGCGGCAGACCGATCTGCCCCCGCCAGCGATTGACGTTCTCCAGCGTGCCCCCGGCCATGCCGCCCAGTGATGCGAGCGAAACGTCCGCCACCTCGCCGTCGTCCGACGACACCGAGTATCCCGCCAACCGCATCGCCGAGAGCCGCCCCGCGGACCAGTGGCCGGGCACCTCTCCGGAGGTCCTCGGCGGCACCGGCATCGCTTCCATCGGGATGTCCCCGTGCGGGTTCCCCTCCGACACAGCGCCCACCGGCGGATGCGCGCCCGCGATGGCATGAGGGTCCATCGTTTCCACCAGCGGCATCGGTTCCTTCGCCACACGGTAGGCGCGGATCCCTTCGTCGCGCCGACAGCCAGCGGCAAGCAGGACGACCGGAACCATCGACAAAAGACGCAGGGAAATCATCGTCGTTTTCAGGGAACTACCATCATCTCTACCCGGAGGTGGCCGTGCCGACTACGCACCGCCTCTGATTTCCTCGTACCTCTCACTCCTCCTGATTCGCTCCCGTGTGGCAGTCGGCACAGTCGAAGTCCTCGTACTCGAAATCGATGTGCATGAAGGGCAGGCCGTCGGGTTCGATCTTCTTCAGCTCTTCCGGCCTCGATCCCTGCGCGATGATCGTGTGGCAGGTGGTGCAATCGCTCGCCTTGATCGTCGTCTTTCCGTCCTCCGCAACGTGGTTGCCATCATGGCAGCGGAAACATCCGACCCAGTTCTTGTGACCGATGTGCTCCGGATAGGTTCTCCAGTCGGTCTTCATTTCCGGAAAGAAGCTGCGGCGATAGATGTCGTGGATCTCATCGACCAAGGCATCCACCCGTGGGTCGCCGGGATACTCGGCCCGCAGGTAGGCTTCGATCTCGGACTGCGCCTCGTCCCGATCCGCGTAGGGGCGGGTCAGAGCTTCGACCGCCTTCATTTTCGCCCACGGCATGGCGGGATCGATCCGGCGGTTCGCCAGTGCCTTATCGACCGCGTCGTTCGGCGTCTCGAAACGGTGGGCGGGCCGGTTGTGGCAGTCCATGCAATCCATGGTGACGATTTCCCCGGGAGAAGGTTCCCCCTCCATGTCAGCCGTTTTGAAGACGGTCACCTTTCCGTCGGCATCGGTCAGCCGCACCCACGGAATCGAATCCCCCGTCTCGCCCCTCTGAACGAACTCGATGCGGTTCGAGAGGTTCATGTGCCAGTGGATGCCGCTCACCGCCCCTTGAAGCGGATTCCCGCCACCCACATGAACCATCATCTGCACCGTCCACGGAGTGTTCTCCTCGTCCGCCAGGTAGTGACGGTATTCCTTGAGGATCGATCCGGTGTGCTTCTGCTGCCAATGGCAGCTCTGACAGGTCTCTTCCGACGGTCTCCGGTCCCGCTGATGGAGGCGGATGGGCCTTTGGAAATCACCGAGCACCGCGTGGTAGAGCTGCCTCACTCCATTCACCTTCGTCTTCACGTAGGCGGTGGCACCGGGGCCCACGTGGCAGGCCACGCAATCGACCCGCGCGTGCAGGGAATGCTGGTGGGAGACGTACTGCGGCTCCATCGGTTCATGGCATGCCTCACCACAGAACGCGACGGTTTCCGTGAGATGATACGTTTGATAACTCCCGAAGGCGGTGAGGAAAAGAAAGGCCACGCTGGCGGCCGCGAAGCCGCCAAGGAACCACCGGTGCCGCTTGCGTGAAAGATCGATGCTCAGCACCAGCGGCACACCCTCGCCCCGCGTCCGCTTCTCGTGACGGCGCTGCAACAAATACCCCACCCCCACCAGAAACAGGCCGGCGAAGAAAAACCCGGGAGCCACCACATAGGCGAGGATGTCCATGTAGGGGTTGGCGTGCCGCGCGAACAGATCGAGGCCGAACAACAGCACGAACGCGAACACCGCGCTCACCGCCAGGATCAAGCCGGCCAGGCTCACCCAGTTCCTGACGATCCGGGGAACGCGATGCGGGTGGGAGGGCTCTTGCGGGTCACTCATGGAAACATCGGACGATTCAGGGATTTCACGATCGGCACACCAAGGGAGGAAACAAGAAGCCGTCCGCGGGTGCGGCGCCCGTCAGACGCCGCGCCCCGGGGACGGCTTGGCTGACGATGCGGTTCAGCGTTTGAAGGCGCGGATATATTTCACCAGTTCCTTGGCCTCGGCATCGGAGACCTTGCCGGAAAATGCTTTCATCTTTTTCTTTCCCTTCTTGATAGCCTCCAGCGCCTCGGCATCGGAGAACGACGCCTGGACCTTCGCATCGCGGTAATCGCGCGCGCCGGACTTCTTGCCCATACGGGTATTGCCGCTGCCGTCATTGCCGTGGCACGAGGCGCAGTGCTTTCTGTAAACGGCCGTGACGTCGGCGTTCGCAGCCGGGGTGGCCAGCACCAGCGCGCCCAGCACAAGGGATGCATGGATGGTTTTCATGGATGGATCATGGGTTGGTTGGAATGGGCGGATGTCCCGCTTCAGAAACGGAAGCGCACGCCGGTGGAAACAACATGCGCCTCATAATCATTAAACCCTCCCGCCGCCGCGTCGTCACCTTTGAAATAGCCGTAGCGGACATTCATCAGGACATTCTCCGTGAGCTGGTGATCCACGCCGACGGTCAACTGGTGCTCGTCCGAAATGGAGCCGTAAGGCATGGTCGCCGCACCGTAGTTGTCGGCGTGGTAATAGTAATATCCCCAGTTGAGCTGAGTTTTCTCGCTGAACGCATAGCCGCCGTTCCATGAAAGCGACCAGTAGTCGTTGTCCCAGTCGGTCACCACGCCGGGCAATGCGAGATTGGCGGGCGTGTCCGTCTCCGAGCTGATCCAGTGAATCCCGACCTGAAGGTAGAGGCGCTCGATGGGAGTCCAGCTGATGCTTTCGGTCAGAATGTGCTTCGTGATGTCAGCGCTCTGGATCGGCGCGGTGATGCCGGCTCCGGCGAGTGCCTGGTTCTCGATATCCGTCTGTTGGTAGTCATACCGCGTCACGAAGGTCAGGCGTGGCAGCACCCGCCACGTCACCCGGATGTTGGCGTCGGCGGTCTCCGCCCGGTGCCCGATCAACTGCGCATCCTCCGAACCCGCCAGGCGGTGCGAGAATCCTTGATCATACTCGCGCCAGTAGGCCTGGGTCGCCACCGTCACCCCCATGAACGGATACCAGTTGGCACCGACCACGTATTTCTGGATATCCGTGTCGGAGTCGGTCATGCGGACGCCATCCACCACGCCGTTGTCGTACGTGCTCCGGAAAAGGTCGCCGTTCGCGGTCGAGTACTGGGCTTTCCCATACACCAGCAGGTTGTCGATGCCCGAATAGCGGACCTCGGTCTCGAAGGTTGCCTGACCCGACTCATAGTCGCTGAGATCGAAAATCGTCGCCGGGTCGAGGTGGCTGCCCCACATCTCCTGTTGCCACCATTCGTAGCGGAAAGAGGGGACGACCACCAGGTCGGGAGCCGGGTTCCACCACAGGCTCGCGTTGAGCACCTGCGTCGTGCTCAGCGCCCCGCCCAGCAGGTTGGTGTAGGTGTGGTTCACCGTACGGAAGCCGCCGATGTCCGAATTGATGGTCGTCAGGTTGTAGGCGAAGCTCGTCCGCAGCTTGTCGTCGCAGAAGCTCGAGGTGCTGTAGAGATGCCCGCCCCAGAGGTCGTATTCGTTGACGTCGCGCTGGGTCAGCGTCGCTCCCCCACCGCCTCCGTAGCGGGTGTGGTGCGTGTCGTCGTTGCGCACCGAATGGTAGCGCAAGCCGCCGCCGAATTCGGTGTTTCCGATCACGTGCCGGATATCGAGGCGGAAGATGTCGCGCACTTCGTCGATCCGGTAGGTGCCGGGATAGACGTGGTTCGGGGCCGCGTCGTTCGCACGCTGCCAGAAGGTCGAGTCCTTGTAGCCATCGCGCCACTCGTGCTCGTAGCCGAAAGTGATTTCCGGAATGTCCGGAACGCGCAGGCCCGCCTCGAACCAGAGGGAGCCGCGGTCGATGTGCAACTCGTCGTCCACCGGCGAAATGGCGTCCCACCATCCCGCCGCGCCCGTCCTTCCCGGGATGTAACCTCCCGATCGATCGTACCACGTCCTGAACTGACGGAAGCCGGCGCGGACGTAGCCGACTTCATCGAGCGTGTAGCTCACGTCCACGTCGTAGTCCTCGCTCCCCGGCAGCGCGTGGCCGTCCACCAGGAACACGCCCTTGTCACCGATCTGTTCGAAATGGAACGAGCTGATCCCACCGAAAAAGTCGCCGCCGTTACCGAGCCGATGGTTGGCCGCGGCGGCGTTGCCGTCCACCGCCACGCCTCCCGTCATCAGCTCGATCCAGTTGTCGCCTTCGGCCATCGCCACGGCGGGAAGGAAAGCCGCACCGAGCGCCGCCAGCCTTTTTCCGGCTCGGAGGTGACCGGTGGGTGAGAGCTTCGCGTTCATCTTCGTGGTCGGTTGGACGGTTCAATTGCGGAGGTGATGGCTGGTGTTCGAGCCGTGCACTCCCTCGTGGCACCCGGTCGTCCAGCAGGTCCCGCGACCCAGGAAGGACGAATGATTCCGGTCCCCGATCACCAGGGCACCGCTCGTGGACTGACTTTGGAAATGACACTTCAGACACAGCGTCTGGTTCCGCTCGGTGAGCATCTTCTGGTTCGTCGAGCCATGCGGGCTGTGGCAGGAAACGCAGCCTTCGCGGACGGCCTCATGCTCGAAAATCCAGGGGCCCGTCTGCTGGGTGTGACACTCCATGCAGGTCTCGTTCATGCGGGCGATCTGCGTGCCGCCACCCCGGGTTGCCGGACCTTCGTGCGGGTTGTGGCAATCGGCGCAGCTCATCTTTCCACCGTTCACCGGGTGGGAGTAGGGCAGGCTGAACTGCGCCTTCACGTCCAGGTGGCACTTCATGCAGCCTTCCGGAGACCGGCGCATATTGACGATCGTGCCGGGTCCGCCGCCGGCCTCCACGTGTTTGCTGCCCGGACCGTGGCAAGCCTCACATCCGAGATCGGGGACATTCGATCCCTTTGCCTGAAGCCGGGCGTGCGCCGAGGTCTTGAAGTTCTTCGTGATGCCCTCGTGGCACTGCGAACACTCCTCCGATCCCACGAACTCAGCGCCTGGAATATCGGGCGGTGCCACCACCGTGTAGCCGAGGGTGGAACAGGAAACGACGAACAGCCCGGCGACCGAGGCTCCGGCACCGAGCCAAAGCATCGGCACGAGATTTCTTCGCAAACGCGGGAGGTGCTGGAGACGGAGAAATTTCCGAACGCTCTTCATGACCGGCAGGGGTGAGTGACTCCCAAAAGATGACCCAGCGGAGACAGCTCCGACGTGCGGTCCAAGCACGCACCCTCCCGCCTATCAGGAAAACTCAAATCGGACAACTTCCATCTACCGGCCATTGCCGGGCTCTTCACCACCCTCCTCCATCCCCAGGCGATTGCCTTCCGATGCATGGTCGCAGGCTAGAAGGCGAATTGAGTAGAGGGCTCCGCAAATCCCGCCTTCTTCTGACCCCATTCTTGCGATTCGGGCTTTTCTAACGACGAACGGAGTCGGCGGCGTTTCCGTCGCTCACTTTATACCGTATAAGTAAACAATCCGGCTACATGGCGCTTTCCCCTTGATCCGTCCGGTGAAGAGGTCTCTGAATGGGACTGATCATCTTCAGTGCTTATGGAACCTATCGCCCGTCGCATCCGATCGGTGGCAGCCGGTTGCCTCTTCATCCTCCTGTCCGGTACCGCCCCGGCCGCCATCAGCGGGTCGTTCACCGGCATCGTCCCCGGCAGTGACTTCACCGCTCCCGAGCCCGTCTACACGGTGCTCGATTCCGACGAAGCCCAGGGCGACCCCGCTTGGTTCCGCCACGGGGTCACCGCCACGGCCCGCGTCAGCTTCACCTCCAACAGCTTCACCAGCGAAAGCGGCACCTTCCGGGTCTGCGGCACGCTCTTCGACGACGGCGGAAACGTGATCGCCGTCAGCGACGTCTTCAATGGCGGAGGGAAGGCCGGCGAGGCCTGCTCACTGGAGCGGACCTTCAGCCTCAGCGCGTTTTTCCCCCGCACGATCGACTTCGTCTTCTCCGCCGATCCCATCGTCACCCTGGAACCCGGCAAGCGCTACCATTTCGAATGCCGCGTGGAACAGAAGGTCGGCGGCGTCTGGTCCGCGTTCGCCGCCGGCGGAAGCCCGGTCGCGCCGAAGCTGCCCGCCTTCCACTTCACCAATACCAAATCCGAGGATGATGCCTTCAACGTCCACGCCGCGCTCACGGATCTCCAGTGGACCCGCACCCATCTGGTCGCGACCGATTCCGACAAGGACACCTTCACCGCCACCACCACGGTCACCCTCGGCCGCTACGACGCCTTCGAGGAAGCCGCGGCGCTCGGAATCACGGAAGTCCGGGCCGATTTCGACCTCCACGAAGCCGGCGGCGGCCCCGCCGTGCCCCTTGAGGATGACGGCGTTGTCACCGTGAAGCTCAAGCAGGCCACTCACAACGACGCCACCAGCCGACCGCTGCCGGCGATCCTCACCGATCGCGTGATCAAGGCCGACATCTTACCTCTCATCCAGCTCGAATCGCGCTCGAAAACCTACGAGCTGAGCGTCCGCATCGAGCACCTTGAAGCCCCCCCGACTTACGTCGCCGATGAAAGCGACGGGCTGTCCGCCGAGCGACTGCTTCACTTCAACGGCGATCTCGTTTTCGGCTCCCTGACCACCGAGATGATTGATGTGGTGAACGATCCGCCCGCCTCTGGACTCGATGTCTCGGGGGTTCTCACGACCATCCGCCTCGACAACCTTGGCGGCGCAATCCCCGCCCGCCCGGACCTCGGATTCGGATCCGGAGCCGCCATCGGTGCCATTCTCAAAGACAGCGGCGTCGCGGTTGCCACCGCCGGCAGCGAGGAAATCGTCCGCGTCGATGGAGCGGGCCCGGTGCTCGACAATCTCGGCAACCTTGAGATCGAGTTCGGAACTCCGACCGTCTCGCCCTCCGGCCCTCAGGTCGCCTCCGCGGTGCTCCATTTTCCGCAGGGGCTCGGCGTGATCACGGACAGCATGGCGGATGCGTATCATGCCGAAAACCAGTGGTCGTTCGTCGGCGGCCTGAGCCTCAACAACCAGATCCGCCTCTCCTCACCGCTCTCCGCCACGCTGGGCGCCAATGCCCGGATGTTCGATGAGAGCCACCCGCTGATCTACGAAGTCAGCCAGTTCGACGTCGATCTCGACGGCACCATCGCCTTCACCGCGTCCGCCTGCGAGCACGTCTCGAAGCCCGCCTACGATGCGCTCGCCGGCCTGCCCGACGCGCAGCTCGACGATCCCGCCAGCATGCGCGCGCGGCTCTCCAACGATGGTTACCTGCGCTTCATCAGCCTGGCGAGCGGCTCGCCGGTGGAGATCAACGCCGCCGCCAGCGATAGCTCCGCGCGCACCACCGCGGTCTTTGACACCCTGCCCGGCCAGGTCGTCAGCCACTTCCCCCTCGGTGCCAAGCTCGCGTGGGCCGGCAATGAGTTCCTCCAGATCAACCAAGGCATGATCGACTACGGCCGGCTCATCCAGCCCGATCCCGTCACCCTCGAATACGACCTCGCCTGCGGCGACGACCCCTGCACCGCCGGTGCCGCGAGCCTCACCGCGCTCTCGATCACCCCGCAGACCGGCGAGCTTCTCGTCTCTCCCAGCGGTGGCCTGGCCACTACGGGCGACGCCGGCGGGACCCGTCTCAGCTGGGGCTGGAAGGGCGACGGCATGGGAAACCTCACCGACTACACCCATCGTACCAACGACTTCGCCACCGCGCGCTTCTACATGCCGGGATACCGGCTGCTGGCCGAGGAGAACCCGCTGCTCGACCTCGCCTCCTATGCCGCCACCGGCGATTTCCTCGCGCCCGGCGTGCTGCTGCTCGAGGGCTACGACAACGAATCCAATCCCGGGCAACTCGTGCGGCCGGAAACCCAGGCCTACCGCACCGGCTATGGCGACTACGCCGGGCTCACCTATACCGTGGAAAGCGCGGGCCACGAGGGTGCCAGCAAGATCGCCGGCAACACGGCGGATTACACCTATGACCTGCTGCCAGTGTCCTCGAAGTACTACGCCCGCATGAGCGGCATCAGCGGCCGCCACATCGCCACCGACGGCACCTTCGGCCCTGTGATGCAGCTCTACGGCTTCGACTTCGCCGTTTCCCAGTTCCAGCTCACCTTTCTTTCCAGCGAGAACGTCGATTCGTGGTTCGACGGCATGCTGGTGGTGCCGCCGCCGTCCGATTTCACCCAGCAGTTCAAGGGGCTGCTGCTGACCTGCACCGGCGACATCACCGGCGAGATGGGGATCGATCCCTCCGACACCGGGGAAAAGCAGCTGCGGGACTGGAACTCGGTCTTCCAGCCGCGGGCCTATGCCTTCGAACCCGTCTCGGAGCCCGGCCCCGCCAACTGCTACCCCACGCGCACGCTCATCGTCGGTGCCACCACCGAGGTCGCCCACGTTCCCGGAGTGCTCGCGGGGCAGCTCGAGTTCCTCAATGACGGCAAGCTCGGCACCGCCGTCACGGGGAATCCAGAAAAGGACTCGCGCCTCGGAATCCCCGCCTCGATCAAGGTCGATGGCCCCGACAACCGGCAGTACACGCTCCACCCGGTCACCAAGCTCTACTTCACCGATCCGACCGTGGCACCGGACGGGATCGGCCAGGCGTCCTTCGCCGGTCTACTGGATGTGCCGTATTTCGAGGACCTCAAGGTCCACTTCCTCACCAGCGCGCAGCCGAATCCGAGCGCCGCGGTTTACCTCTGCGGCGGCTGGACCGATGGTGCCGACACGTTTTTCAACAAAGACCACTTCGACGCCGCCCACCGCGGGTTCCCGCCCGCTTTGAGCAAGGCCGAGTACCTCACGCCGGACACCGGCACGCCCGAGCAGTATCTGATCAAGGCCGAGCAGTCGCTCTTCGGCCTCATTCCCCTCAACTACCCGCTGCGCTGGAGCCCGGCGGCGCGGTATTTCCAAACGATGAATCCCGACCAGCGGGACCTCGTCATTCTCAAGGACGCTTACAACCAGGTGGACTACCTGGGCCCCGAAGACGCCGAAATCAGCTTCGGCGCGCAATACGAAGGGCTGCCTCAGATCAGCCTCGCGAACATGGCTTTCGAGGTCGCCGATGAACAACTCGGTGCGGGCCACGCGATCGCCGAGGCGGCCACCGCGGAAGTCGCCGGAGCGCTGAATGACGGCATCGATGACCTCGCCAACCTCGTCGGTGACAACCTCGACGCCGTGCTGGCCGAAGCACTCGATGGCATCGAGATCGACGTCCTGCTGCCGTTGCACGGCCGGCTTTCCGCCAGCTATGAAAACGCGGTCGATGCCGGTCTCACCTTCAACGAGTGGCGCACGATTCCGGCGGATAGCGCGAACTCGATCGTCACCGAAGCCTTCTCCACCGGCGGCGGCGCGGTGACCTCCGTGCGCGACCGCCTCAGCGCGCTACGCGAGGCCAATGACGACGTCACCAGCATGCTTCACCGGGTGGACGAGGCACTGGTCCGCGCGATCCTGGCGATCGACTCGGTTTCCGGTCAGGTGAAGATTTACAATGGAGCCCCGGCGATCGACCCGCCCAACGTGGACGCTCTGCTGGACGGCCTGCTCTACCGCGGCAGCGGCGAGTACGAGATCCTGGAGAACCTGATCGGCCACCTGATGAACGATCTGCTCGGGCCGGAGATCGGTCCCGCACTCGAACCCTTGGTCAGTGCGATCCTCAGCGGAGCGGACGAGGAAATCAGTGCCCTGCTCGAAGAGGTGACACCCACGCTCGACCGCATCGGTGAAACGCTGGGCGAGATCCGCGGCGTGCTGGTGGACATGCGCGGCCGGCTCGCCGACGGCGCGGAGATTTTCGATCAGTTCAACGAAATCATCGATGAGGCCCTGATGCCGCTGGATGAGATCTCCGACATGATGGCCGCTCTGGAAACGAGCACCCACCTGTGGCTCCAGGAGCAGGCCGTTTCCGCAGGGATCAACCTCGATGTCCCGCTCAACACCTACAGCTTCTCGCTTTTCACCGAATTCGCGGCCGAGGATCTCGCCGTCCAGCTCCGCCTTGAACTGCGCGATGCCCTGCTCGCCAGCGAGTTCATGCGGCAGATCCAATACGCGCTACGCCAGCAGGTCTATGACCTCGAGCTGGCCATGCGTTCGGCGGTCGACTCGGTCTTTGAGGAGGTCAACCGCGTCATCAAGGACCTCATCAAGGAATCTCTCGGGCCGCTCGACGACGCGATCAACGGCCTCGTCGGCGACATCAACGAATTCACCGGCGCGGGCGGCATCGACGGCTACGCCCACGTTCAGGGCGATTCCCTCAAGCGTCTGCGCATCGACGCCCACTGGCAGATGAAGGTGCCGGATGACCTCGAATTCCACGCCTACGTCGAAATTTTGTGTTATGACTCGGGCGATGATTTTGCCGCCTCCGCCTGCCTCGCACCGGGCGAAAAGGCGATGGAGGTGCGGATCGGCGTCGAGGATGTCGGGCTCGATTGGATCAGCCCCGACCTGCGCGCCAGCATCGGCCTGAAGTTCGCCATGGCCACCGCACCCAGCGTCTATCCGAAGGGCATCGCCGGTTACTTCGTGATGACCGGCGAGCTGGAGTTCCAGAGTTTCACCCTGAAGGAACTCAACGCCACCGTCGGTTTCACCATCGATCCCGACCTCGGTGATGGCGTCGATGGCCGCGAGGCCTACCTCGGTGCCTCCATCCGCATGGGCATCAGCGGCTACGAGGCCGCCGGTGCCTTCTTCATCGGCCGCACCTGCACGCTCGAACCGCTGCTGCTCATCGACAAGGACGTGGCCGAGTTGCTCGGCGACCCGCCCTTCACCGGCGGCTATGTTTACGGCGAGGTCTGGGTGCCGGTGTCCGAGGTCGTTCTCGGCATTCCCGCCTCGTGCTTCTTCAACATTTCCGCCGGGGTCGGCGCGGGCGCGTTCTACTTCGTCGAAGGCCCGACCTTCGGCGGCAAGATGCTGCTCGGCGTCAGCGGCGAGGCGCTTTGCGTCGTCTCGATCAAAGGCGAAGTCCGACTGATCGGCCTGATGCAGGCCGGCGAGCTGCGGATGCGCGGCAAAGGCACGCTCACCGGCAAGGCCGGCTGGTGCCCGTTCTGTCTCAAGTTCAAGAAATCCGCGACCGTGACCTACCAAGGCGGCTCGTGGGATGTCGATCTGTGATTTTCCAAACTCTGTCTCCGATGAAACTCCTCCGACGATGGTTCACCGTCGTGGCGCTGACCGCCACGGCCCTCGCCCAGAATACCGACAAGCTCGTCGTCACCAGCGGCACTTCCTATGAAAAGGACGGTCGCACCCACGCCTACGTGATGTGGCAGCCGGGCGATATCTCAACGACCCTCGGCATGCGCTTCGGCGTGTTCCGCAAGGACGGCGGCATCGCCTCGGGAAATCCCTATCAACGCGTCGGCATCACCGTCCTCCAGAGCAACCCGGAAACCATCCGGGCGTTGCTGGAACTCGGCGGCAAGGTCGATTTCAACGCATACGCCGTGAACTCGCGCATCGCGAGCATCCATCGCGACACGGTCACCGGCACCGACCTTTCGAACGGCTCCGACGCATCCCTCGGTGCCGCCGGCAAGCTGTCCTACCTGATCGCCGCCGCCACCGAGGACCCCGAGCTTCTCAACCAGCTGCTGCTGCTCGGCCGCGCCCACCCCGGAGTGATGCTCGCGCTCGGCCACGGCTTCGTGATCCCGATGCCGGACGCCGCCACGCAGACCTTCGAAGTCCGCGAACTCGACCCGGCCGACCAAGTTGTGCGGGTCATCGGCCGGGTGGAAATCGACGCCGCTTCGCCCGTCTTTCCGCCCGCCCCGGGACCTCCGGTGCAGGTGCTGCACGAGATCACCCAAGGCACCTACGCCCACAGCACCAAGGACAACCTCAATGCCCGTCTGCGCTGGGGCCAGGACCCGGCGCTGCGCCGCGCCATGGCCGCCACCTTCGGCTTCGACCTTTTCCGCGCCAGCGCGGACCTCGCCACCTCGATGGGCTGGGACGTTACCCCGCCGACCCGGACGGACCTCCTCAACCTCCTCACCGGTGGCACGCCGCCGCCGCCCGCCGACCTCGCCCGGGTCAACGAGCTGCCGATCATGATCGACCCGCCGCTGACGCTCGCCGAAGCGGCCGACGCCACCGATCGGGAGAACTTCTACTTCGCCGACGACAACGGCCTCGCCAAGGGCGGCGTGCCTTTCGACGACGGGGACACCTTCTACTACTTCGTCGCCGCCCGCGGCATCTGCGGCCGCCCCGGCACGCTCTCGCCCACCACCCGCGTCGTGATGTGCGACCGCCTCCCGCCGCTGCCGCCGCAGATTTTCTCAGTGGAAAACGTCTTCGACGGCGTGGCGGATCCCGCCGACTGGGAGACGCTCGGCGGCCAGCAGCACTTCAAGGTCCGCATCCGCCAGCTCGACGACGCCAACCCGGAGGAAGCCGCCGCACGCTACCACGTCTACCGCTGGGCCCACGCCCGCGAACCGCTGCGTGACGGTTCGAACCCGGCTACCAACCTCGTCGGCACCGTCGAGCATGATCCCACGAAGGAGTTCGTCGATTTCCACGACACCGGTGCCGGAGCGCCCGCGATGCCGGACGACGCCTCGGTGACCTTCTGGTACACCGTCCGCGCCGAGGACGACACCGCCTGCGCGGAAAAGAACTACAGCGCCCATAGTAGCCCGGTCTACGGCGTGCTGCGCGACCGCGCCGGCCCTGGCTCGCCGGATGGCACGGTGGAGACCTGCATCTACACCGCCGGGCTGGAGGCGAACGGCTACCAGCGCACCAACCTCGTCCAATACGGCATCACCGACGACGGGCCGCTCTTCGGCGTCCGCGTCGTTCGAGATTCGCCGAAGGTCAAGTGCGCCACCGTCGAGCTGCGCGATGCCTCCGGAGCCGTGCTTCAGAAACGGAAGCTGCTGTTCTCCGGCGAAGACTTCGTCGACAGCCTGTTCCGACGCGCCGAGGAAGACGGCATGAGCGTGTGCGTGAGGGTCTGCACCACCAGCAACCGCTGGAGCAACCTCGTCTGCACATCGCTGCAGAACGACGAGCAGAAGGAGAGCTTCAACCTCTACGGTTTCACCACCTTCACCAGCCGCGATTGCGAAGACACCCGCCCCGGCGACCCCGACGTGCCGGATCACGAGGTGGTGAACATCGATGGCTCGATCGACGGCATCTCCGGCACCATCAACGTCCCTCCCACCGCCGCCGAGTGGCGCGTCTACCGGCGGGTTGATCTTTCCGGCCCGCTCACGCTCATCGCCAAGGCGGAAGGCAACAGCCTGCCCTCGCCCGCGCCGTGGACCGACGACGCGCTCCCGGCCGAGGCCGATACGATCGTCTGCTATTACCTCCAGGCCTTCGACGAGCACAACAACCCGAGCCCGCTCATCCGCGTCGCATGCGTCCGGCTGAAACGCGACGACCTCCCGCAGCCAATGCTTTCCGAGGCCGCGCTGCAAACCGGCACCAACGGCGAGGCGCAGGCGCGGCTGACCTGGTTCTGCGACCCCGTCGGCGTCGATCGCTTCGAGCTTTTCGTCGCCTCGGAGACCAGCGACGAGCCCGGCATTTCCGGAAACGCGATCTCCGCCGCGCTCGGCGATCCCGAAGAGTCGCTGGTGCTCGACGGAGAGTTCGACGGCCGCATGGTCGCCGTTCATCAGACGCGCCAGGTCGGCTCGCCCAGTTTCGTGCCCGGACCGGAGTTCACGACCGTCGTCGATATCCCGACCGGCCAAAAGCTCTTCTTCGCCGTCCGCGCCGTCGGCGACGGTGCCTTCGGAGAACGCAGCAGCGGCCCCCTGAGCAATCAGGTCGAAGCCACCTGGATCGTCCCTGACGAGGAACCCCAGCCGGTCATCCCGTGGCCCGCCCGGTCCCTGCCCGGCGTGCAAAAGACCGGCGTGCCCGTGCTCGATTACCTCCCCGGTGAAGGTCCCTACCTCGCCACCGAACTTCCCGCCCTGCTCGACGCCGCCGGCGGCATCGTGATGGGTGCCTACGAGCAGGCCTATGAGTTCGATTCGAAAGGACTGGTCGGCTACATGGACGCGGAACCTCCGCCCTTGGAAAGGCTCTTCCGTTTCCGCGCCCAGGGCGGAGCCCACACCGGAGAACTCCTGCCGCTCGCTCCCTTCGTCGTCTACCGCTACCAGGTGCCCAACGCGACCTTTCCCGACGCCGTGCCGAACCTCGTGCAGGTCTCGCCGCGCATCGACCGCATGGCCTACGCCACCAGCGCCCCGGCCGGGGGAACCGAGATCGCCACCGTGCGTGATCCGTTTTTCCGCTTTCCCTCGCTCCGCAACATCCCGGTGCCGGTCGCGGTCGACGGCACCTACGGGCCCGACCAGCAACCGGTCACCGCGCTTTCCAACCATATCAACACCCTCCCGCCCTACCTCTCGGGCATGGAAGGCCTGATCGTCTGGATCGACCCCATGCCCTACATCCGGGACGCGAGTTACCGATACCTCATCGTCCGGTTTGATCCCGACAACGGGGAAATCTCCCGCGTCATTCCCACCAACATCGTGAACCCCTGACCGCTGATTCCGATGAAACCGAAGCTTCATACCATCGCCGGGCTTCTCGGCCTGCTCACCTCGCCGCTCCTCGCCCTGCCCGCCACCCTGCTGACCTCGGGCGAGTGGAGCATTCCCACCGAAGACGGCGGCCTCGTTCTCATCGATCAAGCCACCGGTCAACTGCGCTACGGCCTCGGCGATGGCAGCGGCAAGCTGTCCTGGGAAGCCCCCGTCCGGACCTACCTTCCCGAAGTCTCCGACGTTTCCGGTGGCCTCGAAGGTGCCTCTGGAGAAACCGTCGCGCTGGTCAACCCGTGGGCCAACCGCATCGCCACCGTCGAGCTCGACAAACTGGACGTCGCCGATCTCGACCTGCCCCGTCTCGGTCCCGCCGCCGTGGGCGAGATCGATACCGTCGGGCCCGAACTGCTGCTCGCCTCGGTGCTCGAAGGCGACGGCGATGGCACCTATCTCAACTCGGTCGTCGACCTGCCGTCCGGCGGCAGCGTCATCGCGGAGAAAGCCGGGTACGACACCATCACGCAGCTCGAACCGCTGTTCGAGTCCATCGGTGGCGACCGGATGGCCGTCGGCCGCATCGTCGGGGCCTCGACCGATGTTTTCCTCGCCTACCGCTCCGGCGCCACCGCGATCCTCGACGTCCAGGACAGCCTGCCCGGCGAATGGCGCCTCGCCTCGTCCGTGCCCGGTGCCGATGGCCGCACACTGGTGGTCTGCTGGCAGTTCGGCGAAAAAGAACTCAAGCTCTACACCCTGAACGGCGGCATCGGGGCCGGTGCCACCCTCTCCCTGACCGGCGAGCCACTGCTCAACCTCTCCGGCGGCATCGGCTCGATCCAGCGCGTCGAACTCCCCGGCGCACCCGACGGCTTCCTCGCCATCTCCGCCGACGGCAGCGAGGGCGTGTGGGCGCGGGTCGATGGCGGAAAAACCCTCAAGCTGCTCAATGCCTTTTCGCCGGTGGACGAAAAGCTCCGCCTCCACGGTCTGGTTCCCGTCAAGAATCACGGCATCGTCCAACTCGATGGCCTCGACAAGGGGGCATCGACCGTCTTCACCAACCACCTCTGGGACGGCTCGGAGTGGAAGGCCTCGGAGCCGGATTCGATCCCCGACCTGCTCGACGTCGGCACCGACTTCGCGACGCTCTTCTACTTCGACAGCGAGCCCTTCCTCACCGACACCGCCGCCCTGCTCGGCCTGGAGATCCTGCCCGACTGGACCACCGGCTCCACCGCCGCCCCCTTCCCCGCCTCGATCACCGGGGAAACCTACGTCAATGCCTCCACCGGCCTCGGCTCGCCCTCGAACCGCTCGTTTTCCGCTCCCGGCGGGGCGAACTACCTGCTCAGTAACCAACACCAACCGGAGCTCAGCATCTCCGCCCTGCGCGCCAACGACCAGATCCTCAATCCTTCCCTTACCATCAGCCCGCCGTCCGGCGCGTCGCCTTCCACCGTCGAGGTCAGCGCCCTCTACGACACCGCCCGGCACACGCTCTACTACCGCGAATCTAGTAGCTCCAGCGCGTGGAAGGAATGGCCCGGCTCGCTCTCCGTCGCCTATTCCTCCACCTGGTATTTCCACCTCAGGGACAACGCCACCGGCACGCCCGGCCCGATCACCGGCCGCCAGTGGACGATCCCTGCGGCCAACCTCGCCGACATCGACTCGGACTCCGACGGAGTGCCCGATTTCGTCGAAATGCAGGCTGGCCTCGATCCCTTCGGTGGGGCGGATACCGACGGCGACGGCGCTTCCGACCTCGAGGAACTGCTCGAAGGCACCAAACCCGGCGACGACACCGACGTCCCCTCGCCCCGCAACCCGGTCCCCCAGGGCGAAGGCGTCCAATGGCTCGCCGCCGCCTTCACCCACCAGACCACCGCACGGATTTCCGCCGGTGAGATGATCCACGCTCGCGACATCGCCGGCGCGCTGCTGGCCAGCGACGACGTGGAGAGCGTGGTCCACCCCACCCTCGGCAGCCAGCGCGCGGCCGAGCCGGTGTCGAACTCCAGCCCGGCACAGACCGAGTGGGCCTCACTCTCCACCGACACCTTCTTCGGCGTCGGTCTCTCCAACAGCCCGCAGGGCCGCGAGGTCGTCCGCTTCGTGGACATTCCGGTCCCGTCCGGCCCGTCCATCGCCTTCACCGCCACCGGCACCAACCTCGCCGGCGACGCCGCCAACTGGATCGCTGCCGCACAAACCGCCTACGCCGGCTGGTCACCGATCGACGAACTCACCGACATCCGTCCGGTTCATACGATGATCGCCGTACTTTGCGAGGCGATGCTCTACGACCAGCTCGCCGCCGCCGACCTGCTCGGAGATCCCGCCCCGGCGCTGACCGGCTTCACCGCCCTGCCGTGGCGTTCGCAGGACGCCCCGCGCACGCCGCTCGACCGCACCATGGTCGCCACCCTCGCCGCGGCCGGCTTCGATTTCTCCGAGCTGCTCGACCTGGCGGAAACCGGGGTCCATGCCGGCAACACCAATGCCACCGCCCTCCGCACCCTCGCCAACGGGGTCTACAACCGCCACATCGCCAGCTTCGCGGCAAACCCGGCAATGGTTCATCCGCTCGATGCCCTGCGCGAATGGCTGGCCACCGGCAGCCTGCCCGCCGACTACGCCGGCACCGTCCCCGCCACCACCCTCAACAACGCCGGCACCGCCGTCGCCGCCATCCGCGCGCTTTCCGCCAACGCCTTCCGCCCGGTGGACACCTGGGCCATCGAGGTGCTGCCGCAGGGTTCCGCCGCTCCGGGCGTGGCCTACCGCCCGCTCGGCACCACCTCCGTCGCCCTCCTCCGTCCCACCGGCGAGCCCTTCTTGTTCGAACAAGGTCTAGGTATCCTCGAAGGCACCACCATGTCCGTGACCGGCTTCACCGACGTCACCTCGCCGACCGGTTTCCCCGCCATGGAGGTCACGGCCATCGTTTACAACTCGCTGCCCGCCGCCAGCGCGCGCGATCAGGACGCCAACCTGCTCGACGACGAATGGGAGCGCTTTTTCTTCGGCACCACCGGCCACGATCCCTTCTCCGTTCCGGCGGACTCGGCCTTCACCCTGCTCGAACACTACCTGGCCGGCAGCGATCCCCGGGGCGGCTCCGACCCCGCAGGCACGCCCGCCGCCCTGTCGCTCCCCGGCCTCGCCATCGCACCGGCCGATCCCGGCGAGTTCACGATCGATTTCATCTGGCCCGAGGAGTATTTCGACCAGATGGATTTCATCGTCGAAGGCTCGCCCGACATGAGCCCCGGCAGCTTCGAGGAAATCGTCGGTGCCGTCCTCAGTCATCTCGGCGGCGATCTCTACCGCATCACCCTGCCTCCCGTCCCGGACGGACAGATGTTCCAGTTCTACCGCGTCCGCCTCGCGCTGGCGGAGCAATGACCAACCAGTTCTCGACCGGTCGCGGGGAGGCGAAATGGAAAGGTCCGGAGCCGAAACCTCAGCAACAGCCCGGAAGCGTCAGCCTGAACCTGGCTCCCTTTCCGTCGCAACATTTCAGATCTCCACCAAGTTCGCGGGCGAGCCGCCGGGACAGATTGAGGCCGAGCCCGACGCCGGGCTTCGTGTGCGCCGCTTCTGCCGCAGACTTGTGAAAGGGCCGGAAAATACGCCGGCGCTCCCGCAGCGGTATGCCCGGACCGTGATCGATCACTTCAATGACCACCCGCCCTCTCTCAGAACGCCCAAGGATGGTTACCACCGCGGGCTCGCCTCCAACGGCATACTTTGCTGCGTTGTCGATAAGGTTGAAAAGAATGTGCTCCACCGATGCCGCATCCGCTTCCGCCACAGGATCCCCTTGCACCTCAATCTCCAGAGCCAACCCTACGCTCTCCAACCGGACCTCAAAGCGTTCCCGCAACGACTTGAGAAAATCCCGGATCGAAAGAGCGACCAGATCCGGAGTCTTCTTGCGGCCCTCGATGCGGGAAAAAGCCAGAACGTTCTCCACGAGATGGGAGAGCCGGTCGGACTCACGATGCATCGTTTCAAAATAGCTCCTGCGCTTGTCTTCGCTTTTTACCATGCCAGCCGCGAGCATGCCGGAGTACAGGCGGAAGGTGGTCAGCGGCGTGCGCAGTTCGTGGGTCACGGCGGAGACGAAGGAGGCGCGGCGTTCGCTGAGCCTTACGATCGCGAGAATCATCGCAACCCCGGCCGCCAACGCGACCAACACCGCCAGCCAGCCCGCAACAAGCGAACGCACCACCGGCTCGCGCAGCCTCGGATCGGCCGCCGCCGACTCGCCGGGAATGAGCCGCCAGGGAAATGAAGCGAGCTCAAGCGCTTCCGCGCCTGCCGAGCCCGGAGTCGAAGGAACGAGGCGGGCGTGAGGAAGCAGCTCGCTGACCTCTGCGAGCAAAAGCCTGCTGAAAGCCTCCTTCTTGAGCCACACTCCTTCGATGCCCGCGATCCCCGACGTCCCCCGGACCACCCGTAGCAAGAACGGCTCATCGCCAAGCCAGGTGGGTTGAAACGAACCGGAGCCGGATGCCAGCGGTGTCATGCCGGTCATTTCCGGGAGTCGCTGCTCAAGACCCGCTTTCATCACAGCCCGATTGACCACCTTCCCTCGGCTTGCCCGCTCGTTGAGATTCCAAGAAGATTGCGAAATTTGATCGGCTCCATCGGTGATCTCCGCCTTGGGCTGAGCGGCGGCGTGCGTGTTGGAAAGCCATTGGTTATCCACTGCCAACGCGGCGCACATGAAGGCGAAGCGGGTCGTTTCGACGTGTTGCCGGTCGAGCAGGTCGTCTATCTGCGCCAGTTCTTCTTCCACGGCGCCACCGACCGGAGCAGCCCGACCGTCGGGGCCGACGTGGAAGCGGGTCCTGACCAGCGGGTTCTCCGGAGCCGGGGTGCCCGGCAGGACCACGCGCTGGTTCTCCTCGATGGCCACAGATGCCGCCAGAGTATCCATCCGCCATAGCGAAAGGCGGATCTTCTCTTCCAGTCGCGCCCTCGCCTCTGTCCGGGCGCGCTCTGACTCTGCCCGCAGCACGCTGTGAGTCAGCCAGCCCATCGACATCAGGATCAGCATCGCGCAGGCCGGCAACGCGGTCCACAGCACCCATCGATGTCGGCCGCTCATGTCGTCAGCCTCCATCCTTTCCCTCGCACGGTCACCAGGAAAGATTGGCCGCGGTCCCGTAACTTGGTGCGCAGGTGCATGATGTGCATGTCGAGCGTTCGCGTCTCGGTGCGTTCGGGATCGAGACCCCAGACGTGATGCAGGATCTCGGCGCGGGAAACGACCCGGTTCTCGGAGGCATACAGGTAGCGCAAAAGCCCAGCTTCGCGCTCCGTGAGTTCCTCGCACCCGCCGTCGTCGAAATCGATCGCACCCCGGGAGAAATCAACCCGCCCGCCAGGGAACGCCCGCACATCGGAAGGAGTGCCGCGTTCGCAGGTGCGGCGAAGCACCGCTTCCACGCGGGCCAGCAGCTCTCTGACGCTGAACGGCTTCATCACGTAGTCATCCGCACCCAGCTGCAAACCCCGCACCCGGTCGTCCTCCCCGCCCTTGGCGGAAAGAATGATCACCGCCTGCCCGGGGCGGCTGCGCTTGAGTTCCTCCAAGAGTTCCAACCCATCCCGGCCAGGCATCACGAGATCGAGCAGCAACAAACGGTAATTGGCCCGCAACGCCAGCTCCAGACCCGCAATCCCGTCGGCAGCCTGCAGGGTACGATACCCGGCGTACTCCAGAGCGTCGACCACGCCCTGCCGCACGGCGGCATCGTCCTCGATGACCAGCAGGGGCGCTTCCATCACCTGCTCATCTCATCCTCCTGTCGCCCCCCCGGCAAGATCATCGTGCCCTCGAAGGGAATCTTCGTGGTGAATAGCGGGAGAGCAGGCTGCAGCTCGTAGACATTGCGGTATCCGTAGCCATAGAGATTGATGAAGGTCGGAATATTCAACGCCAACGGAGCCATTTTCCCGAACATCGACCGTGAATCGCCGATGAAGTTGTTGTTGCAGTAGATCAGAATGCGCGTGTCCTTGGATGGAATCACCCTGGCAAGGGCTTGGTCGGTGAAATCGGAAAAATTGAGGTGCACCGCGCCCTTCACATGTCGGAGGTCGTATTTCTCCTTGCTCCGGGTATCGAGAACCACCGTCCCCTCCTCCGCCGCCATCCTCAGGAACTCGTCCTCGCTGATCCGCCGGCTCTGCCGGTAGGGCTCCACCTCACGGGTCAGCTTCAGGAATGCCTGATAGTCAATGCGCCCGTTCTCCTCCCCGACCACGACACACGTGAAGAGGAGAGCGGCCATGGCAATGTAGATCTTCATGAGGAGAACCTTACCCGCCCGCACCTCTGACGTCCGTAAAGGCATGGTAAATTCGGGACCCGGTAAATTCCCCGTAAAGCAGCCGCCGCGATCTTGTCCGGGCCGAAGCCCGGCCTCATCCTTGCGAGTGATATGAAAACGATCCATCTCGCCAGCATCGCGACATTCACCCTCTTGTCCGCATCGTCAGCCTACGACCTCCACGAGTGGGGCACCTTCACCACTGTGTCGGGTTCCGACGGCACGCTCCTCTCCGGTCTCGAACGGGAAGAAGAAGCGCTGCCCGCCTATGTCCGCCATCACCCCGGGTTCGCGCCTCTGCCGAACCCAGGCGTGTTCCTCATGAAAAAGACAGCCCGTCCGGTCCGGAGCGTCACGGTGAAAATGGAGACGCCGGTCATTTATTTTCACTCAGAGGAAGGCTTTCGCGCCCATGTGAAAGTCGGCTTCAACGGTGGCACGATCAGCCAGTGGTATCCGGAAAGAAGCGGTGGAGAAACATTCGCGCCACCTCCTTCCGAAGACCCTCTCTCTTTGGAGCTTCTCGATTTCTCCAAGCCCTACACCGGTTCCATCGAGTGGGATATCGAGGTGCTGAACTCCAAAGCCAGCCGTCAGACCGTTCTTTTCAAACCCGATGACTTGCTGCAATGGACCCGTGCGCGGATCCCCGAAGCCAATGTCGTCCAGTCCGAAGACGGAACCACGGAGGGATTCCTCTTCTACCGGGGCGTCGGACATTTCGTGCCCGGACTCCACACAACCATCGACAATTCCGAAACGCTCACGCTTGAGAACCGGACTGGAGGCGCGATTCCCTATCTTCTGGTTTATGAAAGAGAGGCGGACGGCACCACCCGCTGGTTCCAGCACGACGCTCCGCTCGGAGAAAATGCCATCGCTGAAATTCCACAGTCGAAGCTCGATTCACGCCCAACCGGCTTCGATACCGAACTCTATCAAGAACTGACCTCCCACCTCACGGCCCAAGGACTTCTCCCGTCCGAGGCCGAGGCGATGGTGCAAACCTGGTGGCACAGCTACTTCGAAGCTCCGGGGCTGCGGGTGTTCTGGATTCTGCCGGAATCCCGGACCGAAGCCATCCTTCCGCTGAACGTGACCCCGGCTCCGGACAAGCAGGTGCGCGTCATCGTCGGTCGCTCCGAGGTGCTGCGTCCTCGACAGGAGCGCGAATGGCTTCGGCTTTCCGAGTCGGAATCCAAGGACGACGCCATGAAATGGAACGTCCTCACCCATCAGGACCGGTTCGGGCTCGCCTACCGCGCACGCGTCGAGAGCCTCAGAACCGCAGCCAAGAGATGACGACACCGCCCTCTCACTCCTGAAACCGGACGTGGAACCGCTTGCCGGTGTCAGGAAGCTCCGCGGCCCGGGTTTTGGCGAATTTCTACGGTCTTTCATGATTTGCCCCGGGGTCCCACGCTTCTTTTTCCCTGCACAAAGTGTGACGAATGAAAAATTTCTTCATACTGGCCCCCGATGTGCTGTAAGCGGTCGGCGATGCCGAACGACGAGACCAACGAAGGAGTGAAGCGGGTGACCGTGTCGATGCCCGAGGAAACCTACCAGTTCCTCGACCGGCTGGTGGTCGCCCGCGGTTTCGACAGCCGCTCGCAGGCGGTCGCCGAAATGATCCACCAGCACGCCGCCCAGCACCTCAGCCGCATCGGCACCGAGGTCATGGCCGGCACGCTGACGCTGGTTTACGACGAGTCGAAAAGCACGCTCCTGCGCGACCTCTCGCGCATCTTCCGCGAGCACATCGCCGAGGTCATTTCCTCCCAGCACGTGCTGCTGGAGGACGACCACATGCTCGAGGTCATCCTCATGCAGGGCCCGGCGAAAACCCTGCGCGACATCGCCAACAAACTCGTCACCTGCAAGGGCGTCAAAACCGCCCAGCTCACCCTCACCCCGCACCTCATTCCGCCACTCCACGCGAAGCGGATGATGGACTGAAGATTCACGATTGGAGATTGCCGATTGAAAGAAATGAAGACCCTCCTCGAACGAACCCTCGAAGGCGCCGGCATGTGGTCGGCCGTGATCTCCCGTGGCAAACGCCTGCGTCTGACCGACCTCGAAGGCGGCGCGAACGTCGGGATGCTGCTCTACAACGCGCTGGAGCGGCACGAGCGCTACAACATGCCGGACACACTCAAGGGCCAGCACATTTTCTACCTCCGCGCCCCCTATTGCCTGCACTCGGACATGGGCCGGCTGCTCGCCTCGATCGTGTCTGACAGCGTCGGCTGGCACGATACGGTCTGCGGCCACTCGGATGCCGCGCTGGTGACGTCGAAGTACGGCGAACGTAGTTTCCAGGACGCCCGCAACGACTGGTATCGCAACGCGCGCGACTGTTTCCTGATCGAACTCGCCAAGTGGGGCCTCGGCAAGAAGGACCTCGTGCCGAACCTCAACTGGTTCAGCAAGGTCGTCAGCAATGACGAGGGCGCATTGTCCTTCGTCCCGGATCACTCGAAGCCCGGCGATCACATCGAGCTGCGTTTCGAGATCGACACCTTGGTCGTCCTCAACACCTGCCAGCACCCGCTCGATCCCGATCCCACCTACCATCCGCGCCGGGTGAAGCTGGAGGTCCTCTCCGGCGAGGCACCCGCCGCCGGGGACCCGAGCCTCACCGTCCGGCCGGAAAACCTCCGAGCCTGGGAAAACAACGAAACCTATCACGCCCTTCGTTTCTGATGAAAGAGAGCCCGCTCGATCCCGCCGCCGCCGTTTACCGGGAAATCATCCCCGCCGGCGATTGGTGGACGCATGAAATCAAGGCCGGACAGACGCTGCGCATCCTCGACCTCGAAGGCAACCAGGCCGCGGACACGCTTTTCTACAGCGCCGCCGACCCGACCGACCGCTACAGCGCCGACCGCACCATCCAGGCCCAGCAGGCGCTCTACCTCACCACCGGCACCCGACTGATGAGCACCGAGGGCCACGTGCTGCTCGAGATCACCGCCGACACCTGCGGCCGCCACGACACGCTTGGCGGTGCCTGCTCGCGCGAGTCGAACACCATGCGCTACGCCCACGACAAGGAATGCATGCACGCCTGCCGCGACAGCTTCATCCGCGGCGCACAGGAATGGCGCGGCGGGCTGACCAAGCGCGACCTCACCTGCAACATCAACCTCTTCATGAACGTCCCCGTCACCCCCGACGGCCAGCTTTCCTTCGCCGACGGAATCTCGGCTCCGGGAAGATATGTGGAAATGAAAGCGGCGATGGACGTCGTGTGCCTGATCTCGAACTGTCCACAATTGAACAACCCCTGCAACGGCTGGAACCCGACACCGGTGGAAGCTCTGATTTTCGATTGAAGATTGACGATTGGAAGACATGACACCGGAAGAACTCAAGAAGCGGACCAAGCAGTTCGGGCTGCGGGCATTTCGCGTGGTCGAGGCATTGCCCAAGTCCTACGTCGGAAAAACCATCGCGATGCAACTCGCTCGCTCCGGGTCGTCGGTGGGAGCGAACTATCGTGCTGCCTGTCGCGGACAATCCACCGCCGAGTTTCAAGCCAAGCTTGGGATCGTGATCGAAGAAGCCGACGAGTCTGCCTATTGGCTGGAAATGATCATCGAAGCCGAACTCCTGCCTGCCGAACGAGTCCAACCGCTACTGCAGGAAGCCGACGAAATCTGCGCCATCATGGTCGCATCAAAGAAGAACTCTGAATAACGCGCAAAGCGCCATGATGTCTCAATCGTCAATCATCAATCGAAAATCGAAGATCCTCATCGCCAACCGCGGCGAGATCGCCGCTCGGGCCATCCGCACGATACACGCTCTCGGCATGGAGGCCGTGGCGGTCTACTCGGATCCCGATAGCGCCTCACCCCACGTCGATCTCGCAGACGAGTCCCATCGACTCGGGCCGGGGCCGGTTTCGGAGAGTTATCTTCTCAAGGACCGTCTGATCGAGATCGCCCGCGAAGCCGGTGCGGCCGCGGTCTTCCCTGGATACGGTCTGCTCAGCGAAAACACCGACTTCGCCCGGATGTGCGAGGAAGCCGGCGTGAAGTGGCTTGGGCCGACGCCGGAACAGATCATCGCCTTCGGACTGAAGCATGAGGCACGTCGTCTGGCAGGTGAAGCGGGCGTGCCACTGGTTCCGGGGACAGACTTGTTGGAGAACGCCGAAGCGGCGGTCACGGCGGCGGCGGAGATCGGGTTCCCGGTCATGCTCAAAAGCACGGCGGGCGGCGGCGGAATCGGCATGAAGGTCTGCCGCGATCCGGAGGAGCTGCGCCGCGAGTTCGAAAGCGTGGTGCGGCTCAGCGAACGCAGTTTCGGCTCGGGCGGGGTGTTCGTCGAACGTTTCATCGAACGCGGACGCCACGTCGAGGTGCAGATTTTCGGCGATGGCAACGGCCGTGTGCTCGCGCTCGGTGAGCGCGATTGCTCGGTGCAGCGCCGCAATCAGAAGGTCTTCGAGGAAACGCCCGCGCCGGGCCTCACCGACGAAACCCGCGCGGCACTTCACGCCGCGGCGGTGCAGCTCGGCGAAAGCGTGAACTACCGCTCCGCCGGCACGGTTGAATTCATCTACGACGCCGATCGCAGCGACTTCTTTTTTCTGGAAGTGAACACCCGCCTTCAGGTCGAGCACGGGGTCACGGAGATGGTCACCGGCGTCGATCTCGTCGAATGGATGATCCGGCTGGCGCTCGACCCACAGTGGGTCATGCCCGGGGTCGTACCGGCGCCGCAGGGCTGCGCGATCCAGGCCCGCGTCTACGCCGAAGACCCGAACCAGAATTTCCGCCCCAGCGCCGGACTCCTAACCGAGGCCGATTTCCCGCAATGGACCCGCTGCGACGGCTGGGTGCGGCCCGGCACCAAAGTCAGCCCGTTTTACGATCCGCTGCTGTGCAAGGTGATGGTCCATGCCGACGACCGTGACTCGGCCGTGAGGAAACTGACGCAGGCGCTCGACGAGTCGCGAATTTCCGGCATTGAAACCAACCTCCGCTACCTGCGGCAGGTCGTACGGTGGACGCCGTACATTACGGGCGGCGTGGCGATGCGTGACATGGCGGGTTTCGACTACCGGCCGCGCACCATCGATGTGCAATCGCCGGGCACCATGACGACAGTCCAGGACTTCCCCGGCCGCACCGGCTATTGGGAGGTCGGCGTCCCGCCCTGCGGGCCGTTCGATTCCCTGTCGTTCCGCCTCGCCAACCGCCTCGTCGGCAATCCGGAAGGAGCGCCTGCGCTGGAGATCACCATGACCGGCCCGACGCTGCGCTTCAACACGCCGGTGAAGGTCGCGGTGGTCGGCGCGGCGGCGAAGGTGACGCTGAACGGTGAGGCCGTGGAGGGAGCTTTCGATGTCGCCGCGGGCGATGTCGTCAAAGTGGGTCGCATCGAAGGTGCGGGCATGCGCTGCTACCTCGCGGTCAGCGGCGGGATCGAGTCGCCCCTCTATCTCGGCAGCGCCTCGACCTTCACGCTCGGCCGGTTCGGAGGGCCGTTCGGCCGGGCTTTGCTGCCGGGAGACGTGCTCGGAATTGCCGATTGGAGATTGGAGATGGAAGATTGTGGGAAGGAGATTCCGATCAGCAACGAGTGGCGGATCGGGGTCTTGTACGGGCCGCATGGTGCCCCGGACTTTTTCACACCGGAAGACATCGGGACCTTCTTCGACACCAGCTGGGAGGTGCACTACAACTCGGCCCGGACGGGCGTCCGCCTGATCGGTCCGAAGCCGAAGTGGGCGCGCAAGGACGGCGGTGAGGCGGGACTCCACCCCTCGAACCTCCACGACAATGCCTACGCCATCGGAGCGGTGGATTTCACCGGAGACATGCCCGTCATTCTCGGCCCCGACGGCCCGAGCCTCGGCGGCTTCGTCTGCCCCTGCGTGGTGGTCGAGGCCGAGCTGTGGAAACTCGGCCAGCTCCACCCGGGAGACAAGATCACCTTCGTCCCGGTCGATGAATCCTGGGCGGAAAACCAACGCCAGGCTCTGGATGCCTATCTATCGGGAACGCTCGACGCTCTACCTCTTCCTCAGCCGGCAATCCTCGATCTTCAATCGGCAATCCTCGCCAGCTTCGGCGAGCAGGACGACGCCGTCGTCGTCCGCCGTGCGGGCGACCGCTATTTCCTGATCGAGTTCGGCCCGCATCACCTCGATCTGAAACTGCGTTTCAAGGTCCACGTCGTTTATGAGTGGCTGAAGGAAAAGGGCATCGACGGGATCGTCGATCTCACGCCGGGGATCCGGTCGTTGCAGGTTCACTTCGACCCGCGGGTGATCGCTCGCGACGCCTTGTGGGCGATCATTGATGAAGGCCTCCGGTCGCTGCCGCCGCTGGCGGAAATCGAGGTGCCGACCCGGATCGTCCACCTGCCGCTGAGCTGGGACGACCCGAGCACGCAGGAAGCCATCCGCAAGTACATGCAGAGCGTGCGGCCCGACGCACCATGGTGCCCGAGCAACCTGGAGTTCATCCGCCGCATCAACGGGCTCGACTCGATCGATGACGTTTATCGTATTTTCTTCGACGCCTCCTATCTCGTGATGGGCCTGGGCGACGTCTACCTCGGCGCGCCGGTCGCCACGCCGCTCGATCCGCGGCACCGGCTGGTGACGACGAAGTACAACCCGGCCCGTACTTGGACGCCGGAGAACGCGGTCGGCATCGGCGGCGCCTACCTGTGCATCTACGGCATGGAGGGCCCCGGCGGATACCAGTTCACCGGACGCACCATCCCGGTGTGGAACCGCTGGCGGAAAACGGAGGATTTCTCCGAGCCCTGGCTGCTGCGATTCTTCGACCAACTGCGGTTCTACCCGGTGAGCGCGGAGGAACTCCTGCGTTTCCGCGAGGACGTGCCCCTGGGTCGACACAAGCTGAAGATCGAGGAAACCGTGTTCCGTTTCGCGGACTACGAACGCTTTCTCGATGACCACGCGGAGGAGATCGATGCCTTCCGCACCGACCAGCGCCGGGCCTTTCAGGAAGAACGCGAGCGCTGGGAAGCGGCCGGATTGGTGATGGATGCACCGGTGGAAACCGAAGTCGTGGATGAGGACGAACTCGTCATCCCCCACGGCTGCATCGCGCTCGAAAGCCCGGTGACGGGCAGCGTGTGGAAGGTCCTCGCCGCGGCGGGCGGGCAACTCGGAGCCGGCAAGGGCGTGATGATTCTCGAAGCGATGAAGATGGAAATGCCGGTGGAGACGGAGACATCCGTCGAGGTCATCGAGCTGCTCGTTGCCGAAGGCGGCAGCGTCCGTGCCGGACAAGTCGTGGCGATCCTGAGGGAATTGCCGGTGGAAGATTTGATGATTGCCGATTGAAAGCCATGGAAAGGATGACGTTGAGCTGGGTGAGGGCGCGCTTCGCGGATGGCGCTACGGTGGTGGATGTGTTGGAGGAGGTTTCCAGCCGCATCACGGCGTGGGACAATCCGGCGACCTTCATTTTCCTGCCGTCGCAGGAACAACTCAAGGCGATGGCCGCGGAGGTCGAGGCCATGGATCGGACGCTGCCCTTGTGGGGCGTGCCGTTCGTGGTGAAGGACAACATCGATGTCGCCGGCTGGCCGACGACCGCGGGCTGTGCGGATTACACCTACGTCGCAGAAGCGGACGCCGGAGTGGTACGGCGCTTGCGCGAGGCCGGCGCGATCCCCATCGGCAAGGGCAACCTCGACCAGTTCGCCACCGGCCTGGTGGGCACCCGCTCGCCGTATGGCGTGGCGCTGAACGCCGTCGCACCCGGCTGGCTGCCCGGCGGCTCCAGCTCCGGCAGTGCGTCCTCAGTGGCGGCCGGGCTGTGTGTGTTTTCACTCGGCACCGATACCGCGGGCTCGGGCCGTGTGCCGGCGGCGTTCCAGGAGTTGATCGGCTGGAAGCCCTCGAAAGGCCTCCTCAGCACCCGCGGCGTGGTGCCTGCGTGTCGCTCGCTCGACTGCGTTTCGGTCTTCGCCAACACCGTGGCGGACGCGGCGGAGGTCATGAATGTGGCGGGCACCTTCGACGCGGAGGATCCCTACTCGCGCCGGATCGGGGTGGAAGGAGCTCTGGGCAAGCGCATCGGCGTGCCCAAGGTGCTCGATTTTGCAGACGATCCCGATACACCCGGGCTCTTCGTGGCGGCAACCGAAAGGCTGGCCGCGCTGGGATTCGAACTGGTGGAGATCGATCTCACGCCTTTCGTCGAGGCCGCCAAGCTGCTCTACGAAGGTCCGTGGGTGGCGGAGCGCTGGGCGGCGGTGGGTGATTTTGTCTCCGCCAAGCCGGACTCGGTGTTTCCGGTGACGCGTAAGATCCTCGAAGCCTCGCAGGGCTGGAACGCGGCGGCGACTTTCAAGGCTCAGGACCAGCTGAAAGCCTTCGCCCGGATGGCGGAAGCCGTGTGGGAAACGGTGGATGCGCTGCTTCTGCCAACCACGCCATGCCTCTACCGGGTGGAGCAATTACTGGAAGATCCGTACCAAACGAATGCCACGCTCGGCCGCTACACGAATTTCATGAACCTGCTCGACCTCTGCGCGGTGGCGGTGCCCGCGGGACGGGCTCGGGACGGCCTGGTGCCGTGGGGCGTGACGCTGGCCGCACCGGCAGGGACGGACGCGGCGCTCTTGGAAATGGCCTCCCGTTTCACCGGTGAAACTTGGACTCGTTCTGCCGAGGGCGGGATTCCCGTGGTCGTCTGCGGTGCCCACCTGGAAGGCCTGCCCCTGCACTGGCAGCTCAGCGATCGGGGTGCCCGGCTCGTTTCACGAACCCGCACCGCACCCATCTATCGGATGTTCGCGATCCCCGCGGCCGACGGCATCCCACCGCGCCCGGCCCTGATGCGCGATGACGCCTCCGGTGCTGCGATTGAGGTGGAAGTCTGGTCGCTCGCGCCCGAAGCCTTCGGCCATTTCGTCTCCAAGATCCCCGGTCCTCTCGGGATCGGCAAAGTACAGCTGGAAGATGGCAGCGAGGTTCCGGGATTCATCGCCGAACCTCGCGCCACGGAGGGAGCCGAAGAGATCACCTCCTTCGGCGGCTGGAAAGCTTGGTTGGCACAGAGGTAGGGAGGGCTCCTCCCCACCTCTTGATACCTGTCGTTGAACCGGTCCGGTCAGTTGACGCGGATCTGGATGAAACGCTTGGGTGTCGTGAGCAGCGCGGGGCTCAGGGTGATCTGAACGGTTTCCACCTCTCCGGTCGTGCCGGTGACGGTCTGATCCGCTCCGGTGTCCTGGCTCCAGTCCTGGAGGTCGGTGGACGTCCAGATTTCATAGCCGGCACCGGTAAGACTGATGGAACGGCGGGTGTAGCTGAGCGTCCCGGCGGTGGGATCGACAGAAATCACGATGGGATTGACCGACGACGCGGAGGTCGCATCGAGCCCGAAGAGACGCTCGAAGTCATTGCTGAGGCCATCGCCATCGTCATCGTCCTCCGGGCCGCCCGTGACACCCTGGACACCGGCCCAGTCATCGTAGTCGGCCCCGCCACTGAAGTAGAAACCGGTGGCGGTGCGGGCCACCGAGCTGATGCGCACCTCATCCACCAGGCCGACCATGTTGTTGGAGGCACCGCCGTTGGTACGGCCTTCGTTTCCGATCGCGAAATCCGGCGTGCCGGCGGTGAGGTCCTCGCCGAGGACATCGCTGAGCAGGAGGCGGGCCTGGGTGCGGCTTTCCTCCATGCGGGTCCAGTAGATCTTCAGGCTGTCCTGCCCACCCTCGTTGCCATCATAGGTCACGGCGGCATGGAACCAGGCACCCTGGACCGGAGCGTCCGGATCGGCGGCGGATGGCAACGGAGTCCGGAAGGAGTAAACGTCGGTGCCGATGCCGTTCAGGCTGATGGCGATGAACTCGATGTCCAATCCTCCGCCGGTTCCCGGAAGAATCCGGAATTGGAAGATGCGGTTGGCGTCATCGTCATTCTCGCCGCTGAGGATCTGCATCTCCGCTGTGCCGGGAGGCGCGGCCGGGTCGAAGTCGAGGCGGACGAGGCCTTCGAAGGTGAAGGCGCCATCGGGGCCGGCCAATGTCATGGTGACATCATCGGTGGCATCGGCGGCCAGAGGCAGCGCGGAAAGGATGCCGCCATTGGGAGTGCCGAAGTTGGCGGAGGGATCAAGTGCGGTACCGAAGCCCGGTAGAGACGACTGCCAAAGCGTCGCGCCACCCGCGAGCGAAGTCAGCGGAACGGGCTCGCTGCCGGCATCGATCGCGGGGTTCACGGAAGTCGCTTCCAGCTCGTCGAGGTGCCAGAGGTGCAGGGTCTGCGAGTCCGCGGCGTAGGGTTGGAACACCTCTTCGACGTCGGCGAGGCCATCGCCATCGGTGTCGGTTGGAGTGGAGGCAATGTTGTTCGGATCGGAGCCCGCGAGCTGCTCGGCGGCATGGGTGGCGGAGTCGCCGTCCGGATCGCCGGAAGCCGCCTCGTCCAGATCCCCGAAGTGAGCCAGCTCCCAGCCATCGATGAGCCCGTCTCCATCGGTGTCGAGCGGGGTGAAGAGGGCGTCGGTCGGATCGGTCGGTCCGGCGTTGGCTTCCTCAAGGTTGGTGTAACCGTCGCT
Organism: uncultured Haloferula sp.; assembly: GCA_965652295.1. Taxonomy (GTDB): domain Bacteria; phylum Verrucomicrobiota; class Verrucomicrobiia; order Verrucomicrobiales; family Akkermansiaceae; genus Haloferula. The sequence goes on along the minus strand of CBFGTS010000001.1, from coordinate 79,655 downwards.
GTCAGCATCGTCGCCGCCGCTCTGGCGACCGATGATCACGAAAAGATCTTCGGTTTGATAGTCGCCGAAATAGAACACCTCGAAGCCGTCAGCGAGGCCATCGGCATCCGAGTCGGGGCTGGAGAAGACGTCATCGGGATCGGTGCCGGCGACGAGTTCCTCGTTCTTGGTGTAGAGGTCGTGGTCGTCGTCCGAAGCTCCATCCGAGGGGATCACGGTGAGAGTGCCGCTGGTTTCGGAGAACTGGTAGGTGTTCGAAGGATCGACCCAGGTGCTGCCGTCGAGCGTCCAGTCCCCGCCGGGGCCGGTGACATCGGAGAGGAAGATGGTCTTGTTGGTGGCGGGGACGAGCGACCAACTGTCGCCATCGTCGCTGGAGGCACCCGTGACATCGATGAATAATTCGCCGTTGATCGTGGTGTCGGGCCCCGTGCCGGAAACGGAGTTGGTGACACCGTTGGCACCGATCACGAAGTTGAGCCGGCCGGTGGAGGTGAAGCGGCCGTTGTTGACGATGTCGCCGGTGTAGGTGTTCGCGGCGTTGGAAAGGGTGAGGACGTTGGCCGCGTTGGCGACGGCATCCAACGTGAGGGTCCCCGAACCGGAAATGAGCGATGCGATTTCCACCGGGCCCTGGAGGTTGGTGCGGGCACCGTTCGGGCCGATGGTGAGGGTTCCATCGAGAACAAAGGTCGTGACCGTGCCCTCGGCGTGGCGGAGGTAGCCGCCATTGATGGTGAAATTGTTGACCGTGGCGGTGTAGCCGGGCCCCTTGAACATGAAGGCTTTCGATAGATCGAAAGTGGACGGTGCGAGGGTGAGTGAGTCTCCTGCAAACGGACCGGAGGGTGCGGTGGTGGGCGTGCGGAGGGTGAATTCCCCGGTGAAGTAAGCGTTGCCCGCCGACGGAGGAGCGGCGTTCGACCAAAGGCCGGCGGTTTCGAAAGAAGAGGTGCCGAGCGGGTCGGAGGCGGTGAGCGTCACATCCGCGGCCTGGAGTGGCAGGGATAGGGCCACGCCTCCGCAGAACAGGAGCAGGCGGTTTTTCATCATGGTCTGGTGCAGGTTTTTCCGGACCAGATTCCCGGCCCGTCACCGGCCAAGATGGATCGGATTCCTTCCCACTTCCAAGGATGCCGCCGCTTCCTATATCAAAAGACGGGACCTCAGTGACCGAGATATTTCACCACGGCCTCGGTGCGGGTGCTGACGTGCAACTTGTCATAGATGTTGCGAAGATGAAAACGGACGGTGGTGATGCCAATGCCGAGCTGGTCGGCGATCTCTTTGTAGAGCGCGCCTTGGACCAACAGCTTGAGGATCTCCGACTCGCGCTGGGTAAGGTTCCAATCCGGTTCGGAGGGCGTGGGCTTGCGGACCAGGAAGTGCTCCAGCATATGCCGGGCGACCGCGCTGGAAAACGGGGTGCTGCCTTGGAAAGCCTCGTTGAGCGACCCGATGAGACGGGAGGGAATGTCCCGTTTCAACAGATACCCTGATGCTCCGGCGGACAGCGCCTCGAAGACCCGCTCGGAGTGATCGTAAACGGTCAGCATCAGCACGCGTACGGAGGGATGCGCCTCACGCAGCCGGGCGACGCATTCGATCCCGCTCATACCGGGGAGCTGGATGTCCATGAGCACCAGGTCCACCGGCTCCGCGATGAGTGCCGGCAGGGCCCGTTCGGCGTTCGGAAAGGCGGCTTTCACCTGCCAGTTCGGTGCCGTGGCGACCAGCTTGGCAAGGGCTTCGCGGAGGTCCTTGTCGTCCTCGACGATGGCGAGGGTGCGGAGATCTTCAGGCATGGGCGGTGAGGCTTTCGGTGAGAGGCAGGGTCAGGCGGACGAGCGTTCCTTGGCCGGGCACGGAGCGGATTTCACAAGCTCCTCCGCATTCTTGCATGCGTTTGCGGAGATTGGCGAGGCCATTGCCGGAGTCGCTCTCGGCTTCGTCGAACCCACGACCGGTGTCGCTGATCTCGACCGTGAGAAACCCCTGCTCGATCTGCAACCGCACGGAGGCCTCGCACGGCCCGGCGTGACGGAGGACGTTGTGGAGCGCCTCCTTGACCGAGAGGGCGAGGTGGTGGCGGACGTCGGAGCGCATCGGCTGGTCGGGCAGGACGGGCGGAAGTTCGAGCCGGCAACGGATGGGGGCGTCGCGGAACATTTCATCGGCGGTGCGGGTGATGAAGCTGCCGAGCCTTTTGAGGGAATCGTTGGTGGGATCGACCGACCAGACGAGGTCGTCCATGGCCGTGACCAGCTGGCGGGCGGACGACTTCAGATGGTCAAGGTGGTGACCGATTTGCGCCGGGTTTTCCCCCATGTCGCGTTCGATGAGCGCGGCGCTGAGGGTCATGAGGGTGATCCGGGTGCCGAGGTCGTCGTGCATGTCGCGTGCGATCCGGGCGCGATCCTCGGCGAGCATCTGCCTTTGCTCAAGAAGCCGGAGCCGTCGGCGGTGGTGGCGGCGGAGGTTATCGATCACCAGCCAACCCGCCGCGGTGATCAGCACGGCTCCCAGCAGCCAGCGGAACCACGGCCGTTCCATGAGCGGGGGACGGATGCGGACCGGAAGCTCAAGCCAGGCGACTTTGTCATCTTCGTTCGAAGAGACCGCGGCGCGGAAGGTGTATTCGCCGGGAGGGACCTTGGTGTAGGTCGCCCGGTGAAGATTCCCGCCGATCACGTTGAAGGCCTCCCTCCATTTCAGCAGCAGCGTGCGCGAGCCGGAAAACGGAGGCAGCGGCGAGCTGGCGATCCACTCCGCATGGTGGTCGCGGTCCGCATCCACCAAGGCGAGCGCCGGGTCCCGGGTCTCCGTGACCAAGCGGGCGATCGAGGGATCCGAGCCACCTCGTTGCCACCCGCTCGGCAGACCGGCCGAGGAGCTCAGGCTTTCGCCCTCGGAGAACCGGGAATTGAACCAAACCGACGTCCACTCCCCGCTTTCCCCCGGCAGCAAGGCATCCAGATCATCGATCATCAGCAGCCCGGTGGTATCCGGCGCACCGGAAGACAGCCGCACCCTCAACCGTTCGGTTCCCGCAGGGACGAACACCGCTTCGCTCCGCGCCTCGGGACGCGTATCTTCGAACGAGGTGTTCCAGTTCGGACTCACGCCTCCGGCGGAGAAGGTCGTCGAGCCCAACACCGCGTCCTCGCGTCCCAGGCATTCGACGATCAGATCCATGCCGTTGGTGCTGGTCTGCCAACGCTCATCCAGGCCCGCCAGCTGGCAACGGATGCCGGAGTAGCCGACGAGGCTGTCGGGCGAGAGCTTCAAGTCGAAGTCGAGCCGGTGGAGACCCGGCGAGAGATTCAGCTTCGCGAGCGAGGGCACATCGGTGACCGGCGTGCCATCGACGCTCACCGATGCCACCTCCAGACCGAAGGGTTGGGCCGGGCGATCCCTCTCGGTTTCAGCCGGAGTGACCATCGCCCGGCGATGTTCGGCCGGAACCAGAAGAAAATCGCTCGGGTGCCGCGCCCCGGAGCTGATGCGAACCTCGTCAATGCAACCGGGGAAAGGTTCCGCCTCGGCGTTGGCCGGGCCGAGGCTGCGCGCCTCGTTGCCGATGGCGAAGTCACCGAGAAGATTCGGCAGATCCTCGGCAAGGGCGGACCGACCGATCGCATGGGCGCTCCGCAGGCCGGGCTGAAGACGGGTCCAGTAAAACGTGAGATTTCCGGCGGTGCCCTCGCGTCCGTTGTAGGCCACGGCGACGTGAAACCAATCGGAGGTGTTCAAGGCATGCGGCCCCGAGGTGGGAAGCGGAGCGAGGCAGCCGCCGATCGCCGACGGCCGGTTGAGCGGGATGAACGCGAGGAAACCCGACTTCTCGATCCTGAAGTTGAACACCCGGGTCCCGCCCTCGTCATCCTCCATCGACAGGATTCCCAACGCGACACCCCTTGCGTCCTGCGGAAGAATATCCAACTTCACCAAGGCCTCGAAAGTGAACGCGCCATCCGGTCCGGTGCAGGAAAAGGGCGCGGAAACATCGTCCCCCTGTCCTCGATCCAAGGCTCGCTCGGCGAGAAGGATGCCACCCCGCATCGCGGCGGGATCGTGTGTCTCACCCAGCAGGTGGTGAAAGGAAACGCTGCGGCCGAACCCCGGGGTCGCGGCATGGCCTGCCTCGGCACCATTCAACAAACCGAGCAGAGGCTTTGCCTCCAGCCCCGCATCAAGGAAGGGAGGCGCATCCTCATCAAGGTGCCAGAGATGCAAGGTGTGCGCATCCACCGCATAGGGACGCGGCGCTTCGTCGGCCCACACCGCCGCCCCTCCAGCCATTCCCACTGCGAGTGCAAGACGAAGGCACCGATTCAGCATGCGGAAAGGTCTCAGAAGCATCCCCACTCTGTCGAGGCGGCCGTCCCACGGTACCGGCACGGTTTCTGTCACTCCCCCGCCGCAGGCACACCGTCGATCCGCAGACACCACGCGAATTCGCAAGGTTGCCTCCGCGGCAATTCGACCTCCAGGCCGTCCTTCGTCTGCCGCCATTCCAGTCGGTCCTTGCTCCCCAGCAGATTGATTGTCGTCGGTTTGCCTGCGCCTTCCGGCAGCGAGCGGATCACGATCTTCCGGTCGCGCGGCCAGGCCATGAGCCAGGCGTAGAGTTTTCCGTCCTTCATGGTGAAGCGGATGTCCTCGCTGGTGTACGGCGTTGCGACCTGCTTCGGACCGAGCTTGCCATTCGGCATGACGACCCGGCCTTCGCCCCACTTCCGCCACGCGGTCGAGCCGTAGATCCCTTCAGCGTTCACTTCCATCCATTCGCCCATCTCACGCAGCATCTTCACGCATGCGGGGTCCATGCCGCCCTCCGGATCGATCGGGATCGCGCAGGCGTAGCTGCCGCCGCGGGAAATATACTCCAGCAGGCTGCGGACCAGCAGCTCCGGCTCATAGGTGTACCCGGGCGCGTAGTACCAATCGCCGATCGGGTTTTCCCCGATCCACGGCTGGCCGCGCAGGATGTCCTTCGGCACGTTGACCTCGTAGGTCATGCCCACGGCGGGGTTGTCTTTCTGAAACTTGATCAACGCGAGCGTGTCCACCTCGCCATGGCGGGCGAGCGAGCGGTTGTAGTAGTGCGCCACCACGCGACGGCCAGCGTCGCACTTGAACCCGGACCCGCTGTGATCGCCGCAGAACGGCTCGGCCCCGTTGCCATCCGTGTAGAACATGTCGGGATCGTAGCGGTCGATCGCGTCCATGATCCGCAGCGCCCAGCGCTCGGCGTACCACTCCGCGTAAGCCTGGTGATCCTGGAAAACCCCCTCGCTCCACGGGATTTCCGTGACCGGGTTGCCTCTTCCATCGGTGTACTCGCCGAGGTCGATGTTGTAGAGCAGCCGCGGGTCGAAGCCTTCCCACCACTTTCCCCGCCCATCGGCCAACGTCAGGTTGCCATCATACGGCACCCCCGCCTTCCGCCCCCGCTGGTCCGCGCGATAAGCATCCGCCCACCACCACCAGCTGTACTCGTGGTGGAAGGTGATTCCGAAACGCATGCCGTGCTTCCGCGCCTCGCGCGCCCAGCCACCGATCATGTCCTTCTTCGGCCCGATGTTGAGCGAGTTCCACGGTTGGTACGATGAGTCCCATAGGTCGAAGTTGTCGTGATGGACGCCGACGACCATCATGAACCGCATGCCGGCCTCGTGGAAGAGCCGCGTGAGTTCCACCGGGTCCCACTTCGGGGCCGTCCAGTCCCGCAGCACCTCCTTGTAGCCGACCTCCGAGGGATGGCCGAAGTTCCGGAGGTGGTTCTTGTACGCCTCCTCTCCCTCGCGGTAGAGCTTGCGCGCATACCAGTCGCCGCTCTCCCCCGACGCCTGCGGGCCCCAGTGGACGAAGACGCCGAACTTCGTTTCATTGAACCACGAGGGCGTGCCCGGATAGTTTCCGCGGATCGACTCCCACGTCGGCTCGAAGGGACCGAATGCGATCCTGAAATCCATCTTCACTTCGTCGAACCCTGCGGGATCGGCCGGCTCCTTGCTCATCAGCGGTGCGGGAGCCGGAACCTCCGGCGGCGAATCCAGCGACCATCCCGGCGAAGGCGCAAAGGTGGGCTCCACGGCCCCGAGACAGGCCGGAAGGGAAAGGTAGATGAAACGAAAACAGCGCATGGGTGTCCGGTCCGGATATCAACCAACGCGTTTCTCCACGAGGATCTTTCTTGTGTCAAAAAGGAGGGGGCACGGATGCGGAACGCCGGAGGTAGCCGATGCAGAGTTTCCCAAGGCAGAAGATTCCGAGAGCAGTCGCGGGTGCCGATGGCTGTGGGACCAGCGGACGAGAGGATAAAACGACCGGCCCGGTGAAAGTGCAACGAGGGTTGTGGGACGAGGGCGTCCCACCTCCTAGCCGCCCAAGGCTCGGATGAGTCGGAGATGGGCGGTGAGGGCGCGGAGCTTCATGCGGGTGGCCATGGCGGCGGTGTCACGGTAGCGACGGGCGAGATCGGTGGTGCTGATGGCGGACTCGAGCCCACTGTCGCTCTTCGACTTCGCGTCCTGCCAGGCTCGGCGATGCGCTTCAGCCTCGCGCTCAAGCGAGGCCATCTGGTTGCGGTAGCGGGTGAGGTTGACGTAAGCGCTCTCGATCTCCTCGACAGCTTTGTCGGCGGTGGAGCGGAACTCCGCGGCGGCGGCGAGGGCTTGGGCACGGCTGCGTTTCACGGCGGCCACGCGGGCTGGATCCCAGATGGGAATCTCCAGGCTGGGGCCGACGGAGGTCTTCCACATCTGGTAGTCGCCGGTCAGCGAATTGTTCCCAAAGGATGCGCCGGCACCAAAGGTGAGACTCGGCAGGAGGTCGAGCTTTGCAGCATCGCCGAGGGCGAAAGCCTGCCGCACCTCGGCCTCGGCAGCGATGAGGTCGGGTCGCGATCGCCACACGGCGGCGGGGACACGACCGGGAATGGTCGGGAGCTTCACGTCGGTTCCGGGGTCCGAAACCCTGCCGCCGCCGAGCAGGCGCGCGAGGCGCAGCCGGGCGTTCTGACGGAGGCGGTCAAGCTCGGAGATCTCCCGCTGGAGCGACTCGGCGTGGGCGATGGTGGCGGCGTTATCGACGGAGGAAACGAGTCCGCGGTCGAGAAGCTCGGCGGTGAACTTCGCGGCCTGCCTTTCATCGGTGAGCTGGGCCTGCTGGCGGTCGATCTCCGAGGAAAGCAGTAGATCCTCGAAACGGGCGGCGGCGACCTCGGTGGCGATGAGCAGCCGCGCACCCTGCCAGCGGGCGTAGGCAGCGGCCTCGGCGGATTTCGACACGGCGAGGCGCGCGCCAAGCCGGCCGGTGAGATCGGGTTCCCACGAAATGAGACCTTCTGCGATCCAGGGTTCGAGGTCGACCGGGCGCATGCCGGTGGTGCGGTCCTGCTCGCGCCCCTCGCGGAAGCCGACGGCCACGCCGGCGCGGGGAAACAGGTTCGCCATCGCCTCGAAGCGGTCCGCACGGGCGGTCCCGACGCGGTGCAGCGCGACCTGGAGGTCGGGATTGTTTTGCCAGGCCTCGCCGATGAGGCGATCGAGCGCGGGATCGCCGAAGCCACGCCACCACTCGCCGGAAAGCGCGGTACTGTTAGAAGGCGAGTGAATCCATCCCGGCGGCGGTGCGGGACCGCGAGGAACGGGCGTGGCGCAACCACCCAGCAGGAGAGTGGCGAAGGCGAGGGCGGGTTTCATTTCACGACGTCGATGGCAGAGGCGTTGACGACCAGAAGCTCGGGCGTGGAGCCCTCGGCAACGGTTCCGGTCACGGTGAGGGTGCTGAGTTTTTCGATGCCCCCCACGCCTTCGATGCCTTCCTTGAGCACGCGGCCATCGTCGCCGACGATCTGAATGGTGGCGGTGCCGCGTTTCTTGTCGGCGGCGGTGTCACAGCAGGTGTCCCACGGCGTCTCGCATGCATCGTCGGGGCGATCGCTGCATGCGGTGAGCACCTCGGGATCGCCGAGGATGAAGGCGGCGCGGCCTTCGACGAAGGGAGTCACATTGCCCATGACCCGACCGCTGAGGGTGATCGTTTCGCCGGGCTTGACGGACTCGCGGGCGAGGTGGATCGGCTGGGCGTCGCCCTCGGGCTCGGCGTCGATCACGGAACTCAGCGCGGGGCTCGGGTCGTTCACCGTCGGAGCTTCCGCGGTGGATGATTTTTCGCCACAGGCCGTGAAAAGGGCGGCGGCGAACAGGATGCAGGTGTGTTTTGGTTTCATGATTCGGTGATGATTGGAGTGGGCCTTGTGGCATGACCGTCCCGGTCATGGACCGGAAGAGCAGGTTTTTATCGGGTTCGGATTGCCGGCGTTCATGACCGGACGGTCATGCCACGGGTGCTGTTGATTTCAGGATCGGAGAGCGGTGGGCAGGGAGGGTTTGAGGCAGCGGATGGCGGGCGGAAGCGCGCCGAGGAGACCGAGAAACAGGCCGGTGGCGATGCCGGTGAGGGCGACGCCGGGGCCGATCTTGACGGTGAACGCACCGATGGAGAACGGGACGGTCCGGCCATCGAGGAGAAACATGGCGACGGCGGAGGCCGCGAGCGCGCCGGTGAGACAGGCGAGGGTGCTTTCCTGGACGAGGCTCCACAGCAACGTGGCGCGGCCGAAACCGATCGCCTGCAGCGTGCCCATTTCGCGAACGCGGGAGGCGAAGGCGGCGTAGAGCGTATTGATGCCACCAAAAAGCGCACCGGCGGCAATGAGGCCGGCGGTGATCCAGATCATGCCGCGCAGAGGCCCGAAGAAGCTACTAAGCCTGCCGTAGTAATCACTTTCGCGCAGGGCGGTGAGTTCGAGGTCGAGCCGCTGTTTGGCGAAAAGATCGGCCTCGGCGAAATCGGCGGGATCATCGAGACGGAGGACGACGCACGAAACGTTGTCGCGTTGCGCCAGAACGCGGACATCGCCGAGCGTTGCCCAGATTTCCGACTCCAGCACGGTCCCGGGCGCGGCGAAGAGCCCGGAGATGCTGAAACGTTGGTCGCCGAGCGTGAGCGTGGAGCCGAGGCTCAGCGCGTCCTTGGGAAGCCCGAGGGTCCGCCAGGCGAGACGGCCGACCATGACCTGCCCCGCCTGCGGAAAGGTGCCTTCCGTGAGGCGCACCTCGGGGTGGACGCGCAGTGCCTCCGGCGTGACGCCACGCATGAGCGCCTGGCGTTTGTCGCCATCGTCGAGCATGAGGTAGTTCATGTAGTGGATCTCCGGCGAGACGGCGCGCACACCGAGGGTTTCGCTGACGCCCGCGATGCTGGCGGCGGCGATACCGGCGGCCTTTTCCGGGACCTCGCTGCGCTGCACGCTTTCCTCGGACCCGGTGCCGAGCAGGATGACATTCCGCGGCGAACCGGAGGCGGAGAGCACGCGGTTCATGCCTTGGTTGATGGCCACCGCGGCCATCACGAGAAGCACGACGAGCGCGCTGCCGCCGATGGTCTGGAGCAGGCGGGATTTCGAGCGGAACAGGTTCCGCGCGGCGTAGCTGAAGGGAAGCATGTCAGTGGCGGAGGCTGTGGACGATGGGTTGGCGGATCGCCTGGAAGGCCGGCCAGAGCGAGGCGGCGGCACCTAACAAGAGGCCTGCGGCGATGCCGGTGGCGATGACTGGAAGGTCGGGCTCGACGGCGAGCGTCAGGCCTTCGTTCCCCATGGTGAAGCTCTGCCAGCGCAGGAACGCGGCGGCGAGCCCGACGCCGGCGAGGCCGCCGGTGAGGCCGAGCATGCCGCCCTCGCTGACCACCAAGGCGGCGATCGCACGACCGGGATAACCGAGCGTGCGCAGCACGGCGTTTTCCTTCACCCGGCCGCGGACGACGAGCAGCAGGGCGTTCGCCACGAGCGTGGCGACGGCGATCACCGCCCCGATGCCGAGCCAGCGGGTGAAGCCGATCAGCTCGACGAGTTCCGATGCGGTCTCGGCGAAGAAGGCTTTCTCGGGGCGGGTATCGGTCGGCTCCTGGGCGGAGCGGAAAAGTTCGTCGATGGCGGTGGAGACGCGTTCGAGGTCGTCCGCGGACTCGACGCGGACATTGAACTGCGTGACCACGCCGAGGCCGGTGCGCGAAGCTTGCTGGAGGAAGGGCAGCTTCACGTAGGCGACGTTGTTGTCCTGCGCGTGGGGAGAGCGTAGGATGCCGGAGACGGAAACGGTGACGCCGGCGGCATCGAAGCGGTCGCCGGACGCAAGTCCGCGGCGCTGCGCGAAATGCTCGCCGAGGAGGGCTCCATCGTCGCGCTTCAACCACTCGGCCTCGCTGCCGGAGACGATCTCGATCTCCGGAGCGAAGCGCGTGAGCTGCTCGGCGGGCACGCCGCGGAAGGTGATGACGTCGAGTGAGGCCCCGCAGTTGTTGACGACGACCTGAACCGGGATCACCTCGCGAACGCCGGGGAGGCGCTTGATGTCATCGGCGTAGTGTTCCGGCAGCCGGCTGGTGGCGGGGCAGAAGCGGTTTTCGCGATAGACCACCAGCGTGGTATCGGCGGCGGTCGTTTCCGTGGCGCGGGCCAGCGAGCGCTGGAGCGTCTCGACGGCGGTGAAAAGGAACATGCCTGAGGCCACGCCGAGGATGGTGAGCAGCGAGCGCACGCGGTGGCGCGTGAGCTGGAGCCACGAGAGTCGTAGTAGATTCAGGAGGGGGCGCATGCGTTTTCGAGAAGTTGGCCTTTTTCGAGATGAAGCGTGCGGTCGGCGGCGGCGGCGGCCTTGGCGTCGTGGGTAACCATGACGATGGTCTTGCCGTGGTCGCGGGCGAGGCCGCGGAGCAGCTCGAGGATGCGGGTGGCGGACTCGCGATCGAGGTCGCCGGTCGGTTCATCGGCCACCAGCAGGGGCGGATCGGCGACGATCGCGCGGGCGATGGCGACGCGTTGCTCCTGGCCACCGGAAAGTTCGGTGGGCGTGTGGTGGGCGCGGTCGGAAAGGCTGACCAGCTCCAGCGCGTGGGCGACGCGGGCATGGCGTTCCTTCTTCGACAGATCGGCGAGCAGCAGAGGCAGCTCGACGTTCTCGAACGCAGTGAGCACCGGCACGAGGTGATAGAGCTGGAAGATGTAGCCGACGTTGCGCGCACGCCAAGCGGTGAGCGCCCGGCGGTTGAGCTTGGCGATCTCGGCACCGGCGATGACGAGCGAGCCGGCGCTGGGCGAGTCGATGCCCGACAGCAGGTTGAGCAGCGTGGTTTTTCCCGAACCGGATGGTCCCATCAACGCGAGGAACTCGCCCTTGGGCACGTCGAGATCGAGGGCTTCGAGCGGGGTCACGACAGTCGCCCCCTTGCGGTAGTTTTTCGAAACGCCGCGGCATTGGATCATCAGGTCGGTCATGGCTGGGTGGGTTGAACGCGTTGGTTCTCGTGAAGGTTTTCGGGCGACACGACGACGCGTTCGCCCGGCCGGAGGCCGTCGTCGATGCGGACGTGGCCGTCCTTGGTTTCGTTCCCGGGGGTGACGGATCGGCGGGAAACGCGGTTGGTATCAGGATCGCAGACCCAGACGTGATCCCCCTGCAGCGCGTCCTCCGGGATCCAGGTCACGAGTACGGTGGACGTCGTGGTTTCCCCCGCCCCGTCACGGGACGCCTGGAGGAACTCGACGCGGCAGAGCATTTCGGGACGGAGCTGGTCGCTGGGGTCATCGATGCGGACCTTGGCCTGGAGCGTGTTGCGCTGGAGGTCGGCCTCGCCGGTGATGCGGGTGACTTCGCCGTGGAAAACCTGGTCGGGCAGCAGGTTGCAGAGGATGCGCGCCCGCTGGCCGATCTGGAGGCCGGCGGCGTCGGCGAGCGGGACATCGACGCGGACTTGCAGGCGACCGGGCTGGTAGAGAATCGCGACGGTGGCGCTGTCGGGATCGTCCATGCCGAGCATCTTCTTCTGTCCCGGCGCGGCGAGGAGGCGGAGCACGCGACCATCGACTGGGGAAACGATGCGGGTCCGCGAATGGGCGAGTTCGGCTTGGCGGAGTGCGATCCGGGCGGCAACGACCTCGGTTTCAAGAACCTCGATGCGGGCTTCGTAGGCTTTGAGGTTGGCGGCGGCTTCTTCGACGGAGGCAAGGGCCGCGGCTTCTTCGGCCTGCGCTTTCGCATGCGCGCTGCGGATGCCCACGAGATCGGCCTCCGCCAGGGCTCCGGTGCTGAGTCCTTCGATGCGCCGCGCGCGGTCGCCGGTCTCTGCGACGACGCTGGACGCGGCACCGGCACCGGCTTTCGCGGCGGCGAGCTTCCGTTCCATGGCCGCCTGCGTTTCGCGCTGCGATCGAAGTTCGGCCTCGGCCGTGGTCAGGGAGGCCTGGGCGGCTTCAAGGGCGAGCTGCGTGTCGTCCTGAATCAGGGTGGCGAGGGGCTGTCCTTGTTTCACCGCCTCGCCTTCGAGGATATGGACGTCATCGATCACGCCATCGACCAGCGCGGTGGCCTTGATCGGCAGCGGGTCGGGCTCGACCCAGCCGCTGGCCTGGAAGGCCATGGCGGCGTCCGCGGCGGGTGTGGAGGTGGTGGTCGTTTCACCGATGGTGGCGAGCACCGGGGCGATCTGGACCTGCGGCGCGGGCAGGATGCGGTCGCGGAAAAGAGCGAGGAAAAGCAGGGCGAAGCCGAGCGCGATGGCGGCGGGGATCGTCCAGGCGGGCGGACGGCGACGGCCGTGAGCTACGGTGGATCTAGTGGAATCGTTCATGCGGGCATGCTGGAAATCGGGAGACGGACCACCCGGGAAAGGCGGGATGGAAGAGGTCGGTCGTCACGCGACGACACGACGGTGCGAGGGCGGAGTGCCCTGCCTCAAAGTCTCCAGATGGCCAGCAGCGGCCGGAACGTCGGGGAATGCGTGGGCCCACGGATGCGCGCCTTGGATTTCACCGGCGTGTCCTCCAGCTCAAGGCGGAGCGGCGGCACCGCGGTGATCCAGCCGAGATCGATGATGTCCAGCTCTGGAAGCACCGGCGCGGTGGTGGGCGGCGTGGCATCCGGGAGCGTGGGTGCATCCATGCAACAGCTCGGCCCCGACGACGTGCCGTTTTCCCCGGAAGAATCGTCCTGGCAGCAATCGATGCAACTCCCACCGCAGCAGCTGGCCGACGGCTTTTCGCAGAGCGAGGTGAAACAAATGCGCGAGGGTACCGCCATCGCCGGGACGGCAAGTCCCATGGCGAGGAGAAGCAGGCTGGCGATGAGCCGTCGCATGATGCCCCCAATCACGTGAAGTGTGAGCCCCGGGTCAAGGAACTATTCCGCGAATACCGTGGCATTTCCCCGAACGGATCGGGCCCGGAGGGAATCACACTGGAAGACCCGCGCCTCGCTGGCCGTTCCCTTGTTTTCATGAAAACCCTGCTCCTCATTCTGGTGGCGGCATGCCTCGTGGTGCCGCCCGCGCATGCCGAAAGCCGCCGACCGAATTTCGTCATCGTCTTCATCGACGACATGGGCTGGGGGGATTTCTCATGTTTCGGAAACGAGGAAGTCGAGACGCCGAACGTCGATCGCCTCGCCTCCGAGGGCATCCGTTTCAAGAGCTTCTACGTGAACTCGTCGATCTGCTCGCCCTCGCGTTGCGCCCTCACCACCGGCCAGTATCCGCAGCGCTGGCGCATCACGTCGTATCTCAGCGACCGCCGGGACAACAAGCGCCGCGGCATGGCCCAGTGGCTCGACCCCGCCGCACCCACCCTCGCGCGATCCCTCAAGCGGTCCGGCTACACCTGCGGGCATTTCGGGAAATGGCATCTGGGCGGACAGCGCGATGTCGATGAAGCTCCGCCCATCTCCGCCTACGGATATGACGAGAGCCTCACCAATTTCGAAGGCATGGGCGCGAAGCTGCTGCCCCTGGTCCGCACCCCGCAGAAGAAGAAGCCTTTCAAGATCTGGGCCGATGCCGAACGCCTCGGTCTCCCGTTCACGTGGATGCTGCGCAGCGAGATCACGACCGGCTTCATCGACCCCGCCATCTCGTTCATCGACCGCGCGGCGAAAGAGGGAAAACCCTTCTACGTGAACCTCTGGCCCGACGACGTCCACTCGCCGTTCTTCCCTTCGCTGAAGAACTGGTCGGGCAGCAAGCGCGGCCTCTACCATGCCGTCCTGCAGGAGATGGACACGCAGTTCGGTCGTCTCTTCGACCACATCCGCGGAAACCCTGAGCTGCGGGAAAACACCATCGTCCTCGTCTGTTCGGACAACGGCCCTGAACCCGGTGCCGGTTCCGCAGGCCCCTTCCGCGGGGCGAAGGGCACGCTCTATGAAGGCGGCATCCGCTCTCCGCTCATTGCCTGGGCACCCGGCTGGATGGAGCCGTCGAAGGCCGGCAGCGCGAACGATGCCTCCATCTTCGCCGCCTTCGACCTCGCTCCCTCCCTCCTCAAGCTCGCTGGCGCCGAGTCCACCGCGGAACTCGATGGCCAGGACGTTTCCGCCACCCTCCTCGGCAAGTCCGACTCAGGGCGCCAACAGCCCGTGTTCTGGCGTCGCCCGCCGGACCGCAAGGTCATCGGCAACTCCGGGCCGTTGCCCGATCTCGCGGTGCGCGACGGAGAATGGAAGCTCCTCTGCGACTACGACGGCTCGCGGCCGACCCTCTATCATCTCCCCACCGATCCCGGGGAAACCCAAAACCTCGCCGGAGATCGGAAGGCCGTCGTGGATCGTCTCACCCGCCTCGTGGTCGATTGGCACCGCTCGATGCCCGCCGACAAAGGCCCCGAACTCGCGGGCGGCGCTGGAAACTGATGGCCTCGCCAAGCAACAGCCCCGGCCGTTTCACCGCAACACCGGCTCGACCTTCTCCGAAGCCTCGAAGCGGATGTCATGGACGTGCTCGCCAACGAACATCCCCGCCATGTCGCTGGTTTTGAAGTACCCGGGCTTGCCTTTCATCCCGTCGGAGATGGCCACACCGTTGACGACAAGGCCCCTGAAAACCACGTCCCGGATGCTACGGCTCTCATCGTACCCGGCGATGATCGAGATGTTCTCACCCGTGCCGCGGTAGCGGATGTTGTCGAACACGACATTCTCGATCCCGCCACCCGGCGCGGCGCAGTACTTCCGGTTGTAGAAGACCCGCAGGTTCACCAACTGCCCCTGCCGGAAGTCCTCCACCCGGATGTCCTCGAATTTCACGCGGCGCACCAGATTGTTGTCGCCGGCATTGATGGCCATGCAGCCTTGGTAGTCCAGCTGACGCTCCATGTGATCGAGGATGTCGATGTTGGAAATCGTGATGTCCTCCAGCACATCCTGCCCCTCGGCATTGCCGTGGGTGCCGATCAGGATCGGGTGCGCAACATCCGCCCAGAGCACGGAGTTCTTCAGCGTGATGCCGGACGCGCCGCCCCGATATTCCCCCGGCTGCCGTACACCGTGAAACAGTCGTCCGAGTTGCGGTTGAACACGTGATCGATCACCACCCGTTGGCTGCCGAAGACGTTCATCCCATCGCCCCATGAGTCGTAGGTGATCGATTTCACATCGTGGATGTTTACATCGCTCGAGTTCGCCGTGAGCACCTTGCCGGAAAAGATGCCGTCCACCCGGACGTTCCTCGATTTGAAAATGCGGACATGGCTGGGCTCCTCCCGGTTGTCCTGCTCCAGCACCCCGCGACCGGAGATCACCACATCCTCCGCGCCTTCCACGTTGAGCACCCCGCGCACCAAGGCCCCTCCGTCGAGGTAAACGTGAGCGCCCGACGGCACGTCCAGTCTGCCGCCCTCAAGTTCATGCACGCCGGGACCGAAATAGATGACGCCGTCCCGAGAAGGATCGGGCGCAGGCTCCGGCATCGAGCGGCCGAACAGGTGGAGGTTCCCGAAAATGTCTCCGTTGATCTCGACCGAGAGGTCACAGGGTTGGTCCAGCTTGAAGATGACCTGATCGCCCTCGATGGCGGATTCGATCCCCAGCGACAGCGGACGGACGCGCGCGGCCCCGACCGGCCCTCCGCGGTGTTTCACGGAAACCTCCACTTCACCCTCGAAGTCAAAGAAAGCCATCGAAGCTTCCCTGGTCCTTCCCGGCGCGCCTTGTTGGCAACAGACCCGGACCAGATACTCCGACAGTTCTTTCCACTCGCCCCCCGGCACGCGGACACGAACGTCGAAATCGTCGTTCAGCTCCGCACCTTTCGGAGCGGGATGGACGGCAAGTTGGCCGGCGGAAACAGAGAGCGGGACGAGACCCACCAAAGCGCAGAAGAAACGAGCGGCGACATGCATGATCGTAGGCGGGAATCTACGCGCCGCTCCTTCCACCTATTACCCGGGCACCCCGGCAAAACGGGTTACCGTGGAAACGGAGGCTCGAAGGATCACCCCTCCAACAAACTCACCGCCATCTCGCGCGCTGATTTGCCGCCGCCGCCGAGCATGCGGACGAGTTCGTCGATCCGCTCCTCTCCGGTCACCGGGAAAAGCGTCGAACGCGTACGACCGCCGGTGACTTCCTTGAGCACCACGTAGTGCCGCGCCGCGGTGGCCGCGACCTGCGGAAAATGCGTGATCGCCACCACCTGATGCCGCTCGCCCAGCGTCGCCATTTTCTTCCCGACCGCCCTCGCGATCTCGCCGCCGACGTTGGCGTCGATCTCGTCGAAGACCATCAACGGCGTCGCATCCTGATCCGCCAGCGCGCTCTTCACCGCCAGCATCACGCGGCTCACCTCGCCGCTGGAGGCGATCTGCCGCATCGGCTGCAGAGGCTCGCCCGGGTTCGGGCCGAAGAGGAACTCGACCGATTCGAAACCCGCCGCCGTCGGCTCGCGGTGGACCGCCAATTGGATCTCGAAGGACGACTGCTTGAAACCCAGGTCGCGCAACTGGCCGGCGATCTCCTTGGCGAGCTTCGGCGCGGCCTTCTTGCGCTTCAGGCCGATCGCCCGGCCCTCCTTGTCCACCTTTTCGCGCAGCGCCGCCACCTCGGCCGCCAGCGCGTCGAGCCGTTCGCCGCGGTTGTCCACCGCATCGAGCCGGCCGGCGCAGCGGTCGCGGTGCGCAAGTACGGCGTCCAACGTAGGTCCGTACTTCCGCTTCAACGTTTCGAAAAGATTCACCCGGTCCTCCAGCGCCGTCGCCTCCCGCGGATCGAGGTCGAGGTCCTCGGCGTAGTCGTTGAACGTCCGCTCCAGCTCCTGCAGTTCCAGCACGGCACCTTCCAGACCCAGCGTCCGCTCGGCCACGCTCGGATCGAGCTTTTCGATCTCCCGCACCAACCGCTGGACCTCGCCGAGCATCGTCACGATCCCGCCGTCCTCGCCGCCGAGCAGCCCGGCCGCGGCCCCGGCCAGCTCGACCAGGCGCGTGGCGTTTCCAGCCCGGCGGCAGCGGTCGGTGATCTCGTCCTCCTCTTCCGGCTTCAGCTCGGCCGCGTCGATCTCCGCCACCTGGTGCCGCAACAGCTCCAGCTCGGTCTCGCCCGCGCTCTCGGCCTCGCGCAGCTCCTCCCATTCGTTCAGCTTCTCCCGCCACGACCGCCACAGGTCGCGGAAGCCGTCGAGGTCGGCGTCCGCATAGGCATCCAGCATCGCCAGCTGGCGCTCGGTGGAAAGCAGCGACTGGTGATCGTGCGGACCGTGCAGGTCCACGAGGTGTTCGCCGAGGCGTTTCAGCAGGTTCAGCGTGACCGGCGAGTCGTTGACGAACTGGCGGTTGCCGGTCTGGCCGATCACCCGCCGCACGATCAGCGCCTCACCCCCGCAGGGCTCCAGTCCGCCTTCCTCCAGCACGGCATCGACCTCCGCCGGATTCTCCAGTTCAAAAACGGCCTCCACCGTGCACTGGGTCTCGCCGGAACGGATCAGCGATTTGTCCGCGCGCTCGCCGAGCACCAGCTTCAGCGCGCCGACGATGACCGACTTGCCCGCGCCGGTCTCACCGGTGACGCCCACCAATCCGGGCCCGAGTTCCCACACGAGTTCATCGACGAGGGCGAGGTTGCGGATTTTCAGGAGTGTGAGCATGGGCGGTCGGCGCGGATCATACCTGCCGCCCGGCTCGAATCAACCGCGCCCGACGAGGGCTCGGAAAATCGCCGCTGGTGGTATCAATCCCGCGTCGCTTCGTGGATCTGGTCGGCGCTGAAACCCTGATCCTGCATCCAGGAGACGGCCTCCTCGGCATTGCGCTGATACCATTGGTTGGCCAGCGATTTCACCGTATCCCATCGCCGCGAGCGGTCGCTGATCGAGTTCGCCCAACCCAGCGCGGAGGCGGCATCCACGCCGACCACCTCTCTGGCGTAAGCCATCACGGCCTTGTCCCGCGGCTCGCCCTCGCCCAGCCCGCTGAGCCACCCGCCGGCGGCCGTGGGATCGCGCTCGGCCCAGTTTTCGGAAATCGCCTCGTACGCCCCCGCTTGGGCGGTGGGATCTTGGAGCCTCGCCGCCCAGGCCAGCGCCTCATCCGGTTCCTTCGCCGACCAGGTATCCGCCAAGGACTCATACATTTGGGGCGTGCCGCTGCCGACCCCCTCCAGGGCCGCCGCAGCCTGGTCCGGATGCTCGCCCGCCCAGCGCTCCAGCACGGCGGCGAGCGCCCGATCGGCGGATCCTCCGGCGGGGAGACCGCTGATGTAGTCGAACGCTCCCTCCGGATCGCGCGTCGCCCACTGCCCCGCGGCCTGGATCATTCCCTGATGGGTCGCGCCTCCGGCACCCAGGGTTTCCGCGAACTTGAAGGCCGCCTCGCCATCCTGCCACGCCCAGCGCTGCATCAGCGTCTGGATCGCCGCCTCCTTCACCACCGGATCCGTCAGGCCGGCGACGTAGGCCGAGGCCTCCTGCGGCGATTTCCCCACCCATTGCGCTACCGCCGCGGTGACGACCTGCGTTTGCGCTTGCCCCGGCGGCAGGCCCTCCGCCAGCGCCAGGGCCCGCGCCGGATCGCGTTCCGCCATTTCACCCGCGATCACCCCCAGCAGCCCGGTTCGCTTCGCCTCGTTCTCCTCGCTCATCGCGAAAGCCACCGCACCCTCCGGATCCACGTCCATCCATGCTTCCACGATCCCCTGCCGCATTCCGGATTTGAAACCATCGGTATCAAAGGTGTCGGCGATCTCCATCGCCCGCTTCATGTCCAGCCCCGCCAGCTGTTCGCCGATCTGCCTCACGAACCAGCCATCGAAATTGCTCTCGCCGATGTCCTTCGCCAGGCCGACGGCATCCTGCGGCGACGACCACGCCAGCCACCAGAAACCATTGCGGGCGATCCGGACCTGCTCGGCAGGGTTCTGGATCGATTTCAACCACTCCGCCGCCTCGGCCGGCGAGCGGCTCGCCCATTCGCCGAAGACGCCTTCCAGGGCCTCGACCCGCACGTTGTCCTTCAGATGTTCCGTGGCCCACGCCACCGCCGCCTGCGGATCTTCGCGGCTCATCTCCCGGCAGAGCCCCTGCAAGGCACGGTCCGAAATCTCGCCCGCATGCTCCGCCGCCCACGCCGCGGCGGCCTGCACGTCGAGCCCTTGCCAGGTTCCCAGAATCGAATCCGCCGCCGAGCGCCGCTCAAGCCCTTCCAGCCCCTCGAAAGCCGTCATCGCCGCCTTCTCGTCATCGCGGAACCACTGCGAAAACACCGAGCCGAGAATCCCCGTGCGACCGGAGCCCGGCAGCGTCCGGCTCGCCTCCAGCGCTCCCACCGGATCGACCCTCGCCCACGAGGCGAACAGCGCCGCCGGCTGCAAGCCCGGCGTCGCCTTCAGCAAGGCGAACGCGCCCTGCGGATCCGCCTCCGCCATCTCGCCCAGCACGATCTCCGAAGCCTGCCGCTGCAGCGGACCCTCCGCGACCGACCGCGCCAGCGCCCACGCCCCCTGCGGATCGGTTTCCACCACCGTGGAAAAAACCGCCCGCATCGCCTCGCCCGCCTCCCAGCGGTCCAGCTCCAGCGCCTCCCCCAGCGCCGCGTTGGGATCGATCTCCGCCCAGCGTTCGAACACCATCTGCACGGCGATCATCCGCTTGCCCCACGAGCCCCGGACCTGCGCGGTGTCCAGCACCTTGAGCATCTCCCTCAGTTCCTCCTCGCCGCAGCCATCGAGCTGCCGCGTCAGGGCATTGAGGATACGGCGGTCCGAGCCACCCGAATTGAGCAGTTCCTCGAAAGTCCGCACGCCCGCCTCCGCTCCTCCTTCGAAGCGCGATCTGCCCGCCGTGCGCTCGGAAGCCCTCGCCACTCCATTTTGGTTCTCCCCGTCCCGTCCGTCGGAATCGCTCATGCGGCCGAGACCCCAGCCTGCCAGCAACGCCACCAACACACTTCCAACCACCCAGGGTGCTTTCATTCGAGCCTGTCTAGCCGGGGCCGGGATCGGTGAAAAGCCCCATCCTCGGGCCCTGCGAGGGACATTTCGAAGTTGGACCTGCCTGCATCGATCCGCCAACGTCGCGTCCGGATGCGACTGCGACTCACCCTTGCCTATGACGGACGCCCCTTCGACGGCTGGCAATCGCAGCCCGGGGGAAACACCGTCCAGGACCTGCTTGAAAAGGCCGCCTCCACCATCGCCCGCGAGCCCGTCCGCGTCCACGGCTCCGGCCGCACCGATGCCGGCGTCCACGCGCTCGCCCAGACGGCCCATTTCGATGCGCCGGCCGCACTCACCATGCGCCCCGGGAACTGGCTCGCCGCCCTCAATACCAAACTCCCCCGGACGATCCGTGTGATGGAGGCCGCCGAGGTCGCGCCGGATTTCCACGCCCGCTTTTCCGCCCGCGGAAAAACCTACCACTACGATCTTAGTACGTCGCCCGTCCTCTCCCCCTTCCGCCACGGCCTCGCCTGGCATCTGCCGCGCGGGCTCGATCCGGAACGGCTGGACACCGCCCTCGCCGTCTTCCATGGATACCATGACTTCGAGGCCTTCAGCGCCCGCCGCGGCAACGAGACCGAAGCCACCGACCACCGCCGCACGCTCACACGGACTTCCGTTTCACCGATCGAAGACGGCCTCCGCCTCACCTTCACCGGCGATGGCTTTCTCTACAAAATGGTCCGCCTCCTCGTCGGCAGCGCCGTCCACGTCGCCCAGGGCCGCATGCCCTTCGAGGAAATGACCTCCCTGCTCGATCAACCCGCGGGCCTCCCCCACAGCCGCAGCTCCCACTGTGCGCCTGCCGACGGACTCTACCTGGAAGCCGTGCATTACGACTGAGCCGCCGCTCCTTTGTTGGCATGGCTCTCAGCTTCCTACACCCGGTACGTCACCTTCCCTTTCTCATCGAAAGCCAAACGGCCCGCCTTCTGCAGCTCCGCCACGACGGCTTCCTGCGCCTTCAGGCCCGCATCCTTTCCCACGAATTGGATCGCGTGATTCACCAGCGTCTTCCGCTGCGCCGGGCGGTTCTTCGCCGATTTCTTCAGCACCTCCAGCATCTTCTTCGCAGGCTCGCTCAACGAAGAAGCACTCTCGTTCGCCGGCACCTGGGATTCCTTCAGCGGCTCCGGTTTCACCGGCACCGCCAGCGCCGTCGCAAGACCCGCCCAATCCGCATGGCGGCGGATTTTCACATTCCGCTCACGCAGCAGCTCGACCAATGAATCGAACCCCTCGTCCCGCGAGATGATATGAAAGAAGCCCTTTGGATCGGCCAACACCGCCTGACCGAGATCGAAGGCCAGCACGAAGTCCAAGGCGTTGTTTCCTGCCTTCGGGCTCCGCACCAGCCTGACCATATGGGAGTGCTCCAGCAGCGCCTGCACCACCTCGACATCCAGCTTCTTGTTCTGAGGACCGAGGAAGATCTGCAGGGAAAAGGTCTTTGTCCCGAGGACTTCGGGATCGATCCTCCGTACATTCTCGAAGTCCACGAACACATGGTTCACGCGTATGGAAGAGGCGGAAGACATGCGTTGATATTAGCTTCACTTCGGATCCAGAGCATCACCGTATCGCGTATTCCACCCCCACCGCACGTCACGGTTCAAAAACGAAGCCTCCTCTCATTCCCCGAGCTCAATGACCCCACCCCCTCCGCCGCCGCTCGGGGAGTCGAACCACGGATAAAGCGGACTCAACCGGTAGAACCGCCGCAGCGCCCCTCCCGTCAGGTAGTAGCGCTCTGTGCTCGCGCCCTCGTACTCCGCCGTCGTCCACGACTCCAGCGTCGGGCTCACCTCCACCTTCAAGTCCAGGAAGGTCGTCGCATAGGCCGGATCGGGCACCATCCACACCATCGCCGGATCCGCCGTCGTCGTCGGATGATACACGCCACGCTCCAGCGCGAAAATCCCGCGACTCGCTGCCGAAGTCGGGTCCGATTCCAGTGCGAACTCGATCAGGTTCGCCTGCCCGTCCTCGTCCGCGTCCTGCTCCGGTTTCCAGCGTGGCAGGATCGATGGCTCGTGCGATTTCGCTCACACCTCGTAGCTCCCCGCCCGGTTCACCACCACCTGCCCGTTTCCCGGCCCCGAAAAATTCGAGCCCGGCGCGCCCGCCGCGCCGTAGATGATCCACGACCCCACCGCGCTTCCCAGACCCTCGCCCGACGAGCCGCTCTGATGGTAAAGCAGTCCCCAGTCCGCCAGGATCGGGCCCCTCTGCCCCCATACCGATAGCCGTCCGTTTCCCCCGCCCGCCGCCGGCGAGCCGACGCAGAGATGCAGATAGGAAACGGCCACCTCACTGCCGAAACTCGGCCCCTCCGTCGCCGTCCCCGTCGCCTCCAGCACCGGTGCCCAACCTCCGGTGCCGCGACTGTAAACATACGCCTTGCCCGTTCCGCCCGCATTTCCCGTAGCACCGATCGCCATCGAAAAGAACCCGCCGTCCACGCTCGCTCCGAACCCCGGAGGCGAGCCCGCCGGTGCCTCGATCACCGCGTCCACCCCCCACGCATCCGTCCCTCCCTCGTCGCGACCGAACACCGCCACCTGTCCCGGGCTGCCCAAGACCGGCGGCCGCGTCGCCAGCAGGAAATCCCCGTCATCCTCGAACCCGCTCATCTTCGTCCCGAAGCCCGTTCCGCTCACCCCCGCCGGCCGCGTCCGTTTCGCCCGCCGCCCCCACGCATCCACCCCACCCAGATCGCGCTCGAACACAAACACCGCGCCCGCGTTCGACGCCGCATCATCGTCCCCGGGACTTCCCACACCGATCCAATCCGCCTCCGTCCCGCCGCCCACGGCCACCGAACTCCCGAACGCATCGCCCGCCGCCAAACCCTCCGCCGGCTCCAGCGCCATTCCTGCCGAATTCCCACTCAGACCCGGCTCGAACACATACGCCGCCCCCGCCCCGCCATTCCGCCCCGGCGCACCCACCGCCACCACCACATCCGCCGGGAAAAATCCATCCCCGCCCGCGAACACCGCCACCGAGGCACCGAACCGCTCACCGGCCTGCGGCGAAGGACTCGTGATCCGCCCCAGTGGCACCATCGCCTGGCCTCCCTCCTGGCCCGAAACCGCCACCCACCATAACATCACCGACCCCGTTTCCGCTCCCATCCACGAATCGTCCGGCATCCCCACCGCCAGCACCCCGTTCTCCATCGACAGCGATTTCCCCAACCCGTCCGCCACCCCCGGCCCCTCGATCAACTGCACCTGGCCCCATCCCCCTCCGCCGCGCCGGTGCACCACCGCCGCCCAACCCGCCGCGCCCTCGAAATACTCCTCATCCGCCAGGCCGAACCACGCATCCTCCCCCGTCACCGCCAGCAAATCCGCCGCGGCCGCCGGACCCAGCGACAACACGCCGAAACCATTCAGCCGCCCCAGATCCCGCCTCGCCTCGTGCGCCCACCCCGTCGCACCCCCACCCGCACCATAGAAATTCGCCTCCGCCAGCCCCCCGAAGAAAAACAACGACAGCTCCGGAAGCCCCATCACCACCAACCGATCACCGTCCGCATCCAGCCGCAGCCCACCGATTCCCACCGGGGCCACATGTACCGTCCCCGCATGCCCCCACGCATCCGCACCACCCAGGTTTCGGGAAAACGCCTCGACTCTCGGCACCTCGGAGCCCGCCTGCACCGCCGTCACCGCCAGCCGGTCGCCCGCCAGCGCCACATCCCCGAACTCCTCCAGCCCCAACGTCCCGCCATCGATCGTCGCCACCGTCCCCCACGCCCCGCCCGGCGCGTCCCGTTCGTGGATCTCGATCACATCCCCCGCCGCCCCCGTGATCGCCAGCCGCGTCCCCTCCAGCGCCAGGCCCGAGATCCGCGGCGGAAACAGGTCCCCCGGCAGCAGCGCCAGCGTGAAATCCGCCACCTCCGACCACGCCCCGCCCGCCAGCTCGAACATCCGCACCCGCTGATCGCCGCCCAGCGAGCCCGACGACTCCGCCAGCACCGCCGCATACGGCCCGTCCACCGCCACACCCACCACCTCCTCGTCCACCGGCAGCACCATGCTTCCCGCCGTGCCGAAATACGTCCAGTTCGGCGGAAACGACGGCCGGTGGACCTCCACCACATTGTCCACCCCCACCGCTGCCATTTCCGATGAGGCATCCAGTGCCACCGCCGTGATCTCGCCGCTTGTCAGCACGTCCTCCTCCGCCCACACCCCCGATCCGTTCCGACGGTACACCGCCGCCTCCGCGCCTCCCGGCACGGGCCGCAGCACCAGCCCCACGTTCCCGCTCGCCTCCACCGCCACCACCCGGTTCTGCTGGTTCGGAGCCAGGATGCCCGCCTCGTATCGAAGCGCGTTCTCCTGCCCCGACACCGGAAGCACCCACCCCAGAATCCCGGCCACGAACCATTTTGTCATCCTCACCCCCTACCGCCATTTCCCTTCCAGCTCAAACCCCCAGTGCCCCGCGACCTGTGGCGCGAACCTCCGGTTTGCGAAAGTCAGGGCAGGCTTCAGCCATCCCCGCCTGTCGGCAGATGGGAGATCGTCGATAGCAGATAAGAGATGGCTACCGCCCTTTTCAGTCGCCTACCGCTTCTTCCTGAACACTGAACACTGAAAACCAGCAAAGTCTCCCCGCTCCCCCTGAAAATGCCGGCAGGCACCCCGACCCGTCGGGACTGAAAACCAGCAAACTCCCACCACTTACCTACTCGCCGCTCCCACCCCCGCAATCACCGCATCCCGTTCCTCCGCCGTCGCATCCTTCACGTCGTAGAACACCACCACCACGAAGGGCAGTCCCTCATCCGGCCAGACCACCGCGATGTCATTCGCCGCGCCATTGCCACTGGTGCCCGTCTTGTCGCCCACCCGCCAGCCAGCCGGCATCCCCGCGCGTAGCCGCTTGTCGCCCGTGCGATTATCGACCAGCCAGCCTTCGAGCTTCTTCCGCGACGCCTCCGTCAGCACCTCGCCGAAAAGGATTTTCTCCATCGTCGCCGCCATCGCCTCCGGCGTGCTCGTGTCCCGCACATCTCCCGGCAGGTTCGTGTTCAGCTCCGGCTCCGTCCGGTCCAGCCGGGTCGTTTCGTCTCCGATTCCCCGAAGAAAACGCGTCAGCCCCGCCGGCCCGTCCATCGTCGCCAGCAGCAGATTGGCCGCCGGGTTGTCGCTCCAGATCATCGCCGCCTCGCAGAGCTGCCCGACGGTCATCGAACCCGCCTCCAGATGCTCCGCTCTGCCCGTCACCGGAGCCCACTCCAGCAGGTCGTCTTTTCCATAGGAGATCGGTCGCGACCAACTTTCCTCCCCCGCGTCCACCCGCGCCGCCACCGCCGCCGCCAGCAGGAACTTGAACGTGCTGCACATCGCGAAGCGCTCTCCGCCCCGATGCGATCTGTGCCGCTCCGGTTTCCCCACCTCCACAACCGCCACCCCCAGCCTTCCCCCGTGCCGGCCCTCCAGTTCCTGCATCTTCCTGGAAAACCCCTGCTCCCCTTCCGCCGCCGCCCTGCCCAGGCAGCAAGCGACCAGCAGAGCACCTCCGAATCTCCGGCACCATCGTTTCACCCCCTCCCCATAGCCCGGTTCCTCCGCCCGGCCAAACGGAAGAAGGCTCCCCCGCAAACCTCCAGCGACAGCACCAAGCAACCGTTTCCGGCTCGCCACCTTCGCATGTCGTTCTGCCTCCAGGCGGTTTTGCTGCCGGCGATCGAACCCGGGAGGGAAAGAACCGCAGATGCAGGAGATGATCACCGATCGGGCTTGATTCACCGGACGTCGTCAGAAGACATCGGGATGGTTCCCGGTTGGACAGGCATTCTTCCGGGCACGGAGATGCGGAGAAAACGGAGGTCACGGAGGGAAGACTCATCCTCCGCCTCCGTGCGCCTCTGCGGGAGATGGATTCACCTCCGGGTCACAGATAGCCGCAGATGGCGAATCAGCACCGCCATCGGGCTTGTAAACATGCCTCTCTTTCCCATTCCAAACCCTTCCGTAATCTGTTAGAACGGCCCTCCCGTGCTCTTCTTCGTCCCCTACGAAATCGAAACCCTGATCCAGGAGCGCCCGTGGGCGAACTGGCTCATCGTGGCCTCCTGCTCCCTCGTCTCCCTGCTGGCCATGTTCGCCGGCGAGGGAAGCTGGGTCGAGCCCCTCGTGCTCGACGGGTTCACGCTGCCCGGTCTTTTCGGGCACGTCCTGATCCATGCCGATCTCATCCACCTGATCGGCAACATGATCTTCCTCTGGGTCTTTGGAAACGCCATCTGCTCCAACATCGGCAACCTCAAATACCTGACGCTGTTCCTCGCCGCCACGCTGGTCTCCGCGACCGTCCACAACCTGATGGACGGCAGCCCCGCCATCGGTGCGAGCGGCGCCATCAACGGCATCGTCGGCGTCGTCTTCGCCATGTATCCCTTGAACCGCGTCTATCTCTTCTGGGTTTTCCTGATCCGCGGCGGCACCTTTTCCTGCCGCGCCTTCTGGGTCATCCTCGCCTGGTTCGCCTTCGATGTCTGGGGTGCCGCCACCGGCGGCGGGATGATCGCCTACTGGGCCCATATCGGCGGCTTCCTCGGCGGCGTCGGCCTCGGTCTGGCCGCACTCCACTTCGACTGGATCCGCCTGACCACCTACGACAACCGCTGCCTCCTCGAAATCCTCAAACGCGAGACCTGGGACTGAGCGTCCCCATCCCAACCGCTCTCCCGCTCTCCCGCTCTCCCGCTCTCCCGCTCTCCCGCTCTCGCCTTTCGCCTTTCGCCTTTTGCCTTTTGCCTTTTGCCTTTTGCCTGAACACTGAAAACTGAACACTAGCAAACTCCCTCCCCCGCCTCTCCTGAAAATGCCGGCAGGCACCCCGACCCGTCGGGGCTGAAAACCAGCAAACTCTCCCCATGGACCTCCCCGACGCGATCGCCTACTGCCTCTCCAAGCCCGCCGCCGAGGAGACCACCCCCTTCGGTCCGGACGTGCTGGTTTACAAGGTCGCCGGCAAGATGTTCGCCCTCGCCGATCCCTCCGACTTCCCGCCGCGCATGAACCTGAAGTGCGATCCCGACCGCGCCCTCGAGCTCCGCGAATCCTTCGATGGCGTCATCCCCGGCTACCACATGAACAAGAAGCACTGGAACACCGTCACCCTCGACGGCTCCATCCCTTCCGAACTCATCGCAGAGTGGATCGACCATTCCTACGCCCTGGTCGTCGCCTCGTTGCCGAAGGGCAAGCGGCCTTGATGGGAGATGGAAGATTGTGGATGGCAGATGGTAGATCACGGATCGCAGCCCGAAAGGACCTTTCAAGTTCGCCACCCGCGTATGTAGTTCCGCCTTCAGGCGGTTTCACTGTCCCTGCACCCCCGGCAATCGACGCACCGCCAAGGTCGCGAAGCAGATGGCCGACGGCAGATCGAATAAGGAACCCAAACGTTCGCTCCTGCCTCTCGACCAAGCACCAGACAGGCGACCCCGGCTCCCGCTGACAACTGACGTCGTTCCTTCTTTCCGCCCCTCCTTCACGTAAGACCACCCGCGAGCAGCATGACCTATCATCATCCCGTCATGCGCCTTGCTTTCATCTTCTTCCTCTTTCTTACCGCCGTCACGGTGAGGGCAGAGAATCCGGTTTTCCTCGGGCTTCGAAAAGCAGCGGCGTTGACACAGCCCATCCCCGAAAGAACGGCAAAGGAAGCCATTGATGCCGCCACACTCCACCTCTCACCCTTTCTCCGCAAATACGGGGAGAACTTCTGCTGCGCAACCGTCGCGGGCAGCTCGCTGTGGACGGAGGTCAAAGGGCTACATTTCTCCCTTCTCACCCTCGACGCCTTGTCAGAGGCCGATCGCGCCAATGGCATCCAACAGCGGATTCTCATCCACGTGGATGCCGCCGCCTACCGCCGACAGGGCAAGGACTCCCTCTGGGGTCCATGGCAGAGCGGCCTCCCGCTCGGCCTCCCACCCACGGTCCGCGTCGAACAACGTTCGGGACAATGGACCGCGTCCTCGTTTGCCTCGACCTATCTGCGTCCGGTCAACGATCGCCCACTTGTCATTCCGTCGAAGATTCTCCCCTCGAAAGCCGCCTCAGCCGAGCCCCAGCGCATCCCGCCTGCTCGTTCGCCGGCGAACACCCTACCTCAGGCTTCCACCCGCCGCGCCGAGGCCCCCGTTCCACCGTCACGTCCCCCGCAGACGCCCTCCGCCGACAAAATCACCCGCTCCTTCGTTCATGGACTTCGCCCCCTCCTCGTCGCCTCCGGCCTCGGACTTGCCCTGGCCCTTGTCATCTTCGGCCTCCGCCGGCTCAAACCAGACCCACCTTGTACCCGTCGCCCATCACCCACCCCACCTCCCCTTCCCGCAGAGGTGGAGAAGTCCGACGCCTACGATTTCCGTGGGATCTCCACCAAGACGTTGCTGAACTCGCCCACCGAACATCGGTTTCTGGACACGCTAGAAACCCTCCTCCCGTCCGGCATCTCCATCTCCTGCAAAGTCCGCCTCGCTGATTTGTTCCACCTCGCGCACGTCCCCGGCTTTCAATCCCGCTTCAATCGGATTTCCTGTAAACACTTGGACTTCGTCCTCACCGAGCGCTCCACCAGCCGGATTCTCGCCGCCATTGAACTCGACGACGCGAGCCATCAACGCCCTGACCGCATCGAGCGCGACGATTTCCTCAATGCCCTCTTCCGCCACACTCTCGTTCCGCTCATCCGGGTTCCGGTGACAGGCATGAACGATCTACAAGCTCTGGAAGGGGCTCTGCATCAAGCGTGCGTTCCTGTTGCAAAGTCTTCTGCTGTTTGAAGGGGCTTATAGGCATCCACAGCCCCCCGCAACGCTCCCGTTTCCGCCTTCGCCGCGTTTCGAAATTTCCATTCTACTCCGTCGTGCCCTCTGAGCCGGGCCAGCAGATCCAAAACATCCTAAACGACAGTAGACCCATGGGATATGGAAGCTTTTGTGACGTGGTCCTGAGCGCCAGCCGACGATTCAGAGTCAAGGCCCGCGCCATCTACGATTTCTTGGGATTGCCAATCCGCGTCCCAGAGTTTGATATCAGCCAATTCAATGCGATTCTGGTGGGTCAATCACAGGCAGACGTTCCATCACGAGGTGGGAAGCGGCTACATTTGGTGTCCCAAAGTGAAGAAAAACGGTCGCCGGAATCACTACTACGAGACATTGCGCGAAGTTCGGCAGGGCGACCTGATTTTCTCTTTCGCCTTCGCCCAACTCCAAGCGGTTGGGCCAGCCAAGATCACTTGCTACTCGTGTCCCAAGCCCGGCGAATTTGGTAAGATCGGCGATGCCTGGAATGATCTTGGCTGGCGAGTGGATGTTGCGTTTCAGCAATTTCGTCAGCCTTTGCGGGTCAAGGGTGTGATCAGGAGGATCGTCCATCTGCTACCCAAACAGTATTCACCGATCCAAAAAAATGGGCATGGAAACCAAGGTGCCTACCTCTCAGAGATTCCCCGGTCTCTCGCAGTGACCCTTATCCAGCTCGCGGAGCCCGGACTCCTCGCCCTTGTGGAGCTCGACAGGACGCTTCAGGAGGAAAGCCCAATTTGCATCGATGAGCCAAATGCCCTTTTTGACTGGGAAGAACAAATTCAAGCTTTGATCCTTGCCCGGACCGATTTGCCAGAGACAACCAGGAAAGCTCTCGTTTCGGCACGGAAAGGCCAGGGGAGGTTCCGGCATGATGTGCACCGTTTCGAGCATGAATGCCGAATCACCCACGTCCGGAATACGGCTCATCTCGTCGCCAGTCACATTAAGCCATGGCGAGAATCGACGGATGACGAGCGGCTCAGTGGAGGCAACGGGCTGATGCTAACCCCCTCAATTGACCATCTCTTTGATCGCGGGTTCATTTCCTTCGCCGACGACGGGGAGGTGCTCCTTTCGCCCGTGGCCGACAAAGACTCGGTAGAAAAGATGGGAGTGAGGGTCGATCGGCCCTTTTTTGTCGGACGCTTTAACGGGGACCAGCGTCACTTCCTCGACTACCACCGGACGCAAATTTTTCTTAAAGCGGCGATTTGATGTGTTTGCGGTTCGTTCGATAGGAGGAATTCGATTCAAATTGCTGCTTAAAGGGGCGAGCGGGTTACCTGCTCCGTGTAGCTGGACGCGCTCTTCGGAGCATGGCAAATCATCGATGCAATTCAGGCGCCAGCAGATCTGATGCAGGACCGCCTGGGCATCCGGCCCGGGGTGCTTGGGGGGGGGGAAAGGCCGCGAGGGGACCCTGCCCGGCGGTCGATGCCCGCCGCTCCTTT
The DNA here is from genome assembly GCA_965652295.1 of uncultured Haloferula sp. Taxonomy (GTDB): domain Bacteria; phylum Verrucomicrobiota; class Verrucomicrobiia; order Verrucomicrobiales; family Akkermansiaceae; genus Haloferula. The sequence goes on along the minus strand of CBFGTS010000001.1, from coordinate 49,032 downwards.
TCGCCTGCGGCCGAGTGCCGGTTGGGCTTTCTATCGAGGAGGAGAGGGCTCTTGCGGGGTTGCGAACTTGGAAGGCTCTTTCGGGCTGCGATCCACGATCCTCCATCCTCGATCTCCCATCTGTATCTGTTCACCCCGGGGAAGCGGTGGCAGGATGGAACGATGAAACAGGTGAACCTGGACAGCATTGAGGAGGAGCGGTGGGGCTCGCCGGGAGGACGGTTCCTCCTGTTCCGAAAATGGCTGAGTGGGGCGGTGGGCGGGCTCAAGGACGTGGGGACCTGGGGCGGTGGACATCCCTTCGATCTGGAGCTGGCCCGGCTTCCGGCGGGGAGGTCGAATTTTCCGCTGCACCACCACTCGGCCCAGTCCGAGCTTTACCTGCTCCTCGAAGGCTGCGGGGTGATGCACGGCAGCGACGGCGCGCGGCGGCCGGTGTCAGCGGGAGACGTGATCTTCTGCGGACCGGGCGAGGCACACCGGCTGGAGAACACGGGAGAGACGGACCTGCGCTATCTGCTGGTGGCGGACCATCCGCGAGAGGATGTGTGCAGCTATCCGGAGAGCGGCAAACGCTTCCTCAAACCGCAGCGCCTCTGTGTCGATGCGGAGGGAAGGGAGACGTCTTACTTCGGCCCGGATGACTGAGCGTTTGAGGGAGGGCGAAGCGTTGGGCTTCGCGGTGAAATCCGGCATGGGAACGCGAGCTTCAGCTCGCCCGGCCACATGGGCGAACTGAAGCTCGCGTTCCAAGCCCCCCGCCGCTTGCTCCGCGCTCCCGTTTCCACTAAAACTCTGGATGGCGGATGTCCGGCCATTTGCCGCCGAGATAGGACTGGGAGACATCGAGAACGGGCACCCCCACCTCATCCACCGCCTTCTGGTCAGACGTGCGGACGGGGGCCATCAAAATCGAATTGTCGGCACGAAGCACGATGGCCTGCTTCTTGAACAATTCCGTCGCCCAGAACCGGTCATGGCTCCCCGAGTTCATCGGGGTGAGCAAGACGGGCGTTTCCACGGGGCAGCTGGAGTCCAGCCCGTGAACATAGCTGAAGCCCACCTCCCCGCTTTCCAAGGCATGGGCTCCGTCGATCCTCCAGTCCGGTCGGCGGGTCGCGGTCTCGGGGTGTCGAACGTGAAAGATGCCCTCGTTGTCACAACCATAGGCGATCAACTGGCGGAAGGCTGCGTTCGAGCTGCCATCGGAAAAGTCCAGGGTGCTGCCCGTAGCTTTCACCACATCCGCGGCGGTGTTGTCGCCGGGAAACGAGCCGAACTCCATGTCGAACTCCAACAAATACATCCCCACCTGCTTGGCATTGTTGATCGCTTGATGTTTGTCGTGGTCCCGCCGGCCATGGCGGACCACCAGCGATGAGAAAATCACCGCCCCGCAGAACAAAACCGCCACTACCCCGACCACGCACATCGCGATGAAGCTTCTCCTGCTCGTGCCCCCTCTCACCCTGTCGGGTCTCTCCTTCACCCACTCATCGGATCCCGGCGGCGGTTGCTCCTGCATGGCTCCCACTATCGGACCGCCGTCTTCCGCAGACAACGCCGGAGCGCGCCACGCAGGTGTCGGCTGAAGCCCACTTTTCACTCCGATCATCCGGGCCTGGTGTCATCCGCATTGGAACGCGAGCTTCAGCTCGCTACCATCCACGGGCGAGCTGAAGCTCGCGTTCCAATTCCCGCAGATCATGGACCATCGTGGCACCTACACCCGCGGCTATCTTCCCCACCGCGATTACGCCAACTCGCTCCAGGCGATCACTTTCCGCCTGGCCGATTCCGTCCCCAAGGAAGTCATCCTCAAGTGGCGCAAGGAGCTTGCTGTCGAATTGGACTCACGCGATACCACCCTTCGCAACGAAGCCATCCTTCAGCTCCACCGCCGCATCGCGAAGTACGAGGACGCGGGCCGCGGAAGCTGCATCCTCGCCCTACCCGAGGCTGCCGGCGTGGTTCAGGAAATCCTGATCCAGGATCACGGCAAGAGCTACCGCCTCCACGACTGGTGCATCATGCCCAACCACGTTCACGTCATGATCCGCGTGACGGACGGTCATCGCCTGGGCGACATCACCCACCGCTGGAAAGGCAGCTCGTCGTTCAAGATCAACCGGGTTCTCGGCCGCGAAGGGCCGCTCTGGTCCCGCGATTTCTTCGACCGCTTTATCCGCAACGAACAGCACTACCACCGCGCCAAGTGCTACATCCGGGACAATCCGGTCAAAGCAAGCCTCTGCACCGAGCCCGCCGACTGGCCTTTCTCCTCTGCCGGAGTGGCGTGGCAGCCCGATCCATGATTGGAACGCGAGCTTCAGCTCGCTCATATGGCCGGGCGAGCTGAAGCTCGCGTTCCCACCCCCCACCGCTTGCCACGCCGGACGCGGCCTGCCTAGTTTCCCGCCCACACCCATGTCCGACGTCCCGACCCAAGCCGCCGCCGCCCACATCGCCAAGATCGCCGCCGAGACCGGCATCCACGTCAACTCGGTCGCCTCGACCGCCAAGCTGCTCGCGGAAGGCGCCACCGTCCCCTTCATTTCCCGCTACCGCAAGGAAGCCACCGGCTCGCTCGACGAAGTCCAGATCCAGGCCGTCCGCGACCGCATGGTGCAGCTCGCCGAACTCGACGGCCGCCGCGTTTCCATCCTCAAGTCGCTCGAAGAACGCAGCCTGCTCACCGACGAGCTGAAGAAGAAACTCGCCGCCGCCGACACGATGGCGAAGCTGGAGGACATCTTCGCCCCCTTCCGCCCGAAGCGCCAGACGCGCGCGACCAAGGCGAAGGAAAAGGGCCTCGAACCGCTCGCCGACTGGCTGCTGGAAAACCAGAGCGCCGACCCCGCCGAGGAGGCCGCGAAATACGTCGGCGCCGAAAAGGAGGTGGCCGATGCCGGGGAAGCGCTCGCCGGCGCGCGCGACATCATCGCCGAGCGCGTGGCGGACGATGCCGACCTGCGCGGCCGCGTGCGCCGCATTTACGAAAGCGAGGCCACCGTTTCCTCCCGTGTGATGTATGGAAAGGACGAGGACAAGGACGCCGCGAAATACCGCGACTACTTCGACTGGAGCGAGCCCTTCAAGACCATCCCGTCCCACCGCATGCTGGCAATCCGCCGCGGCGAAAAGGAAGCCTTCCTGATCATGCGGGTCGATGTCCCGCTCGACCGCGTCGCCAACGAGGCGATCCCTGACTGGGTGAAAACCACCGGCCCCGCCGGCGAGCAGGTCCGCCAGGCGGTCGAGGACGGCTGCAAGCGCCTGCTGATGCCCTCGATGGAAACCGAAATGCGTCTCGCCGGGAAGAAGGCCGCCGATGAAACCGCGATCCGCGTCTTCGCCGACAACCTCCGCGAACTGCTCCTCGCCTCGCCGCTCGGCCGCAAGCGCACGCTCGCGATCGACCCCGGCTTCCGCACCGGCTGCAAGACCGTCGTGCTCGACGCCCAGGGCGCGCTGCTCCACCACACCGTGCTCCACGCCACCGCCGGCTCGAACAACCAGCTTTACGAGGCCGCCGTGGAACTCACCAAGCTGGTCGGCCAATACAAGATCGAAGCCATCGCGATCGGCAACGGCACCGCCAGCCGCGAGACGGAGACCTTCGTCCGCAAGCTCAAGCTGCCCGCCTCGATCCAGATCATCATGGTCAACGAATCCGGCGCCTCGATCTACTCCGCTTCGGAGGCCGCCCGCGAGGAGTTTCCCAACGAGGACGTCACCGTGCGCGGCGCGGTTTCGATCGGCCGCCGGCTCATGGACCCGCTCGCCGAGCTGGTGAAGATCGATCCGAAGTCGATCGGCGTCGGCCAGTACCAGCACGATGTGGATCAGCGCCTGCTGAAGACCAGCCTCGACGACACCGTGGAAAGCGCGGTGAACGCCGTCGGTGTCGAGCTGAACACCGCCTCCAAGCAGCTCCTCGCCTACGTTTCCGGACTGAACGCGACGCTCGCCGAGAACATCGTCGCCTTCCGCACCGAGAAGGGCGGGTTCAAATCGCGCGCCGAGCTGAAAAGCGTCCCGCGGCTCGGCGAAAAAGCTTTCGAGCAGGCCGCCGGTTTCCTCCGCGTGCGCGATGGCGAACACCCGCTCGACGCCTCCGCGGTCCACCCGGAACGTTACGGACTGGTCGAGAAAATGGCCGCGGATCTCGGCTGTGAAGTCGCCGACCTGCTGACCAGCGCCGAGTTGCGGAAGAAGATCGATTTGAAGAAGTATGTCGATGAGGAGGTCGGGCTGCCGACGCTCCAAGACATCCTCGCCGAGCTGGCCAAGCCCGGCCGCGACCCGCGGAAGCAGTTCGAGGCATTTTCTTTCGCCGAAGGCGTCGAGAAGCCCTCCGATCTCTCGCCCGGGATGAAGCTTCCCGGCATCGTCACCAACGTCGCCGCCTTCGGTGCCTTCGTCGATGTCGGCGTCCACCAGGACGGGCTGGTCCACGTCAGCCAGCTTTCCGACAATTTCGTGCGCGACCCGGCCGAGGTCGTGAAAGTCGGGCAGAAGGTGAACGTCACCGTGCTTGAGGTGGACATCCCGCGGAACCGGATCTCGCTTTCGATGAAATCCGCGCCCGACATGGAACCCCGCCGTTCCAACGGCGGGGGTGGTAATGATCGGGGCCCGCGCCCGCCACGCCGCGACCCGCGTCCTCCCTCCGCCGGTGGCAACGACTGGTTCAGCCAGGCGATGGGCCAGGCGAAGAAGAAATAGGAGGCGGCACGCCCTCGTGCCGCAGCCCTTGCAGCACGGAGGGCCGATGAGGCCGGCAGCGGGAGGTGCTTCGTTTCACCAACACCGGAGGCCGGCGCCTCTGTTGGGGGACGAGGGCGTCCCCCCTCCAAAAATGACGGGGCTCAACGCCTGCGTCTGGAAAGCAGGCCCGCCACCGACAGCGCCGCAGTGAAAAGCATCGATGGCTCGGGAACCGCCCCGACCTGGATCGACGCGTCCGGCACATCTTCAAATGCCCAGTCCACGATCGTTCCCGAATCGTTCCCGGGAACGAACTGCAACCAACCGTAGTGGGTGGTCGAGCTGTCCGTGTTCGTGAACACGAAGGCGAGGAACCCCGCTTCGCCCACCACGAACTTGTCGGGATCGCCGGAACTGCCGATGTGGTTCTGGGAGGCCCAGCCATCCACGACGAACAGGGATGACACATCGATCGTCGTCCTCTCGGGAACGTTGACGTAGTGATCCGTCAACGCATCCGGATCGTAGCTCGCCCCGCCCGTCACCGCGATGGGCCGCAGGACATCGGCGTTGAAAATCCCATAGCCTCCCAAGGTGATGTTGATCCAGGGTTTCTCGTAGAAGTCATCGGGAAACAGGGCCGCGATCTCACCCGTTTCGAAGTTGATATAAACCCCTTCGAGGTCCACTGCCGAGACCGACAGGTTTTGTAACCCGCTGTGAACAATGGCAGCGGGAGCCGAATTCGCCCACGTCATGAGGAGGAGGACCCCCGAAAGGACTTTTTTCATTGGATGATGGATTTCAACTATTCGTTCCCTAACACAACACAAGAGAATTCCACCGCCCCGGCACGCGGGGTGATCAAGCCGGGAGGGAATCCATAGGATAGGCAGGATAAAGATCCGGGCACACTACCTGAGCCTTGATCGCCCGGCCGCTCGCCTTGCCACTTTCTCCTTTTTCCCCGTTACTCGCCACTCCTGCCGGGTTCTCGCCCCAGCCTTTCCGCGGCGGCTTGCAGTCCCCCGCGGATTACGGCAACCTGCGCCCGTTCATGAAGCCTGCCGCCACCCTTTCGCTCGTTGTCATCGCCGTGCTCGCGACCGTGGTGGTCGAGGAAACGCGGATCCGGAACCTTCGCATCGAACTCGAAGACCTGCGCTCGCTGCGCGCGGCCGAGGTCGATGCCATGGCAGAGCCGCCGGCTCCGGAGGTCGCCGCCAGCCGTCAGCTTCCGCCCGATTTCCCCGAGCCGACCGACGAACAGATCCAGGCACTGGCGACAAGCGATCGCGCTGATCTCTACCTCGATCTCGGGCTGAACTCCACCGAGCAGGTCTACGTCGATGGCCTGATCTCCGGCCTCCGCATGCAGCAGCAGGAACTGGCCGCGGCGTGGCTGGCCGCACCGGTGGGCGAGCGGATGGCGTATGAAACCCGGATGCGCGAAGCCGAGGAGGAGACCGACACGGCCTTGCGGGAATTTTTCCAGAACGAGGACGATCTCGCCGCGCTGCGGGCAGGGCTTTCCATGCAGCCCGACCGCGACCTCTATCGTCAACTGGCGCCGTATCTCTCGGTGCAGGGCGCGACGCTGACGAAAACCAAGGAAGCCCGCTTCATCGAGGCGCTCCACCAGATCCGCATGACGATCGGCGGCATGGACTGGAATTCACCCGAGGCGCTGCCTTTCCATGCCACCGGGACGGCCCCGGAGCGGTTCGAGGAGGAGTGGAAGAAAATCGATGACGGCCTGAAGAAGGTGCTGCCGGTTTTCCTCGAGCCCCGGGAAGTGGAAGCCATCGCGGCCGCCAGGAAGGAACTGTTCGATGCGTGGATGGCGACGCTCGCCCCCGAGGACCCGGCCACGGAAGCCCCGGCGGAGGACCCCGACGACGCGCCGGCGGAGGAGGAGTGATCCGCGATCACGTAGCCCCGGGGCGGTTGCGTGGGTTACGCGTTTTTGTATTCTGCCGGCCCTCCCCCCCCACCCCCGATGAGAATCGTAGTCCACGACTACGCGGGACATCCCTTTGCCCCTGCCCTGAGCCGCGAGCTTTCCAGGCGTGGTCACGAGGTTGTCCACGCTTTCGCCAGTTCCTTGCAAACCCCGCGGGGCGCATTGAAGCGCCGCGCCGACGATCCAGCGTCGGTGGAATTCCGCGAGATCGCCATGGATCCGGAATACCCGCGCTACAAGTACTCCTTCATCCGCAGGCGGCGGATGGAGGTGGATTACGGCAAACGCGTCGCGGAGTTCATCCGCGCGTGGAAGCCGGAAGTCGTGCTTTCCGGCAACACCCCGACCGAAACCCAGGGACCGATCGTCAAAGCCACGGTCGCCGGCGGTGCCCGGTTCTGCTACTGGGTGCAGGATTTCTATAGCCTCGCCGTGGAGCGGCTGCTCAAGGACAAGATCCCGGTCATCGGCGGGCTGCTGGGACGCTACTACCGGCATCTCGACCTGAAGCAGTTCCGCGAAAGCCATCGCATCGTGACGATCACCGAGGACTTCAACCCGATCCTCGAGGCGGAATTCGGAGTCGATGCCCACCGTGTGGATGTGGTCCCGAACTGGGCGGTCATCGAGGACCTTCCGCAGACCGAGAAGGACAACGGCTGGTCGCGGCGACATGGGCTGCACGACAAGTTCGTCTTCCTCTACACCGGAACGATCGGCATGAAGCACAACCCGGCGATGCTGCTGGAGCTGGCGCAGCGGCACCGCGACGACCCCGCCGTGCGGGTGGTCGTCATTTCCGAAGGCCTGGGGGCCGATTGGTTGAAGCGCGAAGGTGCGGACCTCGGGAACCTGTTGATCCTGCCCTACCAGCCTTTCGAGGATCTGCCGGAGGTGCTCGGAAGCGGCGATGTTCTCATGGCCTTGCTGGAGGAAGAGGCCGGCGTGTTTTCCGTACCCTCGAAAATCCTCGCCTACCACTGCGCCGGGCGTCCGCTACTGATGGCGGTCCCGTCCGCCAACCTCGCCGCCCGCATCGCCCGGGAAAGTGGCAGCGGCCTGAGCGTCGAGCCGGGAGATCAGGAGGGATTTCTGGAAGCAGCATCGACCCTGCGTCAGTCCCCCGAGCTGCGCGCCACGCTGGGTGCCAAGGCCCGTGAGTATGCGGAATCGACCTTCCGCATCTCGCCGATCACCGATCAATTCGAACGCATCCTCACCGAATGACGCGCGTTCTCTGGATCACCCGCCAGGAACCCCGCGCCGCCAACGCGGGGGACCTCATCTATTCGCTCGGGCTGATCCGCGCGTTCGCGGCGACCGGCGGGGTCGAGCTGACGGTGCTCGCCCACCGCGACCGCTGCGAGGCGGAGGAAATCGAAAACGTCACCTTCGAGCTGCCCTGCTTCATGCCCGCGAAGTCGGTGGCCAGCCTCATTTCCCCGCTGCCTTCGGACGCCCACCGGATGGGCAGCCGCGCGATGCGTCGGCGGCTGCGCGAGCTGTTGGCGGAGAAGGATTTCCAGCGGGTGGTGATCGATCAGGCCGCCTGCGGCTGGGCTGTGGACTTGATTCCGCCGAATCTGCCGATCCTTTACCTCGCCCACAATCACGAGGCGGTGGTGCGGGCCGAAACCGCTGCCGACAGCCGCGGGCTCACCGCGCCGCTCTACCGGTTCGATGCCTGGAAATACGGTCGGCTGGAGTCAAAGCTCTGCGCCCACGCACGGTGGATTTCGGCGATCACCCCGCGCGACGAGTCGGCCTTCCGACGGACGTTTCCGCACAAGAACTACCTCCAGCTGCCGCCCGGCTTCGAGGGCGCGATCCCTCCCGGCCCGCCGCCGGAAATCACCGCGGACACGCCCCGCAAGGTGGTGCTCGCCGGGACCTTCGAATGGCTGGCGAAACGCCGGAACCTGGAGGCTTTCCTCGCCGACGCGGACCGCCATTTCCCGGCTGCGGGTATCGAATTCCAGATCGTGGGCAAGGCGGACGCCGGATATTTCCAAGCGCTCTCCCAGCGTTACCCGTGGGCGAAGTTCGACGCCAACGTGCCCTCGATGAATCCCTATCTGTGCGACGCCCGCCTCGGCCTGATCCCGGAGGCGCTCGGCGGCGGCTTCAAGCTGAAGGCGCTCGACTACATCTTCCGCGGCCTGCCTCTGGCCTCGATCGGGAGCGCTCTCTCGGGCCTGCCCGTGGGCGCGGACGACGGGGCGATCGCCGCGTCCACCACCGCCGAACTCGCTGCCAAGATCGCCTCCTCCATCGACGACCTCGACCTGCTCAACCGCCACGCCCGGACCGCTCTGGAACGGTGCCGGGACGCGTTTCACTGGAGCGACCGCGGCACCACCCTGGCCGCCGCCCTCTGCCAATCCTGACTCCTCCGATGAGCCACCCACCTCCTCACGTCGCGCTGATCGACCCCCTCTGGGGAGGACATCACCCGATGTACTTCGGGCAGTTCGCCGCCGCGTTTCTCGATCTGGGTGCCCGCCTCACCGGCTTCTGCCCGGACCCGGAAGCCGGAGCGCGGGAGATCCGTCTGGCCGCCGCCTCGGACACCGGTTGGGACACCCATGCGGTTCCTCCGGCCAAGCGTTCGCTTTTCAACGGCCGCTTCGAGGGCGATCCCTACCACACCCTCGACCGCTGGCAGCAGGCGGCCAAGGCCATCAATCTCTACGAGACATCCAGTAGCAGCGTGATCGACGCCGTCTACTTCCCCTACGTCGATACCTACCTCCGCTTTCTCCCCCTGCCCGAGGTGCCCGCCTCGACCATCGGCTTGCCATGGGGCGGGCTTTACCTCCGCAACCACCACTACCGGGACTCCGCCAATCCCATGCTCCGCACCGCCCGCCTGTTGGCGAAGGGCGACGCGCTGATGCGCTCCCCGCTGTGCCGCGGCATCGGTGTGCTCGACGAGCGTTACGCCGAACCGCTCGCCGCCCACATCGGCAAGCCGGTGACCCCTTTCCCGGACGTGACGCTCGCCGAGCTGCCCGGAACCGAGCCCGAACTCGTCTCTGAGATCCGCAAGAAAGCCGGAGGCAGGAAAATCATCGGGCTCATCGGCCTGGAGCGCCGGAAGGGGATGCTGACGATGCTCGACGTGGCCCTGCAGGCCGGCGAGCAGGGACTCCCTTGGTATTTCGTGTTCGCCGGGGTGTGCGATCGCAACGAGTTCGATGCGCAGGAACAGGCCCGGATCAATGACATCGCGAGCAGGATCCAGTCGGGCGAGATCGATCACATCCACTTCGATCCCACCGCGCCGCGGATCGCGACGGAGCCGGAGTTCAACGCCCTCTTCCAGGCTTTCGACATTGCCTGGGCAGCCTATCTCGATTTCGCAGGAAGCAGTGGCACACTGGGCAAAGCGGCGGCTTTCAATATCCCGGTGATCGCCACCCGGGGGGAATGCATCGGCGGCCGGGTGGAACAGTACCGCCTCGGCGAAACGATTGCCGAGGGCGATGCCCCCGAAGCGATGGACGCGATCCGCCGCATGCTGGCGAGTCCCGATCCTACACGGGATTTCGATGGCTACCGCCGAATGCACAGCCCCGGGCGCCTCCGCGAGGTCCTGGGCGAATGGCTGCACGCGGCGGCCTCCTCCATTTGACCTGCGGAAGTGCTCGCCTCATCCCGGCCGAGCATCTTGAGTAGCTGGAATGAAACGTTTCCTTCCCGCTTTTCTCGCGCTCGCTCCGTTCTGTCACGCTGGGGAGGGTTTTCCGGTTGAGATGTCGGTCGATGCCGCCGGCGACCTCGGTCCGGTGAAGCCGATCTGGCGGTTCTTCGGTGCGGACGAGCCGAACTACGCCACCATGCCCGATGGCCACAAGCTCCTCGGCGACCTCGGCGAAATGAAACCGGACCAGGTTTTCTTCCGCACCCACAACCTGATGACCTCGGGCGACGGCACCGCGGCGCTGAAGTGGGGATCCACCGGGATGTATGGCGAGGACGGCCGCGGTCGCCCGATCTATGACTGGGAGATCGTCGACGGCATCTTCGACGCCTACCGGGAAAACGGCGTGCGGCCTTACGTGCAGCTCGGTTTCATGCCGGAGGCGCTGTCGGTGAAGTCGCATCCCTACCGCCACCACTGGACCCCACGGGCGAAATACGACGAAATCTACACCGGCTGGGCCTACCCGCCGAAGGACTGGGAGAAATGGGAGGAACTGGTTTTCCAATGGGCGCTCCACTGCAAGGAACGCTACGGCGAGGACGAGGTCCGCCAGTGGTATTGGCAGACCTGGAACGAACCGAACATCGGCTACTGGAGGGGGAGCCGGGAGGAGTTCTTCCGCCTGCACGACCACGCCATCCATGCCGTGCGCCGGGCGATTCCCAACGCCTTGGTCGGTGGACCCGATGTGGCGGGCGGACCCGGCGGGGATTTCCTGGAGAATTTCATCCGGCACTGTCTGACAGGAAAGAATGCCGCCAGCGGCGAAACCGGCACGCCCCTCGATTTCGTTTCCTTCCATGCCAAAGGATCGCCGGAGCATGTCGACGGTCATGTCCGCATGGGGATCGCCAACCAGCTCCGCGACATCGACCGCGCCTTCGCCGTGATCGCCAAATTCCCCGAAACCAAGGACCTGCCGATCGTCATTGGTGAATCCGATCCGGAAGGTTGCGCCGCCTGCCAGGGAGAGAATCTCGCCTACCGCAACGGCACGATGTATTCCAGCTACACCGCCGCTTCGTTTCCGCGGAAGCTCGACCTTGCGGAGAAGCATGGCGTGAATCTCGAAGGCGCGCTGACCTGGGCCTTCGAGTTCGAGAACGAGCCGCTGTTCGCCGGGTTCCGTGCCCTGTCCACCGGCGGGATCAACAAGCCGGTGCTGAACGTTTTCCGGATGTTCTCGAAAATGAGCGGCCGCCAACTGCCCGCCGAGAGCGATCACGACCTGCCGCTCGACCGGATCGTCGACAAAGGCGTCCGCGATCAGCCCGATGTCGGCGTGCGGGCCACGCGCGATGGCGACCGTCTCAGCATTTTCGTGTGGCATTATCACGACGACGACCTCCCCGGACCTGATGCCGACATCCGGCTCGCCTTGAAGGGGCTGGAATCGGTCGCCACCAACGCCATCACCCACTACCGGGTGGATGAAACCCACTCCAATGCCTTCACCGTGTGGAAAGCCCTGGGTTCCCCGCAGGAACCAGAGCCGGATCAGAAAGCCGAGCTGCTGGAGGCGTCGAAACTCGCCACGACCGATGCTCCCGGGCTTTCAAAGGATGCGGCGGGCCGGCCTCTGTTGCGCTTCAAGCTCCCCCGCCAAGGCGTCTCGCTGGTCGTGATCGAAGGCCTTGCCGACTGATCACGGCCTCCGATAAAGCAAAAATCCCTCCCGCGGAAACCCACGGGAGGGAAAGAGTCGGAGCAAGGGTCTCAGCGGACGATCTGCGCGATGTCGGTGAACCCGCGTAGGCGGATTTCCTGGGAAATGGGATCCAGGAAAAGCACCTGAAAAATCCTCTTCTTCCCGGGAGGCACCCATTGGGCGGAGGCGATCCGCTTCCAATCCTTGGCCTCATTTCCCGGGCCGATGCGGCAGAAGGCGCGCATGTCGGTGAGGTTGCCATCCCCGACCGGCATTTCTTCGATGATCTGCGTGGAGCCGCTCTTGAAGGAGAACTTCTCGTCCTCGAGCTGGAACACCACTTCGGTGGGGCTCATGTTGAGGACTTTGAGAGAACCTTCAGGGAAAGCCTTCCGGGTATCATCCACAGGGAAAAGCCTGAAGGGCGGATCACCGGGTTTACCCGAGCCGGGCACGAAAAGAAGGATCACCGATTTCATGCCCTCAGGCAGCGTGGCTTTGGCCACGATCTTTTCGGGGATCTGGGTGCTTGCCGCCTCCGCGTCTGTCGTCAGGATCACATTCCGCGTGCCATCCGGCAGCATATCCGCCTCGTGGTTCAGGAAGGTTTTAACCCGGATCCGGGTTCCACCGGCCTGCCCGCCCGCGGGATCGAAGGCGTAGACCTCTTTGGGAGCCTTAACACCCAGAACGAAGGCGAGCGCCCGCACGCGGATACCACTTTCTTCCTGTTCGATCTGCGCCGACAAGCTGCCGACGGAAATCAACGCGGTCGCGGCGATAGCCACAGAACAACAAAGCTTTCTAAACGGATTTTTTGTCATGAATGAAGTCTAGGTCAGATTTCGTCGGGCGAAAGCCAGCGGAAGGCGGTGAGACGGAAGCGGCGACCGAAGATCTCGTTGACCTCGCTCGAGAGATCGTCCGGTAGAACATCCGCTTCATCGACAGGATCGACGTAATCAGGAACGCGCTGCACCACGGCTTCGCAATAGGCCTGCGCCATGATCCGGTCGGCTTTGTCGCGGGATTCCCCGTAGGCGCGGATACGGAAGGTATCACCGCGCACGGTGGCCACGGGAGCCAAGGCCGTCATCAGGTCGCCTTGGCTGAGCACCGAAGGAGCCCCCTCGGCGGAAAAGCCCATGCGAGCCGCCGAGTTCTGTTCGCCATTGGTCGCGTTGCGGGGAAGTTCCGAGGTGCCACCGGAGATCTCGTTCGAATCAAGGCGATGGTAGTCGGCATTGACGCCGGATTCCTCGATCGCCGTCTGAAGCAGCCCCTTCACGGTATGGGTGCCGCTGGTTCCACCGATTCTCCGGTTCACAAATTCGCCGAGGGAACAGAAGGGAGCTTGATCGGTGTCGCCGCGCTCGCGAATCGCTTCCACAATGGCTTCAGCGAGGTCCTCCAACTGACCGTCGGTCAAGGCCCGGAAGCCCGCCCAACGTTTGGCACCCGCCACATCCACCGAGGTGTCAGAGTCCGTTTCCTCAGGGTCGCCGGCCAACGGGAACGACGACCTCGGATAGGCCGTTTTGTCTTCCGCGGTGAGGTCGCTGTTGCCCCAGCCCAGGACCTCCCGATCACGAAGCGAGGTCAGAATGGCCCACCAGGCTTCCTTGGAATCCGAGTTGACGTTGAAGGCTCCGGCCACACCCATCACCGTGGCCATCCGGCGGGCCCGCTCTCCAGGGGGGAGGTTGCCTACTTCAGCAGCGGCTTCAGAGGCGGCGGAGCCGCTTACGAGAGGAACCAAGCGACGATTGAGCTGACGTGGATTTTCAGCGAGGAAATCCTCAAGAAGATCCTCCGCGTTCTCGCTGCCGATGATCTCATTCTGATAATCACCGATCGTCGAAAAGTAGAAGCGATCCCACAAGGCGTCGTTCAGAAGATAGCTGTGGTCGAGAAGGTTCCCGAAGCGCACCACGGTTCCGCGGATGGGGTTACTCTCACTCACCCGGTCGGTGGAAATCAGCGGATGGCTGTAGGAGTTACCGAATGCGTGAGTCACGCGCGGCAGCGCTCCAGAGGGCACGAGGTTGGCGTTCACCAAATCGCCAAGGCTCGCCGAAGGAATCGCGGGAATGTGGAACATCGGCACGTTGGACACACCTCCGTTCGAGTAGCTGGTCCCACCGAGGAAGCCCCGGTTGGTGTCCGGCTCCACCTCCACGGTCGGGAAGTCGGTGAAACCACTCATCTCCTGCAGCGTCACGTCATAGGCATCCAGAGCATTCCCGACGTAGCGGGTATCCTGCTCCACACCTTCAACCACCGGATGGGCGTGCATCCACGGCTTGGAATAGTCCAGGACATCCTTGGTGGTCTTGGCACCCATGGTAAAGAGCGCGAAGGGGGTTTTACCCCCTGCCGTACGGTCTGAGGCCGTCTGCAGCAGATCGCCTACCCGGTAAGTCCGCTCGATTTCATCGGTGCCCAGAGCCCCACCGATCTCGGTGCGGACATCGTCGAAACGGAACTGATAGGTCCGGATCAGATCGCGCTCCGGCTGTTCGCGGATCCCCGCGAGGACATCGACCTTGAAATCCGGCTCGTTGGCTGCCGCACCGCTGGTCGGAAGCGCCCGTCCGGGTCGGCAGTAGACGGAAAATTCGTGATTCAACATGATGGCCAACCATCCGCCATCCCAGTTGTTCGCGATCTCGAAAGGATATCGCGTGGCCCTGGGCCGGGTGCTATACGACAAGTGGTCGGTTTGCAAACCCGCCCGTGGATCCCAACCTGGGATCGAACTCACCCCGAACGTCCGCTTGTAGGCGGTCGCGCGTCCGTCCACGTTGCCGAAGTCGTTGTCGGCGTTCCAATCGAAGAATACGCGTGGGTTATAATCTCCACCTCCCGTCTCCAATCCCCACGTCCAATTGGGTTCCACCCAGGGGGAAAACACCTTGACCTCGCCAGGCTGAAGTTTGATGGCTTCGCCCGGCCGTGCGTTGCCGCCCCCGCGCGCATCGGTAAGCATGAGGGTGAAGTAGCGACGAGCGTTCTTATTATGCTCATTGGCGATCTGGAACCTCGCGAGGCCGTGATATTCCCCGGAGCCGAATTCCTGACGCAGCCAATCATTGTTTTTCTTGAATCCAAAGAGCACCGGCGGATCCCAGATCCTCACCCGAAGCTGATTCAACTCCAAGGCCACATCGTAAGGGTTCCACAGCGTGACCACAGGGTCATACACCAAGTGCGGCACTCCGTATTGTGTGTTTCCACGCGGAGACCCTTGGGTATTGAAGAAGTTCACCCGAGGCGTAATGTGGTTGTAGTGGGTCACAATCGAAAACACGATCTGCATCTTGGCGATCACCGGGAGCAGCGTTTCGGTCGTCGGAGCCACGTCGATTCCCCGGCTGCGAGGACGGAGTTCGCCAGAGGTTAGCGTCACTCCCGGCACGCCACCGGCCGAACTCGACACCCGCTCGTGGAGCGCGTAGTGGTCCTGCACGTAATCCCAAGTCGGAGCTCCGTCATCGGCGGTGAAGTAAAGCGTCTCGCGGCCCAGCTCTTCCTCCGGATCGCCTTCCATCAAGGCGGTCAGGTCCCATTTCACGCCGCCGTCAACGACGTTCGTCAGGAGACCGATCGACTGCGTTGTGATCGATTGCTGACGGCCGAGCACTTCGCGTTTTTCAGTGCCGGTTCCCAAGGCGAGCGAGGCGGTGTCGAGCGACACGAACTTGCGGACTTCATCGTCCTCGATGGCCTTCTCCAAGCCGCTCAGGAAGACCTCGGGAGCCGGTCGTTGGGGAGCCACGCGCTGGGCGATCTTCTCTCCCCGCTCCAGGTCGTCGTCTTCCTCCGCCTCAAGGCCGATGGTGACCTTCTGGGATTCATCCATCACCGCCCACGCCAAGCCGCCACGTTTGTCATCGGAAAGCTCCATGCGCTGACGCTCCGCGCGCAGCGAAGGGGTGTTTCCCAAGTCACTGGAGGTCACGCCCACGGTCTCGGGATTCAGCAGCCACACCGGATCTTCGTACTCCTGGGTGGGCGTGCGGACGTTCGTCGCCATCTCGTCGTTCAGGGAAGAAGACAGCCAACGGACGAAGCCATCCTGCTTCTCGCCGTAGTCGGGGGAATCCGAAGCCTCCGGATTCCAATGCCAGCTTTCCCAGGCGCCGAGAGTGTTGACCTCGCCGACTTCGCCGTTGATGGCGGAAGAATTCGCTGAAACCCGGCGGTCCGGGCCCATCGCTTTCTGGAGGTTGCCGATCGCGACCATCAAGGCCATGCGCGCGTTCGAACGCGCTTCCGCCATGGCTTCGCCGCCGCGGCTGGCTCGTAGGGTCACGGAGGAAAGACTGAGCAGCCCCACCGCCAACAAGGACAGCAGAACCATCAGGGCGATCACGATGATCAGCGAAAAACCGTCGGGGCTTTTCCGGAGTGGGTTTGAAACTTGGCTTTTCATGGGCTGAGAGACTTGTAACTACATTCGCAATACAAGTCAAAAGAAAGTTGGCAATGTAAACACACGGCGGGAAGCCGTCGTTGAAGTATTTTCCGGCTGGACCGGGTGTTTCCGTCGGAACCGGTCATTCCGATAAGAAACCTTTCGTAAGGCGACTTTAGTCGAGGATGGGCGGGGTTCCAGCGCAAATCGTCGCAGCGCCGCGGGAAATGCCGTCAGCGACTCCCCCAATGGGGGGATGGAGACGGCTCGCCTCCTCCATCCGCGGGAGGAGATGGTGCCTTCGAGATGGTTAGAGTGGGAGGATCCGCTCGCGCCCAGGCTGCGCCTTCAGCCTCTGTGGCCGTGCGAAGAGCCCTGCGCGCTCCGGAGTCCGGGGCGAGTGCCTTTTCTTTCATGCTTGCGTCTTGGGTTGACGACCCGACTTCAGCCAAATCCGGGCCTACTGGCCAGCCCCGTTTATGGGAACCGGCGAAAATGCGTGGCATGCTCCGGGCTGCCGTTTTGACAAAAAAACCCCGGCCGCGCGACAGCGGCCGGGGTCGGAGTCAGGATCAACCCGGAACGGTCAATCCTCGGTCACTTCCACCCGCAGGAATCCGCGGTCCGGGAGACCGTTGGAGCCGTTGAGGCTGAAAGTGCGGTATTCGTAGCCATCCGGAGCCGTGGGCAGATCGGTGGTGACCGCGCCAGCCGGATCCACCGTTTCTCCGAAGGTGGCCAGGTCGAGGCTGCCTTCCACGGTATAGACCACGCCTTCCTGAGTGGCGGACGGCGAAGGGCTTCCCGCAAACGCAGGCGTTCCAGAGCGGACCGCGATGGTCATCAACAGCTCGTCGGTGGTGTCGCCATCGGCATCGCTGTCTTCCTTGATGACATGCACCTTGGCGTTGTCGCCACCATCATCGGGAGAGCCGCCGAGGGCGAATTCGACCAGATTCGACTGGCCGTCGGCATCCGGATCGGCTCCGGCACCCACAATGGCGGGATCGGTTTCGCCCGGGAAGAACCCGGCGATCCAATCCGTGAAGGGATCGCCTCCGCCCGGATTGATCAGGGTGATCTGGGAGTTGGTTCCGGTTCCGTAATCGATCGACCAGCCGCCGGGCAAGCCGGTGACGGCGAAGGTGCCGGTCAGGCTCCCGGAATACTGGGCCACGACGTAGCTGCCAGCGGTTCCCGGGTTGAGCTCGGTGATCGCAAGCGTCGCCCCGGTGAGGGAGAGATTGCCATTGACCACCAGGGTGTCCCCTGCAGCACCATCGATCTCGTAGGCGTAGGAACCGGAGATGGTCGTATCGCCTGCCGTGAAGGTGCCTGCCGAAGTCCCCGGTGCGAGTGTTCCGGTGGCTTCAACCACCAAGGGACCCGCGACCGAACCGGTGCCGCCCACGGATCCTGCGGAGACCGTGGTGGTGCCGGTATAGAGGTTGGCTCCATTGAGCTGGAGGAAACCGTCGCCGGTCTTGGTGAGACCGCCGCCCAGTCCGTCGCCATCGAGCATCGCCACGCCGATTCCCACGGTTTGGGAATTGGTATCGATGGTGACGCCGCCGTCCATCACGTTGGTGGTGTCGATGCCATCAATGAAGGCGAGGTTGGCTCCGGCATTGGCCACGAGCGTTCCGCCGTCGAAATTGATGGTGCTGACCCCGGTGCTGATGTCCTGGATTTGGAGGGCGCGCAGCGTGCCGCCGGAATTCAGGTTGAGCGCGCCGGTGCCGCCGTCGCGGGTGGCCATCTCGATCTGGTAGCCTTGGGAATCGACGACGCCCGTGCCGGAAACCGTGAGCGTCCCTGATCCGGATTCACCGATGATCATCGAGCTGCCGGCGGAAAGCTGGTTCAGCGTGCCGCCGGAGACCGTCCAGATGGCGTTCGAACCCGCATTCCGTCCGATCGCCTGGAAACCGGTGACGTTGGTTTCCCCGCCGCTCTGGTCCCAGGTGGCGGTGCCGCCGTTACCGAACCAGATGCGCTCGTCGTTGCCCATGTTCACGACGCCGGCCGTCTGGACGACGTTGGCGGTCGAACCGGCACCGGAGGCGAAGGTGGCGAGACCGGCATCGATCGTGCCGCCACTGATGTTGAGGTTGCCCGTGGTTCCGGTGTTTTTGCCGACAAAGAAGACTCCGGTCGACGTGAGCGTGGCGTTGTCCTCGATGTTGAGCGTGCCCGTCGAGGTGCCGACGTCGCTGACATTGAAGTCGCCCGCTGCCGTGAACGCGGAGTCGTCCTGGAGGTTCAGGGTGGCCGTGCCGTTGACGCCGATCGAGAAATACTCGCCGGGTTTATTCACGGTCGAAGTGCCGGTCAGGGTGAGCACCGAGTTGGAATCCACGCTCTCGCCCAGAAGGATCCGCCCGTTGGACGTCCAGTTGGTATCGATCAGATTGATCACCTGATCGCTGTCGTTCTCCGGGAGATCGGCGTTGTAGCCGGAGCTGAAGGCACCGGTCGTGATGGTCGAATCGGTCGCCGTGAGCGTGCTCGTCGCCCCCGTTCCATTTCCCCGGCCCACCGTGAGGTAGGCGGAAACCGCAACGGAGGTGTTCTCGAAGACCGCGTGAGCCGATACGCCGGGATCGGACCCGACGCGGAGCTCGCCCGTGATGTCATTGTTCTGGGTGCCGCCTGTTCCATCGAGCGTGAGGGTGCCGTTGAGCACACTGACTCCTGCCAGACCGGCGTCACCGAAGACGTTGGTGCCGTCGTGGGTGAGGATCAGATTGCCCGGGCCGGACTTGACGAAGTTTCCTTCGCCGTTGGAGGTCGCCGGGCCGGTGAGGGTCAGGGCATTGTCCGTACCGATGCCGCCACCCGGGCCGGTCGTCAGGAACCCGCGGTCGATCGTCGTCGCAGGCCCCGTGTAGTAGAGCGTGCCGCCGCTGAAGACGAGGTTGGACGGATCCGCCGAGGACGCCCCGATCGGACTGGCGACGCCGCCATCGGCGAGCGCCGGCACCGAGAGAGTTCCTGCTTCCAGCAGGGTGGATCCCGTGAAGGTATTCGAGGTGGTGATGGTGGTCGAACCGTCACCGCGCTTGGTCAGCACGCCATCGCCAGCGATCGCGCCGGTTCCGCTGACCGTGAACGGAAAGCCATCCGGGTTATCGAAGACGGTGCCGAAGGGCTCGACCGTGGTGGTCAGATTCACATCTTCAGTGCCGAAGTCGAACAGCACCCAACGCCCGTTTTCAAACATGACGTCGTTGGTGTTGGTCGCCTGGTCGTCCCAGTCGGTGGAAGTGAAGTTCCAGTTTCCGTCGTCCAGCCCGTTCCACACGAGCGGAGCGGTGGAAGTGACGTCGAGGGACACCAGCGAACCGTTGTCGTTCAGCGTGGCGGAAACGAACTCAGGCAAGGAACCAAGCTGGAAGCTGCCGGTGCCCGAAGAACTCGCGTAGGAAAGCAACGGCAAGGTGCCGACCTCCGATTCCACGTCGTTGACGTTCACGACGATGTCACCAGTCCGCGTGAGCGTGCCGGTCACGTCGATCGGAGGGACCGTCTGAATCACCCCTCCCAGATCCGTGAAATTGACATTGAGCGTGGAAGGCCCGCCGAACGAGAGATTCGCAGGACTGAGCTGGCTCCCCAGCACTCCTTCCGTCACTCCGAGGGATCCGCCGTCCTCCACGACCACGTCGTTGGTGTTCGTCGAATCCGTGGACAGGGTCAGCATCCCCTCCTGGACCGTGGTGGTGCCGGCGTAGGTGTGCGCGCCGAGAAGCGCAAGGGAGCCTTCCCCCGACTTCACGATGCCGCCGCTCCCTCCGAGGATCTGGTCACCGGTGGAGCTGAAGCCGACGGTGTTCACCAGAAGGTCGTTGCCGCCGATCGTGGCGGTATCGAAGCCGGTGAGGAACGAGGCGTCGCTGGCGGTCAGGTTGATCTGCGTGCCGTCGAAGTTCACGGTGCTGTTGCCAGCTCCGCCATTGATCCAGTTGGTGTTGAGCGTGCCGCCCTGGAGGTTGAGAGTCGAGGTGGAGGAGGCCCCGCGCGCCACTTGCACGCCTTCCGGTGCCGTGATCGCTCCGGTGCCGCTCAGGTTGTAGGTCGCTCCGCCGTTCTCACCGATCCACATGCGGGTCGCCAACAGATTCACATCACCTCCGCTGTGATTGAAGGTTCCAGGACCGCTGGCACCCACGATAAAGGAGGCATCGCCATTGTCTTCCTGGGTCCAGGTGCCGCCGGTCATGTTGACGGTCCCCGTCCCGGAGTCGCGGCCGATCGCCACCCAGCTGGAGGAAAGGATCTCCCCGCCGCCGAGGTTGAGAACGCCCACCGAGTTGGCGGCCTGGCCCAACCAGGTTTCGTTGCCCACATCGACGAGACCATCGGTCACGTTCAACTCTCCCGTCCCGCCATCGAGGCCTACCACCGTATTCCCGCCGGAGACCGTGCTTCCGCCATTGAGGTGGAGGGTGCCATCCGAGTTCGCGTTGACCCCCACCCGGATGCCGTTGTTCGAAGTCATGGCACCTCCATCGATCGTGGCGACGCCCACACCTCCGTTGGTGCCGATGGAGATCCCGTCATTGCCGGTCTTGTTGAGCGACCCGCCGGTCATCTGCAGGGTTCCCATGGACCCGGTTCCATTTCCCACCTCGGTCCAGTTTTGCGAGTTGATAGCACCCGATTCGATGAGAAGCGTGCCCGTGCCGCCACCGATGCCCACTTGGAGCTGATCGCCGATCGTGACCGATCCGGAGGTATTCAATCGGAAGGTGCCGTCACTGCCCGCACCGCGGCCGACGTACAGCCGGCCCGCACCCGTGACGGAAGCCGAACCTTGTCCGAAGCCCGTGATTCCCGTGCCCGCGGCGGCGGTATCGGCAATGTTCCACTCCCCGGTTCCGCCCGCGTCACCCACGAAGAGCCACCCGCCGGTGAACGGGAAAATGCCCGCCCGTTGATCGAGGCGGCCGTTGGCACCACCTCCTTTGGCAATGATCAGGTCCCGCGGTGAAACCACGGGATTCCCGGTCAACACCGGGAAATTGGTGAGGGAGCTGACATTGGCGTCATCAAATGTATCGCCTGTCGGCTGCCCGTTGGCAGCCGAAGGCACTCGGTTCAGGGACCAGTTGGTCGGCTCGTTCCAGCTGTTGCTGGTCGCACCGGTCCAGAGGTTCTCGACGGCCAGCGCGCACGGAGCCGTGACGGCGAGGGCGAGGCATCCGGCGACGTAACGCGTGGACACAGCGGATTGAAGGAGCGACATACGTGTCGCCCCCAAAAGTGGGTTACTCATGGGTTGATACGGGTTGTTATTCTTGGGTTGATACGACGTTAGCCGAAGCCCCCGGGAGGCGTCGAGACGCTCAACTGAGGATTTTTTCGACCACGACGCCGCTTACGATAGCACACCCGGCGAAGTTTCAACGGACCGGATCTTGTCATTCTGACGCGCCGATATCCCGCTCCAGCCTCCTCCTAGACTTGCGGCGCGGAGGCGTCCGGGCTAGATCGCGGGCCTCATGGCCTCCATCAACGCGAATTTCCTCAAGCTCAAAGCCGGTTACCTGTTTCCCGAGATCGCCCGCCGCGTTCGCACGTTCAGCGACGAGCAGCCCCAACTGGCGGGCCGCATCATCCGCTGCGGGATCGGCGACGTGACCGAACCCCTGCCGCCCGCCGTGCGGGAGGCCATGCATGCCGCGATCGACGAGCAGGGCGACCGCTCCACCTTCAAAGGCTATGGCCCGGAGCAAGGCTACGAGTTCCTGCGCCAGGCCATCGTGGAAAACCAATACGCCGGCCTCGGCATCAGCGCCGACGAGGTCTTCATTTCCGATGGCTCGAAGTGTGACACCGGCAACATCCTCGACATCTTCGGTGCCGGCAACCGCATCGCCATCACCGATCCGGTCTACCCGGTGTACGTGGACACCAACGTGATGGCCGGAAACACCGGCGACGCGGATGTCAACGGTGCTTACGAGGGCTTGGTCTACCTCCCATGCACCGCGGAGAACGGCTTCGTCGCCGACCTGCCCCGGGAAAAGGTGGACCTCATCTACCTCTGCTTCCCGAACAACCCCACCGGCACCGTCGCCAGCCGCGAGCAGCTCAAGGCGTGGGTCGATTACGCCCGGGAAAACGACGCCATCATCCTCTTCGACGCCGCCTACGAGGCCTTCATCCAGGACGAGGAAATCCCGCACTCCATCTTCGAGATCGAGGGCGCGAAGGACTGCTGCATCGAATTCCGTTCCTTTTCGAAAAACGGTGGCTTCACCGGCGTCCGTTGCGCCTATGTGGTGATCCCGAAAACCGTCACCGGCAGCACGCCGGAGGGCACCCGCGTGCCGCTCCACCAACTCTGGAGCCGCCGCCACTCGACGAAGTTCAATGGTGCCTCCTATCCCGTCCAGAAGGGGGCCGCCGCGGTCTTTTCCCCGGAAGGCAAGCAGCAGGTCGCGGCACTCATCGAACACTACATGGGCAACGCCGCCCTGCTCCGCGAGGCCTGCCAGCAGGCGGGGCTCACGGTTTTCGGAGGGGAGAACGCACCCTACGTCTGGGTCGCGTGTCCGCAGGGCGTTTCCTCGTGGGGCATGTTCGACAAGATGCTGGGCGAGGCGCAGGTGGTGATCACCCCCGGGGCCGGCTTCGGCGCGGCGGGCGAGGGCTATTTCCGCATCTCCGCCTTCAATTCCCGCGAGAACGTCGAGGAAGTCTGCCGCCGCATCGCGACGGTCCTCGGCTGAACCGCTCCCGGCGCTTTCAACCGCCAGCCGACGCCCGGATGTCCTGCACGATCATTTGCAGCGACGTCCGGCCGCGGAAATGGTTGCGATCGATCGTGAACGCCACGTCCCACGGGGGGTCCGGCAGGTTCCGCTCGCCACCGCCGAAGAAAATCGCTTCGTGCTCCACCAACCCCTGCCGCAGGAACAGCCGCAGGTGGTGGTTTTTCATCCGCACCGGGGGGCCGCTCAGATGCACCCCCGTCACCATGAAAACCGGCTGCGGATTGCCGTTTCCGAAAGGCTGCAAAAGCTCGTAGTCGCGCAGGAAATCCAGCGAAAGCAGGCTCAACGGCAGCTCCGCATCGAGTTGCAACCGCGGTTTCCGCGCCTCTTCGTCGGTCTGTTCCAGGACGTAGCGGGAAAACGCCTCGCGAAAAGCCGGAAGCTGGTCCTCGGTGATGGAAATCCCGGCCGCCATGTCGTGGCCGCCACCCGCCACCAACAGCGGCCGGCAGGCATGGATCGCCTGGACGAGTGAGACGCCCTCAATGCTCCGCCCGCTGCCCTTGCCGATGCCGTCCTCTCCGATCGCAATGATGAAAGTCGGCTTGTGAAACTGCCGCATCAGCCGCGACGCGACGATCCCCACCACCCCCGGATGCCACGCGCGCGAGCCGAGCACGATCACCGGCTCCGCCGGGTCGTGCGCTTCCAGCATCGCCAGCGCCTCGGTGCGGATCTGGTTCTCGTGGCTCTGCCGGGCCCGGTTGTATCCCTCCAGCCGCACGGCGAATTCCTCCGCGCGCCGCCGGCAGTCCGTCAGCAGGATTCCCAGCGCATCCTCCGGCACATCCATCCGCCCCGCCGCGTTCAACCGCGGACCGAGACGGAAACCGATGTCCATCGAGGTCGCGCGACCATTCATCGCCGCCACCTTCTGGAGTGCCTGGAGACCGGGATTCAAGGTCTGCGGCAGCAAGCGCAGGCCGTGGCGAACCATCAGCCGGTTTTCCCCGATCATCGGCACGATGTCCGCGATCGTCGCCAGCGTCACCAACTCCAACAGCGGCTTCAGATCGAAGTCCGGCAGCCGTCGCGTCTTCATCAACGCATGCACCAGCTTGAAGCACACGCCCGCCGCGCACAAGTAGGTCGGACCGCCGCCGCATTTCGGATTCACCAGCGCCACCACCTCCGGCCGGCCGCGCGGACCCGGCTCGTGGTGGTCCACCACGATCACGTCGATGCCCTCGCCGCGGAGCTTCGCGATCTCGTCCACCGAGACCGTCCCGCAGTCCACCGCGATCAGCAGGTCGGGCTTTTCCCCCTCCGCCATGCAGCGTTCCAGCGCTCCGAGACTCAATCCGTATCCCTCCGTGCTGCGCCGCGGAATGAAATGCCGGGGTTGCAGGCCATAGGCGCTCAACGCCCGTCGCATGATCGCGACCGAGCTCACTCCATCGACATCGTAGTCGCCATAAAGCAGCACCTTTTCCCCGCGATCGACGGCCTCCAGAATGCGTCGCACGGCGAGGTCCATTTCGCCGATCTCGAAGGGATCTCCGAGATTTTGCAGCTTCGGCCGCAGGAACTCCTCCAGCGCTTCGCCCGCGGGCAGCCCGCGCTGCTCGATCAGGTGCCGGAGGATCGCCGGAAAGCCCGCAATGGAGCCGCTTCCATTCATCTGGAAGGGCTCTCCTCGGAGAATCCATTGGCGGGAGTTCGGCATCGGGTCCCGTCAAAGTGAATCACCCACCAGCTCGATACAAGCCCTCACCGGCAACTCTCGCCTTGAGCCGCCGCCCACCGGGCGCAAGATGGCCTCGATGCCCGACCTCGTCCGTGTCGAACCAATCGCCCTCATCCCCACCCCGGCTGGCTGCGCCGTCTTCCTCGGGAACGGGGAAAAGGCCATCGTGTTCTACATCGACAACGCCATCGGCGCGTCCATCAACACCGCGATGGCCGGCCAATCGCCGCCGCGACCGCTCACCCACGATCTGTTTCTCCGCACGCTCGAGGGTTTCGGTGCCCGCGTCAGCCGCGCCGTGATCGTCGCCATCGAAGACGACATCTACTACGCCCGCCTCATCCTTGAGGCGGAGAACGAGATCATGGAGCGGAAAATCGTCGAGCTCGACTCCCGCCCGTCCGACTGCATCGCGCTCTGCGTGCGCACCGGCTCGCCGATCTACGTCCTCGCGGATGTCTGGCAGGGCCTGGAGGACATGAGTTCCGTCCTCGACGAGCTGCGGAAGAAAAAAGGCGGTACCGACGACGACTGAGTCATCCCACGTTTGGGGTACGACGAACTTCCTTCCAGAGGCGGGGGTTTTTAGCTTGGCTTACCGAGCCTAACCGATCCGGCCCCGTGGCTGGAAAAACCCAACCAACCATGTCCGAGCAGGAACACGCCGCCACCGAGGAATTCGAGCGCCAGCCCGTCCCCTCGTCCGCCCTCAAAGGCCCCGGGAAATTCTGGGGAATGTATGCCGGAGAGCACACCGCCGGCACCGAGTTCATGATCGGCCCGCTGTTCCTTGCGGCGGGTGCCAGCATCCAGGATCTCATCCTCGGCCTGCTGCTCGGCAACCTCCTCGCCACCCTCACCTGGCGTTTCCTCGTCACGCCCATCGCGATGAGCAAGCGCCTCACCCTCTACTACCAGCTCGAGCGCATCGCCGGCGGTGGGGCGGTGAAGCTCTACAACTTCGTCAACGGCATCCTCTTCTGCTTCCTCGCCGGCGCGATGGTGACCGTCTCGGCCTCAGCCGTCGGCGTGCCCTTCGGCGTCACCTTCGACGTGCCGGAGAACTGGTACCAGCTCGGCAGCCCGGCCTTCACGCTGATCGTCGTGCTCGTCGGTGCCGTGATCGCCGCGATCGCCTGCCGCGGCTATGAAACCGTCGCCCGCGTCGCCAACATCGCCGCCCCGTGGATGATCATCGTGTTCGGTGCCTGCGGCCTCGTTTCCTACGCCCAGATGAGATCCGGCACGCCGTTCACCTGGGACGACGCGGTCCGTTTCATCCAGGACAAGAACGGCGTGCAGGAGTTCGGCTTCTGGAAAATCGTCCTCTTCGGCTGGCTGTGCAATGGCGCCATGCACTTCGGCATGGCCGATCTCTCGATCTTCCGTTTCGCCCGCGACAAGTCCTCCGGCTGGGCTCCGGCGATCGGCATGTTCCTCGGCCACTACATCGCCTGGATTTGCGCCGCCCTGCTCCTCGCCGCCCAGATCAAGCTCCATCAGGACACCACCGCCAACCCCGGCATGCTCGCCTGGCGCGCCATCGGCTGGACCGGGATCGTCTGCGTCATCATCGCCGGCTGGACCACCGCCAATCCCACCATCTACCGCGCCGGCCTCGCCTTCCAGGGCATGTTCCCGAATTCCAAACGCGTCGTCATGACCCTCGTCGCCGGCATCATTGCCACCGCGGCCGGCGCGTTCCCCACGCTTTCCGGCAAGCTCCTCGACTTCGTCGGCACCTATGGCACCGTCCTCGGACCCATGGGAGCCGTCATCTTCGTCGATTTCTGGCTGATGAAAAAACTGGGCCTGCGTGAGGAATACGCCCACGCCACCGGCTCGTATTTCCACCCCGCCGCCCTCATCGCCTGGCTGCTGCCGGTCGCCGTCGGCCTCTACCTGATTTTCACCACCGCAACCTTCGGAGCCTTCCCGGCCTACCTCGTGATTCCCTGCTGGGTCGCCTGCGGCCTGCTCTACATCGTCCTCAGCAAGCTCATCCAAAAGAAAGCCTGACCCGCCATGAAAGCCTTCAAACCCATCGCCATCGGCGGCCTGATCGCCACCGCCGCCGGCCCCATCCTCCTCTTCACCGGCGCCATCGATCTGGAAACCAACAAGAAAGTCATGCTCCTCGGCATGATCGTCTGGTTCCTCGGTGCCACCCCATGGCTCGGCTCCAACAAACTCCAGCCCACCGACAGCCAGGTCGAGATCTGACGATCTCAGATGGAAGATCGCGGATCGTGGATTTGAAATCCAACGCCTCTCCGGATCCCTCCATCCACCATCTTCCATCCGCCATCTCATGTATTCCGCCGCCCGCGACCAATACGCAACGCTCGGCATCGACACCGAAGCCGCCCTCGCACGCCTTTCGACCATCCCCGTCTCCATCCAGTGCTGGCAGGGCGACGACGTCGGCGGCTTTGAAAACCCCGATGGCCAGCTTGGCTCCGGTCTCGCCGTCACCGGCAATTACCCCGGCAAAGCCCGCACGCCCGATGAACTCCGCGCCGACCTCGAAAAGGCGCTTTCCCTGATCCCCGGGAACCACCGCCTCAACCTCCACGCGATCTATCTGGAGACCGACACCAAGGTCGAACGCGATGCGATCGAGACCCGCCATTTTCAGGGCTGGATCGACTGGTGCAAATCCCAGAACCTCGGGCTCGACTTCAACCCCTCCTGCTTCGCCCACCCCAAGGCTGACAGCGGCCTCACGCTTTCCTCGCCGGACGCCGGCATCCGCCAGTTCTGGATCGACCACTGCAAAGCCTGCCGCGTCATCGCCGACGACATGGGCCGGCAGCTCGGCGACAAGACCGTGACCAACATCTGGGTGCCCGACGGCTACAAGGACACCCCCGCCGACCGCATGGCCCCGCGCCAACGCCTCAAGGACTCGCTCGACGAGATCCTCGCCTTCGACACCCCGCACAACCTCGACGCCGTCGAGTCCAAGCTCTTCGGCATCGGCTCCGAGGCCTTCGTCACTGGCTCCCACGAATTTTACATGGGCTACGCCATGCAGAAGCAGATCCTCCTCTGCCTCGACGCCGGCCATTTCCATCCGACCGAGATGATTTCGGAGAAAATCAGCTCCTGCCTGCTCTACGTCCCCGAGCTGCTGCTCCACGTCTCGCGCGGCGTCCGCTGGGATTCCGACCACGTCGTCACCCTCTCCGACGAACTCTACGCCATCGCCCGCGAGATCGTCGCCAACAAGGTGGAAGACCGCGTCCACATCGGCCTCGATTTCTTCGATGCCTCGATCAACCGCGTCGCCGCCTGGACCATCGGCGTCCGCAACACCCTGCGCGCCCTGCTCGCCGGGCTCCTCGAGCCCACCGACCAGCTCCGCGCCGCCGAACTCGAAGGCGACTACACCACCCGCCTCGCCCTCATGGAGGAAATGAAGACCTTCCCCCTCGGCGCCGTCTGGGACGAGTACTGCAAACGTAGTAATGTTCCCGTCGGCCCCGCCTGGCTCGACGAGGTCCGCGGCTATGAAAAAACCGTCCTGTTGCAGCGATAGCTGCTTTGAGTCGATTCAACGCTCCTCGACGAGCAGGCGCAGGTAGCGGGACCCGGAGCCGGCAACATACGGGCGGTCGGTCACCTGGACCGGGATCAGTCCCGCCGGGTCCGCCGGGCCTTCTGTCACGAAAACGCCGGGCGACGAGGGCTCCCAGGTCGAAGCTCCCGGCACGAGGACCGCGATCTGCTCCCATTCATCCAAGTCACTGCTGCTCTGGATGCAGTAGCGGATATCCGGATCAGGCCGTCTGGCGAAGTTCAAGCGGAGACCGGAACCCTCAGCATCGACGGCGAAGAGTTCTCCGCGGGTTTCTGCTTTGGCCGGGTCGCCACCGAGGGCGTACTCGATCAGCACCGGGAAGCCGTCCAGATCATCATCCCCTTCGAAAAGCGCGTAGTTGAGGCCGCCGAAGTGCTCCATTTCCCACGCCTGCATCGGTGTAAAGACCGGCTCTCCGCCGCCGCCATCCGCATCGTAGATCTCGACGCTCCAGCGATACCTGCCGTCGTAATGAACGTCTCCCAGGATTTCATCGATGACGAAGAAGAAGGTCTCACCGGGTTCGGCGATCCCGTCGACCAGAACCGGTATTTCGATGACCGATCCCTCGTCCGGAGACAGCAGGACGGTGCCCGACACGGGGGTGAAATCCGAGCCCGCAGCCGCTGAGGCAGCCTCCGTGTGATAGCTCACCGAAACGGGCTCAGCCGAACTGCCGGAGATCGAGAGATAGGCGGAGGCGGGGTATCCCTCCGTCGTGGAGCCCACGGAAACGGAGACCGGAGCCGGGACGTGGACCGAGGTTTCGACAAAGGTGGAAACGCTGTCCGGCCCCACTGCCCACCATTGGAGGACGTGATCCCCGCCAGCGTTGGGAGCGAAGGTCTCGGCACCGCCGGGGACCATCGTTACCGGCGGGAAAGTCCCGCTGCCTTTCCAAGCGCCGAAGAGCTGGTGGCCCGGCTTGAGGCCGGAGATCCGGAAACCGAGGGCTTGGGACGGCTTGGCGGATACCGCCACCGGAGCGGACAGCGTCGAGCCCGCCGCCTCGCCATAGCCGGACGGGGCCAGGATCACGAAACGATCGGCATCTTGAAAGGAACTCCGGCCTCTACGCACCAGGATCAGGCCGGCATTGTTGATCGCTACAGGGGGAAACGCGGAGGTATCCGCGAGCCAGTACGCCAGGGTCCCGTCCCCGAGACGCAGTCCCGAGGGAATCAGGTCGGCAAGCAGTTCGCGCGACGAGGTGCCGATGACTTCGGTCTGTTGCACGGACGGGTGTTCCGGATCGACCCGACGACCAAGCACGGTGCCGGAACCGTTGATCGAGGCCGCCTGGTGATTGTCGATGATCGCGGCCCCGGACATTCCGAAAGTCCAGCGCCACGTATGCCTCTCGGAACCTGAACCGGCGAAATACCCGGTGGCCCACCCCCCACGAACGGAGGTGGCGATCCACTGCTGAGGGTCCCAGATGCCAGTCGGCACCGAGCCCGGAATGAGCTGATCGGAGAGGAAAATGCCGGCCATGAAAGTGGATTGCAGCATGTTTCCCGACCCATCGATGCCGTGGATGACATCTCCGCTGGTTCCGGGATCCAACGGCTCGGCCCGCTGCGCAGGAGCGTTGTAGGGAGGCAGCCAGTAGAGCGGAACACCCGCGATGTAGCTGACTCCGTGACCGACGACCGTGCCGGCGGGCGACACACCTGTAGGCGTCGCCCATGATTGCTCTCCCGGTTTGGCGGAATCCTCGGGCAGGACAACGTTGGTGAGAGTGTGGGTCGCGGCGAGCGGATGGCCGGCGGCGGAGGGGCCAAAGGACCAGACAATACCACGGGAGAAGCCATCCTCGAAGTTCGCAGCGCCGGTCACGAAGAACGACCCGTCCGGTGCGGGTTCGCTGATCGCCGTCCCGCGGGGATAATCCGCTCCGTGGGGCAAAGGGAGCTCCCGCCACTGCATGCCATCGACGAGAAAGACCGAGTGGGTTTCCGAACCATTGGAATGCCTGCGGGTTAGAGTGCCGACCACCTGGGCCGCATCATTCATGGCCACCGGTTCGATATCATTCACTTGGGAGTCAGGTGCCATGATCTCCCGAAAGATCGCGTAGGATGGAAGCTCGGCTGCCGATTTCGCAGCAAGACCGGGCACGATGAGGAAAAGGACCAAAGCGAGGGATGAAGCAGCACAGTACTTCGGACGTCGGTGTTTCATGCAATATGGACCGGAAGTCCTGCACCGCCGTGCCTCACAGCGTCAAGTCGGCGCTATCCTCATTATTGAACCTGCCACATCCCCCATCTGGGAGAGACTCCAAGCGCATCCATCCTCCTCCGCGCCATCTGCGGACAGCCTGGTTTTCAAGCGCCCGGCACCACTCCACTCGATTCGCGGGCGATGAAGGTGGTGGGGAAAAACTCCTCCCGCGGCTGGCAGTCCTCACCTTCCATTCGTTCGATTAGAAACTCGACCGCCTTGGTCAACATCGCGTCGTGCGGTTGCGCCACGGTGGAAAGAGAGACGGTCAGAAATTCGGACAGTGGAACGCCATCGATGCCAACCACCGAAACATCCTCCGGCACCCGCAGTCCGGCATCCGCCGCGGCCCGGATCACACCGATGGCGGTGAAATCATTCAGCGCAATGAACGCCGTCGGCCGATCGCCCGAGGAGAAGATCCGCGCCGCCGCCTCGCGGGCTTCATGGATTTCCGTGCCGCACTCGATCATCCGGAACTCCGCTCCCTCCAACTCGCTCACCATCTGCTGAAACAGCCCCGGACGGCGTCCCACCCGGTGACCCTTCAACCGCGCGGCCAGGAAGGCGAACTTGCGGTGGCCATCGGCATAAAGCCGCTCGGCCGCCTCGCGCATCCCGGTGCCGAAATCCGCCATCACCTTGTCCACCGGTGCCGTTTCCGTGCCCGCCATCGCCAGCGCGACGATCGGAGGACCGCTCTCCGCTTGTTTTTCGAGAAACTCACGGTGGGCATCGATGTCGCTGAAAAAGCACAACATCCCATCCACATTCCGGTCCACGAAATCCCGCATCAGCTTCTTCTCCCGCTCGGTGTCATTGCGCCAGCTCTCGATCACCAGATCGTATCCGCGGCGCTCGAACTCCACGCCGAGCACCGAGGCAATGTGGGTGAAGTAGGGGTTCTTGAGATCGGCGATCAGCAACCCCACGGTGTTGAACCGACCGGACTGCAGGGCCACCGCGGCCCGGTTGGGGCGATAGCCGAGTTCTTTCGCTGCGGCAAAGACCCGCTCGATCGTGGCCTTCGAAGCCCACGAGTTGGGACGCCGGTTGAGAATCGTCGATGCCGTGTTAACCGCCACCCCCGCCCGTTCGGCGACATCCTTGAGGCGCACGCGCCGCGTGACCCGCTTGCCAGCTGAGGAGTCCAAGTTCATCGAGAAAGAAACTCGGTTTTTGACAGGCCTCCCGGAAAGCAAAAGTTGCGATAAAGCCCCATAAATCAGCTCGTAAGCCCTGGCATTCCACCCACGAAACGCTTCTTGATCCTGAACGCGTTCCGACGCTTCATTCGTTTTGAAAACCATGCCCATCCTTCTCGCTGCTTTCCTCGCGCTCTGGCTGACATTGTCCGCCGCCGCGACCGAACCCTCCCAACCCCGGACATGGACCTCCACGGACGGACGCGGCATCGAAGGCACTTTCGTTTCCGCGGACGCGGACTCCGTGCAGATCCGCAGAGCCAACGGCACCACGGTGGACATCCCGGTCGACAAGCTTTCCGGGCAGGACATCCTGATTGCTTCGAAATGGGCGGAGGAAGCCGCGGCCCGCCAGAAGGCCGAAGAAGAGGAAGCGCGACGGGAGAAGGAGCTTCAGGGGCCTCTCACCTACGGACTTTCCGATGGCTCCGACAAGTGGCCGGCGGACCGACGGAAAATGATCGTGAAGGCCATGGATCAGGCCGTCGCATTCATCAATCGCCACGGAAAGTTCAAGAAACACGTCACCGCCCACAACAGCCCGGGCACCCCCACTGCCGATGCCAACTACGACGGCTGGATCAACTGGGGCGGCACGATCAACCGCCGCGTCGCCCTCCACGAAATCGCCCACACCCTGGGCATCGGCACCCACCCCGAATGGCACGAACACGTCGAGGACGGCAAATGGACCGGCAAGCACGCCGTCGCACAGCTCAAGGAGTTCGACGGCCCCGACGCCGTGCTGCACGCCGACCGCATGCACTTCTGGCCCTACGGGCTGAATTTCGACAACGAATCCTCCCGCACCAACGATCTCCGTTTCCTCAAGATGGTCGAGGCGTTCCGCAAGGATATGGGCATCCGCTGAGGCCGCCCGCAGGCGGCTGGCCGGGCCCGAACTTCTGATGGATTTTGCATGGGCCGCGCTCCGAATGGTGCACATCGCAACGATGGCCCCACTCCCCGTGCTGCGCGAAATTTTGCGTAATCCCATGATCGTGAGCCGCATGGCGTCACTTCTCTCACCTTGGAATGGCTCATGCGAAAAGGGGATGGATGGACCCTGCGACGCCTGAAGCCACCACCCTACATCAGAACACGGAGGCGGAGATCGTCCCGCTGCTACGGGAACGATGGAGCCCCTGCTGCTTTTCGGAGCGTCCCGTGACCGCGGACGAGCTGAAATCCATTCTCGAAGCCGGGCGCTGGGCCCCCTCCTCCTACAACGAGCAGCCGTGGGCCTTCATCGTGGGGAGAATGGGCGAAGACGACGATCTCCACGCGCGCATCCTTTCATGCCTCGTCCCCGCGAACCAGGAGTGGGCCAAGCGCGCCCCTGTCCTCCTGCTCTCCTTCGCCCGCACTGCCTTTCAAAAGAACAACAAGCCGAACCGCCACCACCTGCACGACATCGGTGCCGCTGCGGCGCACATGACCTTCCAAGCCACCTCGCTGGGCCTGTTCGTCCATCAAATGGCGGGCATCGACCTCGATCGCATCCGCGAGACCTTCGACATACCGCCCACCCACGAGCCCGCGACTGCCATCGCTCTGGGCCACTTGGAAACCGCTCCTTCGCCGGAGATGGCCGATCTCGTCGAGCGGGATCAAGCCCCCGACACCCGTCGTCCCCTACGAGACAGTTTTTTCACCGGCGTCTGGGGAACCGCCCACCCCGTCGTGCAATGAATCCCGCTCCTCTCCATCCTCTCCGCCGAGGCCCGCACCTGGGTCATCCGACATCCCGTACAGGGCGAGAAACTGCCTCAACGACAGTCCGTTTTCCACGGGGTGGGTCAGGGCGAAGTCGAAATCGACCTCGTATCGGTTGTTCCGCCCACGGCGGACCACCCGCAGCGCTTCCGAAGTCTTCAGAGCCGCCAGCACAAGCCGGATCGCCCGTTCCGTCATGCCCAACTCGTGGGCCAGATCGATCATCCGGATGTCAGGACGACGCGAAATACTCACCAACGCCTGCCCGTGCTTGCTCAGCAAGTTCCACCCTCCTCGTTTCATTTCGCGCTCACCCTAAACCTCTCAGCAAAAATACGGAAGTCTAATACCGGTAAATTTTTTGCGGAATTCCAAACCGGGTGTTTATTGAAAAGTGATTCAACCCACCAACCCAGAATCGATGATGCACCAACCTCCGGGCAGACTGGCGATGGCCGACCCGACGGCGCACCCTGCTTGGCCGGATTACGCCTCTGCACTGGAGCATCTGGCAGGGCGCGCTCCCGCCACCGGCGAGACCGAGCACCCTGACTTCGGGCACACATCCGATGAGCCTCTGGTCGTCCGCGCCAAGGGGCGTGAGCATCCCGTCCTGTGGATTCCAGCACCCGCGCCTCCGCTGGAATGGCGGCGGAAATCGATGATGCTCCTCACGCAGGCCATGATCCAGTGGATGAACCAAGGCCGCGGCCCGTGGCCGAAGCCGACCCGCGTGGTATGGCGGCTGGTCCAAAACCACTCAGATCAGCCCCTCGATCTCGGCTCGATCGCCAAGCATCTGGGCATGGCTCCCGCCCGCCTTGGAGAGCAGTTCACGCTCGCCACCGGCTCCAGCTTCCGCCGCTGGCTGGGAGAGGAGCGCTGCGCCCGTGCGGCGAAGCTTTTACTCCAGCATCCCCAGCAGCCCATCGCGGAGATCGCCTCGAACTGCTCCGCGCAGTCGGTCTCGCAGTTCAACCGGAACTTCCTCACGGCCACCGGCTCGACACCCCGCCAGTTCCGCCGCACCGGACACACCTGACCTTTGGAAAAAATCCCGGAACCCATGGAGCTTCGCCAATTTTGCGGAGAAAATACGATTCCTTGAGATCGTGCTAACAGGTGGGCTTGTCGAGTTGAGCCCAACCCAAGGCTTCGGCTTAAAATGAGATCCGAGGAAGCAGGACTGCTACAAAACCCAGACATTCGATCGCACCCCGCATGGGCGGACTACCAAGCCGCTCTGGACCACGTTTGCGGCCTGTCCGCCGTCTTCGTTTCCACCCCGCCACTGGAGCACGAGAACCTTTTGGCGATCCGGCATGCGGGCTCGGACCTGTTGATGGTGCTGCGCTGGGCCCCCGAGCCCTACCTGGAATGGCGTCAAGCGAACATCCGAGCGCTGGTAAAGGCCATGGTCGAATGGGTGAACGAAGGCCATGAAGCGTGGCCGAGGGACGTGCGGGTGGTGTGGAAGCTCCTGACCCAGCATTCCGCCCGTTCGCTGGACCTCGGCTCGATGGGCTCCCATCTCGGCACCCGACCGGCGCGCCTGGGCGATGAGTTCACCCGCGTCACCGGCCTCCCCTTCCGCCAGTGGCTCAGCTCCGAACGCTGCGCCCATGCGTCGCGGATGCTGATCCGCGAACCGCAAAAAACCATTGGGGAAATTTCCGCCGCCTGCTCTCCGCAATCGATCTCACAGTTCAACCGCAATTTCCTGACCTTCACCGGCATGAACCCCCGCACCTTCCGCGAAGCTTATCTTCCGCTGGAGAAGCAGAGCGGCGGAAAACCTGCAACTCCCCCCCAGGCAGGGCCACATTAGGAGCCCTTCCCGCGCTGGTAGATTCGCACGTAATCGATCTCGTAGTGCTGCGGGAAAGCAGTGCCGGAAGGATCGCCACCCTGGCCGCCGATGGCCATGTTGAGGCGCAACCGCTGCGGTGCCTTGAAAGGCTCAAGCCGGGGGTCCGCACCCGTGAAAGGCTTCGTGAGGTCGTGGGAATTGAGCAACTTCCCGTCCAGATAGATGTCGATGCGTTCTTCCGTCCACTCCATCACCCAGATGTGGAAGCGCTCGTCCCATCCATCGGGATCGAAGGCCTTCAAGGGGTGGCGCGAGTCATTCCAAACATCCTCGCCGCGCGGCCCCGCTTGCACGAAATTCGCCAACAGGTGGCCCTGGTAAAACTCCATGATATCGATCTCCCCGGCATGCGGCCAGCGGCCCCTCCCCGTCGTCCAGATCGCCGGCCAAAGCCCCGGCAGCGCGGGAAAGCGGGCGCGGATCTCGAAGCGTCCATAGGTCCATGAATGCTCCGGCCGGGTGATCAGGGAAGCCGACGTGAAACGGGCTTCCCGCCTGCGGTGCTGCCAGCGGTCGGAGCCTTCGACGAAATGCGGGTTGGCGACCTTCTCCCGACGTCCCTCGATCACCAGATGCCCGTCGCGGACCATCGCGTTCGCGGGCTGGTACCACTGGAGTTCCCGGTTGCGGAGAAAACCGGTTTCAAACTCCCAGTATTCCGGGTTCGGCCGACCCTCGACCTCGAACTCGTCTGCCCAAACCAGCTCCCAATCGGGGCCGGCAGGCGGCAGCGCCTGGTGCTCGGCGGCATGAAGAACGCACGCGATGGCAAGCGCGACGAGGAAAGATCGTTTCATTTCGATAGGCCGGGGAACGGGGCGAAAAAAGAGAAACGAAAGGCGGCCCGGAAGTGCAACCCCCGGACCGCCCGTCGTCAGATATCATCTCAGAGGTTCATTCCAGCTCGACGCGGTAGAATGCCTTGCCGGACGGCGCGGTGGAATCGGTATAGGTGGTCTCGTCCGCTCCGGCGGCTGCCTCCACATTGGTGGCGATGTCCGACCAGCTGCTTAGATTCACCGAGCGGCGGATCGTGAACGTCACCCCCTCCTGGCTCGGCCAGCTGAAGCTGTATCCGCCGGTCGGTCCGTTGGTATCCGTGGTGCGGATCGCGAAGCGCGAGGTGGGGTCGTTCGGCACCAGCCCGAGGCGGAACTCGGTGAGGTTGTCGGTACCATCTCCGTCGAAGTCCTCCGTCGCTCCTCCGTTGGCGGCGGTGGTGCTTCCGAAGTAGGCGGTTTCCCAGGCGTCATCCATGCCATCACCATCACCGTCGGAACCTCCGCCCAGCGGATTGGTCAGGTTCTGCGAGGACGGATCGACATAAATGTTGTCGATCACCAGCGAACCCGTGTCGAACTCCAGGAACAACAACTGGATCAGCGCGTTGGAGGCGACACCATTCCGGAACGAGCAGGTTTGCCCGGCGCTGATTTCAATCTGCCCCGTCTGGCCGCTCGGGCTTTCCACCCAAACGCGGGTCGTGTCGGTCTGGTTGTCGGCCACCAGCCAGACGTTGAACCAAGCCCCCATCGAGTAGTCGTAGCCGGCGTCGTAGTTCGCGCCACCATTCCGGACGGTGATGTTGCCATCCTTGAAGCCGGTCATCGCCTCGTGATCGCCCGTCCCGGTTCCCGTCGTATCGCTGAAGCTGAAGGCGTGGTCGATCAGCATCGCATCCGCCCCCTCCATGTAGAGCTGCATGAACACGGTCCCGGTGTTGCCGTTCAGTACCTGCAGGCCTTTTCCGGTCAGCGATTGCTGCATCGTTCCGTCCACCCACCTGCCCGAAAGGCCGGATCCAGACGGGTTGTTGACGACCACGTTGGCGGTATTGACCGTCCACCCGTTGATGCCGTTGAAGGTCTGGCCCAAGGTCATGCCGGTGGTGTCGAAGTCCTCCACCAGGGTGAACCCCGTCGGCTGCGTCGGCAGGCTCGCGATGTCGTTGGGATCGCTGCCCTGGTCCACCTCATACTTGTCGGAGAACAGGTCGCCATCGGTGTCCGCCAACAACGGATCGGTTCCGTAGGTGTTCACTTCCTCGCCATCGGTGAGGCCGTCATTGTCGGAGTCCGGATCCAGAGGATCGGTTCCAGCGGCAATCTCGGCCGCGTCGTCCAGGCCGTCCGCATCCGTGTCAGCCAGGGTCGGATCGGTTCCCGCCGTGTATTCCGCAAGGTTGTCGAGGGTATCCGAATCATTGTCGTCGGTATCCTCCACCGTCAGGTTCCCCGCACCGAAATAGCGGAACTCCCAACCATCCGGCAGACCGTCCTCATCGACATCCGGCATCGATGCCGGATCGGTCGGATCGGTGCTCCCCAAGGCATCTCCTGTTTCCTCGTATTCGTTGTTCACGAAATCCCCGTCGGGATCGTCCGTGCCCTCTTGAAGGAGGTTGTGCCAATAGATGAGTTCGAAGGTGTCGTCATCCAGTCCGTCGGCATCCCGATCGAAGATCGTCGAGGCGATGTTGTTCGGATCACTTCCCGCTTCATATTCCTCATCATCGTCGGCCCCGTCGTTGTCGAAGTCACTTCCCGCCACCGCGGTCGTTGTGTTTCCGAAGTACGCCACTTCCCATACGTCGGGGAACCCGTCGTCATCGGTGTCGGAGCGATCGATCGTGTCCGGCCCAGAAATGTGGAAGGCCGTTCTTTCCGCAAGAGCAAGAGCGCCGTGCCAAATCCGGACCTCGTCGTAGGTCGCGCTCGCCGTGTTGTCCGGCCACACCGAGCGGCCGAGCATGTTGACGGCATCCACGAGATCGTCGAGATGCAGAGTGGTGGTGAACGAGCCCTTGGCTCCGAGCAAGGGGTGGCCGTCCGGAAGCGAGCCGAACACGGGAGCCGTGTACCAAGTCACCGTGGACCCGGAAGTGCCGCCGCTGAAGTAGGTCGGCTCGATGGTCAGAACCATGTGATAGGGGACGTCGAGCACATAGGGCGCGTTGGATGCCGTCACGCCGGTCTCACCAGCCGTCGGCGAATCCCACGCCACACGATCTGTCGCCGGGTCGGTCCCATTGGTCCAACTCATGAAGAAGTAGTTGTTCGCCGTCCCGGTGGTTCCGATGTCGGTGCCGAAATCAAAGATCCGACCCCAGTTCTGAACCGCATGGGGCGTCGCCCAAAGCTCGATCGTCACCGGCGTGTCGAGGCCGCCGATCAGGTTGCTTCCAAGCTGGACGTAGTCGCTGCTGCCCTTCGCGCCGCCCGTCAGCGTCACGCCGTTCGCGCCGAGAGTCGCGTTATTGGCTCCCACCTCGATGATCTGGGCATCCGAGCTGCCGACCGCATCGGTAAGGTCTCCATTGAAACTCCAGCGATGCTTGAGCTTCGCCTTCCCCGGCGACCAATCGGGATCGGTGGGGTCCGTCCCGGCGTCATGCTCCTGAAGGTTGGTGCTGTCATCAACGTCAGGATCGAGACCCGCATCATTGGTGCCGACGTTGAGCCCATAGTGCAGCTCCCATCCATCACCCATTTCATCCCCGTCGGCATCCGGCCAGTCGGATGAATCACCACCCAAGGTTCCGGCGGCCTCCTCCATCTCGTTGGTGGCGAAGTCATGATCCGGATCGTCGTTGGCTCCGTAGCTCAGGTTTCCGAACGAGGTGAGCTCCCAAGCGTCATCGAGCCCGTCCGCATCACTGTCGGATGGCACCGAGGTCCCGTCCGTCGGGTCCGATCCTCCTTCGAATTCCTGGAGGTTGGTGAAGGTGTCGCTGTCCGCATTTCCGGCACCCGATTGAAGCGCGAGTTCCGCCGTATCCGGATTGTCATCAGCGTTGCCGAAATACAGATCCTCCCAGAAATCGCTGAGTCCGTCGCCGTCCACATCCTGATCGGAAACGGTCAGAACCACGCTGTCCCAGCCCGGCCAGGCACCGGCGGTGGCGTTGTGGATTCCCACCCCGATGCGCCGCCCGATCGCAGGGCTGCTCGCCGGAATCGTGAAGACCATCGAATAGGCTCCATTCGCCGTGTTGATTTGCTCCGGACTACCGGGGATCTTGATGAATCCCTGCGACAAGTCCGATGCGTCAAAGAGGAGGAAAGTGCGGCCGGTGGTATAGCCGTTCACCCGGTCATAGGTGAGCCGGATCACGTCCCCTTCCTTCGCGGTATAGGTTGTCATGTTCTTCGCTCCATTCCCACTCTGGGTGAAGCCGATCATCGAACCGTGGGTGGCTGTGGCATCGACTTCGACACCGCTGTCGGTGGAGGTCGTCGTTTGCTCGCCCCATGTTGTCCAGGCATCGACGTCATCCGGTGCGGGCCCGTCCCAACCGAGCTTGTAGTTCACGGCATTGGCCACACCGCTGCGGAACTCGAAGCTGCCATTCCGCTTCTCAAGGCCGATCAATTCATGTTCCTGTGGAATTGAATCCTCGTCATTCGGATTCGTTCCGTAAACGGTTTCCTCGTAATCCGAATAGTTATCAAAATCCGTATCAAGCTGTGTGGGGTCCGTCGCCTCGTTGCCGAAGGCGGTGTTGGCGGTTCCATTGATTTCCTCCCCGTCATCCAGACCATCGCCGTCGGTGTCGGCAAGCGAAGGATCCGTGGGAGTGAAGAAGAAATCGACATTGAGGTCGCCACTCACCTCATCGCCATCGCCGAGATTATCGCCGTCGGAATCGGTGTTGTTGGGATCCGTTCCCCGGATGAACTCATCGATATCGTCCAGTTGGTCATTATCCGCATCCCCTGTTCCATCGCGCGAGGTATCGCCGAAGTTCGCCACCTCCCATGCATCCTCCATGCCGTCGCCATCGACATCGTCCGGAGTAGAGAAGACATCGGTGGGATCCGAGCCGGCAGCGAACTCCTGAAGGTTGGTAAAGGAATCGAAATCGAAGTCATCCCCGGGGAGAACATCGCCCAACGAGGCGAATGCATCGCCCGAGTCAAAATCGATGATCACCTGCTCGAAAGCATCTTCAAGGCCGTCTCCGTCCGAGTCGCTGTTCAGGATCGAAAGCGAACCCGAAGCCTCGTTGAACTGATACAGGACACCGTTTTCCTCACGGCTCCAGATGCGGGCACCCTCCGCGGCCCCGTTGCTGGTGAAGCCCGGCAGGGAAAAGCTCGCTCCGTAGGTCGTCGTCGCGGCGGAAACCAAGGACCAGGAACTGCCGACCGTGGTGCTGGCACCGGTGAGGTCGAGAACGAAATCCCCGTTCAACTGGATGCTGCCCGGACCCGAGATCGTGTTGCTCACCCCGGCTGCTCCGATCACGAAGTTGAAGACCGCATCGTCCGCCAGAGCCGCCAAACTCTGGGCGTTGTTGAGGTTCAAATCTCCGGTGAAGGTACTCGCGCTGCTGGCGAACGTCACCGTGCGGGCGGCCAGGCCATTGCCATTGTTCATCACCACGATCTGCGATGTTCCCGAGATAGGGGCGGAGATGATCATCCCGCCTTGGGTCGCAAGGCCGAGGCCATTCGCACCAACCGTGATGTTCCCGGCCAGGGTGAACGAATCGGCGTCACCTTGTCCGTGGCGGATCTGGCCACCGTTGACGATGAGATTGGAGATCGTGATGACGGAGGCCGTCCCCGTCCCTTTCCACATCAATGCGTCGGTATTCGCGGCACTGAAATTCGCCGTCCCGGTGATCGTCAGCGAGTCACCCATGAAGGTGTACGAGTTGCCATCCGGGGGAGTGCGCAGGAGAAGGCCATTGTTGAAATAGTTGTTACCCGCCGACGGAGGCGCGGCATTGCTCCATTGTCCTGCTGCATTGAACGACGAGGCACCGAAGGCGTCAGCAGCGTTGA
The DNA here is from genome assembly GCA_965652295.1 of uncultured Haloferula sp. Classification (GTDB taxonomy): domain Bacteria; phylum Verrucomicrobiota; class Verrucomicrobiia; order Verrucomicrobiales; family Akkermansiaceae; genus Haloferula. The sequence goes on along the minus strand of CBFGTS010000001.1, from coordinate 7,730 downwards.
GGGTGATGTCGGCCGCCTCCGCATGGGAAGCAAAGGCGACTATCCACACCGAGAGGGCAGGAATATTGGGTTTCATAGGTTTTCGATAGGGGGACCGGGTGCAAAGCCCTGCCCCGTTTCAGGTTTTTGATTGGCAAGCCCGCCGCCGGAAATGGTCCCGACAGCGTTTCTCACCATAGCAGCAGGAACGGACGGAGATACCCCCCCATGGGGAGGGGTTTGCTCTGGGAATGCGCAGGATTCGCGTTTCCAACGTCCGCCAACCCGCTATCGTTGCCGCCTACCATGGGACGCAAGGGTTCATCAGACCGCCTTTCCCGCATGCGGACTCGCGTGCTTCTGACGACCGCCGTTGTGGCTTTCGTCGTCGCAGCGGAAGGCGCGGAATACCTCAATGATTTCTGGCAGACCAGCGATGGTCTCCCCAGCAACGTGGTGGCCGCCGTGGTGCGCGACGCCGAAGGTTTCGTATGGGCCGCCACAGGCAACGGGCTGGCTCGCTTCGACGGTATGGAATTCGTGGTCCACTCCCTCGAAGAGGGGCTGCCGGACACGCAGGTGCTTTCCCTCGAGATCGACGGCGCGGGCCGCCTCTGGGCCGGCACCCGGTCCGGAGCCGCCTACCGGCAGGACGGAAAGTGGCACTTTCTCAAAGAGACCGCCAGCCAGGCGATTTACGCCATCGGAGCTTCTTCTAGCGGAGCGGTCTGGCTTGGCGGATACCGTTCCTGTTGGCGGTGGGCGGAAGGAGTCCTCCACCCGGTGGAAGTCCCCGGCGAGCCCCCGGACGTCCGCGCCTTTCTGGAAAACGGGGATGGCAGCATGCTCATCCTGTCCCAGCAGAGACTGAGTCGCTGGGACCCCTCGCTGCCGGAACGCGCCATCGAACAGGTGGGGCCATGGACCGGCCGCGACCTCTGGGATATTTGCCATACTCCGTCCGGACACACGTGGATCTGCGGAAACGGCGTGCTCCTGCGGGAAGGGGAGGAAGGCTGGCAGGATGTGAGCCGGGAGCTACCCACCGGTGAGGACACCTTTCTGCTTGCCTGTCGGCCCGATGAAAACGGCAACCTCTGGCTGGCGACCCGCGACGCAGGAATCCTCCTGCACCATGACGGAAGTTGGAGCACGCTCGACGCCCGGATGGGTTTGGTGTCCCTGAACGACGTCCGGTGTTTGGCAATCGATGACGACGGCTTCCTCTGGGCGGGCACCAATGGAGGCGGGCTCAACCTCCTTCGCAGGAGATGGTTTGAAACCTTCACCGCCTCCTCCGGCCTCGGTCGCACGGTCACCACCTCGGTCGCGGTGGATCCCCAAGGCAACGTCTGGGCCGGCTCGGACGGCGGACGCCTGTTCCTCCTGAAAGACGATCAGTTCACCCAAGTCATCGCAAATCCCAGCCCCTTCGGAGCCATCCGCTCCCTTTTGCCGCGAGCCGGAGGGTCGGTCTGGGTGGGAACCCATGACCGCGGGCTTTTCCGCTTCGATCCGGCTTCCGGCACGGTGGCACCCCTTCCCGGCCTGGCTCCCCCCGATCCATTCCTGGCCCTTGCAGAAACCGATCACGGCGACGTTCTCAGCGGCTCGGCGGCCAGCCACAGGGCTCCCGCCATGGTGGAGGCATGGAACAACCAGGGTCGCATCGGTCCCGTGGCCGACAGCAATCCTCATCTCCGCCGGATTCTTGATGTGCTTCAGGACAGCCGTGGAAACATCTGGGCGTCATGCGGAGGAGACGGCCTGTTCAAGCTGACGGAGGCGGGCTGGCTCAGTGTTGAAGATACCGAACATCAGGAGATCATCCTTGCCGCCTGTCTTTGCGAAAGCCGCGATGGTTCGATCTGGGTCGGCACTCTGGGCCAGGGAGTCTACCGCATCCGTGACCATGAGATCCGCCGTTGGACCACCGCCGAAGGGCTCACCAGCCAGACCATCGCCCAGATCATCGAAGACCACGACGGAAACATATGGCTCGGAACCGATACCGGCCTTCAGCGTCTCGACACCTCCGAACTCCCCGGATCCGGCGAGGCGCTCCCATCCACCTTCGTCCTCACCCGCAACGACGGACTGCCCTCCCCCCAGTTCACCGGCGAATACGGCAACCTCTGCGATATCGACGAACGTGGGCGGCTCTGGTTCTCCCTCCCCTCCGGCGCCATTCGCGTTACCCCCTCCGAGGTCGAGCGTGCCCACCGCCCCGCCCCGCTCTACATCGAGACCTCCTCCACCGACCAAGGACTCCTTTGGAGCCGCAACGACCCCGACGCACCCTCTTCCCTCCGCCTCAAGCCCGACGCCGGCACCCTCCGCATCGAACTGACAGCCCCCGAGTTCATTCACCCCGAGGACCTCGTCATCCGCTACCGGATGTCGGGATTGGAGAACGAATGGCAGACGCTCAAGGGATCCCGGGCCATCACCTATGCCTCGCTGCCCCCGGGAGACTACCGTTTCGACGCCCGGATCGAGGACGGCCACGAATCACCCTCCCGCGCGAGCATCCGTGTCATTTCCATCCCCCACTTCTGGGAAACGCCGCTGTTCAGAATCCTGGCATTCATCGTCGCCATCGCCCTCACCGCCGTCGGCATTCGGACCTGGTCCGTCAGAAAAATCCGCCGCAAGGTCATCGCTCTCCGCCAAGCCCGCCGGGTCGAGGCGGAGCGGGCGCGGATCGCCCGTGACCTCCACGACGAACTGGGAGCAAGCCTTACCGAGGTGAATCTCATCGGCACCCTCCTCGGAAACTCGATGCAGCCCGGAACGCAGCGAAACAAGATCGACGCCATCGTCGATCGCGCCCAGCACATGGCGAAGTCCTTGGATGAGATCGTCTGGACCGTCAATCCTGCCAACGACGACCTCTCGTCCACCCTCTACTACATTTGCTCGCGCGTCCGCGAGAGCGCCGACGCAGCAGGCATCCGCGGACGCTTTGAGATCGAAGGAGAAATCCCGGCCCGCCCCTTGGATTCCAAGCGACGCCACAACCTCCTCATGGCCGTCAACGAAGCCGTCCACAACGCCCTCAAACACTCCGGAGCCACCGAGGTCCGTCTTCGTTTCCAAGTGGTGGACGAACAAGTCATCGCCATGGTTGCCGACAACGGCCATGGCTTCGACCCGACCAACGCCCCCTCCCACCGCCAAGGCTTGTCCAACATGCAGGCGCGCATGGACAGTGTCGCGGGCTCGCTGGAACTTGATTCCGGCCCCCATGGCACCACCATTACCTTCACCATGCCTCTCGAAGCCCCGTACTCCACCCGTCCCGCCCGCACGAAATGACCCGCATCGCCATCGTCGAAGACAACCCCACGATCCGCGCCAGCCTCGCCGAGCTGGTCGATGCCATTCCCGACTGCGAATGCATCGGCTCGTTTCCCACCGGGGAGGAAGCCGAAATCCACATCCCCCGACTCAAGCCGGAGCTGGTCATGATGGACATCAACCTTCCTCGCATGGATGGCATCGAATGCACCGCTCGCCTCAAAACCCTCCTGCCTGAACTGCGCGTCCTCATCCTCACCGTCTACGAGGATGGCGGGAAAATCTTCGATGCCCTCAAAGCCGGGGCCAGCGGCTATATCCTCAAGCGCAGCAGCCCGACCGAGATCGTCCGGGCCATTGAGGAAATGCTCGATGGCGGTGCCCCCATGACACCGGTGATCGCGCTGAAAGTCGTCGAATCGTTCCGCGAAAAAGCCTCACCTCCCGAGAAGCTCGACCAGCTTTCCAACAGGGAAACCGAAGTGCTCCAGCTCCTCGCCAAGGGGCTCTTCAACAAGGAGATCGCCGAAGAACTCAAGATCAGCACCGAGACGGTCCGCTGGCACCTGAGGCAGATTTACGAAAAGCTCCACGTCAACTGCCGCACCGAAGCCGCCCTCAAATACATCGACGCGAAACGGCGCTCCTGACGCTCCGCCCACCTTCCCGCCGGAAAGACGCGCGAGCCAAAAAGAAAAGGCGGCCCGGACGTGCACATCCGGACCGCCAAGTATCCCTTGTATCAACCCAAGATGCAGGGAAATCGATGGCTCAATCAGGCCAGCGCTGCCGCCCGATTGCTTTTGCGCTGCCCTTGGCGGACAGCGGCCACCACAGATCTATCTCCCCCAGGGCCATGCTTTCAACCCTGAAATGCTCCTCGGGTAAATTCATTCGGGGGACGCCCGTCTCCCCTCAACGAGTGTCAGGCAAAAACCTCCATCACCGGCTTGCCTTCATCCGCCATCCGGAATGGCCGTCGGCTCGGTGACATCACGATCTGATCGTGCGGTATTCCCAGCGCGTGGGCGATCGTCGCATTGAAATCCTGGACCTCGACCGCCTTCTCCTTCACCCGCTCCCCTTTGGCGTCGGTCGCCCCATGCCGGTATCCACCCTTCACGCCACCCCCTGCCAGCAGGCAGGTGAACGCCGCCGGGTGGTGATCCCGGCCCTGGTTGTGCTCCGTTTGAATCTCCGGAGTGCGGCCGAACTCCGTCGCCACCACCACCAGAGTGCTCTCCAGCAAGCCCCTTGCCATGAGGTCCTTCAACAAGGCCGCATACGCCTGATCGAACTCCTGACAGCGCCCCGCCACCGCCGCGAAATTGTCGTAATGCGTGTCCCACCCCCCCAGCTGAACCTCCACGAAGCGCACACCGTGTTCCACCAGTCTTCGCGCCAACATGCAACCTTGGGCAAACCGGGCCTGACCATAAAGCTCGCGAGTGGCCTCCGTCTCCTCCTTCAAATTGAAGGCTTTCAAATCCTCGCTGTTCATCAGCCTCACCGCTTCCTGATAAAGCTCCTCGTACGCCTTCACGTCCGCGTTCGGATAGCGACCGTGAAACTGCCGGTTGAGCCGATCCGCAAGCGCCAGCCTGCGGTCGAAGGCATCTTGGGAAACCGCCTCCGGTTTCTCACAATCCTTCAACCCTTCGCTCGGACTTCCGATCGGTGCAGCCGCATACTTCGCACCAAAGAACCCGCCCCCCGTCATTTCCGGCGAAGCATCGATCGCCACATAGCCCGGAATTTCAGGGTTGATCCGCCCACCCAGCTTCAGCGCCCAAGCGCCCAAAGACGGATGCTTCACCGTCCCCCGCATCGTATAGCTGGTATGCATGATATAGCTCCCCTGTTCATGAGCCCCCTGGCGGGAGGTCATCGAGTTGACCACGCATACCTGGTCCATGACTTGCGCCGTCATCGGCAGGTGCTGCCCCACCAGAATCCCATCCGCCTTGCTCGCAATCGCCGAGATCGGGCCCATCACATCTTTCTTCTTCGGCTTCGGGTCGAACGTGTCGAGGTGGCTCATGCCGCCCGACATATAGAGATAGATCACACTTCTCGCACGGGCGTTCACCGGAACTGCGGCCGAGGCCACCGTGGGGCCCAGCATCGGGAAAAGATGAACCCCTAGCAGGGTCTTCGCCGCATTGGCCATGAACCCCCGCCGATCCAGTTCGTCCGCTTTTTCAAAGTCACTCATGGGATCACTGCACAAATAGGAATTCCGAAGACATCACCAGGGCTGCCACGATATTCGGCCACGCGTCCTCGCCGGAGAGCTTCACCTCGTCCATCATCCACTCGCTCTCCTCCTCGCTAGGCGGGCGGCTCAGGACCGCCATGTAAAGCCGCCGGATTTTTTCCCTCGCGTCGCTCACTCCTTCCAAGCCTTTGAAAACATGGGCCTCGCGATTCAGAATCAGCTGCTGTTGGACAAAGCCGTTCATCAACGCCAGCACCTGCCCGACGTTCGGCTCCCGGCTCGCTCCCTCCACCACTTCGCGGTCGGACTGACCAAACAAGTAGAGCAGATGATTCCGCGGTGCCGGACTCGGAAGCTCCGACGCCCTCACCTGTTCATCACCCCGGTAGCGTGCCACCTTTCGCTCCATCATTCCATCTGCGGCGCTCCCCCCGTCGCCTTGCTCCTTTCTCGCCAGCTCTACGATCCGCTCGAAATACCTCCTGAACTCCGCCTCGCTCTCGATCGAGGTCACCTCTTCGTAGAGCGACTCCATGTCCATCCCTCCCAGATCCACCGCTTTCCCACGCACCCGGATCGTCCGGTCCACGCCTCGCGGCACTTTTCCGTCCGGATCACCGCCGACCAGCGTGATCAGCGAATCCCAGATCTGCTCCGCCGACATCCTCTGCAACTGCCGCCCGTGGAAATCATCCCCCGTCGCGACCTTCGACGGCTCCGGGTTCGGCGCGAACTGGAAAGTCTTGGTACTGAGCAATACCCGTTGGAAGGCCCGCAGGTCGTAGTCGAACTCGACCATCAGGCGGGTGAGGTATCTCATCAACCCGGGGGCGTGCGTCCTTTCCGCCGGCACGAACTCATCGACCGGCTCATACACCCCCCGCCCCATCACGCGGGCCCACATCCGGTTCGCGATCACGGAGGCAAACTGTTCGCCGGTCCTCGAAGTGATCCATTCCGCGAACTGCTCGCGTCCGTCCTCGCTGTCAGTCCGCTCCGACATCCGGACGGTCTTCCCAAAAGGCGTACGAGCGCCCACCACCTCTCCCGGATCGCCATCACGATATTGATAGTCCCCAGGCAACGGGATCCGGCCCTTTCCCCCGCCGGTGAAGCTCATCCCGAACACACGATCCCAGATTGTCACCGCCACCGCTCTCTCAAACGACCCGCGCTGATCTTCCTCGCCCAACTCATCCCACAAATTTCGCATCGGTTTCCGCGAAACCTCCCCTTGACCGTGCGTGAACGCCGCAAGCTTGTAGAAATCGATGCGCTCGGTTTCACCGAAGGGGTCGTCATGACACTGCGCACACTCCATTCTCGACCCCAAGAAAATCCGGGTGGTATTCGCCAAATTGTCCAACGGCATCCCCCGGTCACGCAGGTAGTAGCCCACCGCCGCACCCTCTTCACTCCACGGGTTTCCCGAAGCCGCCACCAGCTCCCTCGAAAAATCGTCCCACCGCATGTTGTCCTCCATCGCCCCCCGCACCCATGCGCGGTAGGGTTCCAAGGTCCCACTGAAGCCCGATTTTCCGTCGGTCACCCTCAACAGGTCGAACACCCAGTTGCTCATGTGGCTTCCGTAGCCCTTCGACTGGATCAAATAATCGACCAGCTGAATCCTTTTCGAGTCATCCTCCAGCTCCAGAAAAAAGCGGGCTTCCTCCATCGTCGGGATCCTGCCGATCGCCACCAGGTATAGCCGCCGCAAAAATGTCGCGTCATCGGTCACCTCGGGAACGTCGAGCTCCTGTTCGCGATACCAACCCGCCACGAATTCGTCCATCTTGAGGGCTGCCGCTGCCACCCGCGCCCCGGTAATCTCCGCGCCCGAAGCGCTCGAAAGCGCGACCGCCAGCGGAAGAAAAAGGGCTCTCAGGGTTTTCATCGGATCAGAGTGAAAGCTACATAACGGCACTCACCCGGTCAAACTTGCTCGGATCCGCGAATCAGCGCCCGAAGCCAACCCCTCGCCGCCCCATTGACCGAGTGCTCTGCCGCCGGGACATCGAGATCCCCACCACCGCTACTCCCCGCACGCTGCGAAGCCCGTAATCCAGGCACACCCTCCCCGCCGCCCTCGCGTCCGCGCTCGCCCACCCGGGTCACGATCACGGCCACATGGACACTTTCGAATTCGCCTGGCACCACTGGCTCACCGGCGGCTCCTTCCTCGCCGCCATCGGCTTCGTCGCATGCATCCTCCGCCGCCGTGCCAAGAGCAAGC